>DJLT01000041.1:0-60644 GCA_002435145.1 Neptuniibacter sp. UBA6509
CCCAGTTGCAATGGAAGAAGGCCTACGTTTTGCGATCCGTGAAGGCGGTCGTACAGTAGGTGCTGGCGTTGTATCTAAAATTGTTGAGTAATACTCAGCAATAATAAAAAGCCCTCCTGTGTGAGGGCTTTTTAGTTTTTAGAGTTTGGTTGGCAGGGTGTTGACTGATAATTGAGCAAAATTGTCAATCTGGTGTTGACCTGAGGGTTGTGTGCCAGTAGAATTTGCGTCCCCCTTAATGTAGGGGGAGGTCGGCATTGTGCCGTTAATAAAATTTTTTGGAAATGTGTGATCGAAATGCAGAATCAGAAAATTCGTATTCGTCTGAAAGCCTTTGATCATCGCTTGATCGACTCTTCTGCGCAGGAAATCGTAGATACTGCAAAGAGAACTGGCGCTCAAGTACGTGGTCCGATCCCACTTCCTACTCGCAAAGAACGTTTTACAGTTCTGGTTTCTCCTCACGTGAATAAAGATGCACGTGATCAGTATGAAATCCGTACTCATAAGCGTGTTCTAGACATCGTTGAGCCAACTGAAAAAACAGTTGATGCTCTAATGAAACTAGATCTAGCTGCGGGTGTTGAAGTGCAGATCAGCCTTGGCTAAAGGCAACTGCGCAGAATTAATATTAATTAATGAAGCGCTTATTTAGTGTGGAATGCTCTGGGAAGGGCAGCCGTAGTGGGTAACAGCCCCGTACACAACTGGCAAGAGGTTTTAAAAAATGTCTGTAGGTTTAATCGGACGTAAAGCGGGTATGACTCGCGTCTTCACTGAAGACGGCGTATCCGTGCCAGTCACCGTCATCGAAGTGGAACCGAACCGCGTTACTTCTGTTAAAACAGAAGAAACTGACGGCTATGCAGCAGTGCAGGTTACTACTGGTTCTAAAAAGGCTAATACCCTTTCTAAGCCAGAAGCTGGTAACTTCGCAAAAGCTGGTGTAGAAGCTGGTCGCGGTTTATGGGAGTTCCGCCTGTCGGGTGGCGACGAAGTCAACGTTGGTGATGAGCTGACTGTTGCGCGCTTCGAAGCTGGTCAGAAAGTAGATGTAACTGGTCAATCTAAAGGTAAAGGCTTTCAGGGCGGTGTTAAGCGCTGGAACTTTGCTATGCAAGATGCGACTCATGGTAACTCTCTTTCTCATCGTGCTCCGGGTTCAATCGGTCAATGTCAAACTCCTGGTCGTGTTTGGAAAGGCAAAAAGATGGCAGGGCAGATGGGTAATGTTCAGGTAACTGTTCAAACTCTTGAAGTCGTGCGTGTTGATGCTGAACGTAACCTGTTATTGATCAAGGGTGCTGTTCCAGGCGCAACTGGCGGTGACGTAATCGTTAAACTAGCTGTTAAAGCTGGCGCCTAGGGGGTTTGAAATGAATCTGAATTTAGCTGGAGCTAAAGGTTCGGTGGAAGTTTCCGAACTTGCTTTTGGTAAAGAATTCAACGAAACGCTAGTCCATCAAGTAGTTACTGCTTATATGGCTGGCGGTCGTCAAGGTACTAAAGCACAGAAAAACCGTTCTGCGGTTTCTGGTGGAGGTGCTAAACCATGGCGTCAGAAAGGTACTGGCCGTGCGCGTGCGGGAACAAGTCGTTCTCCAATATGGCGTGCCGGTGGTGTTACTTTTGCTGCACAGCCTCGCGACCATTCTCAGAAAGTTAACAAGAAAATGTACCGCGCAGCTTTGCGTTGCATCTTCTCTGAGTTGGTTCGTCAGGATCGCCTGGTTGTAGTTGAAGATTTCGCTATGGAATCTCCAAAAACAAAACAGTTTGTAGCTAAGCTGAATGAGCTTGAGCTGACTAACGCGCTGCTGGTTACTGAAGAAGTAGAGCAGAACTTGTTCCTTGCTGCACGCAACGTTCCACATGTGGACGTACGTGATGCTGCAGGAGTTGATCCAGTTTCACTGGTTGGCTTCGATAAGGTTCTAGTTACTGTTGCTGCTCTGAAGAAAATCGAGGAGAAGTTGGCATGAAACAGGAACGCATTTATCAAGTGCTGCTGGGTCCGCACATCTCCGAGAAAGCTACTATCGTAGCTGATGGTTCTCAGCAGGTTGTTTTTCGTGTAGCAAAAGACGCTACTAAACCGGAAATCAAGACAGCAGTTGAAGAATTGTTTAACGTCAAAGTTAAAGGCGTGAACGTTCTTAATGCTAAGGGCAAGACCAAGCGTACACAGCGTGGTCTAGGCAAGCGTAGCGATGTGCGTAAAGCATATGTTGCACTGGCTGATGGCTCTGAGATTGATTTCTTGGGTGGCGAGTAATAGAGGGTTTATACAATGGCAGTGACTAAAACTAAGCCGACCTCTGCTGGACGCCGTCATGTAGTGACAGTGACTAACTCTGAGCTACACAAGGGCAAGCCTTACGCGCCTCTTGTTGAGAAGAAGAGCAAAAGTGGTGGTCGTAACCATCATGGTCGCATCACTACTCGTCATGTTGGCGGTGGGCACAAGCAGCAGTACCGTGTAATAGATTTCCGTCGTAACAAAGACGGTATTCCAGCGACAGTTGAACGCTTGGAATATGATCCTAACC
The DNA here is from genome assembly GCA_002435145.1 of Neptuniibacter sp. UBA6509. Taxonomy (GTDB): domain Bacteria; phylum Pseudomonadota; class Gammaproteobacteria; order Pseudomonadales; family Balneatricaceae; genus Neptuniibacter. Next base: position 2,550 of record DJLT01000041.1, read on the forward strand.
GTTCCGCGCATATCGCACTTGTTGTATATGCAGACGGTGAGCGTCGTTACATCATCGCACCTAAAGGCGTTTCTGCGGGCACACAGATTATTTCTGGTGACTCAGTAGAAATTAAGCCTGGTAATACTATGCCGATTCGCAACGTACCAGTGGGTTCTGTAATCCATTGCGTTGAGTTGAAGCCTGGTAAAGGTGCTCAGATTGCTCGTTCTGCGGGTACATCTGCACAGTTGGTAGCACGTGAAGGTGCTTACGCAACTCTACGTCTGCGTTCAGGCGAGATGCGTAAAGTTCTTGTTGAATGTCGCGCTACTCTGGGTGAAGTGAGCAACAGTGAACACTCCTTGCGTCAGCTGGGTAAAGCTGGTGCTACGCGCTGGCGTGGTGTTCGACCTACTGTACGTGGTGTTGCGATGAACCCAGTTGATCACCCACATGGTGGTGGTGAAGGTCGTACTTCTGGTGGCCGTCATCCGGTTTCTCCATGGGGTCTTCCGACTAAGGGTTATAAAACTCGTAAGAACAAGCGTACTGATAAGTTAATTGTACGCCGTCGTAACGCTAAGTAAGAGGATACAGCTGTGCCACGTTCACTTAAGAAAGGTCCATTTATCGACCTTCACTTGTTGAAAAAGGTAGAAGCTGCGATTGACAGCAACGAGCGTCGTCCGATTAAAACTTGGTCACGTCGTTCTACGATTTTTCCGAATTTCGTAGGTCTTACAATTGCAGTACACAACGGCCGTCAGCATGTTCCGGTATTTGTTACCGAAGACATGGTTGGTCATAAATTGGGCGAGTTTGCCGTGACACGTACATACCGTGGACACGTAGTAGACAAAAAAGCCAAGCGATAAGGAGTTAGATGATGGAAGTTGCCGCTAAGCACATGGGCGCCCGCATCTCTGCACAGAAAGCGAGACTGGTTTGTGACCAGATCCGTGGTAAATCTGTCGGTGAAGCTCTGAACATCCTGGCGTTTAGTCCAAAAAAAGGTGCGGATCTTGTCAAGAAAGTATTAGAGTCAGCTATTGCTAACGCAGAGCATAACGATGGTGCAGATATTGATGAGCTACACGTTTCTACGGTTTTTGTTGATGAAGCAATGACGATGAAGCGTATTAAGCCGCGTGCGAAAGGTCGTGCTGATAGAATTTTGAAGCGCTCCTGCCACATCACTGTAAAAGTGGCCGACTAAGCTGACAGCTAGGAGAGTTCGTTATGGGTCAGAAAGTACATCCGACCGGTATTCGTCTCGGTATTGTTAAAGATCACACTTCTGTGTGGTATGCAGACAAGTCCGAGTACGCAAGCAAGTTGCTAAATGATCTAGAAGTACGTGAGTACCTAGACAAGCAGCTTGTAAAAGCATCTGTTAGCCGCATCGAGATCGAGCGTCCTGCACAGAATGCTAAAATTACCATCCACACTGCCCGTCCAGGCATCGTGATTGGTAAAAAAGGCGAAGATGTTGAGAAACTACGTAACACTGTATCAGAGATGATGGGTGTTCCAGTTCACATCAACATTGAAGAAATTCGTAAGCCAGAGCTAGACGCACGCTTGGTAGCCCAAGGTGTTGCTAGTCAGCTAGAGCGTCGTGTTATGTTCCGTCGTGCTATGAAGCGCGCAGTACAAAACGCAATGCGTCTTGGTGCCAAGGGTATCAAGATTCAGCTGGGTGGTCGTCTAGGTGGTGCCGAGATTGCTCGTAGTGAGTGGTATCGTGAAGGCCGTGTGCCATTGCACACATTACGTGCTGATATCGATTACGCAACTTACGAAGCGCACACTACATACGGTGTGATCGGCGTTAAAGTCTGGATCTTCAAGGGTGAAGTTCTTGGTGGCATCGAACAGGTGCGTGCTGAGAAAAATGCGCCTAAGAAGAAAGGTAAGTGAGGTAGACGCCGATGCTACAACCTAAACGTCTTAAGTTCCGCAAAATGATGAAAGGTCGCAACCGCGGCCTAGCACAACGCGGTAGCACTGTAAGTTTTGGTGAATTTGCACTGAAAGCGACCGGTCGTGGTCGTATCACTGCACGTCAGATCGAAGCAGCGCGTCGTACCATGACACGTCACGTTAAGCGTGGTGGTAAAATCTGGATTCGTGTTTTCCCAGATAAGCCAATCTCTAAGAAACCGCTTGAAGTACGTATGGGTAAAGGTAAGGGTGCAGTTGAGTATTGGGTTGCTCAGATTAAGCCTGGTAAGGTTCTGTTCGAAATGAGCGGTGTACCTGAAGAGCTAGCTTCTGAAGCATTCACGCTTGCTGCTGCTAAATTGCCTGTTGCTACAACCATTGTTAAGCGGACGGTGATGTAATGAAAGCAATTGAACTACGTGAAAAGTCCGTTGATGAGCTTCAGCAGGAGCTATTGGGTCTTCTAAAAGAGCAGTTTAATCTGCGCATGCAGAAGACTACTGGTCAGCTAGCACAGAACCACCTGTTAGGTCAGGTTCGTCGTGACATTGCTCGTGTGAAGACAATACTCAACGAAAAGGCAGGTAACTAAGTATGAGCGCCGAAAAACGTACTCGAACTGTTACTGGTCGCGTTGTAAGCGACAAGATGGATAAAACCATCACAGTTCTAGTTGAGCGTAAAGAGAAGCATCCGATCTACGGAAAATTCATGAAGCGCTCTTCTAAACTGCATGCTCACGATGAGAAAAATGAGTGCCAGCAAGGTGACCTAGTTACCATCGCTGAAACTCGTCCTCTGTCCAAGAATAAATCTTGGGCGCTTGTTCGTATTGAAGAGCGTGCAGCAAAGGTGTAAACTATTGCGCCTTTGCTCCATTAGCCGGTCCGTCCGATTATCGGGCGGCCCTCTAAATGTTTATGGAGTAGACCATGATTCAAACTGAATCTATGCTTGATGTCGCTGATAACAGCGGTGCTAAGCGAGTACAGTGTATTAAGGTCCTTGGTGGTTCACACCGCCGCTACGCTTCTGTAGGTGACATTATTAAAGTCACTGTTAAAGAAGCGATTCCTCGCGGTAAGGTGAAGAAAGGCCAAGTACTTAACGCCGTAGTGGTACGTACCCGTAAAGGTGTTCGTCGTTCTGATGGCTCAGTAATCCGCTTTGACACAAACTCAGCGGTTTTATTGAACGCAAGCGACGCGCCTATCGGTACTCGTATCTTTGGCCCAGTGACGCGTGAACTTCGCAGTGAGAAGTTCATGAAAATCATTTCCCTGGCGCCTGAAGTGCTATAAAGATCGAACATTTATGTTCGGTTTATGTAAAAACGCTAACACTGTAAAGTGTTGGCGTTTTTGAGCATGAGAGGGTAGCAGGAAGCGATATAGGTAAATTATGCGCAAAATTAAACGTGACGATGAAGTAATTGTCATCGCAGGAAAAGATAAGGGCAAGCGTGGCAGTGTCATGCGTGTTCTGGACGATCGTTTGATCGTTTCTGGTATCAACATGGTGAAGAAGCACACTAAGCCAAACCCAATGTTGGGCAAGGCCGGTGGCATCGTTGAAAAAGAAGCGGCTATTGCTGTTTCTAATGTAGCTATCTTCAACCCGCAGACTGGTAAGGGCGATCGTGTAGGCTTCAAAATTCTTGAAGACGGCACTAAATCTCGCATCTTCAAGTCTACCGGCGAAATCATTGGCGGATAAGGGGAGCTGATATCATGTCTAGATTAAAAGCGCTTTATAACGATTCCGTTAAGCAGCAGCTTAAAGATGAGCTGAACTGCCCTAACGTTATGGCTGTTCCACGTTTGACTAAAATCACTCTTAATATGGGTGTTGGTGAAGCTCTTGGCGACAAGAAACAGCTAGAAAATGCTGTTGCAGATATGACTGCAATTGCAGGTCAGAAACCTGTTGTTTGTCTGGCACGTAAATCTATCGCGGGCTTCAAAGTTCGTGAAGGTTGGCCGATTGGCTGTAAGGTTACTCTACGCGGTGAGCGTATGTGGGAATTCCTTGATCGTTTGGTAGATATTTCTATCCCACGTGTTCGTGACTTCCGTGGCCTGAACCCAAAATCATTTGATGGTCGTGGCAACTACAGCATGGGTGTTAAAGAGCAGATTATCTTCCCTGAAATCGAATTCGATAAGGTAGATAAAATGCGTGGTATGGATATTACTATCACGACGACTGCTCAGAATAATGATGAGGGTCGCGCTCTGTTGACTGCCCTTAACTTCCCATTCCGTAAGTGATAGGCAAACATCATGGCTAAAGAATCTATGAAGGCACGCGAAGATAAACGTGCAAAGTTAGTTGCTAAGTTCGCTGTAAAGCGTGCTGAACTAAAAGCAATTATTAGTAGCCCTAACTCATCTGAAGATGAGATCTGGGATGCGGCGATGGCTCTTCAGAAGCTACCACGCGATTCCAGCAAGTCTCGTCAGCGTAATCGTTGTCAGGTTACAGGTCGTCCACACGGTGTTTACCGTAAGTTCGGTCTTAGCCGTAACAAGTTACGTGAAGCAGCAATGCGCGGTGATGTTCCGGGTCTGAAAAAGGCTAGCTGGTAATATCCAGTTAGTAAAATGGTAAGCACGATGGTCTGGCCCTTTTGGGGTACCGCATTGTGCTGCACAATGAGGAAGTAAATGCATGAGCATGCAAGATACTCTAGCGGATATGTTTACTCGTATTCGTAATGGTCATATGGCTGAAAAGCAGGCCGTATCCATGCCGTCTTCCAAAGTAAAAGTATCAATTGCTGAAGTTCTTAAGGACGAAGGTTACATCACTGAATACTCAGTTGAAGGCGATGTAAAACCAGTTCTGAACATCGAGCTAAAATACTTTGAAGGAAAGCCGGTTATTGAAGAGATAAAACGCGTTAGTCGTCCAGGTTTGCGTATCTACAAGAACGCAAACGAGTTGCCACAAGTATCAAATGGCCTTGGCGTAGCGATTATCTCTACAAGCAAAGGTGTAATGGCTGACCGCGCAGCACGTAGTGCTGGTGTTGGTGGCGAAGTAATCTGCACGGTATTCTAAGAGGTATTTCAATGTCACGTATTGCGAAAAGCCCCGTAGTTGTACCTGCAGGTGTTGAAGTTAAGATTGACGGTCAGTCCGTTAATGTTAAAGGTAAGAATGGCCAGCTTTCTATGGACGCACATTCTTCAGTATCCGTTGTTCTTGAAGAAGACGGTGTGAAGTTTGCTCCCCTAGAAAACTCTAAGCTGTCTCTTGCTCTGTCTGGTACTACTCGCTCACTTGTTAATAACATGGTTATTGGCGTGTCCGAAGGCTTCAAGAAAACTCTTGAGCTACAAGGTGTTGGTTATCGTGCTGCTGCTAAAGGCAAAGTGCTTAACCTAAGTCTTGGTTTCTCACACCCAATCGATTACGAACTACCAGAAGGTATTTCTGCTGAGACTCCTAACGTAACTACAGTTATCTTGTCAGGTGCTGACAAGCAAACTCTAGGACAGGTAGCAGCTGAAATTCGCGCGTTCCGTCCACCAGAGCCTTATAAAGGTAAGGGTGTTCGTTATGCTGATGAGTATGTTCGCCGTAAAGAAGCGAAGAAAAAGTAAATAGGGCAGGGTTATGAACACTAAGAAACAATCTCGTATTCGTCGTGCTCGCCGCTCCCGTTGCAAAATGCGTGAGTTAGGTGCAACACGTCTGTGCGTTACACGCACACCGCGTCATATCTACGCTCAGGTTATCTCTGCAGATGGTGGACAGGTCCTAGCGGCTGCATCAACTGTAGAAAAAGATCTACGCGAGTCAACAGGCGGTAACGTATCTGCTGCTGAAAAGGTTGGTACTTTGATTGCACAGCGTGCTAAAGAAGCTGGTGTATCTGAAGTAGCATTCGACCGTTCTGGTTACCAGTATCACGGTCGTGTTAAAGCTTTGGCTGATGCAGCCCGCGAAGGCGGCCTGGAATTCTAAAGGGATCGAATATGTCAAATCATGATCAGAAAGACGGCGATCTGCAGGAAAAGCTGGTTCAGGTTAACCGCGTCGCTAAAGTAGTTAAAGGTGGTCGTATCTTCGGCTTTACCGCTCTTACAGTAGTTGGAGATGGTAAAGGTCGTGTAGGATTCGGTCGTGGTAAAGCTCGTGAAGTTCCTGCTGCTATTCAAAAAGCAATGGAACAAGCTCGTCGTAACATGGTTTCAGTTGAACTGAACGGCGATACGTTGCAGTACCCAATCAAAGCACGTCACGGTGCTTCTAAAGTTTACATGCAGCCTGCTTCACAGGGTACTGGTGTAATCGCCGGTGGTGCGATGCGTGCAGTTCTTGAATTGGCAGGTGTCCATAACGTACTAGCTAAGTGCTATGGCTCTACTAATCCAGTGAACGTTGTTCGTGCGACTGTTAAAGGTCTATCTGCAATGAAATCTCCGGATGATGTTGCAGCTAAGCGTGGCAAGTCCGTAGAAGACATTCTGGGGTAATCGAAAATGGCTAACACTGTAAAAGTAACATTGGTACGTAGCCCTATCGGTACTCTTCCTAACCACAAATTGTGCGTTAAGGGTCTTGGTCTACGCCGTATTGGACACACAGTTGAAGTAGAAGATACTCCATCTGTCCGTGGCATGATAAACAAAGTTAACTACATGGTTCGTGTAGAAGACTAATAAGGGAGTTCACAACATGCGTCTGAACACTCTAAGCCCAGCAGACGGTTCACGTAAAGCACCTAAGCGTGTTGGTCGTGGTATCGGTTCTGGCCTGGGTAAGACTTGTGGCCGCGGTCACAAAGGTCAGAAATCCCGCTCTGGCGGATCAGTAAAACCAGGTTTTGAAGGCGGTCAGATGCCTTTGCAGCGTCGTCTGCCTAAGTTTGGTTTTACTTCTCGTATTGCTCGTTATGTTACTGAGATTCGTCTTGGTGAACTTGCGAAAATCGAGTCAGAAGTAATTGATCTTGAAGCTTTGAAAGCTGCAGATATCATCAAGCAGGAAATTAAAACTGCCAAAGTGATTCTGTCTGGTGAGATCACTAAGGCTGTCACCGTTAAAGGTCTTAAAGTGACTAAAGGTGCACAGGCTGCTATCGAAGCTGCTGGCGGTAAAGTCGAGGCGTAAATGGCTAAAAAAGGACCAATACCGGCTGGAGCACAAAATGGACTAGGTGAGCTTAAGTCTCGTCTACTATTCGTTTTGATTGCGATCATTGTATACCGTATCGGAGCTCATATTCCGGTACCTGGTATCAACCCTGATCGTCTAGCCGCATTATTTGATCAGAATCAGGGCACTATCCTGAGTCTCTTTAACATGTTCTCCGGTGGTGCATTGGAGAGAATGAGTATCTTGGCGTTAGGTATTATGCCGTATATCTCTGCATCTATTATTATGCAGTTGATGACGGTGGTAAGCCCAACTCTTGCTCAGTTGAAGAAAGACGGAGAGGCTGGGCGTCGTAAGATTAACCAGTATACCCGCTACGGAACTGTGATACTTGCAACCGTTCAAGCATTCGGTATGGCCGTAGGGCTTGCCAATCAGGGAATCTCCTTCACGGCAGATATTAGCTTCTATTTTGTTGCTGTTGTTACGCTTGTGGCAGGTGCTGTCTTCTTGATGTGGCTAGGTGAGCAGGTAACAGAGCGCGGTATCGGTAACGGTATCTCTATTCTGATCTTTGCTGGTATTGTGGCTGGTTTGCCTAGTGCAATCGGTCAGGCCTTTGAAGCAGCGCGTCAAGGTGATTTAAACATCCTTGCGCTGCTTGCTATCGCTTTTATGGCGGTTGCTACGGTCGGTTTCGTTGTGTTTATGGAGCGCGGTCAACGCCGTATTACCATTAACTATGCGAAACGACAGCAAGGTAACCGTGTATTTGCGGCTCAGTCTAGTCATTTGCCTCTTAAGGTTAATATGGCTGGTGTGATTCCGCCGATTTTTGCCTCGAGCATATTGCTTTTCCCTGCGTCTATGGGCCAATGGTTTGGTCAAACAGAAGGCATGGATTGGCTGCAAAATGTTGCTTTAGCGCTTGGCCCAGGTCAGCCGCTTTATATTTTGCTGTTCTCGGTTGCAATTATATTTTTCTGCTATTTCTATACAGCGATTGTATTCAATCCTAAGGACGTAGCAGATAACCTGAAGAAATCAGGTGCTTTTATTCCGGGAATTCGTCCAGGTGACCAGTCAGCGCGGTATATAGATACTGTGCTGGGAAGATTGACATTGTTTGGCGCTCTATACATTACTGCTGTATCTCTGATGCCTCAGTTCCTTGTAGTAGCTGCTAATGTGCCGTTTTATTTCGGTGGTACCTCGCTCTTGATCGTCGTAGTTGTCGTGATGGATTTTATGGCGCAGGTTCAATCTCATCTGATGTCTCATCAGTACGAATCCCTGATGAAGAAATCTAATCTCAAAGGTGGCAGCGCACGTTAATTGCGCTAAGTGCCACAACTGGAGTAGATCATGAAAGTACGTGCATCTGTTAAGAAGATCTGTCGTAACTGCAAAATCGTTCGTCGTAACGGTTCAGTTCGCGTGATCTGTAAAGTAGAGCCGCGTCACAAACAGCGTCAGGGTTAATTTTTAACCGCTGATTTAGGCGTAGAAGGCGTTTTATACTTGATTTATTATTAATCAGTGTGTAATATTGCGCGCCTTCTGCGTACAGAACATATATTTTACTGGTGTATGTAAATAAATACATACGCCTTTTTTTAACGGAGTAATAGAATGGCCCGTATAGCTGGCGTCAACATTCCTGACAATAAGCATGCGGTAATTTCTCTGACTTACATTTACGGTATTGGCCGCACGACTGCCACCAGTATTTTAGAAGCTTCCGGTGTTACACCGACTTCTAAGATTTCTGATTTGTCCGATGAACAATTGGACGTCATTCGTGGAGAAGTTGCTAAGTTGACTGTTGAAGGCGATCTTCGTCGTGAAGTATCCATGAGCATCAAGCGATTGATGGATCTTGGTTGTTTCCGTGGGATTCGCCACCGTCGTAACCTTCCGGTTCGCGGTCAGCGTAGTAAGACTAACGCGCGTACTCGAAAAGGCCCGCGTAAGCCGATCCGTAAATAAGTGGTAAGCGATAGGAATTCCCAATATGGCAAAGCCAGGTAATCGCACACGCAAAAAAGTGAAGAAGCAGATTGCGGATGGGTTCGCCCATATTCATGCTTCTTTTAACAACACGATCATTACTATTACTGATCGCCAGGGTAATGCTCTTTCTTGGGCAACTGCAGGTGGCTCCGGCTTCCGCGGTTCTCGTAAGAGTACCCCATTCGCTGCTCAGGTTGCTGCTGAGCGCGCTGGACAGGCTGCACTTGAGTATGGCCTGAAAAACCTCGACGTATTTGTGAAGGGTCCTGGACCTGGACGTGAATCTGCAGTGCGTGCACTGAATTCATGCGGTTATAAAATCGCAAATATTACGGATGTGACGCCAATTCCACACAATGGTTGTCGTCCTCCGAAGAAACGTCGCGTTTAACCTGGAGACGGTATTATGGCTCGTTATCTTGGACCTAAGTGCAAACTGTCTCGTAGAGAAGGCACAGACCTTTTCTTAAAGAGCGGTGTTCGTGCACTGGACAGCAAGTGTAAAGCTGAGACTGTCCCTGGTGTTCACGGCGCTCGTCGTGGTCGTTTATCCGACTACGGCCTGCAGTTACGTGAAAAACAGAAAGTTCGTCGTATGTACGGCGTACTGGAACGACAGTTCCGTAGTTATTATAAAGAAGCGGCTCGTCGCAACGGTGCTACAGGTGAAAACTTGTTGCAGCTGTTGGAAGGCCGTTTGGACAACGTTGTATATCGTATGGGTTTTGGTGCTACTCGCGCTGAATCTCGTCAGATCGTTTCTCACCGCTCGATCACTGTTAACGGCCAGGTTGTGAACATTGCTTCATACCAGGTTAAAGCAGGCGATGTAGTAGCCGTTCGTGAAAAGGCAAAGGCTCAGTTGCGTATTAAAAATGCACTAGAGATTGCTGGACAGCGTACAGCTATTGAGTGGGTAGAAGTTGACGCTGCTAAACTGGAAGGGACTTACAAGTCTACTCCGGAGCGTTCTGATCTATCTGCTGATATCAACGAGCAGCTGATTGTTGAGCTGTACTCGAAGTAATTTTAACTTTAATTTGGTGGAAATATGCAGCGTTCGGTAAATGAGTTTCTAAGTCCACGTCATATTGACGTACAAGAAATCAGCAAAACGCGTGCTAAGGTGACTCTTGAGCCACTTGAGCGTGGATTTGGCCATACGCTGGGCAGTGCATTACGTCGAATTCTTTTATCTTCTATGCCGGGTTGTGCCGTAACAGAAGTTGAGATTGATGGCGTTTTGCATGAGTACAGCACAATTGAAGGTGTTCAGGAAGATGTGATTGAAATCCTCCTGAACCTTAAAGGGGTCTCTGTGTTGTTGCATAACAACGACGAAGTGACCTTGACTCTGAGCAAATCTGAAGCGGGTCCTGTGACTGCTGGTGATATTCAACTGAATCAGGATGTTGAAATTGCTAATCCGGACCACGTGATTGCTCACCTAAATGAAGGTGCGAGTCTTAACATGCAACTGACAATTGGTCGTGGCCGTGGCTACGTTCCAGCTGACTTGCGTGTTTCTGATGAAGAAGAGACTCGTGCAATCGGTCGTCTACAGTTAGACGCTACATTCAGCCCAGTGCGCCGTGTTTCCTACGTTGTAGAAAGCGCGCGTGTTGAGCAACGTACGGACTTAGATAAACTGGTTATCGATATCGAATCTAACGGTACGATCGATCCAGAAGAAGCTATCCGTCGTGCAGCGACTATCTTACAGCAACAACTCATTGTATTTGTTGACCTGGAAGACGGTGCTGATCAAGCTAAAGACGTTCCAGAAGAGCCGGAAATTGATCCGATTCTTCTTCGTCCAGTAGATGATCTGGAGTTGACTGTACGTTCCGCCAACTGTCTGAAAGCAGAACAGATCTACTATATTGGTGATCTGATTCAGCGTACAGAAGTTGAGCTGTTGAAGACTCCGAATTTAGGTAAGAAGTCGCTGACAGAAATTAAAGACGTTTTAGCATCGAAGGGCTTGTCTCTGGGTATGCGTCTTGAGAACTGGCCACCGGCTAGCCTTAAGAATGACGATAAAGTCGCTTCCTGATTCAGCGATTAAACTGACTAGTTTGGTAGGTATTTATCATGCGTCATCGTAAATCTGGTCGTAAATTAAGCCGTACCAGTGCGCACCGCAAAGCCATGTTTAAAAACATGTCAGTTTCTTTGTTTGAGCATGAGTTGATTCGTACAACTCTGCCTAAAGCAAAAGAACTGCGCGGCTATGCTGAGCCACTGATTACTTTGGCTAAAAACGACACTGTAGCGAACCGCCGTTTGGCATTCGCACGCACTGGCAGCAAAGTAGCTGTTGGTAAACTGTTCAACGAACTAGGTCCGCGTTATAACGCTCGTCCTGGTGGTTATGTTCGCATTCTAAAGTGCGGTTTCCGCCCTGGTGATAATGCGCCTATGGCTTATGTTGAGCTAGTTGATCGTCCAGCTGCTGAAGCTGCTGACGAAGCATAAGATTAAGGTTTCTTGATCTTAAAAAACCCGGCCTAGTGCCGGGTTTTTTATTGCCTAAATTTCACTGTTCACAATTATAAGAATTACTGCAATGGCTGATCTTCTTACCTATTCATTGCTCAATTTTACAGATTGTGTAATAAATGCATTACACGCTCCTACCCGTAAATAACATTACTGATGATCTATGAATACTGACAAAATTGTTAAATTGCTTCGATATGTTCTTGCGCTACCTAAAAGCATTTATGTAAATCTACGTCTGTTGCCTTTAGGTCAAGCAGTTAAGCTTCCTATCATTGTTTCTAATAAAACCAAGCTTGTCTCTCTGCGGGGTAAAGTTAATCTCAGCAAGGTTAAGACTGGAATCGTACGAATAGGTTTTACGGGAGCAGATATGATCGATTATCGATATCATCGTTCTATCTTGCACATTGATGGTGAGGTAAACATAGAGGGAAAGGTTAAAATCGGTAAAGGCTCTCGGTTAATTGTTACGGGTAAACTTTCACTTGGGGAGAATTTGATTACTACGGGTGATAATACAATTATCTGTGAAAAGGAGATGATAATCGGGGACAACTGTATGTTCGCATGGGAGTCTATTGTCATGGATACAGATCAGCATCAAATTTTTGATGCTGACGATAATCAGATTAATAAGGATATTAAGGTAATGATTGGGAGTAATGTTTGGCTTGGCGCAAGGTGCTTTGTGCTTAAAAATTCAACCATAGCAGATGGTTGTATTATTGCTGCAAATACTACGCTTACGCGCTCGTTTGGTCAGCGATCCACTATTATTGCAGGAACTCCACCGAAAGTTGTTAAAACTGGCATTAAGTGGAGTCATTAAACTTAAAGCTTTAGTTCTTCTGCTTTTAGTTTACCTGCTTTTAGTCCCTGATAATCCGCTATCGCGGGTCTAACATAGGTTTCAAAAATCTTCCTGTATGAGATGCTGGGTTTAATGCGATTTCTTCTGGGGTCCCTTCTGCGATTATCATTCCGCCTTTAACGCCGCCTTCAGGCCCAAGGTCGACTATCCAGTCTGCAGTCTTGATAACATCCAGATTATGCTCAATCACTACAATGGTATTTCCATGGTCTCGTAGACGGTATAGGACATTGAGTAATTGCTGAATATCATAGAAATGCAGGCCGGTGGTTGGCTCATCTAAGATGTATAGGGTTTTACCTGTATCGCGCTTGGATAGTTCTTTGGCTAACTTCACTCGCTGGGCTTCACCGCCGGATAAGGTTGTTGCCGCTTGTCCGAGACGTATATAGGATAAGCCTACATCCATCAGTGTTTGTAATCTTCTTGCTAGCGCAGGGATTGCATCAAAGAAAACGCGGGCATCCTCTACTGTTTGATCCAGTACTTCATGGATGTTCTTGCCCTTATACTTTATCTCCAGAGTTTCACGGTTATAACGCTTCCCTTTACAGACATCACAAGGCACATATATATCAGGCAGGAAGTGCATCTCCACTTTGATCACGCCATCCCCTTGGCACGCCTCACAGCGACCGCCTTTGACGTTAAAGCTGAACCTTCCGGGCTTGTATCCGCGAGAACGGGCTTCTTGTGTTCCTGCAAACAGTTCACGTACCGGTGTGAAAATGCCTGTGTAAGTAGCGGGATTAGATCTAGGTGTGCGTCCGATAGGGCTTTGGTCAATATCGATTACTTTATCGAAATGCTTAATACCTTCTACCGATTTGTGTGGTGCTGCATCTAGCGTCGTGGCGTTGTTTAACTCTGTTGCTGCAATAGGGTAAAGAGTACCGTTAATTAGTGTGGATTTCCCCGAGCCTGAGACCCCTGTCACGCAGGTTAGCAGACCAACAGGTATTTTAAGGTCGACGTCATTGAGGTTGTTTCCGCTCGCTCCATTAAGGCACAGCTGTTTACTTGAATCAGCTTGATGCCTTTTTGTCGGAATAGCGATCTCTTTCACGCCCGTAAGGTACTGGCCTGTAATCGAGGCCGGGTTGTTCATCACTTCGTCCGGAGTGCCCTGAGCAATCACTTCGCCACCGTGTACACCCGCTCCAGGACCGATGTCGATAACATAGTCAGCTAACCTAATTGCGTCTTCATCATGTTCTACCACAATCACTGTATTGCCCAGATCTCGAAGATGAACCAGAGTTTTTAAAAGGCGCTCATTATCCCGTTGATGTAGACCTATTGAGGGTTCGTCAAGAATGTACATAACGCCAACAAGACCGGCGCCAATTTGACTTGCAAGGCGAATACGTTGCGCTTCACCCCCAGACAACGTATCTGCATTTCGGTCTAATGAAAGGTATTCGAGTCCTACATTAACTAAAAAGCTGAGACGCTCTCGGATCTCCTTAAGAATTTTGTCTGCAATTTCGCCTTGCTTACCTGTTAATTCAAGTTGATTAAAATAATCTAGGCTATCTCCAATAGGGCGAGTCACGATCTGAGGAAGGGTATGCTCGTCTATAAATACATGGCGTGCATCTCTACGAAGTCGGCTACCACCACAAGATGAGCAAGGCTGCATATTGAGGTACTTAGCTAAATCCTCTCGAACGGTATCTGATTCAGTCTCTTTGTAGCGTCTTTGTAGGTTGTTAAGAACACCTTCAAAGGGGTGTGCTTTGTTAATAATATCGCCGCGATCATTAAGATACCTAAACGTGACCGTTTCACTTCCGGTACCTTCTAAAATCAGCCCCTGTTGCTCAGGGCTTAAGTCCCTAAAAGGGGTCTCCATATCAAAACCATATTGTTCTGCTACGGCTTTAAGCTGTTGAAAGTAGTATAAGCTTCTACGGTCCCAGCCTCTGATCGCACCTTCTGATAGGGTCAAACTGTTGTCGTGTACGACTTTGCTCTTATCAAAATATTGTTTAACGCCTAAACCATCACAGCTTGGACAAGCACCGTGTGGATTGTTAAAAGAGAACAGTCTTGGTTCGAGCTCTTGAATGCTATGACCACAGGTTGGGCAGGCGAAACGCGCAGAGAATATTAACTCTGGGCTATCGCTGTCCATATAGGCCACTTTAGCTATTCCATCGGTTAAGTTCAGAGCCGTTTCAAATGATTCTGATAACCGGGTTTGTAGATCTGGACGGACTTTAAAGCGGTCAATGACCACTTCAATATCATGCTTTTTGTTTTTGTCGAGTTCAGGTGCTGAATCTAAGTCAACCACTATGCCGTCTATGCGTGCGCGGATAAAGCCTTCAGCTCTTAGGTTGCTCAGTGTATGTAAGTGCTCACCTTTTTTGCCTTGTGCCACAGGAGCAAGCAACATCAGCTTACTGCCTTCTCCCAACTCCAGTACCTGGTCAACCATCTGGCTAATGGTTTGGGCTGCAAGAGGAAGATCATGATCCGGGCATCGCGGTTCCCCTGCACGGGCAAACAGAAGTCGTAGGTAATCGTATATCTCTGTAATGGTGCCGACAGTCGACCGAGGGTTGTGTGAGGTTGATTTCTGTTCAATAGAGATGGCTGGCGAGAGCCCTTCTATATGATCGACATCAGGTTTTTCCATCATGGATAAAAATTGGCGAGCATAGGTAGACAGCGACTCTACGTACCGCCTTTGCCCTTCTGCATAAAGGGTATCGAATGCGAGCGATGACTTTCCGGAACCTGACAATCCTGTGATAACAATAAGTTTGTCGCGAGGAATCTCTAGATCAACATCTTTCAGGTTGTGGGTGCGAGCACCCCGGACCAGTATCTTATCCATGTATATGCCTGTTTGCATTCAGTGAAAGGATAGCATTGATATAAACGGCTATCGTTGAGCCATTAGGGCTCGGTATCATCTCTTCTAGTGGGCCAATGTTCATATGTTGTATGTAAGTGTAATAAACGACCCAACCGATCATTATAAAGACTTTTTGCTTACTCTGAAGTGCTATCTTTCACTTAGTCGTGTTGATCAAATTATGAATGCGTTAAGCTATGGGAGTCTGAGTGATCGCATGGTAAGCTTTACAGCTATAAGCGTGGATTTTAGCATCTAACGCGAACAAAGATTTTGGAGAGAAAAATGGCACGTGGTGTTAACAAAGTAATTCTGGTTGGTAATCTGGGTGGAGATCCAGAAGTACGTTATATGCCAAATGGCAATGCTGTGACTAACGTAACAATCGCGACATCTGAGTCGTGGAAAGATAAGCAAACAGGTCAGCAGCAGGAGCGCACAGAGTGGCACCGTGTTGTATTTTTTAATCGCCTAGCAGAGATTGCGGGTGAGTATATGCGTAAGGGCGGCAAAGTCTATGTCGAAGGCGCATTACGTACACGCAAATGGCAGGATCAAAGTGGTGCCGATCGCTACACGACTGAAATTGTAGCGAGTGAGATGCAGTTGCTTGATAGCCGTGGTGGAAATGAAGGTGGTTACCAGCAGCCTCAACAAGGCGGTTATGCACCACAGCAGCAAGCCGCGCCGGCACAGCAAGCGGCTCCTAAACAGCAATATGCCGCAGCGCCACAGCAGGCTGCGCCAGCGCCTCAAGCGCAGCAGCGTCCTGCAGCACCTGCACCGCAGCAGCAAGCTCCAGCACCGCAGGCGGCTCCGGGTTTTGATGATTTTGATGACGATATTCCGTTCTAACTTATATCTCTAAGTTAGAATAATAGAACCCGCCGAAAAGCGGGTTTTTTTATTTTTGTGGATAACTCTTTTAGACCTTGTTGAATGTAAAGCGTGAACCAAGTTGGCTTTAGCGCGATCTATATCGGTAATAGCCGAAAATTTCACTGGTCTAATGTGTAGATTAGGGTATATTTTTTTAATTGGTACCTTATGTTTTTATCGGAATAATTTTATGCGGTGTACAGATTTGTTCTTCAGATTATTGTGTGTGACCCGTACGAATAGAAGATGTATTGCTGATGGATCTTGAATTATTGCTCAAACCAATGAAATTGCTAGTGACAGGTGCTCAGGGACAGGTGGGTACGGCTCTTACACGTTTAGCTGAGACTGAGCCTTTTTTTGAAATCTGTGCATTGGATAAATCCCAACTTGATATTACTGATGAGCAGCAGATTAAAGAGCAGCTAGCACTGCATCTTCCTGATTATGTTGTTAACTGTGCTGCTTTTGATCATATAGATGAGGCTGAGCATAAAGCTGAACTCTGTTATGACGTTAATGCTCTGGGCGTCGAAAAGCTTGCTTTAGCTTGCGGTGATCTTTCAATTCCTATGTTTCATCTTTCAACTGACTATGTGTTCGATGGTCATTATGCGAGTGGTTACACTGAAGATGATGACGTTGCGCCATTAGGTATCTACGGCGATAGTAAGTGGCAGGGCGAAGAGGTGCTTCGTAGGGTATTGCCTAAGCATCTTATTTTAAGGGTTAGTTGGCTTTTTAGTGAACAGGGAAATAACTTTGTATTAAGAACCTTAGAATCGGCAAGACACAAGAATGCGCTTGAGGCGGTTAGTGATAGACGAGGGTGCCCTACATCGGCTTCAGATGTTGCTAGGGTTGTTTTAGCGATGCTCAAGCAGGTGCATAATGGTGCTGAAGTCTGGGGTACGTATCACTACTGCGGAGCAGAAATAACTAATCGATATGATTTCTGTAAAGAGATACTCATTGCTGCGGGGAGCTATGAAAGCTTCAAGGTAGAAAAGTTAGTACCTATATCGAGCAAAGATTATGTAACAGAAGCGCAGCGCCCCAATACATCTATTCTTACTTGTAAAAAGCTATTAAGTGTTTTTGGTATTCGCCAAAGGCCATGGCGGCAGGAGCTGCAGTGGTTGATGCGTGTTATCTACGATTCACCACGATAATTTTTTTATTCTAAAAACTATAATAAAGCCGCTAATTATGAATAATTAAGCGGCTTTATTTTGTCTAGTACCTACTGTTCTTAGTCGTTATTGTCTAGGTCCAAGGGGTAGGTGAGTGGGTAATTGCTACGGCTGCAATATAGGCAAACGTCAACAGTGAGCCCGCGAATGCGCCGCCTTTTATAAGACAGGTTTTTCCACGTTTCAGTGCGATGGTGCCTAAAACTATATATACACATAAAGCCAGTAGTTTAGCTGTAAGCCAATGATCGACAAATGGGTATTGCTGTATAAGAACGGCTAAGCTGATCGCGCTGATTAAAAGCGTTGTATCGATGATATGCGGGATTATTTTAACCCAGCGTTTTTCCATCATTTGAGGTTTAAAGAAGACCCATAGGGCTCTGAGTAAAAAGAAAGAAATACTGAGCGCAACAGTCGTTAAGTGGATGTGTTTTATGGCTAAATACATGGTCTTTTGTTCATCTCTTTTTAGTTCAAGACAGCAAAGCACTGCTGTTGATTGAATTCTATGCTATTTTAGAGGCCTAAAAATAAAGCTTTATACTGTATATGCAAGATATTCATGCTTAATAATAAAAATGAAACACCCGCCCTGGTCGATCGTTTTGGCCGTACTGTTGATTATATTCGGCTCTCCGTAACGGATCGTTGTGATTTTCGCTGTGTGTATTGCATGGCTGAAGATATGACTTTCCTACCACATAAACAGGTATTGTCACTTGAAGAACTTGAGCAGGTTGCTGCTGCTTTTGTTGGTTTAGGCGTTAAAAAGATACGTTTGACCGGTGGTGAGCCTTTGGTGCGCCGTGATGCTATTAAGCTGATCAGAGCTGTTGGTGCTCTAGATGCTGAGCTTGCAATTACGACCAATGGTTCTCAATTGGTTCAAATGGCTGCCGATCTAAAAGAAGCGGGAGTTGATCGTTTAAATATCAGCATTGATAGCCTTAAAGAAGATAAGTTTAAGGAGATGACTCGCACAGGAAAGCTTCCTCAGGTTATGGCAGGCATCAAAGCGGCGGTTGATGCAGGTTTTCAACGGATAAAGTTGAATGCTGTCGTCATGAAGGGGCGTAATGATGATGAGGTTTTAGATCTCGTTGAGTATGCGCGCTCCTCAGGTGTCGATGTCTGTTTTATTGAAGAGATGCCTTTAGGTCATATTTCAGAGCATGATCGTGCTGAAGCCTACTGTTCCAGTGATGAGGTTCGCAGCATTATTGAAGAACGATATGCATTGCAGCCAACAACTGAGCGTACCGCGGGTCCTTCACGTTATTACCGTATGGCAGGGACTGATAGTCGTGTCGGTTTTATCTCTCCTCATAGCCATAATTTTTGTTCAGAATGTAATCGTGTGCGCGTGACGGTCGAAGGGCGTTTATTACTTTGTTTAGGAAATGAGCATTCTGTCGATCTACGTGAAACGCTACGTCAATATCCTGATGATATAGAGCGATTACAACAAGTAATTATTGATGCAATGGACTTGAAGCCAGAGAAGCATGAATTTGATCTGGATGACGAGCCACAAATTGTCCGATTTATGAATATGACCGGGGGGTAATCTTCCCTCCGTCTTTGTTTGCAAGGATTTTCCTTTATGTCCCACAATCCTAATCATGTTGAATTTACACCTCTAAATATAGCGGTGTTGACTGTTTCTGATACCCGAACTTTAGAAAACGATACTTCCGGCCAAACGTTAGTCGATCGCTTGGAAGCCGCTGGCCATAAGCTAGGTGCGCGTGAAATAGTGATCGATGATATTTATCAGATGAGGGCTGTAACGTCCAAATGGATTGCTGACCCAGAGATTCATATTATTATCTCTACTGGGGGAACGGGTTTTGCGGGTAGAGACTCTACTCCTGAAGCGATGGCTCCATTATTTGATAAAACGATTGAAGGTTTTGGTGAGTTTTTCCGTCAAGTATCAGCCGGCCAAATAGGTACTTCTACTATACAATCGCGTGCTTTAGGTGGTTTAGCCAATGGTACAGTGATCTTTTGCCTACCGGGTTCTACAGGCGCTTGTCGTACAGGCTGGGATGATGTGATTGTTGAGCAGCTAGATAGTCGTCACCGTCCGTGTAATTTTGTTTCTTTAATCATGAAGCATAGAGCAGATAACGCTTAAGGAAGATTATGCACAGTTGTGATTCGCAGAAGGGGCTGATTGATATTAAGGATGCTTTAGAGCGCCTTGTAAGTGATGCTAAACCTGTTGTTGATGTAGAGACAATTCCTTTGTTTGAGGCCGCGGGGCGAGTGCTTGCTGAATCACCAGTGGCATCAGTTTCTGTCCCGCCTGCGGATAATAGCAGTATGGATGGCTACGCAGTTAATACCTCTGAGCTAAGTGAGACGGGTGAAACTCGTTTATTTGTCAGTCAGCGTATACCCGCAGGTACCCCTCCTAATGCATTGCAAAAGAATAGCTGTGCACGGATCTTTACCGGTGCTGAAATCCCGCAAGGTTCTGATGCGGTTATCATGCAAGAAAATGTGACCGCTGACGGTGATTATGCAGTTTTCACGCCGGGTATTTCAGTGGGTGAGAACATTCGATGTAAAGGTCAGGATATAAAAGAAGGGGAAAGCGTTCTTGCTAAAGGGGTGCGCCTTCAGCCTTCTGATCTTGGAATGTTAGCCTCTGTCGGGCTAGCGGAAGTTAAAGTTTATAGCCGGTTAAAGGTTGCTATCTTATCCACAGGTGATGAGCTGGTGGAGCCTGGTAATTCACTGGCTTCTGGTCAAATCTTTAATTCTAATCGTTATATTTTGACTGGATTACTTCATGGCTTAGGCATGGAGGTTGTTGACCTCGGTTGTGTTGCTGATACTGAAGAAGCGACGCTGGCCGCGCTTTCTGATGCGGCTATACGTGCGGATGCTATTTTGAGCACGGGAGGGGTCTCTGTAGGTGAAGAGGATCATGTCAAAGGCTGTGTTGAACAGTTAGGCCAACTTAATATGTGGAAGATGCGTATTAAGCCCGGTAAGCCCGTTGCTTATGGACATGTAAAAGGAACGCCTTTCCTTGGTTTGCCTGGTAACCCGACCTCTACGTTAATAACTTTTTGTTTATTGGCTCGGCCTTGTTTGCTTGGCTTGCAGGGTGCTATCTACCAAGCTCCATTGGAGCTACCTGTTGCCGCTGGGTTTGAGAGAACAAGGGAAATTCAGCGTCAGGAATATTTACGGGTACGCTTTGAAGAGGGGCGCGTTGTTCCCTTTAAAAACCAAAGCTCCGGAGTCTTAGCTTCAGCGAGTTGGGCCAATGGCATCGCAATCGTGCCGCCTCATACAAAAGTAAACAAGGGGGATGCTATTGGATTCATCCCCTTTTCTGAATTGTTGGCTTAGTGCATTTATTTTCCCTGCACAATGTTGGGGAAAGCGCTAAAATACGCCCTTTATTATATGCAGTGCTGAGGAACGCATGACAGAACAGCAGGATCCGTATCAAGAGATTAGACCGTTTAATGATAGTGAGGTGGGGGATGCGCTTAACCATATCCTTCAGAACGATGAGTTTGTCTCTGCTGTAACCCGTTATCAGTTCCCTAAAATGGCGACGAATTTTGGGTGGCTATTAAAACCATTCGTACGCATAGCACTTGCTGCTAAAGTGGGTGATGTTGAAAGTATCTCTGACTTTCAGGCACTTGTTGCTGGCTATATGAAGAAGATGATCGCGCGTAGCACCACTAAGCTGACCTGTAGCGGGATTGATCAGCTAGATCCTGATGAAGCGTATCTGTTCATTTCAAATCACCGTGATATAGCAATGGATCCAGCATTCGTGAACTGGGTTCGTTATCAGTATGGTATGAGTACGGTACGTATCGCTATTGGTGATAATTTACTCCGTAAGCCATATGTTTCCGACATCATGCGCTTAAATAAAAGCTTTATTGTGAATCGCTCAGCTGCAGGGCGTGAAATGATGAAGGCGTTGACTCAGTTATCGTCATATATTGATCACAGTGTGCAAGGCGGGCATTCGATCTGGTTGGCTCAGCGTGAAGGTCGTGCAAAAGATGGTAATGATGCGACTGATCCTGCAATTCTAAAGATGCTGTATATGGCACACCGTAAAAACCGTAGCTTTGCTGAGCATGCTAAGCGGCTGAATATTGTGCCGGTCTCTATCTCTTATGAGTACGACCCTTGTGATTCACTTAAGGCAAACGAGCTGTATGCTAAGGCAACAGAGGGTGGGTATGAGAAGTCAGAATTTGAAGATATCTCGAGTATTGTAAAAGGGATTACAGGGGATAAAGGTCATGTTCATGTGGCTTTTGGTGATCCTATAGAAGATGATTTTGACAGCCCTGAGGCTTTGGCTGAAGAGATTGATAGACAAATTATTTCCAATTACTACTTACATTCATCTAACTTGCTTGCGGCAGGACAAGGTGATGATGCAAGTGATTTAGATAAGCAGGGGCTGCAGGCACGTATCGACAGTACAGTGAATGGCGCCGAAGATATATTACGTCAGATGTATGCTAACCCGGTTATTAATCAGCAAAAGATGCAGGAGCCGTCATGAGTCAATTGACCCACTTGGATGAGCAAGGAAATGCCAATATGGTGGATGTCTCTGAGAAGAAAGTGACGTTCCGGGAAGCGGTTGCTTATTCTGAAGTTGAAATGCGACCAGATACAATTAAATTAATTACCGAAGGCGGGCATAAAAAAGGTGATGTTCTTGCTGTTGCCCGAATCGCTGGCATTCAGGCGGCTAAGCGTACCAGTGATCTGATACCGCTATGCCACCCTTTGATGTTGAGTAAGGTTGGGGTTGAGCTTATCCCTAATCTTGAGCGTAATGTTGTTGAGATTACGGCTACTTGTAAATTAGCTGGGCAAACGGGTGTAGAGATGGAAGCTTTGACTGCTGCATCGGTTGCGGGCCTAACGATCTATGACATGTGTAAAGCTGTGGATAAGGAGATGGTGATTAGCTCGGTTAAAGTGCTTGCTAAAAAAGGCGGGAAAAGTGGTGATTGGACGGTGGAGAAGTAGAGATGTTAAAGATCGTTTACTTTGCAAGTCTGCGTGAGCGCTTAGGTAAAAGTCAGGATGAGATTGTATCGCCGGAAGTTAATACAGTGGCAGGTGTTATTGATGCATTGGTTGCCTTGAATGGCGACCTTTGGCAGCAGGTACTTTTGGAAAGCCAGGTATTAACCGCGGTCAATCAAGAGATGTGTGATCAAGATCAGCAGGTTGTTGATGGTGATGAAGTTGCTTTTTTTCCACCGGTAACAGGGGGATAGACAATGTCACAACCTAAGGTCGGTGTGCTCCATTATATAAGGGCTTTTATTTATTACCTTGGCTTTTACCCTGTAACGATTATTCACTCAACTTTAAGTTTGATTGTTTCGCCGGTGCTGAATTTTCGCCAGCGTTTTAAGTTTGTTACGTTGATCAACTATTTCTATATTTTCTGGCTACGTATTTGCTGCGGTGTAGGGGTGAAAATCACAGGGCGTGAAAATTTACCTGCTGATGGCGCTTACGTTGCAATCGCTAACCATTCAAGTGAATGGGAAACGCTATTTTTACAAACCTTTGTGCGCCCTCAGTGTGCTGTATTAAAGAAAGAGCTGTTAAAGATTCCTTTTTTTGGCTGGGCGTTAGGTTTACTCGATCCGATTGCTATTGACCGAAGCCAAAGGCGGGGGGCGTTGAAGCAGCTTCTGACAGAGGGTAAATCGCGTCTAGAAGATGATATTCCTGTCGTTATTTTTCCTCAGGGCACGCGTGTTCCTGTAGGTAAAATGGGTAAGTTTAATAAAGGTGGTGCTATGTTGGCTTTAAGTGCTGGGGTGCCGGTTGTTCCGATTATTCATGATGCAGGCATTTACTGGCCAGGTAAGAGTTTTGCTAAGCTCCCGGGAACTGTTCAGGTACATGTGGGCGAGCCTATCCCCGTAGAGGGGCGGAGTGTTGATGAAATTCATGCAGATATGGTGGCTTGGCTTGAGCAGCATATGGATGAGTTAAATCTATTGTGATCTATCAGCGTAAATTTAAAGCATAAAAAAACCGCCATTAGGCGGTTTTTTTATGCTGGGTATTTGCTTAGCTGTCTAGCTTTTCAAATACCAGTGTCGCATTTGTTCCACCGAAGCCGAAGCTGTTAGACATAACGCGCTTCAGGTCAACGTTATCTTGCTTCTCGATAGCGATAGGCAGGCCTTTTGCTTCTTCATCTAGCTCGTCAATATTTGCTGATGCAGCAATAAAGTTGTTCTCTTGCATTAGCAGTGAGTAGATAGCTTCTTGAACGCCAGCAGCACCTAGTGAGTGACCAGAAAGAGATTTAGTAGAAGTAACGGTTGGCATGTTATTACCGAACGCTTCTTTCATCGCTTTCAATTCCTGCATGTCGCCAGCAGGTGTCGATGTGCCGTGGGCATTGATGTAATCGATGTCGCCATCAACAGTCGCCATTGCCTGCTTCATGCAGCGAGCAGCGCCTTCACCAGAAGGTGCAACCATATCATAGCCATCAGATGTCGCGCCGTAGCCTACGATCTCAGCATAGATTTTTGCGCCACGTGCTTTTGCGTGTTCAAGTTCTTCGACAACAAGAACGCCAGCACCACCAGAAATAACAAATCCATCGCGGTTTGCATCATAAGCGCGTGATGCTTTATCGGGTGTTTCGTTGTATTTGCTAGAAAGTGCGCCCATTGCGTCAAACATTGCTGTCTGTACCCAATGTAGTTCTTCACCGCCGCCCGCAAAAACCATATCTTGTTTACCAAGTTGGATCTGCTCTACTGCATTACCGATACAGTGTGCGCTAGTTGCGCAAGCTGAAGTGATTGAGTAGTTAACGCCTTTGATTTTAAAAGGTGTTGCAAGGCAGGCTGATACAGTCGAGCCCATTGTGCGAGTAACGCGGTAAGGGCCAACACGCTTTACGCCTTTGTTGCGCGTAATGTCAGCACTTTCAACAATGTTATCCGCTGAAGCGCCGCCAGAACCTACAACTAGGCCTGTGCGTTCATTAGATACTTGCTCTTCAGTAAGGTTGGCATCGGCGATCGCTTCTTTCATAGCGATATAAGTATATGCAGCGGCATCGCCCATGAAGCGTAGCAGTTTGCGGTCGATTTGCTCGGAGAAATCGATATCAATGCTGCCGGCTACCTGGCTACGGAAACCGCGCTCTTTATAATCTTCCTGGAACTTGATACCAGAACGACCTAGCTGCAGTGATTCCAGAACAGTCTCTTTATCTGTACCCAGACAAGAAACGATCCCCATGCCAGTAACAACAACGCGACGCATATGCTTCTCTCTCTATTCTAAATTGAGGTGCTTATTTTCCGTGAATCATAAGCGTTTGGCTAGCCGATTCGTAAAAAACTAGACGGAAAACAGGAGAAGGCCCTAAAAAAAGGGCCTTAATTTGATCAGAAACTATCAGTGGAAGTGAACAGTCCTACACGTAGATCTTTAGCTGTGTAGATTTCACGTCCATCAACAGACATGCTTGCATCTGCAATGCCCATAACCAGTTTGCGCTCGATTACGCGCTTAAGCTGGACACGATAGGTGACTTTCTTCGCAGTTGGTAGCACTTGTCCGAAGAATTTTACTTCTCCTGAACCTAGAGCGCGTCCGCGTCCTGGGTTGCCTTTCCAGCCAAGGAAAAAGCCAACTATTTGCCACATTGCGTCAAGGCCTAAGCAGCCCGGCATGACAGGATCTTCTTCGAAATGACAACCGAAGAACCATAAGTCAGGGTTTATATCCAGTTCAGCGACAATTTCGCCTTTACCGAATTCTCCACCATCTTCGGTGATTTCCAGGATGCGATCCATCATTAGCATATTGCCAATTGGTAGGCGCGCATTGCCTGGTCCAAACATCTCGCCGTGGCCACAAGATAGCAGCTCATCGCGATTAAAAGAGGAAGGTCTTGTCATTAGCTTCTGTTTACCTAGATTTTTATAAGTAAAAATATCGCGCAATTATACAGACTTGAGCCGCTTGAGGCACGATCTGTGTCATATTTATTCATCGAAAAGCTTAAGACTTAAGGTGTATTTGGTCTTGTGTAGTGTGTTTTGTGCCGTGAATACTGGGCTAGAGAGGATTGTTACTTGGTCAGTCTGCAGCGAAAAGTTTTAAAAAAAGTGCTTTTTTGAACAGGAATTGGCTGGTCGATGCTCTTTTTGAGGTAGGTTTTTAGGGTTTTGATGAGGATGGGGGAGGTGTGAACCCTCAATTTCCATTTAAGGGCTCTCTGTAATAGAGGGGGGGTTAGCTCTTACGTTTAACGGCAATGTTCGCTAGATGAATTAGGGTTTCTTTAAATGAAGTCTCAGGTAAAGATGCAAGCGCTTCGATGGCAAGATCAGCTTCTTGCTGTGCCTTTTGCTGAGTATATTCTATAGCCCCAGTCTCTTTAACTATATCCATAATAGGCTGTAAGTCGTCTAAACCGCCTTTGCGGATGGCTTGACGAATGAGCAAGCGCTGCTCGTCGTTACCTTCGCGCATAGCGTGAATTAAAGGTAAGGTTGCTTTACCTTCTGCAAGGTCGTCGCCTACATTTTTACCCATCTCTTCGGCTGTGGATAAGTAATCCATGACGTCGTCGATTAATTGGAATGCGGTGCCTAGGTGACGTCCGTAGAGACGAAGCCCTTCTCTTTCTTCGCTGCTACTACTAGCGAGGATTGCGCCCGCTTCAGTAGCTGCTTCAAAAAGCATGGCTGTTTTTCCTAAGATAACTTGCATGTAAGCATCTTCGGTTGTGTCAGGGTTTTTCGTGTTTAATAGCTGTAAAACTTCACCTTCGGCAATCACGTTTGTAGCATTGGATATCACAGACATAATATCCATAGAGCCAATCTCTACCATGATTTGAAAAGCGCGAGAGTATAAAAAGTCGCCGACTAATACGCTTGGAGCGTTACCCCATTTCGCATTTGCGGTGTCTTTGCCACGACGTAGATCAGAATTATCGACAACATCATCGTGTAGCAGTGTTGCTGTGTGAATAAACTCGATGATTGCGGCGAGAGGGATATGGTCTTTGCCTTGGTAGTCAGCGGCGTTGGCTGCCAGCAGTACTAATAATGGACGAATTCTTTTTCCGCCGCTCTCCACGATGTAATGGCCTATTTTCTCGACTAAAGGAACGTTGGAGCCCAGATGATTGATAATATAATCATTAACGGCTTCGAATTGAGGTTCAATAGCGGAGTTAAGCTGGTGTGGCTGCATAGTTGATGGCTGCTTATTGGCAAATGTATGTTTAGTTGTAACGCGAATGCTATGGGGCTGGCATGAAGCTGTCAAGAATCGAGCGTGCTTATCGTGCGATAGTTTGATCTGTACTTGTGTGTGTGTGGTGTTTGCTTTATAATCGCGCGCCCTGACCCATCCAATAATGGCTCCCTACCATATGGTGTATCCATTAGAAGTAGGCCTTCTTTTTTTAGTAGCTGGGTGGGCATTAAACGGAGATAGACATGTACGCAGTAATCGTAAGCGGTGGTAAACAGTACCGCGTCCAGGAAGGTGAAACCCTTAAGCTGGAAAAACTACCTGTAGAAGCCGGTTCAAATGTAGATTTTGATCGTGTTCTATTAGTAGGCAACGGCGACGATCTAAAAATCGGCGCGCCTGTTGTAGAAGGTGCTAAAGTGACTGCTGAAGTTGTTCAGCACGGCCGCGCGAAGAAAGTTGAGATCATCAAATTCAAGCGTCGTAAGCACCACATGAAACGTCAGGGCCACCGTCAGTGGTTTACTGAAGTTAAAATTACTGGCATCTCTGCCTAAATTAACCGATCTGGGAGACAGATAGATGGCTCATAAGAAAGCTGGTGGTTCTACTAAGAACGGTCGCGACTCGGAGTCGAAACGACTTGGTGTCAAACGTTTCGGCGGTCAGGCAGTTATTGCTGGAAACATCCTTATTCGTCAGCGCGGAACTAAATTCCACGCAGGTGAAAACGTAGGTTGTGGTAAAGACCACACTTTGTTTGCGAAAGCAGACGGCGTTGTGAAATTTGAAGTTAAAGGCCCGCTAAAGCGTAAATACATCTCTGTTGTAGATGCGTAAGTAACGGTTTCTTGCTTTATTAAAAGCTCCGCTATGGCGGAGCTTTTTTGTTTATAATTGTTTCAAATGGTTATTTGAAGTGGTTATTTAAAAGAGTTATTTAAATTAGAAAATAGGGTATCTACCGCTGAGTCTTGATGTTGAAGCAGGACTTAATAGTAGATTTCCTACCGAAAACTTTGGGGAGATAAAATGAAATTTGTCGATGAAGCGGTCATTACGGTGGAAGCCGGTAAGGGCGGTAATGGGTGTATGAGCTTTCGACGTGAGAAGTATATCCCCAGAGGTGGTCCAGACGGTGGCGATGGTGGCGATGGCGGTTCTATCTTTTTTGAAGCGGATGAGAATTTAAACACGCTGATAGATTATCGTTTTACCCGTCACTATAAGTCGGAAAACGGAAAGAACGGTACAAGCCGTAACTGCACAGGTCATAAAGGTGATGACCTTGTCTTGCGTGTTCCTGTAGGGACGACAATCATCGATACTGACACGGATGAAGTGTTGGCTGATATGACGGTGATTGGTCAGGTTGAAAAAGTCTCTCAGGGTGGTTTTCATGGTTTGGGCAATACGCGCTTTAAAAGTAGTGTGAACCGTGCGCCTCGTCAGACCACTAAAGGCTCGTTTGGTGAAACGCGTAATATCAAGTTGGAGCTTAAGGTTCTGGCGGATGTTGGTTTGCTGGGTCTGCCTAATGCGGGTAAATCGACATTGATCCGTGCGGTTTCTGCGGCGAAGCCAAAAGTAGCTAACTATCCGTTTACTACGCTGGTGCCAAATTTGGGTGTGGTGCGTATAGAGCAGTCTCGAAGCTTTGTTATTGCTGATATTCCTGGAATTATCGAGGGTGCGGCAGAGGGCGCGGGTTTAGGTATTCGTTTCCTTAAGCATCTAGCGCGAAATCGTATTTTACTGCATCTTGTTGATATGGCGCCTTGGGATGATGTGACGCCTGCGCAGGCTGCTGAAGTTGCTGTATCTGAATTGACTAAGTTTAGTCAGACGCTTTCTGAGCAGCCGCGTTGGTTGGTATTGAATAAGTTAGATATGGTTCCTGAAGATGAGCGAGAAGAGCGCTGTCAGGCTGTTCTAGATGCGTTAGATTGGGACGGTCCGGTTTATCGTATCTCTGCATTGAGTAAGCAGGGAACAGAAGAGATGATGCGTGATATTCAAGCATTCTTGGATCAGCGTCTCGAAGCGATAGAGGAAGATCCAAGTATTCTCGAGCAAGAGCAGGCTATACGTCATCAGGTAGATGTGGAAGCGCGTGAGCGTGTGGAGCAGATGCGAGCGGATATGCGTGCGCGTCGAGAAGGTGAAGATGTAGATGGCGGCGACTTTGACGATGATGATTATGACGTTGAAGTTGAATATGTTCGTGAGTAGATAAAGTAGTTAGTCTTCTTTGCGATTTTAGAGGTATTGGAGTGGCTGTGGGTAGGGATAAGCTTAAACGTGCTAAGCGTTGGGTGGTTAAGATTGGTAGTGCGCTTCTGACGAATGACGGTCAGGGGTTAGATCAGCAGGCGATCTCCCGTTGGGTTGATCAAATCGCAGCTCTCCAGTCGTCAGGTCTTGAAGTGGTTCTGGTATCCTCTGGTTCAGTGGCTGAGGGGATGACGCGCTTAGGTTGGTCTGAGCGCCCTAGTGAAATTTATAATCTTCAAGCGGCTGCGGCTGTGGGTCAGATGGGTTTAGTGCAGGCGTATGAGACAAATTTTCAACGCCATTCTATGCATACTGCTCAAATTTTATTGACTCATGAAGATCATTCAAACCGTAAACGCTATTTAAACGCTCAAGCAACGCTTCGGTCTCTTCTAGGGATGGGGGTGGTGCCAGTAGTTAATGAGAATGATACAGTTGTTACGAAAGAGATTCGTTTTGGTGATAACGATACTCTAGGTGCGTTGGTTGCTAATTTAGTGGAAGCGGATGCGTTGATTCTTCTAACTGATCAGGACGGTCTTTTCACGGCGGATCCGCGTCATGACAATACAGCGACGCTTATCTCTGAAGCACGCTCTGAAGATGAATCGTTGTCTGCTATGGCGGGTGATGGTGGTAAGTTGGGTCGTGGCGGTATGGCGACTAAAGTACGTGCTGCTCAGTTAGCTGCGCGTTCGGGTGCGGTGACGGTTATTGCAAGTGGGCGCGAAGATGATGTCTTGCTTCGTTTGAGGGATGCAGAGGCTTTAGGTACTTTGCTGGTGCCGGAAAAAAGTCCTGTGGTTGCGCGTAAACAGTGGATCGCCGGTCATTTGCAAGCTAGAGGTAATCTTGTCTTGGATGAAGGTGCCGTTCGGGCGTTGCGTGAGCGAGGTAAGAGTCTTCTACCTGCGGGTGTTCGTAGCGTTAGTGGTGATTTCTCGCGCGGAGAAATGGTTATCATTAGTGATGAGTTTGGTCGTATCGTTGCGCGTGGTTTGGTTAACTATGGTGTTGATGCGGCAGGTAAAATCATTGGTAAATCCAGTCATGAAATAGAATCGATATTAGGATTTATGGGTGAAGAAGAGTTGGTTCATCGGGATAATTTGGTGCTGGCTTAAGCGATAGTTAAAATGTATGCCGTCTAGGTATAAGTTAGACATAAAAAAACCGGCTATTGCCGGTTTTTTTAGTATTGCTCTAGCTTAAATTAAGCTAGACCAACAATCTGCTTAACCATGCGGCTCTTAGTGCGGGCAACTGTGTTCTTATGGAAGATGCCCTTATTTACAGAACCGTCCAAGATAGGCTGTGCAACTTTGAATGCTTCTTGAGCTGCTGCCTGGTCACCAGCTTCGATAGCTGCTTGAACTTTCTTAATATAGGTACGTACCATGGAACGCAGGCTAGCGTTATGCTGGCGACGCTTCTCTGCCTGGCGAGCGCGTTTACGAGATCCTGCGGAATTTGCCACAGTTCGGCTCCTTATAAATGAGTTAAATAATTATTATCGGCATAAAAGCCGAAAAATCAGAGGCGAGATTATTCATATTTGTTGGCCCGCTGTCAATAAAACTACAGAAATTTTCTTGTTGAAGCAGTAATATGCGCATTCTCTTGAGTGTTATTCATGAAAATAATGGTATTTATCGGTGTCACAGCAAACTTCAGAACCTAAAAAATCAGTCGGATTACTACGCTCCAGTGCCATTGTGGGCATTATGACGATGCTTTCGCGTGTTTTAGGGTTGGCGCGTGACGTTGTGGTGGCTAACTATTTTGGCGCCAGCGGAAGTGCAGATGCTTTTTTTGTGGCGTTTAAAATCCCAAATTTTTTGCGACGTTTGTTTGCTGAGGGGGCCTTTGCTCAAGCGTTTGTGCCAGTCCTATCTGAATACCGCACCCAGAAAGACCTTAAAGCTGTGCAGATGCTCGTTAACTACGTTGCGGGTACGTTGGGCAGTGTATTGATTGCGATCACTGTACTGGCTGTTGTAGGCGCGCCCATGTTAACCGCGGTATTTGCACCCGGTTTTTATATGGGCGACGAGGGTAAGTTTGAACTGGCTGCGGAAATGTTGCGAATAACCTTCCCTTATCTGCTACTTATCTCGTTAACGGCGTTTGCGGGGGCGGTGCTCAATAGTTATGAGCGGTTTGCCATTCCGGCATTTACACCGGTGTTGCTGAACATTTCACTCATCTGCTCAGCCATCTTTCTAAGTCCGTTATTCGACCCGCCGGTATTAGCGTTGGCGTGGGGGGTGATGATCGCAGGTGTTGTTCAGCTTGTGTTTCAGTTGCCGTTTATGGCGCAGATTCATCTTTTGCCTAGGCCTAAGTGGGGTTGGAACGATCCGGGTGTCCGTCGCATTATGACGTTGATGTTGCCCGCGCTCTTTGGTGTTTCCGTAACGCAGATAAACCTTCTTTTGGATACAGTGCTGGCCTCCTTTTTACAAACGGGCAGTGTGTCGTGGCTCTACTATTCGGATCGTTTGGCTGAGCTCCCTTTAGGGGTTTTTGGTATTGCGATCGCGACGGTAATTTTGCCCAGTCTTTCGCGTAAACATGCAGAGCAATCGAGCGAACACTTTTCCTCAACGCTAAATTGGGCGATGCAGATGGTGATGTTAATCGGTATACCTGCTGCAGTGGCGTTGTTTATTTTGGCAGAACCTATGCTCGTGACTCTGTTTCACTACGGGGCTTTAGGTGATCGAGATGTCATGATGGCTGCTATGAGCTTAAGAGCTTATGCCTGTGGCTTATTGGCATTTATGCTGATCAAAGTTTTGGCGACGGGTTACTTCTCTCGACAGGATACGAAAACGCCTGTGAAAATTGGTATTCAAGCTGCCGCGCTCAATATGGTGTTTAACTTGTTACTGATTGGACCTTTTGCGCATGTAGGTTTAGCGGCCGCGACAGCAATGTCGGCATTTTTAAATGCCGGGTTGTTGTTACATGGATTGATTAAAACCGGGCTTTTTTCTTGGAGTGCTGGTTGGCTGAGCAGTCTACTGCGTATGTTGGCTGCGAACGTGGCAATGGGTGTGTCGCTTTATTTTATGATGGATGCGCCTGAAAATTGGTTGCTCATGGATCTGTGGCAGCGGGTGATGAATATGGCTATTTTAGTTACGGTAGGTGGCGGTGTTTATGTTTTGGTTTTATTGATCTGTGGTTTAAGACCGAATCACCTGAAACATGGATAGTCGGTTGCTAGTTGCACCTTGTACATAAGCTGATTAGTGCCGGGTTTATGGGGCAGCTTAAACATCTGCCTTCAAAGGTACTCGTTGGCCATTATCTGAGCTATAATGCCGCGTTTGTTTTGGGTGGAAGTTTTCTAGGGCGTTTGTTTCTGTTCTGGAGGATGAGTTTTCACATATCGTTAGTCACAAGAGTTCTTGATGGAATTAATCCGCGGATTACATAACCTACGTGAAAAACACCGAGGTTGCGTTGCGACAATTGGTAATTTTGACGGTGTTCATTTAGGTCACCGTAAAGTTTTGGCGCAGGTTAAAGCAAAAGCAGATGAGCTAAACCTTCCATCTATCGTTATAACTTTTGAACCTCAGCCTAGAGAGTTTTTTGCGGGTAACAACGCACCACCTAGGCTGACGCGTTTTAGTGAAAAGCACAGGCTACTGGCAGCAGAAGGAATCGACAGGCATCTATGCTTAACCTTCAATGAGCGTTTAAGAGCGATGACAGCTGAAGGTTTTGTGGAAGAGTTGCTGTTACGAGGTTTGGCCGTAGAGCATTTTGTTGTGGGTGATGATTTTCGCTTTGGCTGCGATCGTTCAGGTGATTACACCATGCTATGTAGAGCAGGCGAGAAACATGGTTTCTCTGTTGTGAATACCGAAACATTTATCAGTGCTGATGAGCGGGTGAGTAGTTCCCGAATACGTGAAGCGTTGGAAGAAAACGAATTAGAAAAAGCAAACAGTTTACTTGGACGCCCTTATACGGTTTCAGGTCGGGTGATGCATGGGCAGAAATTAGGGCGTCAGTTGGGTGTACCCACTGCTAATGTGCGTATGCATCGATTTCCCTGTCCGCTAAAAGGTGTTTATGCGGTTGAGGTCACCGGTGGTGGTCTTAAACAGCAAGGTGTATGTAATGTGGGATTGCGCCCAACAGTGTGCGGTCAACAGCCTGTGTTAGAGGCACACCTATTTGATTTTGATAAAGATATTTATGGCCAGCTGTTAACGGTCGAATTTAAGAAGTTTATTCGTGCTGAAAAGAAATTCGACGGATTAGAACAGCTGAAACAACAGATTTTTGCAGATATTGATGACGTGCGGGCGTTTTTTGCCTGTACCCGTAGTTAATTCGGAACTTAATAACCATGACCGATTATAAAGTAACATTGAACCTTCCTGAAACCTCTTTCCCTATGCGCGGCAATTTGGCTCAGCGCGAGCCGAAAATGCTAAAGGGTTGGCAGAAGATGGATCTTTACCAAAAAATTCGTGACGTGAGTGCTGGGCGAGATAAGTTTATCTTGCATGATGGCCCTCCTTACGCAAATGGTGATATCCATATTGGTCATTCGGTTAATAAGATTCTGAAAGATATTATCATCAAATCTAAAACCATGAGTGGTTTTGATGCGCCATATGTTCCTGGTTGGGATTGTCATGGTTTGCCGATTGAACACAAGGTTGAGACCAAAATCGGTAAGGCTGGCGTTAAAGTTTCGCATAAAGTATTTCGTCAGAAATGCCGAGATTATGCTCATCGACAAGTTGAAGGTCAGAAGAAGGACTTTATTCGCCTAGGTGTTCAAGGTGATTGGGAAAATCCTTATCTGACAATGAATTTTGATACTGAGGCCAATATCATTCGCGCCTTAGGAAAAATTGTTGAAAATGGACATTTAGTTAAAGGCTTTAAACCCGTTTATTGGAGTGTTGTAGGTGGTTCTGCTCTAGCTGAAGCGGAAGTGGAATACCAAGATAAAACATCGACTGCTATTGATGTGCGTTTTGCGCCGGTAGATCAGGCGGACTTTTTAGCTCGTTTTGATGGTGCTGAAGAGGGCGAAGGAAATACTTCTGTCGTTATCTGGACTACCACGCCTTGGACGTTGCCTTCAAACCAAGCGGTTTCAATCAATGCAGAGTTAGATTATGTGTTGGTTCAGCTAGATCTAGGAGCTGGAACAGAGCGAATCCTGTTAGCTGAAGGTTTAGTTGACGATGTGATGACACGCTACGGTGCTGAAGGGCATAAAATTGTAGGTCGTTGTCAGGGCGCCGCGCTAGAAAAAGTTCAGCTACAGCATCCTTTTGCCGATCGTAAAGTGCCTGTGATTCTAGGCGACCATGTAACCTTAGATGCAGGTACGGGTGCGGTACATACAGCACCCGACCACGGTGTAGAAGATTTCGAGGTAGGTCGCAAATACGGTATAGGCACGCTTAATCTTGTTAATGCATCGGGTGTCCTTGGTGAAGGTGCAGGCGTATTTGCCGGCCAGCACGTTTATAAAGTAGATGACAACGTTGTCACTTTACTTAAAGAAAATAATGCACTCGTGCTTGAACATAAGTTCCAGCACAGTTACCCACATTGCTGGCGTACAAAAACACCGCTTATCTACCGTGCTACGCCTCAGTGGTTTATCAGCATGGAAGAGAAAGGCCTAAAAGCTGATGCGCTTTCTGCTATTAAGGGTGTTGAGTGGTTCCCTGGTTGGGGTCAAAACCGCATTGAATCTATGGTTGAGCAAAGCCCTGATTGGTGTGTTTCTAGACAGCGTACTTGGGGCGTACCTATCACGTTGTTTATCCATAAAGAAACTCAACAGCTACACCCTAAAACGGCTGAACTGATCGAACAAGTTGCGCTTCGTGTTGAGCAAGAAGGCATTGATGCTTGGTTTGATCTTGATCCGGCTGATCTATTGGGTGTAGATGCGGATCAATATGAGAAAGTAACCGATACGCTAGATGTTTGGTTTGATTCCGGTGTTACTCACTACTCTGTTGTTGATCAGCGTGAAGGGCTAAATTTCCCGGCTGACCTGTATCTTGAAGGTTCAGATCAGCACCGTGGTTGGTTCCAGTCTTCGCTTAAAACCGGCATAGCGATTAAAGGGTGCGCACCTTATAAACAAGTGCTTACTCACGGTTTTACAGTGGATGGCCAAGGCCGCAAGATGTCCAAGTCTGTTGGTAACGTTGTTTCTCCTCAGGAAGTGATGAACAAATATGGCGCGGATATCTTACGTTTATGGGTAGCGTCTACCGATTATAGCGGTGAGATGACCTGCTCTGACGATATCTTAAAGCGTGCTGCAGATGCTTATCGACGTATTCGTAACACTGCACGTTTCTTCTTGGCTAACTTGAACGGTTTTGATCCTAAAACGGATATGGTGCAATCGGAAGAGATGGTTGCATTAGATGCTTGGGCGGTTGATCGTGCTGCACGCCTACAAGAGGAATTGCTAGGTCATTACGAACAGTATGAGCTACTTCAAGTATTCCAGAAAATCTCTCATTTCTGCTCGCAGGATATGGGTGGTTTCTATCTAGATATCATTAAAGACCGTCAATACACTGCGGCAACGGATTCACCTGCACGTAAATCAGCTCAGACGGCTCTGCACCACATCGTTGAAGCATTGGCTCGTTGGATCGCTCCAATCTGCAGCTTCACTGCGGATGAAATTTGGGCTGAGTTATCAGGTGAAAGAGCTGAATCTGTTCATTTGGATGCTTGGTATCAAGGGCTGACTAAACTTCCAGAAGGTACTGCGTTAGGTGGTGCATACTGGGAGCAGGTTATGGCGGTTAAAACTGCCGTTAACAAACAGCTAGAAGAGCAGCGTAATGCGGGTAATGTCGGCGGTAGTTTGGAAGCGGAAGTGACCTTGTACTGCGATGATAACTTGTTACAAGTGCTGTCTAAACTGGAAGATGAATTGCGTTTTGTCTTAATTACATCTCAAGCCGCTGTGGCGCCTCTATCAGATGCTGCTAATGCTGAAGATACCGAGCTGGAAGGCTTAAAGTTGAGTGTTGTTAAGAGTGAAGAGCAGAAATGCCCACGTTGCTGGCATTATCGTGCTGACATTGGCCAAAATGCAGATGAGCCAGAACTTTGTGGCCGCTGTGTTGAAAATGTTACCGGCGAAGGCGAAAGCCGTAGCTTTGCATAATGGCTTTGTGTGATGGCATTGTATAATGACAACGACAAGTGAAAATGTTGATGCTGGGCAGAATGCTGTGAGCCATCAAGCCGATAGCGTAAAACGGAGCTGCCTCGTTTGGGGGTGGCTTTCGTTATTAGTCATTGTTCTTGATCTAGGCAGTAAACAGTTAGCTGTTGCTAATATCAGTTACGCCGAAACTATACCTTTGCTCCCGTTTTTTGATCTTACCTTGCTACATAATACAGGTGCTGCATTTAGCTTTTTAGCGAATGCGGGGGGCTGGCAACGTTGGGCTTTTGCTCTGATTGCTATGGTTGTCAGTGTGGTGTTAGTTATTTGGATGCAACGTACGGAGCGTCGTTATTGGTGGTTAGGTCTAGCGTTATCAATGGTTCTAGGCGGCGCTTTAGGTAATCTTTATGATCGTGTTGTTCTTGGCTACGTGATTGATTTTATCTCTCTGCATTATAATGGCTATTACTTCCCTGCCTTTAATCTAGCAGATTCAGCAATTACGCTGGGCGCGATAATATTGATTTTTGATATGCTTTTTCTGGAAGCTAAACGTAAAACCTCTGAAGAGATGAGTAATGAGTAAATTAATAGGCCCTGGAAAAACTGTCACTCTACATTTTGCTATTAAATTAGAAGATGGGCAGATCATCGACACTAACTTTGATAAAGAGCCGGCTACGTTTACGGTAGGTGATGGTAATCTTACAGAAGGTTTTGAAAAAGCACTGTTTGGTCTTGAAGAAGGGATGAAACAGACCTTAAGAATACTGCCAGAAAACGGCTTTGGTATGCCAAACCCAAGCAATATACAGAAGGTACCCCGTTCACAGTTTGAGGGAATGGAGTTAGAGCAAGGGTTAGTGATCTCATTTGCGGATGCTGGTAACGGAGAGCTTCCTGGAGTAATATCGGAATTTGACGACAAAATGGTGTCGGTGGATTTTAACCATCCATTAGCAGGGAAACAGCTAGACTTTGAAGTAGATATACTTAAAGTCAGCTAAGCAACAAACACCCAAGCCCGAATAAAATTATTCGGGTTTTTTGTATTATGACGATCTTAGGTCTACGCTTTCCTAAGACCCCCCTTAATGTTTGTATGGCGTATGTTTCCTTAAACGACTAATCTTAAGTATATAAAGTATTTTTTATTTACTGGAAGTAGGTAATGTCTGTAAAGGAAAAAGGCTTCACGTTATTAGAATTAATGATCGCAGTCATCATACTGGGGTTCGTTCTCGGCCTTGGAGTTCCTAGCTTCAATTCCTTCATTGAGTCGTCTCGACTTCGGGCTGCAACCCATAGTTTAAATACCGCGGTTCAACTTGCTCGCTCTGAGGCTTTAAGTCGCAGGGAAAATGCGGCTGTTTGTCGTTCAAATTCAGCTCAAGACGCTTGTGATTTTGATGTGGATTGGAGTAGTGGTTGGATGGTTGTTGCGCAGCAGGGTTCTGATTTAGAGGACGCAGCGGATGTTACCGTAATAAAAATCTGGGAATCTGTTGATTTGGTTGCGTCAGGAGCAGCGAATGGTTTTGCGTTTGATCGCTTAGGACGAGGTATTACCATTGGAGGGGTGAGAATTCAGAATGATACAGATCATCGGTGTATATCTGTGAATATAACTGGACGAACTGCTGTGCAGGAAATTAGCGCAGGAGATAGTTGCCCATGATTGATTCAAAAGCTTGCCAATCAAAAAAACAAAAGGGCACAACGTTGATTGAAGTGCTGATTGCTATAGTGATTATTTCTATAGGGTTGTTATCTGTTGCCGCTTTACAAACAGTTGCCCTGAAAAGTAATAATGGATCTTATTTAAGATCACAGGCTACTTTTTTAGCCTACGATCTTGCGGATAGGATTCGAGCTGCTCCCGATTCTGCAGAAAATGGCGATTATAATGATGGTCAAGGTGGTGATCGAGCAGAATGGGATGCGCGAGTTGTAAATCAGTTGGGTTCTGGTGCTTCTGGGCAGGTAGTGATGGTTATAGGTTCTACTGCGAATGCGGCATCAATAACGATTCAGTGGAATGATAATAGGGCTAGAATTCGTGCTGCAAGTGATGCTGATGAGTCAGTATTAACTAGTTTTAATTACCAGATGGAGTTTTAGTGAATGAGGGCTAGGGGGCTGAGCGCGAAGGAAAAGGGTTTTAGTTTAGTAGAGTTGATGATCGCTTTAGTCCTTGGCTTGTTTGTAATTGGTGGTGTTATCTCGGTCTTTATTGGTAGCTCTCAAAGCTTTAGATCCAATGAAGCATTGTCCAGAGTCCAGGAAAACGGACGCTTTGCCTTGGAACTCATCGCTCAAGATATTCGAAATACAGGCTATAAAGGTAGCTGTTTTGTGGATGCGGTAGATGTTATTAATACAGCAGATTCAGATTATGAGTCGGATGCCTATGATCTCAATGATCCAATTAAAGGTTGGGCCAATTCTACAGGTGAATTCTTTGCAGGTGATTTAACGGGCTATCAGGCAGGCACGGATTTGATAATAGTGAAGCATGCTGCCGAGGCTGCTGGAGCTATTTTATCGGCAAATGTAGATTCGACTGATACTACGTTTTCTACGATTGGTGGTGAAACGCCGGGAGCTATTTTAGTCCTCTCGGATGCAATAGGTTGCGATATTTTTCAGAACACGGCCGCGAGTGATACTGCTGACTTAGAGCGAGGGACCGCTGGGGAAACGATGAATAATAAAACTGTGGCAACGCAAGCATTAAGTCACTCATATCTTTCCGGGGGGAGTACAGATATTTCGTTATTGTCTAGTACTCTATTTTATGTAGGTTCGGGCTTAACTACCTCAAGTGCGCTTCGGAGCGTTAGCTATGATAATGGTGCTCCTGATGATCAAGAGTTGGTTGAAGGTGTAACGGATCTCACGTTTAACTACGCTGTTGTATCGGGTGCAGGGCCTGCGCTCAACTACTCGAATACTGCTGTTCAGATAACGGCAGCTAATGAGTGGGATGATGTTGTAGCAGTCAGGGTGACGGTGGATGTTGTAGGAGACCAAAATATATCGCACCAGTTTTCTACCACTATAGCGATAAGGAATCGTTTGCAATGATTACTCAGCGTCAGATTAAATCAGATCAGAAGGGCGCTGTGTTGATTGTTGCGCTTATCTTTTTGGTAGTTTTATCATTGATTGGCGTTAGCTCCATGCAGGGAACGACGATGCAGGAGACAATGTCAGGTAACTTGCGAGACCAATATTCTGCTTTTAATGCAGCAGAGGCTGGATTACGAGAAGGGGAACGGCAGGCAAGAACTGATTATTTCGATGACGCTCTAGATCAAGATACATCGATTAGTGGAAGTTATGCAGCCTCTTTCTCCTCGGCAGCAGTTCCTTCTTGGAATGCTGAATTGTTGGCGGAGATTTACGTAAGTACAGGTATTGATGCTGATTCTTCTGGAGCTGTGATTAGAGTGACAGCCTCATCAGCGGGCTTTACCGGACAATCGGATGTTCGGCTTGAATCAATTTATGTAGTGGAAGAATAAGATTACTTTCACGGTTATGGGAGACTGTTCAATGAAGTATTCAAAATCTACAAGCCTCTGTTGGTTAGTCTCTGCGCTTGTTTCTGTTAGCTTATGGACGCCTTTAAGTATGGCTTCTACTGTAGCTCAAACCCCCTTGTTTTTAGGTGAAGGTAATGTGCCAGGAAATTTAGCATTAGTCCCATCTGTTGAATGGCCGACGGTGTTAAGTGCTGCGAATATAGGTAGTTATGATGAGGATGTGGAAAGCATCGGGTATTTTGATTCAGGAAAATGTTATCGCTACCAGTATGAAACAACAGAAGCCGATCGTCACTTTTATCCGGTCAGTCTCACAAGTGATTTTAAATGTTCCGGAGATGTATGGAGCGGAAATTATTTAAATTGGGCTACGACCCAGACAATTGATCCATTTCGTTGGGCATTGACAGGCGGTTATAGAGTTAAAGACACAACCACTGAAACTTGGTTAGAGAAAGCTCGTCATAGCGGTCAAAATAATTATTTTGATGAAAGGACGATCTCGGGAGCGACTGTTGTAAATAATGCGACACCGTTTTCTACAGCTACCTTTAAGTCAGAGGTAGGTGGGCTGGCTAACCAGATGCATTTTACGTTGCCATCAGGTCATGGGTTTACAAACCTGACAGGTGCCGCATCTGTTATAGCTTTTCATGATACTGATTTTAGTTCGGGATGGAGTACGTATTCTAGTGGATCGGTTTCACGAAGCTCAACTCAAGCGCAGGATGATAGTTTTTCTCTAAAAAAGACTAACAATGACGACCCTAATGGGGGGTATAAAAATCTTGGCACCACAGTGGATTATGATGACTTCATTTTTGATGGCTGGATTTATCGGCCTACAGTCGGTACTCAAAATGGGCAATCCGATCGCTTAGCTTTATCTAATAGCAGCGCGAATGGTTATGGTTTTAATATTTCTTCCGGAAACATTCGAATTGAGCGTCGTAACGGGGGATCTGGAACAACAATAAGCAGTAGCGTCTCGATTTCTCGCCCCTCTGATCAGTGGTATCGTTTTGTTTTTCAGTCTGTATCTGGTAATAAATTCAAGTTAACTGTTTTTAACAGTTCTGGTACACAGTTAGGCACAGTTACTAGCAATGCAGATACTAACTATAATAATTTCAGTCGGTTATATGTACATGGAGGTCATGAGTATTATGTAGATAATCTTACTATTCATGAAATTACAAGTGCTGGATCGGTTGCCTACGATAATGTTTCTAGTGATAAATATGGGACAACAGTAAGGGTTAAGGTCTGTGATTCTAATATTGGAGTAGAGGATAACTGTAAACAGTATGGCTCTAACTGGAAACCTGAAGGTCTTATTCAACGATATTCAGATGAAATCCGATACAGTATTTTTGGCTACCTTAATGATTCTAATTACAATAGAGATGGTGGCGTTTTAAGGGCTAGCAAGAAATATGTTGGTCCTACGCAGTTGGATCCTACCTTGGGGGTTATTACCAATCCAAATACCGAATGGGATGCTAGTACAGGGGTGCTGATTCAAAATCCTGACGCTGCCGATGCATCTGATACCGCAACATATTATGGGGCAAGTGTATCAAATAGTGGTGTTCTTAATTACCTTAATAAGTTTGGGCAGCTTAATAGCAATAACTTTAAAAGTTATGATCCTGTAAGTGAACTATATTATACGGCGCTTAGGTATTACAAAAACCAAAGCAGCATAGAAGAATATTATACGAAAACGCCTAATCATAACTCTTCTCCTGGTAGCACTGAAATAGCGAAATGGGTTGATGGATTTCCTGTTGTTCGGACGTGGAGTGATCCTATTCAATACGCTTGCCAGAAAAACGTAGTTTTAGGGATTGGTGATGTAAATACTCACCGAGATAAGAATTTGCCTGGTAATACATCTGGAACTGATGAGCCTTCAAAACCTTCAGGAGTTACGAATGACATCACTGTTGATGTTCGAACGGCAACAGATAAAATCGCAGCCCTTGAAGGTATAAGTATTGATACCAGCGCTGCTAGCTATTCTGGACGAAATAATTCTGCATTTATGGCAGGTCTTGCTTATGATGCAAATACAACCGATATTCGGTCTGATAGTGGTGATTATGCGGGCACTCAGACAGTTCAAACCTATTGGGTCGATGTATTAGAGAATGAAGTTTTACGCGACAAGAGAAACAATCAATTCTGGCTCACGGCAAAGTATGGTGGGTTTGTTGTCCGTAAGCACCCTAGTTGTTCTTTGCCTAGTTATACTCCAACAGGAACAGAGTGCGATGATCAAAGTTTAGGTGATCCTTACCTTCGTACAGATGCTCTGCCAGAATGGTGGTGGTATACCAATACAGATATATTGGACCCAAATTCAGGCAGTGATTATAAGAGAGCGGATAATTTCTATACCGCGGGAGATGCGCGGAAAATGGTTGATGGCCTGACGGATGCATTTGCTTCCATCGCGGCATCGGTTCGTGGTGCAGCATCAGCCTTAACTGCCAATACTTCCCGTCTAGGTACGGGATCTGCGTTATTTAATGCTTTGATGGATACTACCTTATGGTCAGGTGATCTTGTTGCTCGCGGGATTAGTTCTACAGGGGTGTTGGCTACTTCAGATACTTGGAGTGCGGCCACCGTTATGGATGCGTTGGCTGAGTCCTCCCTTACGAATCGGAAAATATTTACAAGTACTTATGCTTCGAAAGACTCGATTACAGGTATTACGTTAAATACTAGTGGAGTGGAATTTAAGTGGGCGAGTCTATCCGCAGAGCAAAAAGAGATGCTACGAACAACCCCTTCAAGTGGTCCTTTGACCACTGAAGCAATAGCCCAGCAGAGATTAGATTTTTTACGTGGTAGTCGCTTGCTTGAACAGACGGTCACAAATAACTCGAATCCATTCCGTCAACGTGGGAGCCGGTTAGGCGATATCGTAAACTCTTCGCCTCAGTATGTTAATAAAAATAACTTTGGCTATAGTGCTTTAGGTACTCCTGTTTTT
Organism: Neptuniibacter sp. UBA6509; assembly: GCA_002435145.1. Taxonomy (GTDB): domain Bacteria; phylum Pseudomonadota; class Gammaproteobacteria; order Pseudomonadales; family Balneatricaceae; genus Neptuniibacter. The sequence goes on from DJLT01000041.1 coordinate 45,203, forward strand.
ACGAGTTCGATAGGAAGTGATTATCTGACTTACAGAGCATCCTCGGTTTATGTTAATAAACCACCCATTTTGTTGGTGGGAGCCAATGATGGCATGCTGCATGCCTTTGATGCGACATTGGGTAGTGACGGAGGTAAGGAGTTATTTGCCTATGTCCCTTCAGGCGTGTTTAGTAATTTGTATGAGTTAGTGTATCCAGATTATAGCCATCGTTACTATGTTGATGGCGTTCCAAGAGCGTTTGATGCTTGGTTTGATCCAGCGGATGTACCTACCGGAGTATCCGGTGGCTGGAAAAGCGTTGTTGCTATTACCCCCGGAGCAGGAGGTGCTGGGGTGTCATTATTGGATATTAGTGACCCTGAAAATATGACTGAAGATGAAGTCTTATGGGAGTTTTCTCATGAGGATATGGGGGTATTAATTCAGCAGCCATTTATCACTCCTTTACATAACGGTAAATTCGGCGTGATAGTCACAAGCGGTTTTTCACATGGGGCTACAGAGGGGCATATTTGGGTTTTAAATATAGCAGATGGGTCAATTATTAGGGATATTGTCATCCCTACAACGGGGGGGGTAGGCCAGCCGGCAGTAGTTGATTTGAATCGAGACAAAATTGCAGATCGTATTATTGTTGGGGATACTTTAGGTAACGTCTGGCGCTTTGATATTACCAGTACCCTACCTGCAAACTGGGCTCCGCCTGCAGCGCTAGTGAGCGGTACGACCCCCGTTCCTTTTTTTGTTGCAAAAGATGCTTCAGGAACAAGGCAGCCTATTACGGGACCTGTGAATACTGCCTTTGATAGTAAGGGGCGCCATATGGTGCTGTTTGGCACAGGTAGCTATTACCTGAGTGGTGATAACCAAGTCGGTTCAACCCCTCAAGTGCAATCTCTGTATGGCGTTTTAGATACAGGGATAATTATTAGTGATCGCACGCAATTATTACAACAGGATATTATCTATGAAGGGGTAATAGGTAATCATGGAGCGCGTGTTACTTCAGATAATAGTTTACAGCTATCGGATAAAGGTTGGTTTTTAGATTTAGCGTGGTCTACTACCTACAGTGGCCCAGGAGGTATTGGTGAGTTAATTGATACGCGCCCAGTGCTAAGAATTGGACAAGTATTGGTTGCTACTAAAATTCCTTCCTCTGATCCTTGCGCAGCGGGGGGGAGCAGTTGGATTATGGCTCTTGACTATGAATCGGGTTCTGCTTTGAGTAATTCAACATTTGACTATGACGAAGATGGTGATTTTGGGGCCTCAGATTTAGTGGCTACGCCGGGGACTGATGCGGATGGTAACCCTGTTGTGGAGAATAAGGTTGGCTCTGGTGTTATGATGAACCAAGGTGGGGGCTTTGCAAATTTAGGTGATGGGTCATTTGTAAGGGAGATTCCCGCAGATGGTGAAACATCAACTACTGTTCGTGCTTGTTTGAGTAATAGTAGTAGTACTGGGATTAGTTGCCCTGAATTTAATGGAACGTTCAGCCAAGGCCGTAAAGGATGGAGAGAGGTAAGGTAATGCAGGGTAAATATGAATTAGGCTTTTCTCTATTAGAGTTAATGATTGTTGTGGCTATTGTAGGCATTTTGGCATCTATTGCTTACCCTAGCTACCAAGAGCAGGTTGCAGATGGGCGCCGTGTTGATGCCCAAGCCAATATTTTATCTTTAGCTCAACATATGGAGCGAGAATATACAGAAAATGGAACTTATGTAGGGGCTGCATTGCCTTATAACGAAGCTCCAAAGGATGGTGCGGATAAGTTCTATGATTTGGCCTTGCCAGTACAAACGGCAACTACTTATATCTTACGTGCAAGGCCCAAAAATGGGATGGCAGGTGATCGTTGTGGCGATATGACGGTCAATCATTTAGGGCAGAAGTCTGCTTCGGAGAATGATTGTTGGTAGTACTGCTTTAATAAAATAGCTTTCTAACCTGCAAAGGATTGCGGGGAGACATATGAAAAAGGAATTTTACGCCAGAGTTCGCTGGACGTTATCTGTTGGCTTTTTAAAAGGCTTCTCATTAATCGAATTGCTGATGTCGTTGGCGTTGCTGTCTGTGGTGTTGGCAGTTGCATTTCCTAGCTTTTCTTCTTTACTTACCCGTCTGCAGTTAGATTCCGACGTTTCGGCTATCCGTGCAGGGCTTTCCTTTTCTCGGATGGCTGCCCTCTCTAAAAATAAACAGGTTATCGCTTGCCGTTGGGACGGAATTAATAATTGTACTGGCGATGCAGGCTTAGGGACATTAGTGTGGCAGATGGGTTTGCTTGTTTATATCGATATTGATGAAAATAAGATATGGACCCCTTTGGTTGATCAACAGCTTAAAATTATTCCTTTTACGTTAAGTAATAACATTATATGGAACAATGGGGAAAAGGTGATCTTTCAACCCAATGGGAGTTCTCCGGGGTATAATGGTACTTTTACATTAACGGATGGTAACGGGGTAACCGCAGCGCTGCTTGTTTTATCGAGAACAGGTCGTTTACGGTATCAATCTCCAAATTAAGCACCTCGTATTATATGCTCTATTTCCGTTTATCTTCACAATGGAACCCGTTTAGTCGGTATCTAGGATATTACAATGTCTGATTTTCTAATTGTTGGCGGTGGTGTGATCGGTTTGATGTTGGCGCGAGAGTTAGCGCAAACAGGGGCTGAAATTACATTAGTGGATCGTAAACTGTGTGCTCAGGAGTCTTCGTGGGCGGGTGGCGGGATTGTTTCCCCATTGTACCCCTGGCGTTATCCTGAGGCGGTCACGCAGTTAGCTACTTGGTCGCAAAGTAGTTATATCCACCTTGCTGATGAGCTGCTAGATGAAACTGGCTATGACCCTGAGCTTCGTCAGAAGGGTATGTTTATGGTTGATGTGGAAGATCAGGAAGATGCTTTGGCTTGGGCGCAAAAATACCATCGCCCGTTACGTAAAGTTGACGCTGATTTTCTTTATCAAAAAGAGCCTAATCTAGTAAAAGGGTTGGAAGAGGCGTTATGGATGCCAGAGGTTTGCAGCATTCGTAACCCGCGTTTAGGACGTTCGCTGCGTGAGAGCTTAGTTAGAAAGCCTAATGTAAGGTTGTTGGAGCAGCAGGAAGTAGAAAGTTTTGCTCAAGATGCTAATCGGATTGTGGGTGTTAATACAAAACAAGGGTTGGTTACTGGGGATAAAGTAGTTATCGCTGCAGGGGCATGGAGTGCTGATCTGTTGAAACTGTTAGGTCAAGAGATCCCTGTTAAGCCTGTACATGGGCAGATGATGCTGTTCAAAGCAAAACCTGGGTTAGTCGATCGGGTGGTGCTTAAGGGTGGTCGCTATGTGATACCACGTAATGACGGGCGCGTACTTGTTGGAAGTACCTTGGAGCACTTCGGTTTCGAAAAACGTACCACGCAAGAGGCAGCGGCTTCTTTGCATGCAACGGCACTCGATATTATCCCTGAGCTAGATAATTATTCAGTGGAGCATCACTGGTCTGGTTTGCGCCCAGGTTCACCTGAAGGAATTCCTTATATTGGCGCTGTGCCCGGTTACGACAATTTGTTTGTAAATGCTGGGCAGTATCGAAACGGCTTAGTGCTTGCGCCTGCGTCTACCCGTTTGTTGGTAGATCTTATGTTGCAGCGAGAAACGATTATTCCAGCTGAACCCTATCGGTTTGATAGATAGCAGGGGATAGATAGCTTTAACTTGTAGAATAAAGGGCTGAGCTCCTACAAGGTAGATGAGCGATGCCCTTAGTCATACACCGCTGATCTTAGTCGTAAATGGTAGGAATCGGCGCGCGCTTGTGCTGAGTTTTTGTATAGATATCGATGAGGCGTTTCTCTACTTCAGCCGTTACCGGTTTCCCTTCAAGAAAATCATCTATTTCATCGTAGCTAAGCCCTAATGCGTGTTCATCTGCTTTCTGCGGAGCCAAGCACTCTAAGTCTGCTGTGGGCGTTTTCTCAACTAAGAGAGCGGGTGCACCAAGAGTTTTGGCTACTGCTCTTACTTGGCGTTTACTTAACCCAAAAAGAGGGGCTAAATCACAGGCGCCATCGCCCCATTTTGTATAAAAACCGGTTATATTCTCTGCGGAATGATCTGTTCCAATAACAAGAGCGCCAACAATGCCTGCGACCTCATATTGAGCCATCATACGTGCCCGCGCTTTTACATTGCCTTTAGCAAAATCAACGGCTGATTCTGTCGCTTGATTAAGATTGTTCGAGGCTAAAGATTGGCAGACCTCAGCATGTAATCCTTCAACCGAGGGCTTAACATTAACCGTTAATCGCTGGCTGGGCTGGATAAAGTTCAATGCAGTTTGCGCATCTTCTTCATCGTGCTGAGTACCATAAGGAAGGCGGACGGCAATAAAGTTATAATCGCTACTGTTATGCTCTTTGTTTAGTTGATCAACAGCTAATTGAGCTAGACGACCACAGGTGGAAGAGTCCACGCCGCCGCTAATGCCTAAAACTAAATTTTTTAAGCCAGACTTATGAAGTGTGTCTTTGATAAAGGCTGTTCTGAGTAAGATCTCTTCGTTTGGATTAATCTCAGCTAAAACTTTCATCTCTTCTATTATGGCTTTGGCTTGCATGTTTATTCTCTCAGCTGGTTGACGCGTTGTCGTAGTCTATGTGATTTTTACCATTAAAAAAGGCACCCGAGGGTGCCTTAAAATTAATTATTCAGCGTTTTGCTTTTCATCGTCATCAAAAACACCAAAGGTTACTGTACTGAAAATGCTTCTTTCAGGTTTTGGTGCCTCTTGACTCATTCGAACTGGGCTAGCAATTGGCGCTTCTTTTGTGTCACTAAATAGGTCAAAAGTGGCAGCATCCAGTAGTGTTTTCTCACCTTTGAAAATAGGTGAGTACTGATAGCTCGGGAAGTTTTTTGCTAAAACTGACTGCGTGTCTGCGGCTAAATCTTGTTGCCCTAAATGAGTATAGGCTTCAATCATTACGGCAAGTGCGTCAGGTACAGCAGGTGTTTCCTGCATGTTCTCTATAACGTAACGGCCACGGTTAGCTGCTGCGACAAAGGCTTCACGTTGGATATAGTAACGGGCAACATGGACTTCATAAGCGGCTAGGCGGTTTTTCAGGTAGACCATACGTTTTTGTGAGTCCGGCGCATATTGGCTCTCAGGGTAGCGGCTTACCAGTGTTGCAAAGCTCTCAAATGAATCGAGAGCGGCGCCTGGGTCACGTTGTGTTTCATCAATAGGCAAGTATTGAGTGATCCATGAGATATCCTGCTCAAATGCTGTTAGGCCTTTGAGGTAATACGCATAATCAATATTGTCGTGATTCGGGTGTAAGCGGATGAAGCGGTCAGCTGCTGCGCGTGCGGCTTCCGGCTCATAACTACTAAAATAAGCGTAAATGAGTTCCAGCTGAGCTTGTTCTGAAAAACGACCGAACGGGTAACGGGCTTCTAGCAGCTGTAGTTTTTCGATGGCAATGTCGAAGTTTTCATTGTCCATTGCGCTCATAGCTTCTTGGTAAAGGTCTTGCTCAGGAATGTCCGGTGCGGTTTGGATATCCTCAAACCATGAGCAAGCCGCTGTCATAAAGCAGAACAGTGCAATAATAAGTATTTTGGTAGTACGCATCTTTAATTAATCCCAGTGTAGTCTCCGGCCCGAACGGTTATACTGGGCAGAAAGAGGCTATAAGCAATTCAACGGCCTATTTAAACATAACTGGTTGGACCTGTTAACACACATAGGCCCAACAAATAGAAAGTTCTGACAGGTTCTAATGTCTGACCAAATACAACTCGAAGCACAAGTAAGTAATGATCTGATTGGTAAACGCCTTGATCAAGCGGTAGCGAAGCTCTTTCCTGATTATTCTCGTTCCCGATTACAGGGCTGGATCAAAGATGGGTCTCTTACCGTAGATGGAGCTATTAAGCGCCCAAGAGATAAGCTGTTTGGCGGGGAACTTGTCAAAGTTGACGCTGAATTAGAGGTTATTGAGGACCATAAGGCTGAAGATATTCCTTTAGATATCGTCTATGAAGATGACCACATCTTAGTGGTTAATAAACCGGCGGGTTTGGTTGTGCATCCAGCCGTGGGTCATCGTGATGGCACCTTACTTAATGCTTTGCTTCATCATCATCCTGATATTGCCCAAGTGCCACGTGCAGGGATTGTACATCGCTTAGATATGGATACGACGGGTTTAATGGTTGTAGCTAAAACGATTATTGCTCAAACGGAGCTGGTGGATCAGTTACAAGATCGCTCTATGGGACGTGAATATGAGGCGATCGTTAACGGAGTAATGACCGGAGGTGGTTTGGTTGATGAACCGATGGGGCGTCATTCCAAGCATCGACAGAAAATGGCGGTTGTAGGTGTAGGTAAAGAGGCGGTGACACATTACCGTTTGTTGAAAAAGCTACGTGCGCATACGCATATTCGATTGAAGCTAGAAACCGGGCGTACCCACCAGATCCGTGTGCATATGGCGCATATTAACTATCCTTTAGTGGGCGATCAGCTTTACGGCGGTCGCTTCCGTTTACCTAAAGGCTGTAGTGATGAAATGATTGATACGCTGCGTAATTTTAAGCGCCAAGCATTACATGCGAAAAAATTAGAGTTATGGCACCCACATACGGGTGAACTGGTTTCCTGGGAGGTTGATCTACCTGATGACTTCCAAAAATTACTCGATGTTCTAGTTGAGGATGTTGATGCGGCTGATGAAGAGATCTAGTCAATAATGGATTTTGTGACGGCTAACTGGAAAGCCCCGAAACATGTGCATGCCCTAACTACTACACGGCTCGGCGGGGTCAGCCAAGGCGTTTTTGCGGCGCTAAATGTAGGAGATCATGTTTCTGATCTTGAGCTTGATGTTCGCAAAAATCGTGAATTGTTGTCATCCAGTTTAAAACTGTCACGTGAACCTCAATGGTTGTCTCAAGTCCACGGAATCGAGCTGGTTCAAGCTCAGGATGATGCTGTTCGTCGTGAAGCGGATGCTTGCTGGACTGATGAGAAGGGACTCGCATGTGTTGTTATGACCGCGGATTGTCTTCCTGTTTTTTTTAGTGACAGTGCCGGGAGTAAAGTAGCTGTTGCGCACGCAGGCTGGCGAGGTTTGTTAAATGGCGTACTTGAAAATACTTTAAGCCTCTATCCTGATCCAAGTGATGTACATGTGTGGTTTGGGCCTGCGATTGGACCTGATGCATTTGAAGTCGGTGCTGAAGTACGCGAGCAGTTTTGCGATAACAGCCGAGAGGCTTCCGTAGCGTTTAAACCTGTTGATTCAAAACATACTAAGTACTTGGCCAATATTTATGAGTTAGCCGCAATGCGCCTACGCAGTCAGGGCGTGGTTAATGTTTCTAGTTCAGATCTGTGCACCTATAGTGACAGTGAACGTTTTTACTCCTATCGTCGAGATGGTCAAACAGGGCGTTTAGCGAGTTTGATCTGGCTCGAATGATTGAAGAAGTTGTTTATGGCTGTTGGAGATAGATTTGTCTGATAAAACGGTGCGCCCTGAACTGTTTGTTGATCTGCTGAGTATTGTTCCCTCTGCGGTTTTAGACCTTAAGTATTTTAGCGGGGATAACTTTGTTGGCTTAAGGGTCAAAGGTTATCAGCGTGAAACATGCCTCATTACGTCCCCAGCTGCTCAAGCGCTTCTACGTGTACAGCATGCGTTAGCTGAATTTGGCCTAGGTATTAAAGTGTTTGATGCTTATCGTCCGCAGCAAGCGGTTGATCATTTTATAGATTGGTGTGAACAGTCTGAGCCTAGTGCGTCAAAAGCGCGTTTTTTTCCTAGCCTTCAGCGAGGGGAGTTGTTTAAACGGGGTTATTTGGTTCGTCATTCAAGCCATAGCCGAGGGAGTACGGTTGATCTAACGCTCATTGATTTGCAGACGGGTGAAGAGCTTGAAATGGGGACAGAGTTTGACTTTTTTGGTCCTGAATCTTGGATCGATAGCCAAGATATTTCTGCGCAGGCAAGAGCGAATAGAATGCTGTTGCAGACGCTTATGGTTCAATATGGTTTTATACCGTTTCAGCAGGAGTGGTGGCATTTCACCCTGCAAGATGAGCCGTATACGGATACCTATTTTGACTTTTTGGTGGATTGATCTTGCCAATGTTTTTGTAGATTAAATGCAGATACCCAATCTGGAATATGGTCAGCGGGCATAGGTTTTGCGATACCAAAGCCTTGGGCAAGGTTACATCCCATCTCTGATAAACAGTGGCCATGATCAGCACTTTCTACTCCTTCAGCAATCACCTCTTTATTAAATGCATGTCCTAAATCGATAATGCTACCGACAATCGCTTTATCCTCTTCGTCCTCTAAAATATCCATTATAAAACTACGATCAATTTTAACGGTATCTGCAGGGAATTTTCGTAGATAGGTTAGTGATGAGTATCCGGTTCCGAAGTCGTCTAAAGCAAAGCGAACGCCTAAAAGACGACATTTCTTAATGATATCCGATGCAGCGCTTAGATCATCAAATGCGGTGGTTTCTAGTACTTCTAGCTCAATGGCTGCGGGTGGGACTTCAGGGTACTTTTCTAAAAGTGTTGAGAGGTGATTCGGGAATGATGAATCTTGTAAGTGTTGCGCAGAAATATTGATGCTGGTTGAAAGATCAAGACCGGCTAAACGCCATATTCTCAAATGGGAAATCGCTTTTTCCATTACCCAGTTCCCTAGTGCAGTTGCAAGCTTAAGGTCGGTTATAAATGGCAGGAAGCTATTTGGTGGTAGCAAATTTAGTGTAGGGTGTTGCCAACGAATCAAGGCTTCAACACCATATACCTTGCCACTATGCATATTAATTTTGGGCTGGTAGTAAAGCACAAACTCTTTTTTGCTTAGAGCGGCTGAAATCTCATCTTGAGTCCTATGTTGGTCTTGGGTTTGTTTATCAAAAGCAGGATCAAAGAAATGATACCGGTTTCGGCCTGTTTGTTTTGCAGTGTACATCGCTTGGTCAGCATGTCTTATCAGTGTGTCTGGATCTGCATTGTATTCAGGGTATACGGTGACACCGATACTGGCTGAAATAGTAAGTGTCTGTTGCCTAATAATAAATGGGTGAGAAAGCGTATCCAGAAGCTCTTCTAAAATCTTTCTGCATTGGGATGCGGAGGTTAGATTATTAAGTATGACAATAAACTCATCACCTCCTAACCTTGCAAGTTCGTTGTGCTTATCAAGTCGATTACGCATGCGCTTTGAGGCCTCTATAAGTAATAGATCACCTGTATCATGTCCGTAGGTATCGTTAATCGGTTTGAACTCATCAAGATCAATATAGGCGATCGCCATCATTTCAGAGGGCTGGCAGTGACTGATAGCTGTTTTCAAACGATCAGATAAGAGCACTCTGTTAGGCAACTGAGTGAGTGCATCGAAGTGTGCCATTTTCTCTAGCTCATGCTGATGCTCTTTCAATTGGGTAATGTCTGAAAAGATACTCACATAGTGAGTTGTTACACCATGTCTGTTTTGCACGGCCGCTATATTTAGTAACTCTGCATAGATCTCACCGGATTTATTACGGTTCCAGACCTCTCCTCTCCAATGTTTGTCTTGGCGAAGGCTGTGCCACATAGAAGCAAAGAACTCTTCACTGTGGTGTCCTGACTTAAGCATGCTGGGCGTTTTACCAATCACTTCTTTTAATTTGTACCCAGTCAGGCTTTCAAAGGCTTGGTTTACATTAATAATCAGACCTTGATCATTAGTGATCATGATGCCTTCGCTTGCATGTTCGAAAACACTTGCAGCTAGGCTTAGCTGTTGCTCAGCTTGCTTACGTTCCGTAATGTCTGAAATTAGAGTGATGTATTGAAGCCCCCTATCTTCTGTCTGTAGGGTGCTCATGGCAATTTCAGAATGGATAAGTAAGCCTTGGTGATGCAAAAAACGGATCTCTACGCGTCTGTTCTTGCGTAGCGGTAGCTCTTGTTCTGTAAGCATATCGGCGAAGATGGATTGATCATCAGGGTGGATATATTTTGTGAGTGGTTCACTCTTTAATTCTGTTTCCAAGTAGCCCAGCATTTCGCATAAATACTGGTTTACTTGAATCCATTTCCCCTCAGAAGATATGAGAGCCATTCCAATTAAACCTAATTCAAAATAGCTTCTAAACAGTGATTCGCTAGCTTTAACGGCTTGTTGAGCGTGATGTAGAGGGGTGATGTCTCTGCTAACGCCCAGCACACCGAATGTTTCATTGGTTGGGGAGCCCATCGGTGTTTTGATGGTTTCAAGCAGAACCCGTTGTCCATTACTAGCAAAGGTCACCCACTCCTGATTAACCAGAGGGGCGTTTGCATCTGTAACATCTTGGTCCTTTTCTCTAAAATGGTCGGCGAGCTCTTTGTCTACAAAATCGTAATCCGTTTTCCCTATGATCTGATGCTCTAGGGCACCAAAAAACTCTTCAAAACGGGAGTTGCAAGATACATAGACCCCCTCCATATCTTTAAGCCAGACAAGATCAGGAATATTGTTGATTAAAGAGGTTAAGAAAATCCGTTCGGTATTAAGACGTTCGTAAGCTAAGGCCCCCTTTAATGCGATGTAAAATTTATCGATAAGGGTTCTTAATTGACGTAATTCTCGTAGATTGAACGTTTCTTTGTCCCTTAGAAGGCGTATATAGCCTAATGAGCCTAAGCGAAACAGGGCGCAAAAACTGTTTGATGTATTTTCTTCTGCGGGATCTATTTGCCAATAGAGAGTCGGCACAGCTATAGAAGATAAAGCTCTCTTCATCATCTATTTGCAGAGCCGGATGCTCAGGAGTTAGTTGTGAGTGTATCGCTCGACTGAAAGGGAAAGCGTACTGCAAATGGTATATAGGAAGCTCAGCTTCATGTTTCTCTGGTAGCGTCCAAATTCCAACATAATTGAGTTCGCTCTGGCGCATGAGCTCATTACCAAATTGGCGGCAAACTTCATTAGGATCAAGGCTATTTCCAACAGCAAGTGAAAGTTCATACATTCGCTGGAGGTCAGACCAAATATCAGCTGGATGATCAGTCATGAAAACTACAGATGCCAAATGTTTTGTTATAAAAGTTGGTTGCTTTCTCGCCGTTGCTAGCAATTTCCCCGAGTGCTATGACGCCTTCTACCGTGACATCATCTTGTGCAGCCGACACTTTTTCGGAAACCTCTCTCAATTCGGTTGGGAATTGATGCCCTAGTGCTGCGGTTCTAGATAAACAGTCACAGACTAATATATGGCTGGATTTTTTTTCCATGGCTTCAGTTACGGCTTTGCTGGCGGCACTAATGAGCTGTTCCGGGGAACCTTTCACCATATAAAGTAGCGCGCCTTGAGGTATATCTGATAGGAACATAACATCGCCGTTGCCGCAGAGTGAAATAGGGTCTCTGACGACATCCTCTGATCCAGGGTGCTCTACCGCAAAGGGGTATCTTGGTGTGACATCTTTGTAGAAACGGTCGGGCGGGGTCGCTCTCAGTTTTTCGGGCAGGGCATCTCGGTAGGCTGTCTCTGCATCTTCCCAATCGAGTTCATGTACTACATTCCCTGTGGTTCTACTCGCAACAAACGGGCCTCTGTGTCTCTCCCATCCATGTTGAGCAATGCAGCTGCTTGTCTGATCAATAATTGCGATGACGGCACTATGGCTTTCACAGCCCCAATTGCCAAATACCGCATGTCCTAGTGTTACATCGTTATTCCCCGCGCCCGCGCCAAAGTAACTACAGCGCTGATTGTAACGGTTATAAACATGATGGAGAAAATCATCGATGCCTGTTGATAGGCAATCAATAAAAGTTAAGCAGGTTGATCCTGTTTCAGGAATGTCTTTATAAGCAGGTAAGTTTTTTTTGATATCACTTTGATTCGTTGGAAGAGATATGAGGGTTGGAGGCGACAGACAGCGTACTTTCCTAATGATGGCGCCACTGTTTAGCATTCTCTTTCCATGAATGAGTCCTGGGAATATAGCGCCAAAAAAACGAATGCCGAGATTGTCTAGATGAGTGATGATCTCTTCTAGCTGAGGTTGGTGTTTGTCAGAGAGTAGTATTAGCCAGTACTCATTAGTAGAGAGTGGCTCTTTTTGAATCGCGCTTGTTAACTCGTTGTAGTGATCAAATGAGATATACATTTCACACCTTTTTTCTTTTTATTTTTGATTTGTGTGTCGATAGATAACAGTTTGCCGCTTGGTATCATGAAATTCCACTGTTTTTATAGGTCTTTTGTTTAGTAGTGGGTAGTCTTAAAGCGGTTAGTAGCGATTCAATCTAAATTTAGAATTTGAATAGGGTTGCAACTTTTTCGATTTCGGCTAAAAATGAACTTACCCCAAAAAACGTATGTCCCACCTAAATTGCCGTAGTGTGGTTAACGCTGTTATGGCTAAGGTATAGTTCTCTGCAATTTGAGGCGGTCTGCTATTGCTTCAATCGTCCCATCTTGAAGTTATAAGGGATTTAATATGACTGATTATAAAGTTCTGTTCACTGGTTCTGTTTGTTCCGGAAAAACCACTGCAATTCGTTCATTAAGTGATATAGAAACAGTGGATACGGATGCAAGTGTTAGCGATTCAGCTATTCGCCGTAAGAAAAAAACCACCATCGCAATGGATTATGGTGTTTTAGATCTGTCAGATAGCGCTAGACTTCATCTGTATGGCACGCCCGGTCAGGAACGTTTTAAGTTCATGTGGGAACTTATGATGAGCGATCTAGTGCATGATGCCGAAGCATTGGTTTTGTTAGTGGACAACACGCGAACTGATCCTTTCAAAGATATTCGTTTTTATGTCGAAGAGTTTAGGGATTTTATTGTTCGTCGCCGCCTGATTATTGCTGTGACCCATGCTGATGAGCAAGCTGAGCCTGACCATGATTATTATATGGAAGAGCTCAAATCTATGGGCTTATTTACCACGGTTCTTTTTATTGATGCTAGGGATCCGGCCTCAGTGTTAACCATCGTGAGCGAGCTGGTAGGTCATCGTGAAAAGAATATTGACTGGGATGGATTGGGAAAGCGTTTAGAGGTCAATAGTACGATGCCTGAAGAGGGAGGCGAGGTTGAAGCGTTAACCTCTGATATCAATAACGTTTCATTGCTTGATGCAGCTATGAATACCCGCGGTATTACCGGGGCTATACATCTTGGAGCTGAACGTGATGTGCTGAGCTCTAATATCAGTAATAAGCAGAATAAAGAGCTATTACGTTCTATGATTAATCTAGTGACGGCTTTGGAAAAGAAAGCGGCTTTTATGGGGAGTATCGATGATCTGGTTTTATGTGGTCCGCAGCAGGAAACACTCTCTGTCTTTGTAGAGGAAAAGCAAGCGCTTGGTTTGTGTTCTGAAAAGGAGTTAAGTATTAATGTTGTTAAGCAGCAAGCGGCAGATCTTTTGCAGTGGAGCCAGTAATGAGTGATTTGCTAGGATCGGTAGATAAAGAAGGGCTTGTTCTCTGTAGCTGTGTGCTCAAAGGAAAGCAGGTTGTGACGTCCTCCTTTGGCAAAAAAGTGCGCAACCATGAAACTATAGCTAAGCAAACTTTTAGCTATATATTTTTGAATGTCTCGAAGCATAAAAGTAAACATAATGAAGCTCACCTTGAGATCGGCGATAAAAGGCTAAGTGGCTTTTTATTAAAAGCAGATACTGTTTTAGTTTGTTTATCGGATAAAGAAACAAGTGTTACTCAAGTAAGGGCGCATATTAAACAGATACAAAGTAAAGTATTACAGGCTGAAGTTGAACGGATGTTAGCCTAAAGCTATACCCTAATCTTTCCTTATTGAATTTCTATACTCAATATATTCAGCCTTTATTCGACTTATTCTGCATATCATTCCCACTGCTCGCATGCGATAAACCTTGTTAACTAAAGGGCTAATAGGGTTTCTTGGTATTTTCTCTATGATTTTCTATAAGTTTTTTTATTTTGTTTAGTGGTAGCCGTCTACACTGAATAGATATGATTTTCTTGTAGATTAAGGAATGTATGAATGAAGGATTATAAGATCCTGTTTACAGGATCAGTTTGTTCAGGGAAAACAACAGCAATACGCTCGTTAAGTGATATTGAAACACTTGATACCGATGCGCAAGCGAGTGACGTGACTGTTAGACGAAAAAAAAATACCACAATCGCAATGGATTATGGTGTTTTAGATCTCACTAAAGAAGCTCGTGTGCATCTTTATGGAACGCCCGGTCAGGAACGCTTTCGCTTTATGTGGGAGATGCTGGCTTGTGAGTTTGCTCATGATGCTATCGGCATGGTGTTGATGGTTGATAATACCCGTAAAGACCCTTTTAGGGATATTCGTTTTTATGCAAAAGAGTTTAGTGATTATTTGCAGAAACGAAGGTTAATTATTGCGGTTACACATGCGGATGTTGAAGCTAACCCCGATTACCAGAGCTATTTAAAAGCGATTAAAAATTTAGGCATCATGACAACCGTCATGTTTATTGATGCGCGAGATCCTCGTGCTGTTTTAGGTATTGTTGAGGAGTTAATATCTGCCGTAGAGCGAGATATCAATTGGGATCAAGTTTGTGAACGCTTGCTTGATAATAATGGTTTTTCACTCGATTTTTACAAACCACTTTATGAAGAAACTTTGTTGGATGCCGCAATGAATAAACGAGGTGTTCTAGGTGCTATTCATCTGGGCGATCAACAAGAGGTGCTGTGCTCAAATATAGATGATAAATCGACGAAGTCTCTTATGTGTAATCTTGATCGTCTTTCGAGTGCTATTTCAGACAAAGCGAGCTTTTTGGGCGCGGTTAACAATATTGTCATTGCAGGGGCGAATGTAGATACCTTGTCGGTTTTTAATGATCAAAATCAGTCACTGTGTTTACGTTCTGATAAAGATATTTCGTTACCGGTACTGAAACAGCAGGCCAGTGATTTACTGCAGTGGAGTATAGAAAATGACTATCTGGCATGAGATGCAAGAAGAGGGATTAATCTTGTATGGATGTTTTTTACAAGGAGGAGAGATTAAAGAATCCACTTTCCCTTCTGAATATAGAAAACATTTGGCGGTTGCTAAGCAGTCATTGGTATATATCTTTAAAAGTGCAGCCAAGAGTGCACAAGGTTATGATGAGACGCATATGGAAATTGGAGATAATTTATTTAGTGGTTTCCAGTTAGATAATAATACCATTCTTGTTTTTTTAAGTGAGCATGATGCGAATACGTTACATATTCGTCAATTTATTGAAGATAATAAAAAGCGTTTTATGGATCTGCTATAAATGATTTTTTTACTCAATAAAAAGTGGGGAAGCCTACGCCCCTGCTGAATTTACGGTGTCGTTTCAAGTCAGTTTTATACTGCTTATATTTCTTTTCTGTTT
>DJLT01000041.1:60956-121381 GCA_002435145.1 Neptuniibacter sp. UBA6509
TTTCTTTTCTGTTTGTTTTTTGTTCGCCTTCTCTTGAATCGAACGCTTTCAACCCACATATCTCCCTTATATAAAGAATGCTTTTACGAGTCATTCCTCAATTATTGAATACGAAGATTGATGGCTTTGATTCGCGTGCATGGTTGAAATTAATGGAGGGTATATGCGTCCGGATAAAATGACATCCAAACTTCAGGAAGCACTAGCAGATGCTCAATCGTTAGCTGTTGGTCTTGATCATAATTACATTGAACCGGTTCATATTTTACAGGCTTTGCTCGAACAGCAGCAGGGCGGAACGATTCCGCTTTTAGCCCAAGCGGGAGTCGATATTCAACGCTTAAAAGCGAAAGTTCAGCAGCTAATCGAACAGTTGCCTCGGGTAGAAACGCCCGATGGAGACATTCGATTTTCTCAAGATGTCGCACGTATTTTTAATAAAGCTGAGAAAATAGCCCTGCAACGTGGTGACCAATATATTGCCAGCGAGTTAGTGCTCTTGGCTTTGGTTGGGGATAAGTCACCTGCAGGGAAACTGTTAGCTGATTTGGGTGTTAATAAAGCGCGTTTAGAAGCGGTAATCGATCAAGTAAGAGGAGGCGAGTCGGTGCAGGACCCCAATGCGGAAGGCAATCGACAGGCTTTAGATAAGTTTTGTATAGATCTGACCGCTCGGGCTGAGGCCGGTAAGTTGGACCCAGTCATCGGTCGTGATGATGAGATTCGTCGTACTATTCAGGTTTTGCAGCGTCGTACGAAGAATAATCCGGTATTAATTGGCGAGCCTGGTGTAGGTAAAACGGCCATTGTCGAAGGTTTAGCGCAGCGTATAGTTAATGGTGAAGTGCCGGAAGGTCTTAAACGTAAGCAGGTGCTTTCACTCGATATGGGAGCTCTGATTGCCGGGGCTAAATTCCGCGGTGAGTTTGAAGAACGCTTAAAATCTGTTTTGAATGAACTGTCAAAACAGGAAGGCCAGGTCATTCTGTTTATTGATGAGCTACATACCATGGTTGGTGCCGGTAAAGGTGAAGGGGCAATGGATGCAGGCAATATGTTGAAGCCTGCATTGGCACGTGGTGAGTTGCATTGCGTGGGTGCTACAACACTGGATGAATATCGTCAGTATGTTGAAAAGGATGCAGCTTTAGAGCGTCGTTTCCAGAAAGTGATTGTGGATGAGCCGGATGAAGAGTCCACCATAGCGATATTACGCGGCTTAAAAGAGCGCTATGAGGTTCATCATGGCGTAGATATCACAGACTCAGCGATTATCGCCGCTGCCAAACTCTCTCAACGCTACATTACCGATCGTCAGCTTCCAGATAAGGCGATTGACTTGATTGATGAGGCGGGTTCTAGGATTCGTATGGAGATGGATTCTAAACCGGAAGATATGGATCGTTTAGAGCGCCGTCTTATTCAGTTAAAAATGGAACGCGAAGCACTGAAAAAAGAGAAAGATGCCGCGGCAAAGCAGCGTTTAAAAGAACTTGAGGGTACGATTCAGAGTGTAGAAAAAGAGTTCTCAGATCTAGATGAAGTATGGAAAACTGAAAAGCTAGCGCTTCAAGGATCACAAAAAGTTAAAGAAGAACTTGACCTTGCTCGTATTGAATTAGAAAAGTTTACTCGAGCAGGTGATTTGCAGCAGATGTCAGAACTGCAGTATGGAAAAATTCCTGAATTAGAGAAGCAGTTAGCACTTGCCGCGGAAACAGAAGAGCAAGGGCAGCCGGAAACCAAATTGTTACGTAATAAAGTCACCGAAGAGGAGGTGGCGGAGGTTGTTTCGCGCTGGACAGGTATCCCTATCAGCAAAATGTTGGAGGGTGAGCGTGATAAATTAATACGTATGGAGGCGGAGTTACATAGTCGCGTTATTGGTCAGGAAGAAGCGGTTACTGCCGTATCTAATGCGGTTCGTCGTTCGCGTGCGGGACTTTCAGATCCAAATCGACCTAACGGGTCTTTCCTTTTCTTAGGCCCAACCGGTGTCGGTAAAACTGAACTGTGTAAAGCATTAGCGCGTTTTATCTTTGATACGGAAGAGGCGATGGTACGGATCGACATGTCTGAATTTATGGAGAAGCATTCCGTCGCTCGCTTGATTGGTGCACCCCCAGGTTACGTCGGTTACGAAGAGGGTGGTTATCTAACTGAGGCGGTTCGACGTAAACCTTATTCGGTTTTATTACTGGATGAGGTTGAGAAAGCGCATCCTGATGTTTTTAATATATTGCTTCAGGTGCTCGAAGATGGTCGTTTAACCGATGGTCAAGGTCGAACCGTAGATTTTAGAAACACGATCGTGGTGATGACCTCAAATCTAGGTTCTGATTTGATTCAAAACTTTAGTGATGACGATGATTATCAGCTTATGCATAAAGCGGTAATGGAATCAGTTGGAATGCACTTCCGTCCTGAAGTTATTAACAGAATTGATGAAGTTGTCGTATTCCATAGTTTGAAAAAATCACAGGTGGCTGGCATAGCGAATATTCAACTACAGCGTTTGCAGCAGCGTTTAGCTGAGCGAGAGCTCAGCATAACATTGACGAGCACCGCTATGGATAAGCTGGTCGATGTAGGCTTTGAACCTGTCTATGGGGCACGTCCATTAAAACGTGCTATTCAGCAGTGGATTGAAAACCCGTTAGCGTTGGAGATCCTTGCGGGTAAGTATTTGCCAGGTACTGAAATCGGGGTTGATGTGGAACAAGGGGAGTTTGTGTTTCATTAAGCGATGTTCGTCCGTTTAGTCACACAGAAAGCCTATGTTTGAAGAAGCATAGGCTTTTTTCTTGTTTGAAATTGGGCAATATCTTTGTATCGGTTCTACACTTTGAAAGTAACTGTCACTGTTATCGTTTAATAAGGTAATGCTCTTGTTTCAGTCCGCTGAAGTGTTGTACAAAGCCATTTTTGATAGTGCGCGTTTTACTGTCATTGCTACCGATCTAGATGGCCTTATCTATTACTGTAATCAATATGCTGTTGATCTTTTGGGTTATTCCAAGGAGGAGTTAGTTGGTAAAGAAACACCTCTGTTGATTCATGATCACGCAGAGGTTGTGGAGTACGGTGAGGTTCTCAGTAAAGAATTAGGTGTTCAAGTGACCGGTTTCGAGGTGTTTGTAGCGCGTGCTCGTTTAGGAAAACCTTCAGAGAACCGTTGGACCTACATCAGTAAAGAGGGTGAACGTATCCCGGTGTTACTTTCTGTGACTCAGATAAATGATGAAGAGGGTAATATTCGCGGTTTCTTAGGTATCGCTAAAGATATACGTGAAGTTGAGCATTTAAAGGTTATCAATCAAGAAGGTGAGGAGCGTTTCAGGCGTCTAGCCGATGCTGCTTTTGAAGCTATCGCTGTGACATGTGAAGGCGTTATTATTGATTGCAATGATCAATGCGTCAGTCTACTAAATCAACCCCGTGAACATATTGTTGACCAACCGATGATGAAGTTTATAGCACCTTCTGATCGGGATTTAGTACGTCAGCGTATTTTGGCCGATTATCAACAGGTCTATAAAATTGATTTAATTCGTTCTGATGGTGAGCGAGTGCCAGTCGAGGTAAGTGGGCGAACTGCTTTCTGGGATAACCGTGAAGTACGTATTACCGCTGTTCGTGATGTGCGTGATCGCAGAGAGTTGGAAGTAAAGTTGGCACATCAGAAAGAGGAATTGAAGGAAAAGAACCGCCAGCTAAAACATCTAGCCATGCATGATGAGTTAACAGGCATAGCAAACAGGCGTCATGGAGTTAACTATTTATGTAAGCTACTTGCGGGTGATGATCTATTGAAAAAACCTATATCGGTTTTAATGATCGATGTTGATCATTTTAAAAAACTTAACGATGATTTTGGACATAGTGTTGGAGATCAAGCCTTACGCCAATTAGGTCAAATATGGCCTACCGTTTTGAGAGCTGAGGATCTGTTAGTTAGATGGGGGGGAGAGGAGTTTTTATGTATTTTTCCCGGGACAAATATTAAAGACGCAACAGCGTTAGCGGATCAAGTAAGAACGCTATCTTTGAATTGTATAGACTTACCGATTTCATTGACGGTCAGTATTGGAGTTGCGTCTACTGAGCATGGTATTCGTGATCAAGATCAGCTGTTGTATTGTGCTGATCATGCGTTATATGCAGCTAAAAAAACGGGCCGGAATTGTGTTGTCTCTGACCCTGGTTGGACTTAGTGTTAATGTTTGTTGGGATCTCAGAAATACTCACTTGGCAGTATTGTATGTTGTTTTCTCTCTAAATAGATTTATTGGAAGCGGAGAAGAGACTATGTTTTGTGTTTCACAAGTCATAGGAATTGGGGGTATTTCTAAGCTTGCTTGAAAACAAGTTTTCGCAATTACTAATTCCAGCAATACGACTTAGATTGATCTTTGAGAATGATTATAGGAGTGCATTTATGTTCTTGATCATCTATTCTGAATAAGTTGTTGGTGTTTGATTTTAAAATAATATGAGGGATGTAATGAGCCAGACTAAAGTGCTGATTGTTGATGATGCGCGATTCATTCGCGATCATGTTTCACGAATAGTACGTGACCATTTTCCTGAATATCACATTGATGCGGCCGAAGATGGTGAAGCGGGTCGAAAATTAATGAGTGGCGAAAGTTATGATTTGATTTTATGTGATTGGGAAATGCCTGGAATGTCTGGTTTGGAACTGTTGCAGTGGGCAAGACAGCAAGCTAGCTATAACGATGTTCCCTTTGTCATGATTACCAGTCGTGGTGAACGTGATTATGTTTTAAAAGCGATTCAAGCCGGTGTAAATGATTACATGGGCAAGCCTTTCGAGGACTTACAGTTAGTAGAAAAAATTAAGAAGTATGTAGGTAAGCGACTTGAAACCAGCTCAGGGTCTCGTCGTAAAGCCGCACAGATGTTGGCTGCAGGTAAAACTGCGGCATCAGCTAAGCAGGCTAAAAAACCTAAGGGCTTGGCACAACTGCGAGTTTCTGCCGGTGCACTACGTTGTGCTATTAAAGATATTACCTTGCAAACAGTGCAGGTGGCGGTAAAACGGGAAGATGGTATACCTAACTTGTTAGAGCAAGCCGTTGTGGATATTGAACAGCCAAATGGTGGTAGTGTTGCTCAGATGAATGGTTTTATTTTGGGGCTGCACGCGAATGAAAAAAGCACGCAAACTAATTTTATTAGTGTGGATGTTCAGTTTGTTGATAATGATCCGGAAAAGCTAGAGATCTTGACTAGTTATATCTCTAGTTTAGGTAAAAAGCCTAAAAAATAAATATGAAAAAAGGCTGTTTTTGACAGCCTTCTTTATGTGTTCTGAGGAGCTTTCCAGCTCCCAAACTAAAAGCTCTGAGTGCTTTTTCTACGGCTTAATAGAGCGCTTTCTCATCTTTAATAACGTCTATTAAAACTTCAAGAAACAGTCTATCTGCCTCGCTATGTTCCACAGGAATCTTGATATTGGTTGTAGCAGATAACGCATCTGCGATGACGACTTCAGGATTTTCATCGTTTAAGTGCTCGCGTGCAATATTGAGTGCTGTTTCGCAAATTTCAGGTTCAACCAGTACTTTACGAATAAAAGATGTGAGTTCGTTAATCACGCGTTCTTTGTTTTTAATTTCTGTGACACTCATGGGAATACCTTGTAAACAGAGAATAGGTTGCCGTTACTAAATAAGGCGTATTTATACCTTGTGCATA
The DNA here is from genome assembly GCA_002435145.1 of Neptuniibacter sp. UBA6509. Classification (GTDB taxonomy): domain Bacteria; phylum Pseudomonadota; class Gammaproteobacteria; order Pseudomonadales; family Balneatricaceae; genus Neptuniibacter. The sequence goes on from DJLT01000041.1 coordinate 66,678, forward strand.
AGAAAACTATAACCCGAACAATCCATTCTGGGTAGCATCTCTTTATAAACTGATTGTATCTCGCATGTGCGGTACGTTTTTGTTGAAAGAACGCGCCTCTCTAGGCTACAATAACCGCCTCGAATTTTGAGGCCTTAAGTGTGTAGGTAACCCCGAAGCTTAGGGAGACAGCTTTCTGATAGCCGTTTCTCAAAGGTCTGTCGGTTGGGCGATCCCCAACACCGGCACACACCCGAACGTGGACCTTCAGCTCGACCCTGGAATGGTTCCGAGTGAGATAGCTAGAGATTCAACAATTTTGTCTGGTGCAGGCACGTTCAACGTTACAGAAACAAAAACTGTTAATTTCGTCAGTAACGAGACACTGACGTCGTTAGAGGGTGAAAAAAGTGGAATTACTTTCAGGCGCAGAAATGGTTATTCGCGCTCTTCGTGATGAAGGCGTTAAATTTATATACGGATACCCTGGTGGAGCATTACTGCATATTTATGATGCTATCTTCACGCAGGATGAAGTCGAACACGTTTTGGTTCGTCATGAGCAAGCTGCTACGCATATGGCAGATGCATACGCACGTGCAACCGGTAAAGCCGGTGTTGCATTAGTGACGTCTGGTCCAGGTGCTACCAATGCTGTTACAGGTATTGCGACGGCATACATGGATTCTATCCCGATGGTTGTTATCACAGGTCAGGTTATGTCACACCTGATTGGTGAAGATGCTTTCCAGGAAACCGATATGATCGGTGTTTCTCGTCCAATCGTTAAGCATAGCTTTAGCGTACAGAAGCCCGAAGAAATTCCTGAAATCATTAAAAAGGCTTTCCATATAGCGGAAAGTGGCCGTCCAGGTCCTGTTGTTGTCGATATCCCTAAAGATATGACGGCTCCGACTGAACGCTACGAATATGAATACCCTAAGAGCGTAAAAATGCGTTCTTACAATCCGATCTCTAAAGGACATACTGGCCAGATTAAAAAAGCGGTAGATATGTTACTGGCTGCAAAACGCCCAGTACTTTATACCGGTGGCGGTGTCATTATGGGTGATGCGAGTGAACAATTAATCGCATTAGCTAAAGAGCTGGGTTACCCCGTTACAAATACACTGATGGGCTTGGGTGGCTATCCAGGTACAGATCCTCAGTTTATTGGCATGTTGGGCATGCACGGTAGTTACGAAGCAAATATGGCGATGCATCATAGTGATATGATTTTGGCTGTGGGCGCGCGTTTTGATGACCGTGTAACCAATGGTACAGATAAGTTCTGTCCAACAGCGAAGATTGTTCATATCGACATTGATCCTGCATCTATCTCTAAAACGGTTAAAGCGGATGTACCTATCGTAGGTCCTGCACAGGCTGTACTTAAAGAGATGCTAGAACAGGTTCAGGCTGCTAAAAATACGCCTTGCGCTGAAAGCCTTAAAACATGGTGGGAACAGATCGAAGAGTGGCGTGGACGTCACGGCGGTCGTTTCAACACTGATGACTCTGAGCTAATGAAGCCTCAGCAAGTTATCGAGATGTTAAGCAAAGTTACTAATGGTGATGCTTACGTTTGTTCCGATGTAGGTCAGCATCAGATGTTTGCTGCGCAGTACTACAAATTTAACAAACCTAAGCGTTGGATTAACTCCGGTGGTTTGGGCACCATGGGCTTCGGTTTACCGGCGGCTATGGGCGTTAAAATGAACTTCCCTGAAGAAGAGGTAGTTTGTGTAACGGGTGAAGGTAGTATCCAGATGAATATTCAGGAGCTATCAACGATCAGCCAGTATGATATTCCGGTTAAGGTTATCTGCTTGAATAACCAGTCTTTGGGAATGGTTCGTCAGTGGCAGGATATGAACTATGAGTCACGTCACTCTCAGTCTTACATGCAGTCATTGCCTGATTTTGTGAAGCTGGTGGAGTCATATGGCCATGTTGGTATCAAAGTTGAGCGTTACGAAGATCTTGAAGGCGCTATGCGTGAAGCATTTGCGATGAAAGATCGTATGGTATTTATGGATATTGCTGTTGATCCGTTTGAGCACGTTTACCCAATGCAGGTACCTCGTGGTTCTATGCGCGATATGTGGCTAAGCAAAACGGAGAGAACATAATCATGCGTCATATTATTTCTGTATTGATGGAAAACGAACCGGGCGCATTGTCTCGTGTCGTTGGATTGTTCTCGCAGCGTAACTTCAATATTGAATCGCTTACAGTAGCGCCAACAGAAGACGAGACATTGTCTCGTCTGACGGTGACTACGGTTGGTGATGATCGTGTTGTTGAGCAGATCACTAAACAGCTTAACAAGTTGATTGATGTTGTTAAGGTTGTTGATTTGACTGAAGGCGAGCATCTTGAGCGTGAATTAATGATGATCAAGATGAAGGCTAACAATGGCACTGTGCGTGCGGAGATTAAGCGTACAGCTGATATTTTCCGTGGCACGATCATTGACGTTACACCTAACACTTTTACCGTGCAGTTAGTCGGTAAGAGCAGCAAACTTGATGCATTTATCGAAGCGTTAGGTACTTCTAATATTATGGAAGTCGTTCGCTCGGGTGTGTCAGGTATCGCACGTGGTGAGAAAATTCTAAGCCTTTAATCGTTTAGCGATTAGATACTAAGCCGCATTCTGGTAACAGGATGCGGCTTTTTTATGCTTATAATGTGTGCTGGTTAATATTTGTGAAAGCCTGAGCTGCTTTAAAGAGGCAAAATGATTTTAGATTTACTCTCGATGGAAAAGGCTGCGGTTTACCATACATTAACGCAGGTGATTATTCCGCGTCCTGTGGCTTGGATACTATCTGAGAATACCCAGGGTGATTACAATTTAGCTCCGTTTTCCTATTTCTCAGCGGTGTGTAGTGACCCGGCTGTTATCATGGTATCGATCGGTGCGAAGAAACCGGATGGTGCTGAGAAAGATACGTATAAAAATATTATTGAGAAAGAACGTTTTGTTATTCATATAGCCGGTTCTGATTTAGCGCAAGAGGTTACAGATAGCTCCGCTTCTTTACCGTACGGGGAATCAGAACTTGAATGTTGTAAGCTTGAAACGGTTGCATTTGAAGGTGTTGAACTGCCGCGTGTGGTGGGGCCGAAAATAGCGTTAGCCTGCACGCTCTATCAGCAACAGGATATAGGTAATAGCAATCAGCATCTTATTTTTGGTCAAATTGAGAAAATTTGGCTAGATGACTCGGTCGCGCTGGAAGATGATAAAGGTCGATTAAAAGTTGATGCTCAAGGGGTCGATCCGATTGCGCGTTTGGGGGGGATTGATTACGAAACGTTTGGGGAGATACTTTCTGTCCCAAGGCCTGCTTAAATAAAAGCCTTTATAAAGAAACAGACCTATCGTCTTTTAGGGGCTTATTCTCAGACACCTTAGCACTCGTCGTATGAATATATTATACTGTATACATAAACAGTATATGGTTCTATTATGTCTGCTATCTTACTTGCTCAGAGTGAAGTGGGTTTCGCTCTTAAAATTCCCTTTTTCCTTTCCTCCGTGTCTGCTGGTTTTCCGAGTCCTGCACAGGACTATATTGAGAAGACGCTTGATCTGAATGAGTTACTGATTCAGCGCCCTGCCGCAACTTACTTTGTTCGCGTCGAAGGTGATTCTATGATTGAGGCCGGTATTCATCACACTGATATTTTGATTGTTGATCGCTCTCTATCTGCAAAGCATGGGGATATTGTGATTGCGAGTGTTGAAGGTGAGTTGACCGTTAAACAGCTTGAATTACAGCCGACCTGTCGGCTTATCCCGCGTAACCGGAATTACAAGCCAATTACGCTTCCTGAAGGTAGTGAGCTTGAACTCTTTGGTGTTGTGACTAACGTCATCCACTCGGTACGGTAAGGACAGTCCATGTATGCGCTGGTGGATTGCAATAATTTCTATGTTAGCTGTGAACGTTTGTTCCGCCCTGAATTGAATGGTAAAGCGGTCGTTGTTTTGTCTAATAACGATGGTTGTATTATCTCTCGGTCAGCTGAAGCAAAAGCGATGGGGATTAAAATGGCATCGCCTTATTTTCAGGTGCGTGAACATGTGGATCGAGGAGATCTGCATGTGTTCTCGAGCAACTACGCATTGTATGGGGATCTCTCTGCGCGTGTAATGGAAGTACTGGATTTGGTGTCGCCTCAGGTCGAGGTTTATTCAATCGATGAGGCGTTTCTGAACCTGCAAGGGATGGAGCGGATGATTGATTTAGATCGTTATGGGCAAGAGGTGAAAGCGCAGGTATTCCAGTGGACCGGTTTGCCTGTATGTGTCGGAATTGCACCGACAAAAACACTCGCTAAATTAGCGAATTATGCAGCGAAGCATTTCCCACAAAGCTTAGGGGTAGTAAACCTAAGTAAACCGGGTTGGCGTGAACGGTTGTTGCAGAGAACGCCTGTAGAGGAGGTGTGGGGGGTGGGCCGTAGAAGTGCGGTTAAATTGAAAATCGACGGTATTCATACAGCGGAAGATCTAGCAAACAGTGATGCTGAAACGATGCGTAGTCGTTATTCGGTGGTGCTTGAACGCACCATATTAGAGTTAAGGGGCGTATCCTGTATTGGCTTTGAGGGGGCGCCAGAAGCGAGGCAACAAATTTTATGTAGTCGTACATTTAGTTCACGAATTACACGGCGGCAGCCCTTAGAGGAAGCTGTTCGTGAGTATGCCGTGCGAGCAGCAGAGAAGTTGCGTCAAGATCAGCAGGTCGCTTCTCATATGGCTGTATCTATCCGCACCAATCCTAATGCTCAATTTGAGCCGCGTTATCGCAATACGGCCAGTGTGAAGTTACCAACCCCGACGAGTGATAGCCGAATATTAATCAAGCAGGCAGTTTTACTGTTAAGGACTATTTATAAATCGGGTTATCGTTATATGAAAGCGGGCGTTGTTTTGAGTGAGCTGCAACCTGCGGGTAACTATCAAAGTGATATGTTTTGTGAAGACCTGCAATCAGGAAAGTCAGTGAGCTTAATGCAAACATTAGATGCGATAAATCAACGCTATCCTCGTGGTGTGACCTTTGCGGGTCAAGGAGTGACACAGGATTGGGCGATGCAAAGAAAGTTTCTATCGCCTAGGTATACCTCAAATTGGCAAGAGTTACCTAAGGTTCGTTAGGCTGCGAAGGATTGTTTTAAATCAGAAATTTTCTGAATAGAGATATCAATATCAACGTTTAGCTGCTGATCAGTAGATCTGCGTTGATTCAGTAGGTGATTATCTTTTCTACATCTGCGTCGTTCAGGACCCGTATAGTTTTCACGTTGCTGCTGGGCATACCACTCTTCTGCATGATTAAGTGTCGGTAGCTGAGGGCTTATTCTGCCTGTGCCTTTCTCATACCAGTAATATACGAATTGATAGTCACGGAAATCTTTGATTAGTTTACGCATCGCTGTCATCAACAAAAGAGCATTGGGAAGTGGAAGCGATTATAGGTGAGGAAAACTGAACATTGGCTGACAGGGCCAGTTAAAAGATGGAATTCGCTAGCAGTTTTTAAGTGGAGTATGTGAAAGGAAGAGAATCATTCCTAAGGGATTAGCAGGTAGGCTTCTATGACCTACCTGCTAGTTATTGCCAAGTAGCTATTGTTCAGTAGTTATTTTGAGTTGATTAGATGCTCATAGCGCTTATCTGTGAGTGTTTTCATAAAAGCGACTAAGGCATCAATACGCTGCTCTTTTAATGCAGGGCCTGTTTCTAATTCTTTGAGGGCCAGATTCTGAGGAACTTCCGGTTTTCCCCAAGGTTTGCTTGTTTCCGGGTTTATCCGACGTTTTTTACTACGGCTGTTGTACTTGTCATAGAACAGGACGACGGTCCGTAGGTCTTGGAAGACACCGTTGTGCATATAAGGTCCAGTTACCGCAATATTTCTTAGAGTAGGGACTTTGAATTTTCCGGCCTGTTTAGGATCATCAACCGCAGGGTGGTTGAGTAACCCCAGATCTGCTGTGTCTAAGTCCACTCCATTTTTTAAGCGCCCTTCAGCATTCGTAGGTACGCCTATATTATGGTATTCATAATTAGTGAAGGTTTCTTGTGTGTGACGTTGGGATTTATTTAGCTGATGGCATAAGTGGCAGTTAGTAAATTGCTGAGAGAAGAAAAGGGTACGCCCCAGCTCCTCTTGTTCGGTCATTTTATACTCGCCGCTTAGATAGCGATCATATTTTGAGTCAAAGGGGGCAAACAGTTCTGTACGCTCGAAACTAGCAATACTGTCAGCCATAGCAGCGTAACTTTTCTCTGTATCATTAAATACATTATCACCGTATATAGCTTTGAATGAGGTGATATATAGCGGGTTTTCTTGTAAGCGAGTAACAATTGCTTCCTTATTTGGCATGCCCATCTCTATAGGATTAGTGGGTGGTCCCCCTGCTTGACCTGCAAGGTCGGATTCACGGCCATCATGGAATTGACCTCCAATATATTGGCCTTTTTTATTCAGACGAAAATTGGGGCTGAACATCGCATAAGCAGCCGTTGGTGCATTCCGGTCCCCTAGTGAGCTGCCATCATCTCCAAGCGAATAGGCCCCTTTTACGCCATTGTCTCGGGGGTCTGCAAATCCGTGAGAAGGTGAATGACAGGTTGCGCAGGACTGGGTGATATTTGCTGACAACTGGGTATCAAAATATAAGTGCTGCCCCAATGCTTCCTTTGTGAGTGGAGAATGTGTATCGGTAGAAGATGTGCTGATACAAGCGCTAAGGGCAGTGCTAAGTATCACTAGCGTCAGAAATTGAGTGCGCATGAAATGAGATACACCTAAAGATAAATAGTATTGATAATGATTCTTAATTATATCATTGATTTAATCTGTCTTGAATTGATACCTATCAAATTTATTGTGGAGAAAGCTTATCAAATTGAATATTTAGTATAGGTTTAGAGTAATAAGGTATTTCTATATTCAAAAGACACGTTATTATTTTGAATGGATACTCAAACTAGAGCTCTTCATGCGCGTAAGGCTGAGGACTAGTATAAATAAGGAAGTTATAAGTGAAGTTTAAGCAACAAATGTTAGTGGTCGTCAGTTTATTAATTATTGTGGGATTTGCCGTGACCGCTTCCGTCAGTTTTTACTTATCTCGAGAGTCAGCTGTCGATATGCTGGTGGAGCATGAGCTCCCGCTCACCAGTGATAATATTTATGCAGAGGTGCAGCGCGACCTTATTAAGCCGAGAACCGTCTCCTCTTTTATGGGTAATGATACGTTTCTAAAGGATTGGATTTTAGGGGGGGAGCAAGATATAGGGGCTGTGACGCGCTACTTGCGAGAGGTAAAGCAGAAGTATGGCGCCTTTACTGCTTTTATGGTGTCTGATCTGACGCGTAACTATTACCATGCTGACGGTTTGTTGAAACAGGTCTCAGAAGAGGATCTGCGGGATGAATGGTATTTCCGTGTGCGTCAAATGAGAGCTGATAATGAGTTAAACCTCGATCCTGATATGGCACATGGAGATGAATTAACGATTTTTATAAATTTTAAAATTAGGACATCAGATGGAAGCTTCTTAGGGGCTACTGGACTTGGACTAAATTTAGCAAGCATTAAGGGCATATTGTCTGATTACCGTGACCGTTACGGCAATAATGTTTACTTTGTTACGCCCAAAGGGGAGCTGCTATTACACGATAGGGCCGGGGCTTTATCAAAGAATTTACACCAAGAACCAGGAATGGCAGGAATAGTTGAAAAGCTGCTGACTCAAGAAGAGGGGCGCTTTTCATACATGAGGGATGGAAAAACTTACTTACTGAATACGCGCCATATTGAAGAGTTGGATCTAATTCTATGCGTTGAAGCAGAAGAGGGGTTAGTGGATAAGCCCTTGTTAACACCGGTCTACGTCACACTGTTGGTATGCTTTATTGTAACGGGTATTGTCCTGTTGTTATTGGTAAAAGCCTTAAATTTCTATCAGGGAGAGTTAGAGAGTGTAGCCTGGCAAGACCCCCTAACTGGTCTGCTGAATCGGCGTGCATTTACTGAGCGATATGAGCGCTTAAAACGAAGCCATAGCCGTAAGGGGCGCCCGCTTTCATTGTTGATGGTTGATATTGATTATTTTAAGTTGGTTAATGATCAAGGAGGTCATGCTTTAGGCGATAAAGTTCTTCAAGCTATATCGCAGCTCTTGAGCCGTAATCTTAGATCTGAAGATTATTTAGGGCGTTGGGGTGGAGAGGAGTTCATTTTGCTCCTATCAGAAACGACTCATAATGAAGCGACTGAGATAGCAGAGAGAATTAGAAAAGAGCTTGAACTCGATGCCCCAGTTAAAGAACTATATGCACAAGGGGTTACATTAAGCGTTGGCGTTGCGACTCAGCAGGAGGTGTATGATCTTGATGTTCACATCAAAGCCGCAGATAGAGCGCTTTATAATGCTAAGAAAGAGGGGCGGAACTGCGTAAGGTCCGCTTAAGTGGTTTTCTTGCTACCGTAAGTTTACTTACGGTAGATCGTTTCAATTAGGTGCCAGCCAAATTTAGTTTTTACAGGGCCATGAACCGTATGTAGTGGCTTTTTAAACACTACGTCATCGAAAGGCTTGACCATATCCCCGCGGCGAAATTCACCTAAATCGCCAAAACGCTTGCTTGAAGGGCAAAAAGAGTATTTTTTAGCGAGCTTGCCGAAATCAGAACCAAATTTGAGTTGTTTCTTTATCTTTTCTGCTTGATCGCGGGTTTTAACTAAAATGTGTCGGGCACAGGCTCTGTTTGCCATGGTGAAGGTCTCTTTATAAAGTACATCTTTATTTTACGTTATCTGATGTTTTATTGCAGATAAAAAAGAAGGCAAATTATTTCAAAAGGTCGGTAGTTTTCTGAAGCGTCCCTGAGATATCTGCATTTAGTTTTAAGCTGAGCAGTTGATCAGCACGGGTTACGCCGAGGTTTAGAGCCGCTATAGGTTTGTTCCATTCAACTGCTTTTTTACAAAATCTGAAGCCAGAATAAACCATAAGTGAGCTACCTACTGTCAGAAGGGCATCCGCTTCTTCTAAGCAATCTAATGCATTAAAGACGGTTTCTTTTGGGACGTTGTCTCCGAAGTAAACGACATCTGGTTTCAGTACACCACCGCAGCTCCTACATTCAGGTACATTGAATTTGGTGACATTTTCGCTTTCAATATCTGCATCGCCATCGGGCCGTGAGGCTACATCAGTGTCGGGTAATTCAAACTGTGGGTTTTCGCTGAGGCTCGTGTTGTGGATATCATTTCGGCCGTATCGATTGCCACAATCCATGCATTTAACTTCGTCTGCGCGCCCATGCAGATCAATAACATGATGACTCCCTGCCTTCTGGTGTAAGCGATCAACGTTTTGCGTGATAAGTAGGTCAACATGGCCAAGCTTTTCGAGTTCAGCTAGCGCTGTGTGAGCAGCGCTAGGTTGGGCGTCACGAATGAACGGCCATCCAGCTAAGCTGCGCGCCCAAAAACGCTGGCGTGCTATCTGTTTCTGCATGAACTCTTTGTGTTGCACCGGCGGTGCGTGACGCCAGTTTCCCAGCTTGTCTCTATAGGCAGGTATGCCTGAGTCAGTGCTTACGCCTGCACCTGTTAATACGACAAGCCTAGGATGGCGAGTGATAAAGTCTGCAAGTTCTTCAGCGGGCGTAGTGGGTAGCATCGGATAGGTACTTAAAAGAATTTCATATAGTTTAAAGTAAATAAAAGCTGAGGGTATACAAAAAAACCGCGTTCTTGTTTCCAAGATACGCGGTTTTTATAGGTAGGAGCTTAATCTTTACGGCTTAAGTGTTTTAAGGCTGAAGCTTTTTATGCATTAAGCTTTTAAACATTTAAGCCTTTTAAATACTGTGCTTCTTAAGCTCCAAGTTTTTTATCTTATGCGCCAAACTTTGCTTTAGCTTCAATACGGCGACGGTGAAGAACTGGCTCAGTGTAACCGTTAGGCTGTACGCAACCTTCGATAACAACTTCACATGCCGCTGCAAACGCAACGCTCTCTTCAAAGTTACCCGCCATCGGGCGGTATAGAGGATCGTTTTCGTTCTGACGATCTACTACAGCTGCCATGCGCTTAAGGGTTTCCATAACTTGTTCTTCAGAACAGATGCCATGGCGCAACCAGTTGGCGATATGCTGGCTAGAGATACGAAGCGTTGCACGGTCTTCCATTAGGCCAACATCATTGATATCTGGCACTTTAGAACAACCAACACCGTGGTCGATCCAGCGAACAACGTAGCCTAGGATACCCTGTGCATTGTTGTCTAGTTCCTGTTGGATCTCTTCAGCTGTCCAGCTTGGATTAGCTTCAACAGGTACTGTTAGGATATCGTCTAGGTTTGCGCGATCACGTACTTTCAATTCGTCCTGACGGGCAAATACGTCTACCTGGTGGTAGTGAGTTGCGTGAAGAACCGCAGCCGTTGGAGATGGAACCCATGCAGTGTTAGCACCAGACATTGGGTGACCGATCTTAGCTTCTAGCATGTTTGCCATCTGATCAGGGATAGGCCACATGCCTTTACCGATCTGAGCCCGACCCTGTAGGCCACATAGAAGGCCGTTATCAACGTTCCAATTCTCGTAAGCACCAATCCAAGCAGCGGCTTTCATATCGCCTTTGCGGATCATTGGGCCAGCTTCCATAGAGGTGTGGATTTCGTCACCCGTACGGTCAAGGAAACCTGTGTTGATGAATACAACACGCTCTTTAGCAGCGCGGATACACTCTTTCAGGTTAACAGTTGTACGACGCTCTTCATCCATGATGCCCATCTTCATCGTGAAGCGTTCTAGGCCAAGCATGTCTTCGATGCGAGCAAATAGCTCGTTAGCGAAAGCAACTTCTTCAGGGCCGTGCATCTTAGGCTTAACGATATAAGTAGAGCCTGTTGTTGTGTTGCTGAACTTACCGTTGCCCTGCATGTCGTGCATAGAGATTAGCGTAGTTACAACGCCATCCATGATGCCTTCAGGAATCTCATTGCCATCTTTATCCAAGATCGCTTCGTTAGTCATTAGATGACCTACGTTACGAACGAACATCAAGCTACGGCCTTTAAGGGCAAGGTTGGAGCCGTCTAATGCTGTGAATTCACGGTCAGCATTGATTGTACGTGTGAAGGTTTTGCCGCCTTTGCTAACTTCTTCAGTTAGGTCGCCTTTCATTAGGCCTAACCAGTTGCGGTAGATAACAACTTTATCATCGCCATCAACTGCAGCTACAGAATCTTCACAATCCATGATCGCTGTGAGCGCTGCTTCCATCACGATATCTTTTATGCCAGCAGCGTCTTCTTTACCAATACCGCTTTCGCGATCGATCTGTACTTCAAAATGCAGGCCGTTATTTTTGAAAAGAATAGACGTTGGTGCAGAGATCTCACCGGTATAGCCAATCAGTTTTTCAGGGCTAGCAAGTGTTGCTTCGCTACCATCGGTCATTGCAACAACAAGTTTGCCGTCAGCGATAGTGTAGCCTGAAGAATCTTTATGAGATCCAGCTGCCAGTGGAGCCGCTTGGTCTAAAAATTCACGTGCAGCCGTAATAACTTTTGCGCCACGAGCAGGGTTATAGCCACCTGTCTTTTCAGCGCCATCTTCTTCAGATACAGCGTCTGTACCATATAGTGCATCGTATAAACTGCCCCAACGTGCGTTTGCAGCGTTGATAGCAAAACGTGCATTCATCACGGGTACAACTAACTGAGGACCTGCCATTGTTGCCATTTCTGGGTCAACATTTTCAGTTGTTGCAGTGAAATCTTCACCTTCAGGCAGCAAATAACCAATTTCAGAAAGGAAGCCTTTATAAGCGTCTAGATTGAAAGCTTGACCTTGGCGTTCGCGGTGCCATGCATCGATCTGCTCTTGGATTGCGTCACGTTTAGCAAGAAGCTCGCGGTTTTTAGGTGCTAGGTCGTGAACAAGTGCATCGAAACCAGCCCAAAACTGTTCGCTAGTTACGCCAGTGCCTGGCAGTGCATCGTTGTTTACGAAGTTGTATAGAGACTCTGCAACTTGAAGGCCGCCGCTCTGTATCCTTTGACTCATAATAAATTGCCCCAGATGTAGATAGTTCAGGTGCGAGGCAACCGTGAACTGATATGAAGTACAAACTGCTATTTAACGCAGTCATCTTTGTGCAACGCAACAGTAGCGTAAACACGGTCGAATGTCGCCTAAGTAAGCGCTAAAGTATGATAACTATGCTTTATGTTGAGTATAAATAGAGCGAATAGTTGATCTCATAAGCTACAGTTAAAGGAGGCTTTTGTTCGTTTGTTATTCTGCCTTCCGTCAAGGGGAATGCTTATATGCAGCTATTCGAAAGGGATATGTTAGTCAAAAGTTTGCCCTTATATTTGGAGTCTTTTGAAGGAATACCTAATCAGCAAGTGCGTGGGTATTTAGAAAGCTATCAGTTATTAGGGGCTGTTACTTGTACGGCTTATAAAATTGGCCGGATATTATTAGATGGCAATTGGGTGACGCTACAATCGTTTTCACAAAAGGAGAATAAGGCCGCTAAAGGGACGGTTATTATTCTGCATGGCTATATGGATCATATAGGCTTATATAGTCATCTTATTGAGCGGTTATTGGCTGATGGGCTGGATGTTGTATGTTATGACTTAAGCGGTCATGGTTTATCGGATGGGGATCCCTTATTAGTCGATGATTTTAAACACTATGGATTGCAGCTGGCAGAACTTATTAAAAAATTGAGTCGATCCTTCGCTTCTCCCCTGCATATGATTGGTCAGAGTACAGGGGCCGCTGTGATTATGGCGCAACAATTATTATCTCCATCCTCAGCACTATTAGAGGTGGGGGAGCGTATTTTATTGGCCCCTTTAGTGCGTCCTAGTTTATGGCGTTCTATCCAGCAGCGTTTTCGTTGGTTTAAATATGTAATCAAGCGTGTGCCTCGCCGATATAGTTATAACTCTCACGATGAGTCTTTTATTCGCTTTATTACAGAGCACGATCCGTTACAACATAAACATATTCCCGTGAGGTGGGTGGGCGCTATGTTGGCTTGGGGAGATTGGATTGAGCAACATAAACCGGTCTTCGGACGTATCTATATGATCCAAGGCACTGATGATGCAACCGTTGATTGGCGGCATAATATGCAGGTGTTGGGACGTTTATACCCAGATTTAGATTTAACGTTGATCAAGGGTGCAAAACATCACCTTGTTAATGAAAGCGTTTTCTATCGGGATCAGGTATTGGGAAGGGTGATAGAGATATTAAATGGGCGGGAAAATAAAAACGGGTGACCTTAAGTCACCCGTTTCTTGTTTGAACTTAAGCTTAGAACAAACGACGGCAGCGTATAGTGCCTTCGATCTGTTTAAGGTTTTCTAAAGCGACTTGAGAACAATCAGCATCTACATCAACAACAACGTAGCCAACTTTTTCATTGGTTTGAAGGTACTGGCTACTTACGTTTACACTATTTTCAGAGAAAACAACGTTGATAGCAGCCATTACGCCTGGGACGTTATTGTGAACGTGTAGTAGGCGATGAACGTTTGGATGTTCTGGCAGTGCAACTTCAGGGAAGTTAACAGACGTAATTGAAGAACCGTTATCACTGTACTTGATTAGCTTCTCTGCAACTTCGTAACCGATGTTTTCCTGAGCTTCCATCGTAGAACCACCTACGTGAGGCGTTAGGATAACGTTGTCAAACTCACGCAGTGGTGAGATGAACTCGTCATTGTTAGTACGAGGTTCAACTGGGAATACATCGATCGCAGCGCCCAATAGACGGCCAGACTCAAGTGCTTTACATAGCTCATCAATAACAACAACGGTACCGCGAGCAGCGTTAAGGAAAATAGAACCCTGCTTCATCTCAGCAAACTGAGCTTCACCCATCATATCTTTAGTCGCCGGAGTTTCTGGCACGTGTAAAGAAACAATGTCGCTCATGTTAAGTAGCTCTTTCATTGAGCCAACTTGAGTTGCATTACCTAGTGGTAGTTTGGTCACTACATCGTAGAAGAATACTTGCATACCCATCGCTTCAGCAATAACACTTAGCTGAGAGCCGATGCTGCCGTAACCCACGATACCTAGCTTTTTACCGCGGATCTCGTAAGAGTTTTTAGCAGATTTCTGCCACTCACCACGGTGAGCTTTAGCGTTTTTCTCAGCTACGCCACGTAGAAGCAAGATTGCTTCAGCAATCACTAGCTCGGCAACAGAGCGAGTGTTAGAGAATGGAGCATTAAATACTGCAACACCACGCATTGTCGCTGCTTCTAAGTTCACCTGATTGGTGCCGATGCAGAAACAACCAACAGCCACTAGTTTCTTTGCGGCTTCAAATACTTCAGCCGTTAACTGAGTACGCGAGCGAATGCCGATGAAGTGTGCGTCTTTTACACGCGCAAGCAATTCATCTTCTGGCAAAGAGCCTGTTAGAAATTCAATATTGGTGTAACCATTCTGATTAAAAGTGTCTACCGCAGATTGGTGTACGCCTTCTAGTAGCAAGATCTTGATTTTGCTTTTATCAAGAGAGGTAGTATTACTCATGGTGTGCAGCTCTTCTTTGCGTGGTGATGACCTATAACAGGTGCGCCACAGGTTAAGTCGCTTAAAAAATTATGCGCGCATATTATCACAGAGGAAGTTGAAAAGGATGAATGAAGAGCCAAGAATGGTGGAAAAATATTCAATTTAAGTTGAGTTAAATTGTATTGGAGACGGATAAGCGAGCTTTTGTATAATTTAGAGGGAGGTATCCCTGCTGATCGCTTCTGTTTAGTGATGAAGTTACAGCAGAGAGGAGTACTTAGAATACAGCCAAAATTTAGCCGTAGAAGCACAGGTAAGCAGTGGCTTGCTCTACTTTTAACTGGAAGCTTTGATTTGCAGCTACGCTGAATTCAGTGCCAGTTGGGAATGATTTAAACTCTTCAGATCCCGGTAGTTTTACTTTTAGTTCACCGCTCACGACTTTCATGAGTTCATCTTCGCTTGTACCAAACTCGTATTCACCTGGTGCCATAACGCCCGAGGTTACTTTTCCTTCAGAATTTTCAAAACCGATGGATTTCACAGTACCGTCGAAGTATTCGTTTACGCTCAACATAATATGGGTTCCTAAATACCTACATAAAAAGTTGCGCGAATCATAAAGATAAATGCAAATCGCTGCAAGCTATGAACTTATCGTGCATTATCATTGCTATGTTTGAGCAAGAAGTTAACAAAAGCTTGGTTGGCTTGTGATAGATACCCCTCTTTACGCCAAGCAATTGAAAGATCTAGCCATACGGGTTTTGTGAACGGGCGAGCGACTAGTTTGGGGTCGTCTTCAATCACCATGGCCATCAGCGTAGAAACGGCAAAGCCTTTTTTTACGATTGATTTGAGCAGGGGAATTAGGTTGGTTTCGATGCTGATATTAGGTGTGTGGCCTGATTCAGCTGCAATACGGTCTACCGTATTTCGATGAAAATAACCTTTATTAAACATAGCGAGCGGTTCAGAAAAAAGCTGTGGATAACTTATGCTGTCCAAGTTAGCAAAGGGATGTTCTTTCGGGCAAACAACCATCATCTGCTCGCGAAGAAAAACCTTCGTTTCTAAACGCTCGGGTGCTGTTTCATCGACTATGACCGCGAGATCTAACTCTCCTTTTTCCAGTAGCGCCTGTAACTTTCCGGCGCCGCCATCAATGATTGTTAGATTGAGTTGCGGGTAACTTTCTTTAAAGGCCATCAATATAGAGGGGAAGTGGTATGAGCCTAGCATGCTAGGTATACCAACACGTACGTTGCCTTTAATTAAGCCTTTCAGCTCACTCATCTCTAGATGTGCATCTTCAGTGGCTTGAAGAATGCTGCAAGCATGTTGATAAAGATGGGAGCCTTCATCCGTTAAGCTTATCTTTCGTTCTTGCCGATGGAACAGCGTTAGTTCTAACTCTCTTTCTAGCTTTTGTATGGCCATGCTGATAGCGGGTTGAGCGATATGCAGCTGTGCCGCGGCTTTTGTGAAGCTGTTTAGGTCTGCGACAGTTTTAAAATAGCGAAGGTGTTTTATGTTCATTATAAGATTTTCTTATGCTTTACATAAAAAGTATATATTTTAATTATTTTTAGTAGGCTGTTACTGTTCGATCTCAAATTTATAGGCCCTAAATATGGGCGGGTAGGGGTATTTATATTGAGAGCGTATAGCAGGTGATTGAGGTAGGAAGTAAGCCGTTTCTTAAGGCCATGATCGCATTATGCTTAGGCTCGTTCATGATATTTTCCAATGTGTACGTTACCCAGCCTCTCTTACCTATGCTGGTGGAAACGTTCAAGGTTACCCCCTTACAGGCGGGGTGGAGTTTAACCTTAACTACGTTGACGTTAGGTTGCTCACTGCTTCTGTTTGGTACTTTATCCGATGCGCTAGGTCGTATTCGGTTGATGAGTTTGAGCTTGATTGGTGTGCTTTTGTGTAGTGTCGCTTTGGCTCAAGTTGATAGCTTTGAACAGTTGTTGTGGCTGCGGGGAATACAGGGTATCTGTTTGGCTGGATTACCGGCCATAGCCATTGCCTATATGGGAGATGAGTTTAGTTGTGATGCCTTGCCGGTTGCGGTTGGTTTATATATCAGTGCGAATACTTTAGGTGGTATAGGCGGGCGCTTGATCGGCGGAGCTATAGGGCAGTGGTTGGGGTGGCAGGAAGTGTTTGTTGTTATCAGTGTGATGAACCTTTTCTGTATTGGTGTATTTGCTTGGTTGTTGCCGCCGTCGAAGGGATTTTCCTCTGCGATGGTCCAACCTAAACAAGTTTTTTTGAATATCCTAGACCATCTGAAGAACCCGCTATTGAGAGTGGTTTATATCATCGGCGGCCTGAACTTCTTTATTTTTATTAACCAATATAGTTATGCAACGTTTCGGTTGTCGGCTGAACCGCATTATCTGTCTGCAGGCGCTTTAGGACTGCTGTTTTTAACTTACCTTAGTGGGACTTTAGGTTCTGCGATGTCAGGTTATATAACTTCACGTATTCCTCAGCCATTAGTTATTGCCGCAGGCTGTTTGATTGTTGTTGTAGGTACTTTAATCACCTTAATGTCATCACTATGGTTGATCGTACTGGGTTTTCTCATCAATGCATTTGGGTTCTTTGTAGCTCACTCAACTGCGAGTAGCTGGGTCTCGCATAAGGCGACGCATTCTCGGGCCGCTGCTTCTTCCGCTTACTTAGTGTTTTATTATCTTGGGGCTAGTTTGGGAGGATTGTATCTGGCTCCGTTCTGGCAATATTACGGTTGGGAAGGTGTTGTATTGGGATCAATATTTGTTTTGATTATTACGTTTAGCTTGGCAATTAGACTTCATTTTCGAGTCTTAAGCGCTTAAAGCTAGCTCGTATGCTTTGTGACAAGTAAACTGAGTTCATAATTAATGTTGCTATCTAAGGGGTTTTAATGAGTTATCAGCATCGCTTTATTGATGGTACAGCTGTTGGTTTGCCTACAGGAAAAGTGGTTTGTGTTGGGCGAAATTACGCTGATCATGCGGCAGAATTGAATAATCCAATACCAACTGAGCCAATGTTGTTTATTAAACCATCGACAAGTGTGGTTGATATGGCTCAGCCATTTGAAATTCCTAAGGCAAATGGAACCGTTCATTTTGAAACTGAGATGTGTGTTTTAATTGGCGAACGCTTAAGTAATGCCACTATACAAGAAGCGAAAAATGCCATTGTGGGTATTGGGCTGGGGTTAGATTTAACCCTGCGAGATCTGCAAGATAAGTTAAAAGCTAAAGGCCACCCTTGGGAAAAATCTAAAGGCTTCGACGGTGCCGCGCCGTTATCTGCTTTTGTTGAGCCAGCGGAAATTTCTGACCTACAGGATGTTGATATTAAGCTGATTGTGAATGGCGAAGTTCGACAGGATGGTAATAGTGCGCATATGCTGAATCAGGTATTGCCATTGATCTGCCATAGCAGTGAGTTTTTTACCTTAGAGCCGGGTGATGTGATTCTTACGGGAACTCCGGCAGGCGTTGGACCAATTCAAGCGGGTGACCAGTTAGAGGTAGAGCTTGCCGATTGCATTAAAATTTCTACTCATGCTTTTTGAGCTATCTAATGGCTAGTAGGCACTCTTTTTTATACGCGTTAGTTGGTTTTGTTCTGCTGAATAGCTCTATCGCGTCAGGCGCTTCCCATATGTTGCATTGGCAGAAACCCTCGTATCTGCTTAAAGCGTTTACTGAAGTAGCGCTGCGCAATGAATATTCTTTTGGTAGTGATGTTGTGCGTCGTTGGGAGAAGCCAATTCATATCTGGATCGACCATCAGGTCGGTGACAAAGGTTTGCATACTGATTTGGTCAATATGCATATAAAGCACCTTGCCGCATTAACTCAACATCCTATTAAGCTAACATCGTCAGCGAAAGATGCGAACTTTACAATTGTTTTTACCCAGCAGAAAGATTGGAAACGACAAGTGGGTAAGTTGTTTGGTTCTAAAGCTGAATCTGCAGTACATGGTGCCGTATGTATGGCTAGCTTTAGTATAAATGGTCGCAGCGAAATAGTGAGTGCCGGTGTCATTATCCCTGTTGATCAAGCGCGTATGCATGGGAAACTGGTGGCATGCATTGTCGAAGAGATAACGCAGGTGATGGGGCTGCCAAATGACTCCGAAGCTGTTTACCCCTCTATCTTTAATGATAAAACGCCAGAAGATCTGCTGTCAGGATTAGACGGGTTGTTATTAAAAATGTTATACAGCCCTGAGGTTAAATCGGGTATGAGTGAGGCCGGTGTTAAGCCTGTTTTAGAAAAGTTACTAAAGCAGTGGCAGAAAAACGGTACAATTAAATCAGCGAATTCTGATGTCAAAAGCGGCGAGCTTTATCCGTTGTTAGGATATTAGATTTAGATACTTTGTAAGGACAATAGAAAAGGGCGAAAGGACGTAACTATGTTGTGGTATAAGGCTTTTCATATTTTAGCGATGACTAGTTGGATGGCAGGGATTTTCTATCTGCCGCGTATATTTGTGCATTATGTGGAAGGCCTCGAAGCTGGGCAGGATGTTGCGCGTCTAGAGATCATGGCGGGGAAGCTTTACGGCTTTATGACGTTGATGGCTTTGTTTACGCTGGGGTTGGGTTTATGGCTTTGGTTGGGTTACGGTTTTAGCGGTGGCTGGCTGCATGCAAAATTGTTTTTTGTCGTACTTTTAATGGGCTATCACTATTGGTGTAAAACTTATCTGAATAAAATGCGTGCAGGAAGTTTAGATCGTAGTGGTAGGTATTTCCGTTTGTTTAATGAGTTGCCTTTGCTGATTTTTATCCCAATTTTGATTTTTGTTGTCGTAAAGCCGTTTTAGGTGCCAGCTTTAGCAAGGATTTTTGCGTTTAAGCGTTCAACACGTTCTTTTAGCGCGTCTATTTCGCTATAAAAGTTGTCTACCTCGGGGCGGGTAGGTATTAGCCGGACCTCTTCTTTTAGATATTCATCAAAGTTAAGTAACAGACTGTTGCCGGTGTTTTTATACCAAGATAGTTTCCAGCTAGCGTAAAGGGCCAGTTGGTGGGCCGGTAACTCGCCAATAATGCCTGCTAGCATCTCCTCCCAATCGATTTTAGTCTCTTGTAAGATTTCTTGAAAACG
This sequence comes from Neptuniibacter sp. UBA6509, assembly GCA_002435145.1. Taxonomy (GTDB): domain Bacteria; phylum Pseudomonadota; class Gammaproteobacteria; order Pseudomonadales; family Balneatricaceae; genus Neptuniibacter. The sequence goes on from DJLT01000041.1 coordinate 86,396, forward strand.
CGTTGCTAGGGCGCTATCCCCGATGACTTGAATGGTTTTCCCAAACATAGCATCAGACTTAGTTTCGCTAGAGATAAGTGTGACAAAGTCTAAAAGGTTACCGCTCAGTGTGACGTCGGCATCATCCTGATAAACCGATTGAATCTGCAGTCCGTCAGCATTGGGAAGGATGTAGGCTGTTAATGCTGGGGTGTTGAGTTGTACGCAAATAACTTTTCCGCTTAGGCTCTCGAGATGTTTAAGCGTAACATGGTCACGCTGTAGGAGCTTATTGCATGCTTCTTCAATCGCTGTAAATAGCGTGGCTTGTAACATCTCGATCATTGATTTTGCCTTAGCAGTTAAGGTTTTATGCCTGTGTGAAGGGCAACAATGCCGCCTGTCATATTTTTAAAACGGCAGTTGGTCAATCCTGCATCTTGCATCATCGATTTCAGCGTTTCCTGATCAGGATGCATGCGAATCGATTCAGCTAGGTAGCGATAGCTTTCAGCATCGCCTGCGATGGCCGATCCCATGTGCGGTAGAATATTAAACGAGTAAAAGTCGTAAGCCTTGGTTAGTAGTGGGTTATCAGTTTTGGAAAACTCTAACACCATTAACTTGCCGCCAGGCTTAAGGACGCGTGCCATTGAGCGCAGTGCTGCATCTTTGTCTGTAACGTTACGAAGTCCAAACGCAATGGTGATAACGTCGAACGTGTTGTCAGGAAAGGGCAGAGCTTCCGCATTGGCTTGTACGAATTCAACGTTTCCAGTGATCCCTTTGTCCATCAACTTGTCTCGACCTACTTTAAGCATCGAATCGTTGATGTCGGCAAGAACGACTTTGCCACTTGGTCCAACTAGACGAGAAAAACGCATGGTAAGGTCGCCAGTACCGCCTGCTATGTCGAGTACGGTATTGCCTGTGCGAACACCACTCTGCTCTATAGTGATGCGTTTCCAAAGACGATGGACGCCCCCAGACATCAGGTCATTCATAATGTCGTACTTACCAGCAACGCTATGAAATACATCTGCAACACGTTGTACTTTTTCTTCTTTTTTAACATCTTCGAAGCCAAAGTGGGTTGTGTCGTCATTACGCTGGTCAGTCATTTTTTCATGTCCTGATGTTAGTCTTAAATTGAGTGCTCGAATTGTACCTATCTGAAGAGGCATTGTCTTGAAAATGTCCTTCAGACAGGTTCTGGGGTCTGTTCTGTATCGTTCTAAAGAGAAATAAGGTGTTAGGCCTTACCTACAGCAATCAGTCCGCCATCGCGACTTTCACCTGCTTCTGCTAGTTCAGCAAGATAGGTGTTCCAATAATGGTCATGATTGTGGCTCAGGTCATGAAGGCAGTCCCAAGTGTAAATACCGCTGTCATGACCATCATCAAAGACGATTTTAAGAGCATAATTTCCAGCAGGTATTAATTCCTTGATCCCGACCAGCTTTTTGCCGGTTTGGAGTACGCCGTTACCAATCCCGTGGCCACGTACTTCTGCTGAAGGTGAGTGAACGCGAAGGTACTCTGCGGTTAACTCAAAATGCTTGTTTGCATAAGTTAACTCTAAAGTGCGGGATTTTTTATGTAGCTTAATCTCGCTTGGTAGTGGCGCTTTAGACATGTCTGACCCTTTCAATACGGAATAAAGTTAAAGAATATAGTGGCTAAGATCTTCATCTTGGCTCAATTCACTCAGTTGTTGGTCAACAAACGCTTTGTCTACAGTAATTGTTTGACCTGAGCAGTCGGATGCAGAGAACGATAGCTCTTCTAGCAAGCGTTCCATCATCGTATGTAGACGTCGAGCACCAATGTTTTCAGTGCTTTCATTTACCTCAAAAGCGAGTTCAGCCACGCGATGAATACCTTCATCGGTAAACTCTACATCAACGCCTTCAGTCTTCAGCAGCGCACTGTATTGTTCAGTTAGAGAGGCTTTCGGTTCCTTTAAGATGCGACGGAAGTCATCCGGTGTCAGAGCGTTGAGTTCGACACGAATTGGTAAGCGGCCCTGAAGCTCTGGAATAAGATCAGAGGGCTTAGCTAGGTGGAATGCGCCAGATGCGATAAATAGGATATGATCGGTTTTTATCATGCCGTATTTAGTGCTTACAGTGCTGCCTTCAATAAGTGGCAGTAGGTCGCGCTGTACACCTTCACGAGAGACATCACCGCTATTGTTTGAGCCGCTTTTGCAGACTTTATCGATCTCATCCAAGAAAACAATGCCGTGTTGTTCAACAAGTTCTACAGCATTCTGCTTTAGCTCGTCCTCTTTAACCATGCTTGCCGCTTCTTCATCGGTTAGCATTTTGAACGCTTCTTTGATCTTCATGCGACGTGATTGCTTTTTAGCACCACCGCTCATGCCGGAAAACATGCTTTGAAGCTGGTTGGTCATCTCTTCCATACCTGGAGGAGCCATGATCTCAACGCCCATTTGTGGTTGAGCAATGTCGATATCGATCTCTTTATCGTCTAGTTGGCCTTCACGTAATTTTTTACGGAAGACTTGGCGTGTAGCGCTATCTTCGCGTTCAGCTGATTGCTCGCCTGGGTTCGCTGGGCGGGCAGGGGGTAAAAGAGCATCTAGAACACGTTCTTCCGCAGCTTCTTCCGCTCTAAAACGTACTTTTTCCATCTCTTGTTCGCGAAGTAGCTTGATTGACATGTCTACAAGGTCGCGGATGATAGTCTCTACATCGCGACCAACATAGCCAACTTCGGTGAATTTTGTTGCTTCAATTTTAATGAAGGGAGCGTTGGCTAATTTAGCTAAGCGGCGTGCAATTTCAGTCTTACCAACACCTGTTGGGCCGATCATGAGAATGTTCTTTGGTGTAACTTCTGTGCGAAGGTCATCGTTCAGTTGCATTCTGCGCCAGCGATTTCTTAAGGCGATGGCGACTGCTCGTTTAGCTTCGTCTTGTCCGATAATATGGCGATCCAGCTCGGATACAATTTCACGTGGGGTCATAGTTGACATCGATTAGCTCCTTAGCTGGCGATAGAATCAAGTTGTTCAATGGTTAAATTGCCGTTGGTAAATACACAAATACCGGCCGCTATATGAAGACTTTTCTCAACAATCTCTTTGGCTTCTAGCTCTGTGTTGTCAACGAGTGCACGTGCTGCTGCTAATGCAAAGTTGCCGCCAGAACCTATAGCAATAACGCCGTCCTCAGGTTCGATCACATCACCGCTGCCGGAAATAAGGTAGGTTTTCTCTTTGTTGGCGACCAGCATAAGTGCTTCTAAGCGTCGTAAAACACGGTCGCTACGCCATTCGCGTGCAAGATGGATAACTGCGTTGACGATATTTCCTTGGTGTTTTTCAAGCTGTTGCTCAAATAGGTCGCGAAGGGTAATTGCATCAGCGGTGGAACCGGCAAAGCCAGTAATGACTGCATGTTTAGCTAGCACGTTTACTTTTTTTGCACTGCCTTTCATTACAGTGTTGCCTAAAGAAACTTGGCCATCACCGCCAACTACTACGGTATCTCCACGGCGAACGGATACAATCGTTGTCATTTTTTGCTCCTAATGGGAGGTTTGAATTTTCTGTGCTGCATATAAATCGATGTGGCGGGCAGTCACAGTTTCTTAATACAGATATAGAGGAAGATGGTGACGGTGTAATGAAATTCAAGGTGTAAATCGATTTAATGAGTTCAGACAATAGGCTGAAGTGCCTGAACTCTTGGATGTGGGCTATCTGAACTAAAGGGTGAGCCAAAGAACCATTTAAAGAGATATTTAAATAGATAGTAGAGTGCTGTTTACGGTTGTTTAATACGCAGCGGCTGAATGTTTTGCTGTACGAGTTTATCGTAAGCTTTAGATAGTCTTGAACGATTATCAAATGGCCCTAAGCGTACCCGGTACCATGTGCTCCCATCTTTGCTTTTACTGATATCCGTATGAACATTTGGCAGACCTTGCAAAATTAACTGTGCACGCATTCTTTCAGCGTCAGCTTTGGCTTTAAATGAGCCCGCTTGGAGCAGGTATTTATGCTGAGTTTTAGCGTCTTTAGGTGTGGACTTGTAAGCATTCACAGTCGAGGTTTCGACTTCGCTTTCTTTCAACATTTCGTAAAACTCGAAACGCTGCTTATCGTTTGAGACAGTTGATTTGTCGGTAACAGGAGCTTGAGTGCTTACGGTCTGTTTTGGAACCGGTTTTTTCTCGGTTGGCTTTGGTTTAGGGCTCGTTTTTGCAATAGGTGTATGCGTTTTTTGATCCGGGTCGACTTGAGTTAGCTGGAAAAGGCCGTAACCTAAACCACCTAATAGCAGAAGAGTGATTGCTAATAAGCCTGTAGGAAAGCGTTTTTTTGCTTTCGCAGGGGCTTTCTTAGGCGCAGGTCGAGAGCGGCTAGCAGATGCTGAGCCGCGCTTGTTTTTCGCATAATCCTTGCGGGATGCCATAGGGTTACATCTGCTCCGGAGCCGTTACGCCGAGAAGGTCTAGGCCGTTGGCCAAAACATGGCGTACGGCAACAGCCAATGTTAAACGTGCATTACGTACGTTTTCATCATCAACCAGTGTTTTTTCTGAGTTGTAGTAGGTGTGGAAGTCGCCTGCTAGATCTCGTAGATAATTCGCTATCTGATGAGGCTCGCGTGCATTGGCTGCATTTTTCACAACTTCAGGGTAGCGACCTAAGTTGATGACTAGATTCTTCTCAGATTCTAGTTCTAGGTGCGTTAATGCCGCCTTACCTGTATCCAGATCCCAAGTTAAGTTGTTTTCTGCAAGCTTGCGGAAAATTGAGCAAACACGTGCGTGGGCGTATTGAATGTAATAAACCGGATTGTCAGCAGATTGAGAGCGAGCAAGATCGATATCGAACGTTAGATGACTATCGGATTTTCGAGCCGCTAAGAAGTAACGTGTTGCGTCGCGGCCTACTTCATCAATCAGGTCGCGTAGGGTCAGGTAGCTGCCCGCACGTTTAGATATTTTAACCTCTTCACCGCCGCGCATAACCGTAACCATCTGGTGTAGTACGTAGTCAGGCCAGCCCTGTGGAATGTCTGCTTTGAGTGCTTGCAGACCTGCGCGTACGCGCGTAATAGTGCTGTGATGATCGGCGCCTTGTTCATTGATTACTGTATCAAAACCACGTTGCCATTTGTCTAGGTGGTAAGCTACATCGGGTACAAAGTAGGTGTAGCCACCATCTTTTTTGCGCATTACGCGATCTTTGTCATCGCCAAAGTCTGTTGTGCGAAGCCAAAGTGCTCCGCCATCTTCGTATGTGAAGTCATTTTCGATCAACTTTTGTACGGCTGCTTCTACTTTGCCTTCTGCATAAAGAGAAGATTCAAGGAAGTAAACGTCAAAATCTACAGCGAAGGCTTTCAGGTCTAAGTCTTGCTCGCGTCTAAGGTACGCAACTGCAAAGTGACGGATCGCTTCTAGGTCTTCAGCATCTTTTGCGCCGGTAAATGATTGGTCTTCAGATTCAACCGTTTCACCGCGCATATAGCTTTCTGCTAGATCAATGATGTAATCACCACGGTAACCATCTGCAGGCCAGCTCTCATCATCAGGTGTTAAGTTCTTGCAGCGAGCCTGTACGGAAAGGGCCAGATTATTGATCTGTTGCCCCGCATCGTTGTAATAAAATTCACGGGTTACATCCCAGCCATTTGCATCCATGATGCGGCAAAGACAGTCACCTACCGCCGCACCTCGACCGTGGCCGATATGCAGTGGTCCAGTTGGGTTAGCAGAAACAAACTCAACCTGAACTTTTTTGCCCGCACCCTCATTGTTGCGCCCGTAATTCTCTTTTTGATCAAGAATGGAGGTGATGAGGCTGTTAGTTGATGCTTCGCTAATGAAAAAGTTAATAAAACCAGGTCCCGCGATTTCAGTGCGGGTTAAGTTGTCTGATTGAGGCAGTGCTTCAACAAGCTTTTCCGCGAGCTGGCGAGGATTGCAGCGTGCTGGTTTTGCTAATGTCAGTGCAATATTAGATGCGTAATCACCGTGTGACTTATCACGTGTATTTTCAACCATAATTTTAGGTTGTACATCTTCAGGCAGAGCGCCATTCTCAATCAATACTTTCAGGGCAGAGTCGATCAGTTCTGCAATAACGTGTTTCATTAGCGTACATATACCGTTTGGGTGAGTCGGTGGGCCGGGAGGCGCATAGGGCTTTCGTTAACTGCTTTTTTGGCAGTGACGTAAATTAACAAAACACCTAAAGCGAAGTTCGGCCTCTAAAGAACCGAACATTATCCCTGTTAATCTGCTTCTTGTTAAGGGGGAAAGTGTTTCTTCTGCTTAAAAAGTGTCCGCTGGGTCAACATCAATTGACCAACGCACTTTTCGTGCCTCTTTATTCTGTTCTAAGTACCAGCAAAGATTGGCTAGTAACTGGTGTAGGTTTTTCCTGTTTTCCGCATAAATCATGAGTTGTGCTCGGTGCATGCCTGCGCGTTTCTCCATCGGTGATGGAAAAGGCCCTATCCAATGAACGCCGTGTGGAAGTAGCATGTCATCTTCAAGTTGTTGACGTAACGCGCTTAGAAAAGATTCTGCCCGATATTTTGTTGTGGTTTCTGCTCTTAATAAGGCGTAATGGGTATAGGGTGGGAGTTGGGCTATGCGACGGTTATGTAGCTCTTCTTGGGCGAAGGCGCTGTAGCCATGTTCTACGAGTGTTTGCAGGGTAGGGTGTTCAGCGTGGTAGGTCTGCATCATGACGCTCCCAGGGTGGTCAGCTCTGCCTGCTCTTCCTGCAACTTGGAGGATTAATTGAGCCGTACGCTCCATTCCTCTGAAGTCAGCGCTGAATAAGCCGCTATCCGCATTAATGATGGCAACGAGCGTAACTTTGGGGAAATGATGGCCTTTAGCGAGCATCTGGGTGCCGACTAAAATGCATGGATCTCCAGTATTTACCTTGTCCATAATGTCATGCATCGCATTTTTTCTTTGCGTGCTATCACGATCAACACGGATGACAGGGTGGTCAGGGAATAGGTGCTTTAAGGTTTGTTCACTTCGCTCAGTGCCGACGCCTACCGGTTGTAATTGGTCGCTGTTGCATTCAGGGCACCTTTGAGGAATACCTTGTTGTTTATCACAGTGGTGGCAATGTAAGTGTGGGGGAGAGCGATGCAGGGTCATGTGAGCATCACAGCGGGTACAGTCAGCGATCCAGCCGCAGTCATTACACGTTAATGTAGGTGAAAATCCTCGGCGATTCAGAAAGACGAGAACCTGCGTGCCATTGTTTAAGTGTTGGCCAATAGCGGTTATTAGTTGTTTAGACAGTCCTTCGCTCAGCTTTTCCTGTCGTATATCAAGTAGTTTAAACGCGGGTGGTGCGGAGTTGCCTGCTCGCTGGGTCATCTTTAACCATTGATAACGCCCCTCGATGGCATTATGTAAAGTTTCTAATGAGGGGGTCGCGCTACCTAATACAATGGGAGTCTCTTCTGCCCTAGCACGCATGACGGCAATATCTCTGGCTGAATAGCGAAATCCATCCTGTTGCTTAAATGAAGGGTCATGTTCTTCATCTATGATGATAATGCCGGGATGCGATAAGGGCGTAAAAATAGCCGAACGTGTGCCTATTATGATCCGTGCAACGCCTTCTCGTGCTTGTAGCCAAGCGTCTAAACGTTGCCTATCGGTAAGGTTTGAGTGCAAAGCTGCGATGGGAACGTTAAAACGTTGCTGGAAACGAGTGACTGTCTGCGGGGTAAGCCCAATCTCTGGAACTAGCACTAATGCTTGTTTGTCTTCATTCAGGACTTTTTCAATGGCTTGAAGGTATACCTCGGTTTTGCCTGATCCGGTAATGCCTTCTATAAGGCTGACAGCAAACCCTTTTGGTTTGTTGATCTGCTCTAATGTGGATTTTTGTTCATTATTAAGTGTAAGAGGGGCCTCTCGGAGTACTTGCCCGTAATCTGTTTTGTGCTCGCGATGAAATGACTCGATTAGCTCTTTTTTCTCTAATGCCTTTAGTGATTGTGTATTTCCGCCTTCCGCTCTTATGGCATCTTCGCTAATACCTTGGGGGTGTTCAATAAGCAGTGCAAGTAACTCTATTTGGCGAAGAGCGTTGGCTTTTAATGTATCTGTGTTCGCTCCCTCTTTTGCACGCCAAAGAGTTTCATGCTGGTATTCGCATGATTGGCCTTTTCGAAGAAGTACAGGGATGGCGTGTTGTAAAGCATCCCCTTCAGGGTGTTGATAGTAACTCGCAGCCCAACGAGCCAGTTTAAATAGATGTTGAGGTAAAGGCGGTTCTGAATCGAGTAGCTGTTTTGCATGCTTAAGTTTGTTGATTGAAAAATCGCTGGTGTTGGTTACTTCCACTAAAATGCCAATAACATCCCTTTTGCCAAAGGGAACTAATACACGAATGCCCGGCTCTAAAAGAGCGTTATCCACGTCACTTGGAGGTAGGTAGTCAAAAAGGCGACGTAGAGGGCTTGGAATGGCTAAACGTAAAATGGTCATAAATTTAGTGGTTGCTCATTTTTTAAGCGTTTATAAGTTGATATGCCGTATACGCATGCGTATAATCCGCCGCCTATCTTAACGTACCGGTGATTTTAGCTGGTAGTTTAAATCAATGCGGTGCTTGGCAGAAGATCAGGTGGCGGCATGAATATTATGAGGTTTACCATGAAAGCTGATATCCATCCTAATTACGTTGAAATTTCTGCGACTTGTTCTTGCGGAAACGTTGTTAAAACTAAATCAACGCTAGGCAAAGATCTTCACTTGGACGTTTGTTCCGCTTGCCACCCTTTCTACACAGGTAAGCAGAAAGATGCTACTTCTGGTGGTCGTATCGATCGTTTCAACAAGCGTTTCGGCGCTCGCGGCGTGAAAAAGTAAGTTACGCTGACAATGAGAATTTCAAAAAAGGCGCTTCTTTTATGTGGCGCCTTTTTTATTGCCTGCAATTTGGCGAATTATAGTCATGCGCAGTGTGGTGATCCGGCGTCCGCTCAAAAAGTTGAGGTGGCGTATGTTTATGATGGCGATACGGTTAAATTATCCGACGGTCGCAAGATTCGCTTAATAGGCATTAATACACCTGAAGAGAAAAAAGACACGCAGCCAGCCGAATTTCTAGCCCGTGAAGCGACGATTGAGCTAAAAGCTCTTTTGCGTGGCGCTGATGTGAGCTTGTCTTTAGGTATCGAAAAGCAGGATAGGTATAAGCGTTGGCTTGGGCATCTATATATAAACGGTGAGTCTGTTGCTGAGCAGTTATTAAGTGCTGGGTTGGCTTATCAGATTGGTATACCGCCTAATGTTCAATTTGCGGATTGTTTTAAGCGTGCTGAAGAGAGTGCAGCTTTCGCTGGTAGGGGGCTATGGAAGATCTCTCCTTGGCAGAATGTGACTGACCTTAAAGACAAAGAGTCGGGCTTCCGGTTGTTGATAGGTAAGATTTCAGCGATTAAGCCTATTAGGTCGGGTTGGATAGTTGAAGTTGATGACCTGCTTGCGATTAAGGTAAGTCATGAGGTTGGTCAGGGGCTTTCTGAACGCTTTGAATGGCAGAAAGCTGTCGGGGAAACTGTCCGCATTCGTGGCTGGGTGAAACCTAAATCAGCTTCGGCTCCTTCCCATTACCAGCCGTGGTTTATGAATTTGTCCGATAAAACGGACTTCGAATTTTCAATAGATTAGTACTTTAGATCAATTGGAGGTTAAAAAGGGTCATGTCAAGGGCTTATGTGGTTGTTCGCTAAAGTGCTTTTCTATATAGTTCAGGGTTCGACTTTTTAACTAGATTGGAACAGCAGCTATGTCTGATGATATGAAACAAGCCGCGCTTGATTACCATGAGTTTCCTCGTCCAGGTAAGATCAGTGTGGAACTATCTACGCCAGCTGAATCTCAGCTTGATCTTTCCTTGGCGTATAGCCCAGGTGTAGCTGAGCCGGTTCGCGAAATTGCTAAGGATCCTGAAAACGCATACCGTTATACGGCAAAAGGTAACTTAGTTGCGGTAATTACAAACGGTTCAGCAATTTTAGGTCTTGGTGATTTAGGTCCTTTGGCTTCTAAGCCTGTAATGGAAGGTAAATCGCTGCTGTTCAAACGTTTTGCTGGTTTAGACTCTATTGATATTGAAGTAGATGCAGAAAGCCCACAGGCGTTTATTGACACTGTTGCACGTATTGCTGATACGTTTGGTGGTATCAACTTAGAAGATATTAAAGCGCCTGAGTGTTTCGAAATTGAGCGCGTTTTGATTGAGCGTTGTAATATTCCTGTATTCCATGATGATCAGCACGGTACTGCGATTGTAACGGCTGCTGGTATGATCAGTGCGTTGGAAGTGGCTGGCAAAACTCTAGAAGAAGCATCGATTGTTTGTCTAGGTGCTGGTGCTGCAGCGAATGCATGCATGAAATTGCTTGTTAATATGGGTGCTAAGATCGAAAATATCTACATGATCGATCGTACCGGTGTTATCCATTCTGGCCGTGAAAACCTTACACCAGAAAAGGCTGCGTTTGCTTCTGAAACGGATAAGCGTACGTTGGATGATGCAATTGAAGGCGCTGATGTTTTTGTTGGTCTGTCAGGTCCAAACCTTCTTTCTGCTGAGCAGCTAGCTAAAATGGCGGCTAACCCTGTTGTATTTGCATGCGCAAATCCAGATCCAGAAATTCGTCCAGAGCTTGCTCATGAAACACGTGATGACGTAATCATGGCAACAGGTCGTTCTGACTTCCCTAACCAGGTAAATAACGTATTGGGCTTCCCATTCATCTTCCGTGGTGCAATGGATGTTCGTGCGACAGCAATTAATGAAGAGATGAAAGCAGCAGCTGTTCGTGCTCTAGTTGATCTTGCTAAACAGCCTGTTACTCAGGAAGTACTAGATGCTTACGGTCTAGAGTCTCTTGAATTTGGTGCGGAATACATTATCCCTAAAGCAACAGATTCTCGTTTGTTGGGTGCTGTATCTACTGCAGTGGCTCAAGCAGCGATTGATTCTGGTGTGGCGCGTTTGCCGCTACCTGAGAGCTACCCACTTTCATAAGTGTAGCTTTAAGTGAAAAAAAACCGGCATCTGCCGGTTTTTTTGTGTCTGCTTTTTGCTTGGTTATTGGTTCAATGTTGAAGGTTCTTTTGATCAGAATAGCTCTTCGGCCGCATTTGTTGTGCCTTTGTTAGATGGGGTTGCATAGCCTGAGGGTACATTCTTTAGGCGAAAGAACTCATAGATTGCATCTGTTTGGCCAGGGTAAGCACGTTTGCCGCTTTTAGGATCAATTTTAACGCTGACAACCCCTTCTGGAGGGGTCGGTGCTTTTTCGGGGGTGTCCTTCAGTGCTTCTCGCATAAAATCGATCCAGATTGGAAGCGCTGCGGTGCCTCCAAACTCTCTTCTGCCTAATGTTTTGGGTTGATCGAATCCAACCCAAGCTGTTGCAACGTAATCTTGGTTAAATCCAGAGAACCAAGCGTCTTTTTGCTCGTTGGTAGTGCCAGTCTTACCTGCAATGTCGTTCCTTTTTAAGACTAGAGCCTTTCTGGCTGTGCCTCTGCGAATGACGTCCTGCATGATGTTGTAGGTCAAGAATGTGACTTTCTCATCATAGATGCGGGGAGCGAGTGAGTCAGTAGTGTCTTGCTGGTCGGAGCAGTCTTTGCAGGCTATCAAGGGCTCGGCGGTAAATAGTGTTTTGCCAAACGAATTTTCTATTCGTTCGATAAAATAAGGTTCAATCTTGTACCCGCCATTGGCGAAGGTTGCGTAGCCTGTCACTAGTTTTAGTGGCGTAACATCAGCGCTGCCGAGTGATAATGATAGGTTGTTCGGTAGTTTGCTGCGATCGAACCCTGCTAGTTCGAGATAGTCTTGTGCGGCAGGTATGCCGATAGCTCTTAATAATCTTATAGAGACCAAATTTCTGGACTTATAAAGCGCCATGCGAAGGCGTGTAGGGCCATAGAATTTTCTACTAGAGTTTTGTGGTCGCCAGTTGCCTTCAAGTTTTGAGTCATGAAAGACAATAGGAGCATCATTGATTAGAGAAGCTGCTGAGTAGCCTTTGTCGAGTGCTGCCGCGTAGATGAACGGTTTAAAGTTTGATCCTGGTTGCCTAACGGCTTGAGTGCTCCGGTTAAATTTATTGTGCGTAAAATTGAATCCGCCAACCAAAGAAACAATTGCCCCGTTCTTAGGGTTGAGTGCTACAAGTGAGCCTTGAACTTTAGGAACCTGCGTTAAATAAATTTTGCCTTCTTTTTCTCTTATTCTAATCAGGTCGCCAATCTTAAGGATGTCGGATGCTTTTTTAGGTGACTTTCCTGTCCAGTTGACGTTTTTGTATGGTTTGGCCCAAGATATCCCTTCCCATTCTAGTACCGCTTTTTCGTTGTTTTTTAGCAAAACTTCAGCGCTTTTTTCGGATATATTGAGGACTAGGGCTGGTGCCAGCGTTCCGTAGCTAATGGTTTTGTTAAGTTTCTTTTGTAGTTCCGTAAGGGGGAGTGTGATATCCCAGTTATCTTCGGCACCTAAATAGCCATGACGCTCAGAATAGGCAATGAGCCCATTAGATACGGCCTCATTGGCTGTTTTTTGTAGATTGCTTTTTAGCGTTGTGTGTACAACGTAGCCGTCAGTGTAAAGGTTCTCGCCGTATTGTTCGTATAAAGACTTTCGAACCATTTCTGCAACGTAGAATGCACGTAGCTCTATATCGCTTGTGTGATACTTTGCGGTGACGGGGCTTTGTGTTGCCTCTTGTAATTCCTGATCGCCGATTAAGCTTAGGGAGTGCATACGCTTCAGAATCCAGTTTCTACGTTCAGTTGCGCGCTTAGGGTTGGTAATCGGATTGAATGCAGAAGGTGCTTTAGGTAGGCCAGCAATCATTGCGTGCTGAGAAAGACTCAAGTATTCGATGTTCTTGCCGTAATATACATTAGCTGCCGCTTGTATGCCGTAGGATCGGTGGCCTAGATAGATTTTGTTGATGTAGAGTTCAAAGATCTCTTCTTTGCTGAGTTCTTGTTCTATGCGAAGTGCTAAAAGGATCTCCATGAATTTACGGCTGAAGGTTCGTTCGCGGGTTAGGAAAAAGTTTTTGGCTACCTGCATGGTTATGGTTGAACCGCCGCTTTGTATTTTACCTGTGGTGGCAAGTTGAAATGCTGCGCGGGTAAGGCCTTTAATATCAATGCCGAAATGGTCGAAAAAACGACTATCTTCTGCAGCTGTTAATGCGTGTACAAATTGTGGTGGGATATCTTCGAATTGAATAGGGGTTCTTCGCTTTTCTCCAAACTCGGCGATTAACTTTTTATCATGTGAATAGATTCGCAAAGGGGTTTGGAAGCGAATGTCGCGTAATGTCTCCACATTAGGAAGTTGTGGTGAGAAATAATAGTAGGCACTTGCCAAGGAAACTAAGCCGATGACAAAACAAAAAATACCTAATTTAAACAAAAGTTTGAAAAGCGAAAACATAGGTGACATGCTAATCTGGTAGTTAAAGGAAAATTAACGTCTATTATATAGACAGGTTGGTGCTAAGCTCTAGCGTATATTGAATTTTTAATTTGTTCTTATAAGCGGTAGAGTGAGAATAGAGTAGTAAACACACATTAACGCAGCATTAAGTTAGGGAATATATTTGTGTTTGGCTTTTTGGGAAGCAAGTCAGGTAGTTTGGTTGGGCTGGATATCGGCTCCTCATCGGTTAAGCTCGTTGCGCTGTCTAAAAGCGGTAGCGGTTACACTTTAGAGGCCTATGCGGTTGTATCCCTACCTCCCACTGCAGTGATTGATGGGAATATTCAGGATGTGGCTGAGGTTGCATCAACACTAGAAAAAGCAATTAAAGTTGCCGGCGGAAAGATGTCGTCAGCTATTGCCGCCGTTCCCGCTTCAGCGGTGATCACGAAGAGGATTGAGATGAATCAATCATTTTCTGAATTCGAGTTAGAAGATCAGATCAAAGTTGAAGCAGATCAATTCATTCCATACCCGCTCGATGAGGTCGCGCTAGATTTTGAAGTGCTTGGCCCTGTTGAGAATAATGATAATTTGAATCGGGTGTTGTTGGTTGCGTGCCGTAAAGGTGATGTTGAACAGCGTGAGGATGCTATCAATAGCGCAGGTTTACAGTGCCAGGTGGTTGATGTCGACACTTATGCGGTTGAAAGAACTTTTTCGCTTCTATCTCCTGAAACCCCTCAAACTGAATCTCTGATTGGTGTGGTAGATATTGGTGCCGCAACACTAACGCTTAATGTCTTTAAGAACCAAGAGATTGTTTATAGTCGAGAGCAAGCGTTTGGCGGGAATGATCTAACAAATTCTATTCATCAGCAATATGGGATGAGTATCGAAGAGGTTGAACAATCGCTTCGGTTGAATGATATAACGCCTGAGATCAATGAGATGGTGGTTCTTCCATTTAGAGGAACTGTAGCTCAGCAAGTATCACGTTCACTGCAGTTTTTTTACTCATCAGGAGCTCATAGTGAGCTGTCTGCACTTTACCTGTCAGGTGGTACAGCAACAATTGAAGGGCTTGCCGAGCAGCTGACTGAAGAGTTAGGTATAAAAACAGAGATGGCGAACCCTTTTATTCCTATGGGGGTTAATTCAAGAGTAAACCGTTCGCGGCTTGAGAGGGACGCGCCTTCTTTGGTCAAAGCATGCGGTTTAGCAATGCGTGGATTCGAGGACTAGGGACAGATGGCTACTATCAATTTAAGACCCTGGCGCGAAGAGCGCGCAGATGAAAGAAAGAAAGCCTTTTCTATGAATATTCTAGGGGCTGCAGTCCTTGCGGCCTTAATTGTATTTGCAATTGGCTACTATTTTGATTTGATGAAAGATCGTCAAAACGATAGGAATAGTTTCTTAAAAGCGGAAACAGCGAAGCTGGATAAAGACTTAGCGGCAATACGAAAGCTCAAGGAAGAGCGGGCAAGATTGCTAGAGCGAATGAATGCTATTCAGAATCTGCAGGCATCAAGGCCTCTTATCGTAAGAAATTTTGATGAATTGGTAAGGGTGCTACCGGACGGTATTCATTATCAGTCATTGAACCGTAAGGGAAATAAAGTTGCCGTTACGGGTATGGCCACTGATAATTTAGATGTGTCAGCATTGATGAGAAATCTTAATAGCTCAGTTTGGTTTGGTGAGCCAAATTTGAGTAGTGTAGGCAAATCAGGTGATGGTATGAACTCCTTTAAACTCTCAGTTGGGATCGCTGGAACTGAAGAGCCAGAAAAAACCAAAGGCAAGAAGGGGAAGAAAGGAAAAAAAGGCAAGGGAGGTAAGTCATGAGTGCTTTAAAGGATGCCTTTAAAGGGTTTGATATCAATGATATGGACTTGTCGAGTGCGGGTAACTGGCCAATTGGGGTTAAGTTTGTTTGCTATCTTTTAGTTATTGCATTGATTGTTGCTGGTGGGTGGCATTTTTATATTACGGATAAGCAGTCTGGATTAAAAAGAGAGATCGCCAAAGAAGCTAATCTGAAAAATGTTTATAAGGAAAAGGCTTTTCAGGTCGCTAGTTTGCCAGCTTTGAGGCAGCAGATGAAGGATGTAGAAACTAAGTTTGCAGAGTTAAAGAAACAGCTGCCAACAGAGAAAGAAGTGCCTGGTTTGTTGGATGATATTACAAATTTAGGTTCTGATAGTGGCTTAGATATAGGATCCATTAAGCTTGCATCGGAGTCTAAAAAGGACTTTTACATCGAATTACCGATTAATATTAGTGTTGCGGGTTCTTATCACCAGTTGGGGCAGTTTGTCAGCGGTGTCGCGGGGTTATCTCGAATTGTGACCTTGCATGATTACGCTATTAAGCCTGAAGCGGATGGTGTCAGCATGCGGATAAGCGCTAAAACATATCGCTTTGATGATACTCAATAAGGAGGTTTGCATGTATAAGATTAGAGCTTGTGTAATGTTTTTTCTCCTTGTGCAGTTAACGGGTTGTGTTGACTGGGTTGATGATAAAGGTGACCTCAAGGTTTTTATTGCTGATGCGCAGGCTGCGCCGCAAGGTACGATAGCACCTTTGCCTGAATTTAAACCCTATCGTAGCTTTATATATGAAGGGGCCTCTATGCGTGAGCCTTTTGTTGCCTTGTTACCCTTGGTGGCGGAAGTGGATCTTGAAGAGGAGCCCAATGAAGAGGCGGCTAATGGTATTAAACCAGATGAAACCAGAGAAAAGGATTATTTAGAGACGTTTGCGCTGGATAAATTAACAATGGTCGGTACTATTACCGAAAAAATTGATAATCAGTTATGGGCTTTAATTCGAGATCAAAATTCAGAAATTCATAGGGTTACTATCGGTGATCATATGGGGCTGGATTTTGGTGTGATAAAGTCGTTAGATGAGCGAAAGATAGAGTTGGTTGAAATTGTAACGAATGGGCGTGGTGGTTGGATGAAACGACCACGAAATCTAGCCTTAGATGAGCAGGAATAAGGGATATTATTGTGAAAATTTGGGTTCCCATGATGACTGATATTAAAGAACGTACCTTCGCTGTAACGCGCTTGTTAGGTGTCGCTTTGTTCAGTCTTTTAATGTCGCAGTGGGCGGCAGCTGAAGTTTTAATGAAAAATGCAAATTTTGTAGCTCTGCCAGGGGGCAAAATAGAGTTGCGTTTTGATTTTGATTCAGCGCCTCCTGCTCCTCAAGCTTATATGATTAATCAACCCGCTCGTTTAGTGATGGATTTATGGGGAGTGGAGAATGACTTAGCTAGCCGCTCCCTCGATGTTAAAACAGGTAGTGTGGATGGTGTAAGTTTCGCTCAGACTGATGGCCGATTAAGAGTTGTCACAAAACTATATGAACCTTCAAGCTATAAAACCTTCACCGAAGGCAATAGTTTGTTTGTGGTTGTGCAAAGCTCAGATTCTAAGGCTCCTGTTGTGAGTTCATCTTCTGCGAATAATATGGTTGCAAAATCGACTACGCCTGGCAGCAAAACTTCATTTGAACCACAACGCTCGAAAGTTCAAGGATTAGACTTTGAACGTGTTGAGGGGGGGATAGGTCGTGTTACGGTCAGCTTGTCGGATGATAAAGCGGGTGTAGATATTCAAGAGGAAGGTAATAATGTTGTTGTAAATCTTGTTGGTGCCGATCTTTCAAGAGCGCTAGAGCAGCGTGTAGATGTGCAAGACTTTGTTACGCCGGTTATGTTTATTGATTCAATGGCTAATGGTGGAAATACCAGTATATTGATTAAGCCAAGTGCTGAGCCTTATGAATATCTGGCTTATCAAACAGATAATAAGTTGATACTTGATTTTAAGCCTTTAAGCCAAGCAGAAAAGGATGATAGAAATAAAGACCTATTCCCTTTTAGTGGTGAACAGATTGATCTGAACTTCCAAAATGTTGAATTGCGTTCTGTGTTACAGATTATTGCCGAAGTTGCTGAGCTTAATTTAGTAGTGAGCGATACTGTAGGTGGTAATATTACATTGCGTTTGAAAAATGTACCTTGGGATCAGGCGCTTGATATTATTTTAAAAACCAAAGGCTTAGATCAGCGTACGGTGGGTAATGTTTTGCTTATTGCACCGGCCTCTGAAATTGCACAGCGAGAGGCCGAAGAATTAGCGAGTTCGCAAAAGGTTGAAGAACTTGCTCCACTTCGTACTGAATTTATTCAAGTCGATTATCGTAAAGCATCTGAGATGATGGGGGCTGTTCAAGGTGCTAAGTTGGTTTCTGAGCGTGGCTTTATCATGGCTGATGATGAAACCAATGTACTGATGGTGCGTGAAACAGCTAAAGGAATTGAAGAAATTAGAAATACCTTGCGTCGTTTTGATGTTGAAGTTCAGCAGGTGCTTGTAGAGGCGCGCTTAGTTAATGCCACTTCTAACGTCACTAAAGATTTAGGTGTTAAATGGGGTTTTGGTTACAACGATGTAGATGATGGTCAAGGATGGATTGTGAATCCCGACCTCGGCTCTATCGATTTTGGTTCACCTCCAACAGATGTGGGTTTGAACGTTGATTTAGGTGCGACGGCAACACAAGTGGGTAAAATTGCTATAGGCTTTGCTCCTGGCACGAGTTCAATGATAGCGCTTGAATTATCGGCATTGGAATCTGACGGTAAAGCTGAAATTATTTCGCAGCCAAAAATTTTGACAACAAATGGCAATCAGGCAAAAATTGAATCAGGCTCAGAAATTCCTTATCAGACGGTTGAGAATGGTGAGGTTAATATTGAATTTAAAGATGTTGTATTAAGTCTTGATGTTACGCCAAGAGTTAATCCAGGTGACCGAATAGCGATGGACTTGGTTATTAAGCAGGATTCAATAGGTCAGGTTTTACCAAACGGTGAGCTTAGTATTGATAATAATGAACTACAGACTACGGTTGTGGTACCTGATGGTCAGACAATTGTTTTAGGTGGTGTATTTAAGACTGAGTCCAGTGAAACTGTGAATAAGGTGCCTTTATTGGGTGACCTGCCTATCATGGGTGCTCTGTTTCGTAATAAAGAGAACACTTCAGAGAAAACAGAGTTGCTAATATTCATTACGCCCAAATTAGTGCGTAACTCTTTAACTCAGTAGTAATGGTTTTTTGAATTGAACATATTTCTTGTAGGGCCTATGGGGGCTGGGAAAAGCACCATAGGTCGATTGTTATCTCAGGAATTAAAGCTTGAGTTTGTAGATTCTGATCGAGAGATAGAAAAGCGTGCAGGCGCTGATATACCTTGGATTTTTGACGTTGAGGGGGAGTCAGGCTTTCGGGGTCGTGAAGAGTCTGTGATTAATTCCCTCACTGCTAGTAAAAATGTGGTTCTATCTACGGGTGGGGGGGCCGTTTTAAGTGCGGTAAATCGCTCCGCTTTGCAGGCTAATGGAACTGTTGTATATCTTGAAACATCTGTTGAACAGCAATTAGAGCGAACTTCTCGGGATAAAAACCGTCCACTACTTCAAACTGATAATCCACGGGCCGTGTTAGAAGAGTTAATGGCTATACGTCATCCTCTTTACTTGGATTCCGCGGATATTGTTGTGGCCACTGATAAGCGTCATCCAAAAACAGTGGTAACCGAAATAATCAACCAGCTAAAAGCAAGCTCCCCTCTCGAGTCTGAGTAAGAAGGTATTATGCGAACGTTGAAAGTCGACCTTGGGGAGCGAAGCTACCCTATTTTTATTGGTCAAGGGTTATTAGATAAGGGCTTAATGGCTCCTTACATTTCAGGCAAACAAGTGTTGGTCGTTACAAACGAAACTATTGCGCCTTTGTATTTAGATCGCTTGAAAAGTACGCTGGATAAACAGTTTCAAGTTGATGAAATTATTCTGCCGGACGGTGAGCAGTATAAAAACCTCGACCAGATTAATTCTATTTTTGATTCACTTCTTAGTAATCGTCACAATCGTACAACAACGCTTATTGCCTTAGGTGGTGGTGTTATAGGTGATATGACGGGGTTTGCAGCTGCGTGTTATCAGCGGGGCGTTGATTTTATCCAGGTTCCAACGACTGTTCTCTCTCAAGTGGATTCCTCGGTTGGCGGCAAGACAGGCGTTAATCATCCTCAAGGTAAGAATATGATTGGTGCTTTTCATCAGCCTCAATGTGTTGTTATTGATACTGATGTTTTGAACACATTGCCAGAAAAAGAGCTCGCTGCGGGAATGGCGGAGGTCATCAAATATGGCTTGATCTATGATGAAGCTTTTCTTTGTTACCTAGAGGATCATATTGATGGTTTAATGGGGCTTCAATCTGATCTTTTAGAGCAGGCGATATACCGTTCGTGTGAAATAAAGGCTGAAGTTGTTGCCCAAGATGAGCGTGAAGGCGGGATTCGGGCTCTTTTAAATCTAGGGCATACGTTTGGTCATGCTATTGAAGCTGATCAAGGCTATGGTGAGTGGTTGCACGGTGAGGCTGTAGGTGCTGGCACAATGATGGCAGCAGACCTATCTTGTCGCTTAGGTTATATTTCTAAAAGTGATGTAGAGCGCATTAGAGCAATTTTAGAGGCTGCTGATTTACCTCTTTATCCACCGGAGTCTATGGCTGCAGATAGGTTTATTGATCTGATGGCAGTGGATAAGAAAGTGATTGACGGTAGTATACGCTTGGTTTTGCTGAGGGAAATTGGTAAAGCGTTTGTTACATCTGATTTTTCAGCCTCTACGCTGATGGAAACACTAAATGCTGGCAAAAATTTAGGGCGTTTTGCTTAAATGTGTAGGTCGTTTTAAATTTTAATGTGATTAGCTGACGAACGGGCATCATGAAAAAAAATATATATTTTGAGCCGCCAAGTCGCCTTCAATTATTGGATAAATTGAAGCACTTTGTTCGTTTTTCAGATTTTCTATTACTTGTTTCCGGTGAAAGGGGCGCGGGTAAAAGTATTCTTCTTTCTCAGTTGCAGCCGGATGATTCAGATAGCACTTTGTGTTTTTGTTTGGTTCGCCCTGAAGCAGAAATAAGTGAACAGCAGCTATTAGCACATTTAATGCAGCAGTTTCCAATACATGAAAGTATTGGAAGTAGTTATGCCGAGCAATTAAATCTTTTTCATCTGCAACTCAAATCACTAGAGTCGTCTGGTCAGAAATGTCTAATTGCTATTGATGATGCTGAATTGTTATCAGATGGTGCGCTTGCGCTCCTCCTAAATCTGCATGTCGCAGATGCTCAGGTATTGCTGGTCTCGGAAGATGATTTTGCATCGTCTCTGTTAGAGATGGATGCTGTTAAACATATGGAAGGGCGGGTTCATCATCTAGTGATTGAGGGAATGGCGGCCGAAGAAACCGCAGAGTATATAGAGCTTTGTCATCCTGCTCTTGCCACTCTTCCTGAAAAGAAAAAACTCGAGTTAATTAAGCTATCTTCTGGTATGCCTGGACGTGTTGAAACGTTATTGGCAGGGGGGAAAATTGCTCCATCTACTTCCAGCAGAGGGAAACGCGCTTTTCCGTTACCTGCTTTGCATATGGCAGGTATCGCTACACTCCTGATCGCTATAGTTGGCGTCTCTTTGTGGCAATTCATTCCGGAAGAAGAGGCTTTGCCTGTTGATGTAGTGGTGCTGGAGGATCGAGTGTCATTACCTCTTTCAGTGGATACGGGCAATGAGGGAGAAAACTTCAAGGGTAAGGGGGCAGAGCCCGGTATAGTGGCCGTTGATGTGGTGGACGGCGCTGATAATATTCTTGATAAGAAAGATGATGCAGCGAGTGATCTCGCTAAAAGTGATCTTGAAAAACGCCTTTTAGCACAAGAAGAGAAGCTTTCTCTTGTGAAGACTTCTGCAGAAAAACCTTCAGTTTCACTTGAAACTGAGCTGCGAGAAGTTATTCAAAGTGCGCCAGTAAGCAGCTCTGGCGTTGTGGATGAACAAAAGGTTGTTGCTGATTCTGTGCCAGTAGTAAAGCCAAACTCGTCCAAAGTGGTGGTAGAGCATCCTCCATCTGTAGCAGTATCTGAAGCTGATTTAAGCCCGAAGCCTGTGGCTAGCTCTAAACCTATTTTAAGCTCTAAACCCTCTATTAGCGCTAAACCTACTGAAAGTTCTAAATCGAGTTTAAAGGACGTCGTTCAGGTAGTTAAGGCCAAAAATACGTCTGAAAATGTATTACTGTCTTGGCCCGCGACGGGGTATACGTTGCAGATGTCGGGTGCTCGATCTAAAGAGAGCGCGTTGGGTTTTATTGCCGCTCAGTCCAATTCTAGCGACTTTCATCATTTTGAGACGGTGTATAAAGGCCTCCCTTGGCATGTGGTTGTTTATGGGTGGTATGCTAATCGTGATATAGCGAATGCATCGATTAGAAAACTGCCTAAAAACCTGCAAAAAGTGAAACCTTGGGCAAGAAGTATACAAGGTGTTCAAATTGACATAAGAAAGAAAAAGTCTAATTAAAACAAAAGGATATTTGTTTTAGGTTGCTGTTTTTGGTTCTTTTGTACCCCTCCTGTTACTGTTTGTAATTTGTTCCAAACGGACTTCGAGTGTAGAATAGCTGTCCCTTTTTGCTGTCTAATACATATATTCCAGCAAAAGGTATAATTAAGATATTGATTTCTAAGTATTTTTTAAGTGGGAATGGCTTATGAGCAAAGGTCTTTATCGTCCCGGTGAATTCAAAGATAACTGTGGCTTTGGCCTTATGGCACACATGCAAGGCCAAGCAAGTCACGATCTGCTAGAAAAAGCGATCGAAGCGCTTGCGTGCATGACACACCGTGGAGGTATCGCTGCAGATGGTAAAACAGGTGACGGTTGTGGCCTGTTGATGCAGAAACCTGATGGTTTCTTACGCACAGTTGCGAAAGAAGAGTTGGGCACCGAGCTAGGCAAATTTTATGCAGTAGGTATGGTGTTTTTGCCGCGTGACACAGCGAAAGCTGAAGCTGCGCGTGTAGCGGTAAGTACTGCGATTACAAATGAAGGTCTAGGTGTTGCGGGATGGCGTGTAGTGCCAACTGACGATGTCTGCTTAGGCCCTATCGCAAAGGATACGTTGCCTCTTATTGAGCAGGTGTTTATCACTGCAGAGAATAAGACTGAGCGCGAACTTGCTATTAGCTTGTTTGTGGCGCGTCGTAAGTCCGAAATTGCTATGGCTGAAGATCAGGATTTCTACATTTGTAGTTTTTCTGACAAAGTTATCTCTTACAAAGGGTTAACAATGCCAGTGGACCTGCCTGTCTTCTATAAAGACTTAGCAGACCCACGTCTTGAAACAGCTGTATGCACATATCATCAGCGTTTCTCGACAAATACAGCACCTCGCTGGCCGCTAGCGCAGCCATTCCGCTTCCTCGCACATAATGGTGAGATCAACACTGTTGATGGTAACCGTAACTGGGCGAAAGCGCGTGCAAGTAAATTTGCGACTGATCTGCTACCAAATCTAGAAGAGCTGCAGCCTATTGTTAATACAACAGGTTCTGACTCCTCCAGCATGGATAATATGTTGGAGTTCTTGCTAGTGGGTGGTATGGATCTGTACCGTGCAGTACGTATGATTGTTCCGCCAGCATGGCAGAATGTTGAAACAATGGATGCTGATTTACGTGCATTCTATGATTTCAACTCAATGCATATGGAACCATGGGATGGTCCTGCAGGTATGGTAATGACCGATGGTCGTTTTGCTGTATGTATGCTTGACCGTAACGGTCTGCGCCCATCTCGTTGGGTGATGACTAAGCAAGGGTATATCTGTACTGCATCTGAAATCGGTGTTTTCAGCTATAAGCCTGAAGATATTGTAGCTCAGGGTCGTGTAGGTCCTGGTCAGATTCTTGCGATTGATACCGCTACTGGTGATGTATTGCATACTGACGATGTTGATAATCGTCTGAAAAGTGCTCATCCGTATAAAAAGTGGCTTAAAGAGAATGCGCTGCGTCTAGAGCAGACAATGAATCTAGAGGGTGAGTCTAAGGCATTTTCTGAAATGTCTGCAGACGAAGTTAAGACACATATGAAGATGTTCCAGGTTACGTTTGAAGAACGTGATCAGGTGCTTCGACCATTAGGTGAGACCGGCATGGAAGCGATAGGCTCCATGGGCGATGATAAACCAATGGCCGTGCTGTCTAACCGTGTGCGTTCTGTCTATGATTATTTCCGTCAGCAGTTTGCCCAGGTTACAAACCCGCCGATTGATCCCTTGCGTGAAGCAATTGTTATGTCTCTTGAGACATGTATCGGTGCTGAGCGTAACGTATTCGAAGAAACGCCAGATCATGCTCACCGTGTGATTTTGACGACGCCTGTGTTATCCGCAAGTAAATTTACACGTTTGCGTGATAATGATGAGCCTGGTTTTGATGTTGTTACTATCGATCTTAATTACAATCCTGAAAAACAAACGCTTAAAGAAGCGATTGAAGGGATTGCAGATAATGCTGAACAGTCGGTTCGTGATGGCAAAGTTATTCTGATTTTGACTGATGCTAATATTGCACGCGGGCATTTGCCTGTTCATGCCGCATTAGCAACAGGTGCTGTGCACCACCGTTTGGTAGATAAAGGTCTGCGTTGTGATGCAAACCTTATCATCGAAAGTGGTACGGTGCGCGATCCTCACCATTTTGCTGTTCTGTTTGGTTTTGGTGCGACTGCTGTATATCCATATTTGGCATACCGCGTACTTAATGACCTTTGTGCTGCTGGAGAGATCCAAGTAGAAGCGCTTAATTCCCATGAGAATTATCGTAAAGGTATTAACAAAGGCCTAATGAAGATCCTATCTAAGATGGGTATCTCGACTATTGCATCTTACCGTGGTGCTCAGTTGTTTGAAGCGATTGGCCTGAGTTCCGATATTGTTGACCTTTGTTTCAAAGGTGTGACAAGTCGTATTGAAGGTGCTCGTTTTGAAGACTTCCAATTTGAGCAAGGCTTATTAGCGAAAGAAGCTTGGACGGCGCGTAAGCCTATTCAAGCAGGCGGTTTGTTAAAGTATAAGCATGATGGTGAGTATCACGCTTATAACCCGGACGTTGTTCGAACGATTCATGAAGCGGTAGAGACAGGTAACCCTGAAGCTTATCAGCGTTATGCTGAGCTAGTTAATAACCGCGGTTATGCGACATTACGTGACATGTTAGGTCTACGTAAAGATGTTAAAGCGATCTCTATTGATGAAGTAGAGCCGGTTGAAAATATCTTCAAACGTTTCGACTCTGCTGCGATGTCTCTAGGTGCATTGTCTCCTGAAGCGCATGAGTCACTCGCTGTTGCAATGAATGAGCTAGGCGGTCGTTCTAACTCCGGTGAAGGTGGTGAAGATCCTGTACGTCATGGCACGATGAAGCGTTCTAAGATCAAGCAGGTCGCGTCAGGTCGCTTTGGTGTAACACCAGAGTACCTATCTAACGCTGAAGTTCTGCAGATCAAAGTGGCTCAGGGTGCTAAGCCGGGTGAAGGTGGTCAGTTACCAGGTGGCAAAGTAAATAGCTTGATCGCTCGGTTACGTTTTTCTGTTCCGGGTGTAACGCTAATATCACCTCCGCCACATCATGATATCTACTCCATTGAAGATTTAGCTCAGCTGATTTTCGATTTGAAGCAGGTTAACCCTGAAGCATTGGTATCTGTGAAAC
Source organism: Neptuniibacter sp. UBA6509 (assembly GCA_002435145.1). GTDB lineage: Bacteria > Pseudomonadota > Gammaproteobacteria > Pseudomonadales > Balneatricaceae > Neptuniibacter. The sequence continues at coordinate 111,531 of DJLT01000041.1, forward strand.
TGGTATCGCGCCCAGGTGTAGGCACGATTGCCTGTGGTGTTGCTAAAGCTTATGCCGATCTAATCACAATTTCTGGTTATGATGGCGGTACTGCGGCTTCACCTATGACATCTATCCACTATGCGGGCTCTCCTTGGGAGCTGGGCTTAGCGGATGCGCATCAGTCTCTACGTGGTAACCATCTGCGTGGAAATATTCGTCTACAAACAGACGGTGGCTTGAAAACAGGTCTTGATGTAATCAAGGGTGCTATTCTTGGTGCAGAAAGTTTCGGTTTCGGCACAATGCCAATGGTTGCTTTGGGTTGTAAATACCTCCGTATTTGTCACTTAAATAACTGTGCAACCGGTGTTGCTACACAGAATGAAAAGCTACGTGAAGACCATTTCCGCGGTACAGTTGAAATGGTTAAAAACTTCTTCCGCTTTGTCGGTGAAGAAACTCGTCAGCTAATGGCTCAATTGGGTGTCCGTTCAATGGAGGAGCTTGTGGGTCGCGTTGACTTACTTGAAACTCTTGAAGGTGAAACACCACGTCAGAAGAATCTGGACTTGAGTCCTATTCTTGGTTCTGCCGGTGATGAGTTCCCTAATACCTGCCAAGTAGAGCGTAATGCGCCTTACGATACGGCTGAGTTGAATAATCAAATGATTGAGTTAACTCAGTCTGCGATTGAAGGTAAGCAAGGCGGTGAATGGGAATTAACCATCACTAACTGTGACCGTTCTGTCGGTGCGCGTACTTCAGGTGCTATTGCTAAACAGCATGGTAACTTAGGTATGAATGCTCAGCCTATTACCTTTAATTTTAAAGGTCATGCGGGTCAGTCGTTTGGTGTATGGAACGCAGGTGGTCAAAACCTTTATCTGCAAGGCGATGCTAACGACTATGTCGGTAAAGGCATGGCTGGCGGTAAAATCGTTATACGTCCATTTGCTGAAGTTACATTTAAGTCAAATGAAACGGCCATTATGGGTAATACCTGTTTATACGGTGCTACCGGCGGTAAGTTATTTGCTGCAGGTCAGGCGGGTGAGCGTTTCGGTGTACGTAACTCTGGCGTTCATGCTGTTGTTGAAGGTGCGGGCGATCACTGTTGTGAGTATATGACAGGCGGTCTAGTGACTGTGCTTGGCTCAACTGGCTACAACTTCGGTGCGGGTATGACGGGTGGTTTCGCCTATGTGTTGGACCTTGAAAATACATTTGTGGATAAGTACAACCACGAATTAGTAGAGATCCAGCGTATCCATACTGAAAATATGGAAGCGTATAAAAATCACTTGCGTTCAGTAATTATTGAGTTCACTAAAGAAACAGGTAGTGCTTGGGGTCAGGAGATTATTGATAATCTTGACGACTTCATTGGCCGTTTCTGGTTAGTGAAACCAAAAGCAGCTAGCTTGAATGATTTGCTGACGAGTATTCGTACGCGCCCAGAATAAGTTGTGGGCACGATCTAGTAGATGAAGAACAATCCGCAACCTTCTAATTCGTTAGGGGGTTGCTATTAAGAGGTGGGGATTATGGCTGACCGTTTGAATAACGATTTTCAGTTCCTCGATGTAGGCCGTCAGGGCCCTCAGAAAATTGATGCAAATATCCGTAAAGAAGGTTTCGGTGAGATATACGAAACTTTTGAGAAAGGTGATGCGTCTGAGCAGTCGCATCGCTGCTTAGAGTGCGGTAACCCGTATTGTTCATGGAAGTGCCCAGTGCATAACCATATTCCAGATTGGCTAAAGCTGATTTCGGAAGGCAATATTATTGAAGCTGCAGAGCTTAGTCATCAGACAAACTCACTACCAGAAGTGTGTGGTCGTGTTTGTCCACAAGATCGTCTATGTGAAGGTGCATGTACCCTTAATGACGGTTTTGGTGCGGTGACGATTGGTTCTGTTGAGAAGTATATTACGGATACAGCGTTTGCGATGGGGTGGAAGCCTGATATGTCGCAAGTGCCAGAGACCGATAAGAAAGTCGCTATTATTGGTGCGGGTCCTGCGGGTCTTGCAACAGCTGATATTCTTGCACGTAACGGTGTAAAAGCGGTTGTCTTTGATCGTAATCCAGAGATTGGTGGGTTGTTAACATTTGGTATTCCAGAGTTTAAGCTGGAAAAAGATGTTATGTCTCGCCGTCGTGAAATCTTTACCGGTATGGGCGTAGAGTTCCGCTTAAATACTGAAGTAGGTAAAGATGTTCAGATGCAAGATCTGATAGACCAGTATGATGCTGTCTTCCTAGGTATGGGTACATATACCTACATGAAAGGTGGCTTCCCGGGTGAAGACTTGGACGGCGTTTACGACGCGCTTCCGTTCTTGATTTCAAATGTAAACAACTGCTTAGGTTTTGAAAAAGACCCTGCAGACTTTATTAATTTGAAAGATAAGAAGGTTGTAGTGCTTGGCGGTGGTGATACTGCGATGGACTGTAACCGTACTTCTATTCGTCAGGGTGCTGAATCAGTTATCTGTGCTTACCGTCGTGATGAAGCAAACATGCCAGGCTCTAAGCGTGAAGTTGAAAATGCGCGTGAAGAGGGTGTTCAGTTCCAATTCAACCGTCAGCCGGTTGAAGTGGTAGGTGAAAATGGCAAAGTAACCGGTATTAAGGTAGTTAGTACGCAGATGGGCGAACCTGATGAAAATGGTCGTCGTCGTGCTGAAGTTGTACCGGGTTCTGAAGAGGTGATTCCTACGGATGCTGTGCTTGTAGCATTTGGTTTCCGCCCAAGCCCTGCGCCTTGGTTTGCTGATTTTGGTATTGATTTGCATGAAGATGGTCGTGTTAAAGCACCTGAGCATCATGCATTCCCATTCCAGACGACAAACGAGAAAGTCTTTGCTGGTGGCGATATGGTTCGAGGATCGGATCTGGTTGTTACTGCAATTGCTGAAGGTCGCAAAGCGGCTGAAGGTATCTTGGATTATCTTGAAGTGTAAGCAATAAGCTTATTGCATGAAAAGGTCGCTTCTTAGCGGCCTTTTTTATTGCTTTTAAAAAAACGTGTCAGCCCGCTCAACGATCTGATGGATAGACATTAAAAAGTTATTGATCGCGAGCTGATCACCTTCAGCGGACTTTGAATAAGTCTGGCTAATTAACTCTCTGTCTTTGCGAAGAATCGAGAGGGCGTAAGTCCTATTAGGACTTGCGAGATCAATTTTTGAAATAATCACAATGCCATCCGCTTGAGAATGGCTTTCCTTATCAGTTTTGATCTGTTTCGCACCATACATTTTAAGTCGAGACTTTAGTTTCGTATTAAAATTTTGGATGGCGAAGTTGTTATCTGGGTTTAGCGCCGAGGTCTGAATCCAAACGGTTTCATGTTTAAAAACAGCCAAAGGCGCAGGTTTTAGCGGCGCGTGTTTGGCCGGTTGGCTCTGGCAACCGCTTATAAAACCCAGGCAAATAAGCGAAAAACAGGTTAATCGTATAATCTGCATCATGTCTTATAAAAAATGTTTATTCATTTGCAGGTAATTCCTGTCAGAAATCGTTAGAATATCGGCCAATTCGAATTTACAAGATATAAGTGGCTGACACAAATGGCTGAGTTAAAAAACGATCGTTTCTTGCGCGCTCTTCTTCGTGAACCTGTTGATGCAACTCCTGTATGGATGATGCGCCAAGCAGGTCGTTACCTTCCTGAATATAGAGAAACACGTGCGAAAGCAGGTGATTTTCTAAGCCTTTGTAAAAACAAAGAGCTTGCTTGTGAAGTTACTATCCAGCCTCTAGAGCGTTACGATCTGGATGCAGCTATTTTATTTTCTGATATCTTAACAATCCCTGACGCGATGGGACTAGGGCTTTACTTCGAAGTAGGTGAAGGCCCTCGTTTTAGGAAAATCATCCGTACCGAAAAGGATGTGGCTGATCTGCCAGTACCAGATGCTGCAAAAGATCTTGATTACGTCATGAATGCGGTGAAAGAGATTCGTCGTGAACTGAATGGTCGAGTTCCGCTGATTGGCTTTTCTGGCAGTCCTTGGACGTTGGCGACTTATATGGTTGAAGGCGGCTCAAGTAAAGATTTCCGTCATGTTAAGCAGATGATGTATGCAACGCCTGAAATTATGCACGCGTTGTTAGATAAGTTGGCTCAGTCTGTAACGACATATCTTAATGAGCAGATTCTTTCGGGTGCTCAAGCGGTTCAAATTTTTGATACTTGGGGTGGCGCATTGAGTGGCCCTTGTTATCAAGAATTTTCATTGAAATACATGCAGCAGATCGTTGATGGCTTAATTCGTGAACATGATGGCCGCAAAGTGCCTGTAATCATGTTTACTAAGAATGGTGGTCAGTGGCTAGAAACGATGGCTGAAGCAGGTGCTGACGCCTTAGGTTTGGATTGGACTACAGATATTGGCAATGCGCGTGCGCGTGTTGGTGGTAAAGTAGCGCTTCAAGGTAACATGGATCCAAGTGTACTTTACGCACCAGCGAATCGTATTGAACAAGAAGTTGATTTTATTCTGGGTCAGTATGGTAAAGGGCCGGGTCATGTATTCAACTTAGGGCATGGTATCCATCAGTTCGTGGACCCTGCACAGCCAAAAGCCTTTGTTGATGCGGTACATGAACTCAGTGCGAAGTATCATCAATCTTAAGTATTTTTAATGAGGGCTTCGGCCCTCTTTTTCTATAAGAAATAAATATGAAAAAGCTTACCGAACTCTTAGAGAGTAATCGTCAATGGGCGGAAAAAATCAGTAAAGAAGATCCTATGTTTTTTGAGACGCTTGCTCAGCAGCAGGCGCCTGAATATTTATGGATCGGTTGCTCTGATAGTCGTGTCCCAGCCAATGAGATTGTAGATATGTTACCGGGTGAGTTATTTGTTCACCGTAACGTCTCCAATTTGGTTGTGCATACGGATATGAACTGTATGTCTGTGATTCAATATGCGGTTGAGGTACTCAAGGTTAAGCATATTATGGTTGTGGGTCACTACGGCTGTGGTGGCGTGAAAGCCGCTATTGAGACTGAACCCCATGGCATGATCGATAACTGGTTGCGCAATATTCGCAATGTTTATAAGAAGCATAGAGATCTGCTTTCTGTGTGGGACCATTCCCATCAGCAGCTAGACCGTTTGTGTGAGCTTAATGTGATTGAGCAGGCATGTAATGTCTGTGATACCACAATCGTTCAGCAGGCTTGGGCTAATGAGCAAGAGTTAACTGTTCATGGTTGGATCTATGGTTTAGATGATGGTCTTGTGAATGATTTAGAGTTTAACGCTTCAGATGCTGAAGAGGTTGATGATCAATACCGTTTAGCGATTAGTAAAATAGAGATATTGCGTAAGTTGGCTCAAGGGCCGGAAAAAGAAACGCAAACAGCGCGTTCTTTATGGGATAAAGTGCGTTCAATTTTTAATTAGTTTTGAGTTAAGTATTTATTCCAAAAAAAGCCGTCGTTAATTAACGACGGCTTTTTTAATATCCACTGCTTTGTCCCAGAATGGGGTTGTTAAGCAGAAACCGCGTTTAACGCTTGTTCTAAGTCGTTAATTAGATCATCGATATGTTCAATACCGATTGAAAGTCTAACCATCTCAGGGGAAACGCCAGCTGAGGCAAGTTCATCATCATTCAGTTGGCGATGAGTCGTTTCCGCAGGGATAGATGCAAGCGACTTACAATCACCAATATTGACTAAACGAAGGAATATTTCTAACGCATCATAGAACTTACGCGTGCCTTCGCGTCCTGATTTTACACCAAAGCTAAGAATGCCTGATGCCTCACCGTTCATGTACTTTTGCGCTAATGCGTAGTCAGGGTGGCTCTCTAAGCCTGCGTACTTAACCCAGCTCACTTCAGCGTGATTCTCAAGGAAGTTGGCAATCGTTTTCGCGTTCTGGTTAATGCGCTCCATACGAAGACTCAAAGTTTCAATACCCTGAAGTAGTAGGAAGGCATTCATTGGGCTAAGTGCTGCACCCATGTTACGCAGTGGAACAACACGGCAGCGGCCTATAAATGCAGCCGGGCCAAATGCTTCAGTATAAACAACCCCATGATAAGAAACGTCAGGTGTATTTAATAGAGGGAAGCGTTCAGCATTGTCTGCCCAAGGGAAATTACCTGAATCAATTATCACTCCGCCAATCGAGTTGCCATGCCCTCCAATATATTTTGTGGCGGCTTGCACGACAATATCTGCCCCCTGTTCGATCGGACGCCACATCGCAGGGCTAGGTACAGTGTTATCTACGATCAGTGGAATACCGTTGCGGTGAGCAACTTCAGCAAGTTTTTCAATATCAGCGATACCGCCTGATGGGTTACCAACCGATTCACAGTAGATTCCTTTTGTGCGCTCATCAATCTGTGCTTCGATCGCTGCGAAATCATCTTTTTTAACAAAACGGCACTCAATACCTTGGCGAGGGAGAGTATGAGCGAAAAGGTTATACGTACCACCGTAGAGCTCACTTGTGGAGATAAAGTTATCCCCAGTTTCAGCTAAGGTCTGCAGGGTATAGGTAATTGCGGCCATACCTGATGCGACTGCTAAGGCTGCCACGCCTCCTTCCATCTCCGCTACGCGCTTTTCTAATACATCAGTAGTCGGATTCATTATGCGGGTATAAATGTTACCGGCTACTTTTAGATCAAATAGGTCTGCACCATGTTGAGCGTCATCAAAAGCGTATGAGGTTGTCTGGTAGATTGGAACCGCAGCTGATTTAGTGGTTGGGTCGGTCTCGTATCCGCCGTGTATGGCGATCGTTTCCAGCTTCATTTCTCTCTCCTGTGGTACAGCCTAATTGTTTTTAGAGCATTGATTGTAATTCATATATTAAATAAATCTATATGGGACTTAAGTGATTAACCTGTATTTAATTGTTAAAAATAACTATAGGTTGTTGAACTTTGTTCGGTAGAATTTAAATAAATGACTTTTACGTTTGGAGAAAATTGATGGCGCGTCAGAAAACGGCCTATGTGTGTAACGACTGTGGTGCAGATTACACTAAATGGCAGGGGCAATGTACCGCGTGTAATGCGTGGAATACATTGACTGAGGTGCGTCTGGCTTCAGCAAAAACGAGTACGAATGAAGCCCGTAATGTCCGCTTTGATGGCTATGCGGGTGGGGCTAACCAGCAAGCGGTAGTGAGTCTTTCTGAGGTTGCTCTGGGTGAAATGCCACGTTTTTCATCCGGTGCCGGTGAGCTTGATCGAGTGCTGGGTGGCGGCTTAGTGCCAGGGTCTGCTGTTTTAATGGGCGGGCACCCGGGCGCAGGTAAGAGTACATTGTTGTTACAAACCATGTGCTATCTCGCAGAACAGATGCCCGCTCTTTATGTCACGGGTGAGGAATCACTACAGCAGGTTGCGATGCGAGCCAGTCGTTTAGGTTTGCCAACAGGGCAGTTAAAAATGCTCTCGGAAACCAGCGTAGAGACTATTTGTGAGACCGCTCAAGCATTAAAGCCAAAAGTGATGGTCATCGATTCCATACAAGTGATGCATATGGCAGATGTGCAATCAGCGCCGGGTTCTGTTTCTCAGGTGCGTGAATCGGCTGCTTACTTAACGCGTTTCGCTAAACAAACGGGAACGGTTCTATTTTTGGTTGGGCATGTAACCAAGGATGGATCTTTAGCGGGGCCTAAAGTTTTAGAGCATATGATTGACTGTTCTTTGCAGCTAGAAGGCTCGGCGGATTCTCGTTTTCGAACTCTCCGCTCACATAAAAATCGCTTTGGGGCGGTGAATGAGTTGGGTGTCTTCGCCATGTTAGAAACGGGTTTGAAGGAAGTTAAAAATCCAAGTTCAATCTTCTTAAGCCGGGCGGAAGGTCCAAGCCCTGGTAGTGTCGTCATGGTTGTATGGGAGGGGACTAGGCCTCTACTTATTGAAATACAAGCGCTGGTAGATCAATCTCATATGAACAACCCGCGTCGTGTGGCGGTTGGCTTAGAGCAAAATCGTATGGCGATGTTGTTAGCGGTTTTACATCGTCATGGTGGCTTGATGACCGGTGATCAGGATGTTTTTGTCAATGTGGTTGGTGGGGTTAAAGTTCTGGAAACAAGTGCTGACCTTGCATTGCTATTGGCCGTTGTATCGAGCTTTAAAGATCAGTCTTTACCACATGATTTGATGGTGTTTGGTGAAGTGGGCTTGTCTGGTGAAATTCGACCGGTGCCAAATGGTCAGGAGCGAATCAGAGAAGCTGCAAAGCATGGTTTTAAACGCGCTATAGTGCCTAAAGGAAATGTACCCAAAGAGAGTTTGCAGGGTATGCAAATTGTACCAGTGACTAAGTTGACTGAAGCGCTAGAAGCGCTTTAGTCATTGTCAAAGAAATGATCCAGTTCGCGCTCTAGCAGGGTCTCATCTCCGAGGTTTAGCTCGACAAGCCTACGCAGAAGTGTAAGGGAATCTATATCCAAATTCTCAATGAGAAACCCGTACTCTTTCTCACGTTTGTGAGCGAGTGTGGCGGGTGTGCGTATGGCGATGTCGTCACCTAGTAGGTGAATAGTGACTTCTGCTTCTTGGCCTATATCAAAGGCTAGGGGGATATCGCTTTTAACTAAAACACCATTGAATGATACGTCTACTAGAGCCACATCAAATATAGCCCCCTCTACGTTTAGTTCTGTTTTTGCGTCGAAGCTAATGCGAGTAAAACGGCGTCTTTCAGTATCATGCGTATTCACAATAAACCTTCCTAAATTCATAAGGCAATGACTCAATCATATTATAGTCGTTGATTAAAAAGAAAGAGTGTTTAAGAAAAACCAACAGACTCGTTCTTTTTTAATAGGGATTCTATTTGAGTATTAAGAATGAACGTTTAGAGAGGGAATTGTTTAATTAGGTATAAATTTATTCGATTTGCAGTTTATTGGGCTATTTTTTTAAGGGTGAGAAAGATCGTCAAGTCTTGTTCTGAAGCCTTTAAATAGTGGCATGCTCAAACGCCCTTGAATAATAATGAGCTATGTCAAAGTTGATCTTCAGGCGCCTGTGTATAGTACGGTGACAATAATTAAAACAAGATTGAATTAATATGCTTAAAGATATGTTGGTAGACCTGTCGAGTGCTAGAGGTCACTCTAGGTATTTTAATCAAACGCGAAGTCACTATCTATTTCGCCGAATTAGAACCATTGCCTTGCTTCTTGTCTTGGTTCAGCCTGTTTGGTTTCTGGTGGATTATCTCCTATTGCCTGCTGATATGTTGGAATCTATAGGGATCTCTAGGGGAATAGCTGCAGTCTCTTGTTTGTTTTTGGCTACTTGGACCATAAAGCGTTATAGCTTGAAATTGTCGCAGTTTCGCTTGCTTGTATTAGTGTTAATACTCTCTTTATTTCAGACCGTCTCTAGCTCCCTTTTGATTTCTCATGGTTATGATTCGGCGGTTGCGGGATATCATTTTTTTCCATTTATGATTATTTCTATGATGGCTGTGTTTCCTTTGGCTATTGTGGAGGTGTTTTGCTTTACCTTGGGGGTACTGTTAATTGAATTTTTGATCCAACAGTATCGAGGGACTTCGGGCAGTGTTGAGGCTATTAATAGTTTATGGCTTTTAAGTGTTTTGGGTATTATCGCGGGTTGGGCTGCTGTGAATCAGTTGAATATGCTGTTGGGTTTATATCGTCAAGCGACACGTGATCCTTTGACCGGGCTTGCGAATAGAAGGCAAGCAATGGAGCAGCTTTCAGGGGATATGTTGCAAAGTCGTGAGCAAGGAAAGCCGCTTAGTGTGTTGTTATTCGATTTAGATAAGTTTAAAAACTTTAATGATACTTATGGTCATGCTGCTGGGGATATTGTACTAAAAGTATTTGCTAAAGTGATGAA
>DJLT01000117.1 GCA_002435145.1 Neptuniibacter sp. UBA6509
CCGCCATTGGCTTTGTGTGGCCGTTCATGATTGTAAAACCATAACCACTTTGTTGCATAGTCTTGTACCTCATCCAGTGTTTCAAAGAGGTGTTTACTCACCCAGCTATACCTGATCGTGCGATTGTGACGCTCAATATAGGCATTCTGCTGTGGATTGCCTGGTTGAATGTATTCGATACGTATTTCGTTCTTTAACGCCCAATTTGTGAACTCATGGCTGATAAATTCAGGGCCATTATCACAACGGATTACCAGCGGCTTGCCTCGCCATTCAATCAACTGATTAAGCGACCGTATGACCCGCATTGAAGGTAAGGAGAAACCTGCTTCAATCGTTAGGCCTTCACGTCTGAAATCATCGATCACATTAAATAGCCGATAGTTCCTGCCATCAGACAACTGGTCGTGCATAAAATCGATTGACCAGACTTGGTTTGAGCGTAACGGTTGCTTTAATGGTTCGGGTTTATGCCGTTTAAGCCTTCTACGAGGTCGTATCCTCAGATTTAATGCTAGATCACAATAGATACGATAGACCCTTTTGTGATTCCAGGGAAAGCCTTTCACGTTACGTAGGTAATCAAAACATAAACCAAAACCCCAATCCGTTTCTTTATCAGTCAGACGAATCAACCAGTCTGAAATTTCTGTATTTTCAGAAACCAGCTTAGGTTCGTAGCGATAACAGGTTTCGTTAATGCCGAACGCTAAACATACCTGCCTGATACTGATGCCTTTAGCAGCAACTATATGTTGTGCCATCTCCTTGCGTTGAGACGGCTTCACCACTTTTTTTGTAAAGCTTCTTGAACAATCTCCGCCTTGAGCCTTTCTTCTGCATACATCTTCTTTAAGCGACGGTTTTCTTCCTCTAGCTCCTTCATGCGAGCCATTAAGGATGCATCCATACCGCCGAATTTTGCGCGCCATTTATAGAATGAAGCTGAACTCATGCCGTGTTCACGACACAGTTCGGGGATGGGTGTACCTGCTTCAGCTTGTTTAAGAATCGCCATGATCTGGCTGTCGGTGTAACGTGATTTTTTCATTTGAATCTCCTGCGTATAGATTACGAGAAAATTCTACTTTTGCGCACCATTATTTTTCGGGGGGATTACCAAACAAAGCAGCCAATTGGCTGCTTTTCTAGTTCGATCCAGGTTCAAGAAATGTCCGCTTTGTGCCAAAAGCGGACCAAATGTGAATGGATTTACTTCTTAATAAAAAGACTTCCAGTATTTTGTTTTAGCGCGTTAATAGTTACTGATGAGTATTGAGAGTTGTTACCAGCGTCAATAGGATTGTCCAATGTGGTAATGACAATGTCGTAGTACAATTTATAACCGGCTGCATAAGACTACGGTTCTTATTTTTGAAGACTTAACAGAACGCATTCAGTAGAATATTCATCACAGAAGTAATAGGTGGGATATACGTTCATCTAGGGAGATTCAGCATGGCGAACGGTAAAGTATTAAGACAGCTAATCAAAGCAGGTGCTAGTGGTGATTCTGAAGCTTTTCGTCGGGTATCAGAATCTATTATTGAAGGCGAAAGACAGAAACAGCACCACCTTCTAGCTAATGATCTCGAGCAGATTCTTTACGGTGAACACCTGCAGCCATCAAAATCCCAAGGCCCTCTCATTGATAACACGCCGGTTGATAGCGAAAGAGGCTTTTCCCTCGTTGATCTCAAAACACCTCAGAGAGCACTAGAGGAAATCATACTCCCTGAATCAGTTATTCACACCATAGAGGAATTGCTAGAGGAACATCGTCGAAGCGATACGCTTCGTAGCTTTGGTCTAAAAGCTTCTAATAAGGTAATGTTCTATGGACCTCCTGGATGCGGTAAAACACTTACAGCAGAGGTTATAGCATACGAGCTTAATAGCCCGTTAGCGGTTGTGCGACTCGACGCTCTTGTTTCTTCTTTTCTCGGTGAGACCGCTGCTAATTTGCGTAAAGTCTTCGACTTCATCGCAGAGCATCAATTAGTAGTGCTATTTGACGAATTTGACGCTATTGGCAAAGAACGCAGTGATAGTGGCGAGCATGGAGAACTTCGTAGAGTAGTGAACTCAGTATTACAAATGATTGATGCTTATCAAGGTAAGAGCTTGATCTTAGCCGCTACTAATCATGAGCAAATACTGGATACTGCTATCTGGCGGAGATTCGATGAAATCATTGAGATTCCTCTTCCAAATGAAACTCAGCTTTCTCAACTACTTCAGCTCAAGCTGAGGGGCGTTCGACGACAATTCGAACTGGATGATAAAGATTTAATTAGCAAGCTTAAAGACCGAAGTGGTGCTGATATTGAGCGTATAGTACGCCGGGCTACCAAACGTATGATTTTGCGAAGCCAAGAATTCATAACGATTAAAGACTTGGATAACGCTATCGCAAGGGAAAAGCGTCGATAAATACCAAAGGGATTATAAATGGCTGACGAATTCAAACATATTGCTATACAAAAAGAGACAAAATCAAACGATAGAAGAACAAGAAAATTCAACATTCCCGCTCCGAAGAGAGATAATTTACGGTCTCATGGACAAAAGCTAAATGCTTTTTTTGCGCAAGCAAAACAAACAGCCGAACAACAAATACCTTCATCTGATGGACGCCGTGTACTAAAGCTAAGTTACGACGGACCACTTACCTTTGAAAACTTAAAATCTCACGGTGTTGAATTTATAAGCCAAGAAGATAAACAATTATGCATTGTTTTCGCAGATGAAGAGGGATTGGCTACATTTGCAGATCATTTAGAACGACTCGGTGTAAACGATGACGACATCACTTATAAAAATATTCTTGAAGCCTTAAATGGAATAGATAACTGGACGCCAGCTGATCGCGAGAGCTGGGCAATTCAAAATAAAGGACTCCCAAATACGGAAACCTTTAAACTAGACATTGAACTTTGGCCAATAAAAGCCGCTAATCACCCTAACCGAAAAATCATTTGTGATAGATTCGAAAAATGGCTAGCTGAGCAGAACATTCAACGCATAGACAAGCTAAACTTAGATAGCCTTGTAATGTATCGTGTCCAAGTTACAACAGAAAAAGTTGATCTACTTCTGAATCATAGCGATATTCGTATTGTTGACCTTACTCCTGATACAGGTATTAGCTATCAACAATTGAACAGAGATATAAACCAGATACCACAAAATCTACCTCCCCCTGATTCTAATGCAGCCAAGATTTGTATACTAGATAGCGGCATTACAACAAACCATCCTCTTTTAGCACCAGCAATAGCTGAAAGCGCATCCTTTGTTGAAGGTGAAGATGAGTTCGATGAAAATGGCCACGGAACTGCTGTGGCAGGAATTGCGCTATATGGAGACTTAGAAGCATGCGATAGTAGCAATTTTTGGAAACCTTCATTATGGATTTATAACGGCAAAGTTCTCGATAAAAATGCAAATTTTGATCAAAACTCTATTGAGAAAACATTAACAGAAGCTGTCGAGTACTTCGTAAACTTAGGCTGTCGCATTTTTAATTTGTCTCTTGGAAATCAAAACGCTCCATATGATGGCAAACATATTCGAGGCATTTCTTATGTATTAGATAGCCTTACGCGTAAATGCAATGCTCTATTCATTGTTTCAACAGGAAATTTTACTGGCAGTGAAGAACCTCCTGTTCCAAGAAATAGTTGGCGTGATGAATACCCTGAGTACCTTTTAGATAAAGAAAGCATAATTATCGATCCAGCCCCTGCGCTCAACGTTCTGACAGTTGGTGCTGTCGCAAGACATAACGCTACACTTGATGAACTAAGGTATCCTGAAATATCACAACTATCACCAGCTCAAGAAAATCAGCCATCGCCTTTTACTCGACATGGACCATCAGTCAACGGAGCCCTAAAACCTGACTTAATGGCTACGGGTGGAAATCTAGCTTCTCCTATAAGACAAGATAACCAGCAGTGGCAAGCAGAGATGCGAGGCTTAGGTGTATTAACATGCAACAGTAAGTTTTCAGGAAACACCCTATATAAAGAAATCTGTGGGACTAGCTTTGCCGCGCCATATATATCCCACTTAGCAGGGCGACTTTTGAACGAATACCCAGATGCTTCAGCAAATTTGCTTCGTGCCCTACTTGTAAATCACGCGAACCTTCTTCAAGAAAGCCAAAGCATATTTAGTAAAGAAGAAATTCAAGCTTACAAAAAAAACAATTCTAATCGTGACATGACAAGAGACATATCGGGATATGGAACTGTTCATGAAGAAACACTCTATCGATCTGGCGAAGACTCAGTCGTGCTAATAGCAGAAGACAGTATTAAAAATGACTGCCATCAATTTTTTGAACTTCCACTTCCCGAAGATTTCTTGAGATCTAAAAAAGCGCTCCGTGAACTAAGAGTCACACTAGCCTACTCTCCCCCGGTGCGTACAACTCGTTTGGACTACAGAGCAACACGTCTTAAGTTCAACCTAGTCAAAGGTTCTTCAATAGAAGAAGTTGAAAAGCACTTTGACAACCGGAAGAAGAAAGAGGTGGCTACTTTAGATGAAGCAACTACTCAAAATAGAACAATAACCAGCGAACAACGTTCTAAAGGAACCATTCAATCCTCATACTGGAAATTAAAACAGCTATCACCTAAGCATAAATGGTTTGTAGTTGTTACTCGGCAAGATTATGAATGGGGTAAAGATATATGTTCTGAAGAAGAGAAATACGCGTTAGTGATAACAGCGACAGACCGGGAAAACGAAACTGCCCAGCTATATACGCAGATCACCCAAAAGCTTCGAGAGAAGGAACGGATACGTAATCAAGCATAGAGATCTTACAGAAGATTAATTATCTCCGCCTTAAACGATTGTTAAGGCGGTATCGTATCGCATAACTTCCTTATAAAAATATTGGTTTGTCATCATTAACATACGTACGCTATTTAATAATAGCGACATTAAAAAATCGTTTATGTCTGCTTCTGGCACAGGCCGTGTGAAAACTAA
>DJLT01000091.1 GCA_002435145.1 Neptuniibacter sp. UBA6509
TAACTGCGGAGCTCTACCTGAACAATTATTAGAATCAGAGCTTTTTGGCCATACCAAAGGGGCCTTCACTGGCGCTGTTAATAAGCACGAAGGACTGTTTCAGGCCGCAAATGGAGGCACCCTTTTTCTCGATGAAATTGGGGATATGCCCACCAGCCTACAAGTGAAGCTCCTCAGGGTATTACAGGAACGTCAAATCCGCCCCGTTGGCAGCACTGAAAGTATCCCTGTGGATGTGCGCGTTATCTCTGCAACCCATAGAGACTTAGAACAAGCGATGCAAGAGAGCAGTTTTCGTGAAGATCTTTTCTATCGCCTAAACGTTGTTAATCTTCATCTACCTCCGCTGAAAGAGAGGCCTGAGGATATTCCGCCACTCGCTCGTTATTTTGTTGAACAGGCCGCTCTTCGCCATAACCCACGTGTCAAAAGCATTTCAAGTGCAGCGCTCCAAGTATTGGCTCAAGCCTCTTGGCCGGGAAATGTTCGTCAATTAGAAAACGTGATTGAAAAAGTTACCGCTCTTAGCACCACTCCCGTTATTTCTGATTCTGCAATACATCGAGCGCTAGCGAACCAAGAACAGGTCATTGCAAACTTTAATGATGCACGGGCAGAATTTGAAAAACGCTATCTAGGAAAGGTCCTTCAGATAACTGAAGGGAATGTTACCCAAGCGGCAAAAATAGCAGGGCGAAACCGAACAGACTTTTACAAGCTGCTCAAAAAGCACGGGCTAGAAGCGGCTGATTACAAAACGTAGAACACAAGCTAACATTAAGTGCTATTAACTATTATCATAATAAGTATCACCGTAAGCACAATAGTTAGTACCACAACCATTTGTCTTCCTGAAGCTTTTTCGTTTCTACCGACAACAATGGGTTGAATAGTTTAAACACCTTGCGCTGCTTAAGCTTGGCATTTGAAATCATATTTGCAGTAACAGGATGTCCTTCGAACAAACGCTGAAAACGACCATCATCTATAGCTATATTCAATCCCACAGTTAATCGCTCATGAAGTCTTAAGTTATTTCGATTAACAAAGAAAAAAATTGGTGCCGAGTACTGAACCAGAATATTCTTCTCAACAACTAAATGAGGTTTATCAGCTACCTCTACCCACGGCTCGTTCAGAGCTCTTAGGAAAAAATCGAAACGCTTTAGTCTAAGCATAGTAAACATTGTATGCTCTAAGCCTTCAACCACGGTCATGCCATTATGGCGTAGAATAATGCTATCAGGCCAATCATGTCCCTGACCGATAACAATATTCCTTAGTTGCTCTGCCGTGATATTTGCAGGGAAGTTTTCTTGCTCCCCTTTACGAATAATGCCAATTCGATAGCCCATTAGCCCTCTCAGCAAAGGTACTGGCACGGCTTTTAATCGCTGTTCTAACTCAACAGTTGTCATTCGCCAAGTAACATCAATAACTTCATTTAACTCAAGCACCGTAGATGCACGTCCCTGCGGCATTTCGATGTTTACTGCAAGTAATTCATACTCACCAAAGGTGTCTACTGAAGCGTCTAACGCAAGTTCAAGAATATCTATGTAATATTGCTGTTTGGGATCAGGGTATTGTAACGAGAGATTATAACGAACCGTGTCTACGGCAAAACTGGGGGAGGTAAAGAACAACAAACACAAAATACTAATGAGTTTCACACTATGCTCCTATGGCTATAAAACATAGTATAGACAAGCTTTTCGCTTTACCTAGAAACCTTACTTAGCCAATTCAGCCTCATTTTATCGGTATAGATCAAACACTGGACATGGCTGCTCAGCGATAAGCAGCTATCCATTATACGTTTAATAACAAGCACTCTTAACTATTGATAATCATCGGGCAGCGTAATACCCATTGCGCTCGCGTCTACTTGAGCCTGTGTTTGAAAACGTTTACGCACTTGCGAGCCTTTAGGTTTAGTTAAATAAAACAACCACTTACTCGCGATTTCAGGTTTCAGGTTATTCTCTTCGCCCCAGCTTTGAATAAAAAGGAACAAAGCATTATCGCTTTTATCTGGTAACGCTACGGGCACTGGAGAATCCATTGTCTCCCCGGCTCTCACCCGACGGCACAGTACGTCATAGTTATAACGGAAATCTGGGTAAACATCCGCCTCATCCTCAGTACGTAACCTAAACCAACCTGTCGCCTTCCCAGCATGATATATAGCTGGATGCGTCCAGTGATGGCGCGACGCGCTATCAGAGAAGTTACACGCCTCTTCGTAAGCATGCTTCGCTACAGGTAACCCGTGATCACCTGTTAAATTTCGTAAGACCTTAATGAATTCTGAAATAGTGGGCATCCAAGCGCTATGCTCTTTGCAATAATCAATCGCAGCCACCAGCTCAGCTTCTGAATATCCATCTAAACTTAACGCCCATTCACGTTTAGCTATACGTATCTCGTCTTGGGTTTCGAAGCAGCTTTTAAACTTATGCCCATAAATTGCCATAAAGCGGGCAAATATCATGTTTACAAAGGTTTTAACTTCAACGCTTAAATTGGCATTCTGGCTCTGCTGGGCATTTTCACCAGTCGGTGTCTTTGATGTCCATGACTGCTGCGGTAACCCGTTTACGCTTTTCGCGAGTATCTCTGCGGGGGTCTTCATGGCTAAAACCTGCTTTTTGTTCGTTATTCATTCTTTTTTGTCGGCCTTCCTGAGTCTGTTTTTTAACCCATTCTCGCTTGACCCAACCTAAAAATTTCTGATCCCAATTGGTCTCTTTTCTATCTTTATCTAACCAGTATAAAACAAATTCATCAATGCACTCTTGGGCAAACTTTTGCGAGATATTATGCCGTGGGAGCAGAGCATATAAGTTTTCAGATGGTTGCCAACCTAATGCCATACCATGCAACTGTTTGTTACGTTGCTCATGCTGTTGAAATAGAGCCTGAAGCTCATCGCCTTGTCTTACCTTTTTAGCCCAACCGATACTGCCACCAAACGTAGGAGCCGGCCCGGGGTTAGGCTCTGTTGTACTCTGATAAGTACTTACCGACGTATCTGGATAATACGGCGTATCAGCACCCACTTCTGGATAAGGTTCATTTAAGTACTCTTGGGCGTTTTCATGAGGCTGAGGTGTATCGATTACAGGAATGTCTTCCATTACAGGTAAGCGACTGACCATTTCGAGATCATCTTCCGCCGAAGCCGTTTGTTCTACCACAGCATCACTCAAGCATTCTTTAAACACGATACGTACGCGCCCATCAGCAGAAAATGAAGCCTCAATACAATCAGCTGCAACCAATCTGTTTGTAAGCTGTGCTAGCGCTTCCTCATCCCAATACGGGGCGATTAGAAGCCACTGCTGCCGAGAGATGATCAATTCAGCTACAGAAACCTCAGCATTAACTGAAGAAAGCTGCTGACGATAGAGCGTCAATAGAACGGCCGCTTCAACACCTACCTCACGAATTAACGAAGGATAAAGTAATATAGGTGTTTCAGGAAAAGAATAACTCATTAAAACGCATTTACCTTACAAAGAAAAAAGCCGCAGTCTAGGCCGCGGCTTAGGACAACTATCGTAGCATTCAGCCATCTTTAGCAAAATTTTCAACGGCACGTAAAACATCACGACGACTGATCTGGCCAATCAGTTTACCATCTTTTACGACCGGTAACCGACGGCGCTTATTATTTATAAACTCTTCAGCCACTTTAATAATGTCTGCATCATGGTTGATGGTATAAACCTCTTCCGACATATAAGTACCCACAATGCCCCCCATCTCTTCCTCATGATAAGTCAGAGTGAGAATCGCCTTCAAGCAATCGACTTCAGACATCAAACCAACTAAACAGCCATTTTTATCAACAACAGGGGCACCTGTAATTTTGTACGATAAAAGCTGATTAATTGCATCAAACAGATCAGTTTCAGGTGTAAACGTAATCAAATCATTACACATGTAATCCTGAGCTTTAACAGATCGTAACATTACCATTCCTCCATGGCCGGTAGATATCTACCTGACAATAAAATACCGGGGCAAACAAAAATCATTATGACGATGAATATATACCCAGAGTCACTTGTATAATTACACCTAACCGACTCAGCCCGCAATAGTATTAGACCAATAGCATTAGGTTAATTAAAAACCACTGTTTTATTACCTTGAACTAGCACCCTGTCTTCTAAATGCCAGCGTAGACCACGTGATAACACCGTTTTCTCTACATCACGACCCAGTCTTACCATATCTTCTGGCATATCACGGTGGGTAATCCGGATGACATCTTGATCGATAATCGGACCTGCATCGAGTTCTTCGGTAACAAAATGACAGGTAGCACCTATCAACTTAACCCCGCGTTCGTGTGCTTGGTGATACGGCTTAGCTCCTGCAAAGGAGGGTAAAAAGCTATGATGAATATTGATAATACGATGAGAATAAGCAGCGCAGGTATCTGCTGGTAAAATCTGCATATAGCGAGCAAGTACGACAACATCAGCCTCATTCTCTCGAATTAACCGGCTGACTTCATCAAAGTGAGGCTGCTTATTTTTTTTATCTACAGGTACGTGATGGTATGGAACGTTATGCCATTCCACCATACTGCGTAAGTCATCATGATTGGAAATAACACAGCAAATTTCACAATCCAGTTCACCTTCATGATATCGATATAAAAGGTCTGCTAAACAGTGAGATTCTTTACTTGCCATTAAGATAACTTTTTTCGGCTGAGCCGAATCGGTTATCTCCCAATCCATATTGAAGGACTGGGCAATAGGTGAAAATGCCTCTTTCAACCCATCAAGGGTAAAAGGCAGTGCCGTTGCACAAATCTCAACGCGCATAAAAAACCAGCCGGTCGTGCTATCGGAGTGTTGATTTGCATCAGATATGGAGCCGCCATGGCTTGAGATAAAATTACTTACCATCGCCACAATCCCGACTCTATCGGGACAGGATAAAACTAATCTAAATTTACGTTCCATTTATGCCTGACTCCAAAAACAGCAATAATCAAAAGACCATTCTAACAGCAGTATTAAGCTGCTTGTAATTAAAACCCCAAAAATATCAATGATATTTTCACTACAAACTCTCTCTCTTAACCTTCACGAATACAGCGCATCACTTCTTGCTGCACAACGAAAGTCATTGCGGTGTAATCCTCCAATCGCATGGGTATACCATGCCAAGGTAACACTTCCCCACTTTGTTGTAATATCTGGGTGATGCTGCATCGTTTCAGCCATCTCACCCACCTTATTCGTAAATGCGAGCGCCTCTACAAAATTACGAAATTTATACTCTTTAATTAACACGGGTACGCTATCCTGATACTGAATTTCCCATGTATCAATTCCGTTTAATAACTTGATAATCTCATCATCTTGTAACGGCGAACTCTCAGATGTACACGCTTCACATGTTTCACCAATAAGCTTTTTATTAATATTGTTCGACATACTTATCTCCATTTTTCTATTATTGATTGACCTAAAAAATTCTACTTAGCCCAATTCCCTCATATACTGGAATAGAAGGGAGACTGATCATGACGCATACATCAGAACGGCCAAACCCATTAAAAGCTTGCCGACTCGGCTTAGATAGCCATCAAGAGCTGACCATATACCTGCGTCAAGACAGCTCTGTTTGTAGGTCAGAAGGGTTTTCTGCTCTCTCTCGTGTTTTTGTATACACAGACACCCACGAGTTAATTGCAACACTGCATATGGTAACAAGCGAACTACTGAAGCCAGGCGAAGTAGGTTTTTCAGAAGCTGCGTGGGAGAAACTAGCGCTTACTGAAAACTGTTCAGTATGGCTATCACACCCTAAACCTGTGCAATCACTCTCTTATATTAGAGCAAAAGTCTACGGCAATGAGCTCAGTAAAGAACAACTTCAGGAGATTACCAACGACATTGTTGCGGGAAGATATGCTGATGTACATTTAGCCGCATTTATCACAGCCTGCGGCGGCAACAATTTAACCATTCAAGAGATCATCCATTTAACACAAGCAATGGTTGACTCCGGGAGCCGCATTAAATGGCCGGTGCCCATCGTAGTTGATAAACACTGCGTCGGAGGCCTTCCCGGAAATCGGACGACCCCTATTTTAGTTTCTATTCTAGCCGCTGCCGGACTTACTATGCCTAAAACCTCTTCACGGGCAATCACCTCCCCTGCAGGAACCGCTGATACTATGGAGGCGTTAACCAATGTAAGTTTAAGCTTGGAAAAAATACGCTCCGTCGTCGAGCAAGAAGGGGGCTGCCTTGCGTGGGGCGGCTCAGTAAAACTGTCTCCCTCTGATGATCTATTGATCCAGGTCGAACGCGCATTAGATATTGATGGCGAAGGTCAGTTAATAGCTTCTGTTCTTTCAAAGAAGATCTCGGCTGGCGCAACACATGTTGTAATTGATATCCCAGTGGGTCCTACCGCAAAAGTTCGCAGCGACGAAGCCGCTGAAATGCTATCGAATAATTTCAAGGCGGTCGCTAAAGCACTCGGGCTGCATATCAAGGTACTTTTCACCGATGGAAGCCAACCGGTAGGGCGTGGAATAGGACCGTCATTGGAAGCACGGGATATATTAGACGTCCTTCAAAATAGCCCCAATATGCCACAAGACCTTCGACAAAGATCAGCTGAAGTCGCTGGCGCAATTTTAGAGATGGTACAAGGTTTTCCTGAAGGCGAAGGACATAAGGAAGCGCTAAAGTTACTTGATTCCGGTGCAGCATGGGAGAAATTCCAATCAATCTGTATCGCCCAAGGCGGCCTTAAAACACCTCCGATTGCACCCTATCGGTATGAATTTATTGCACATAAAAACGGCACTGTTAAGTACATTGATAATAGGAAGCTTGCCAAAGTCGCTAAATTAGCTGGCGCTCCCGCAGACTTAGCAGCCGGCGTTGATATGCATTGTAAAATTGGAGACTGCATCATCGCTAACCACCCCCTGATGACTATACATGCAGAGAGCTCTGGTGAGTTAAGTTATGCCGTTGAATACTTAGAAGAGCACTTAGATATTATTCAACTATCAACGGATAAGGAAACATAAGAATGCAGCCTATTTTATTCAACTTAGATTCGGATCCTCTCCTAGCCGAACAAATAGCACAGCAACTGTCAGCGGAGATAGGAGAGCTAGATACTCGCAGTTTTCCTGATGGGGAAAGCTATCTACGCGTCTTAAGTGATTGTGAAGCACGATCTGTAATTATCTTTTGTAACTTGTTTCAGCCTAACAACAAAATTCTACGTTTGATCTTTCTAAGCAATATATTAAAAGAATTGGGTGTAAAACGTATTGGGTTAGTTACGCCCTATTTGCCTTATATGCGCCAAGATAAACAATTTAAATCAGGTGAATGTGTTACCTCCCGGCCTTTTGCTAAATTACTGTCGGACCATTTGGATTGGTTAGTTACACTTGACCCTCACCTACATCGTTATCATTCATTAACTGAAATATACGATATAGAAAGCCGAGTTGTTCATGCCGCCCCCGTGATATCAAGCTGGGTACAGGAGCATATAAAACAACCGCTCCTTATTGGCCCAGATAGCGAGAGCGAACAATGGGTTTCGGAAGTTGCCAAACTTGCCGGCGTTCCCTTCCAAGTGCTCTCAAAAATTCGCCATGGAGACTACCACGTAGAAGTATCACTACCTGAAGTAGATCAGTGGAAAGAACATACACCCGTTCTACTGGATGACATTATCTCAAGCGGTAAAACGATGTTAGAAACGGTTCAGCATCTAAAAGAGTTAGGCCTGCCAAAACCTCTATGTATTGGCGTTCACGGACTCTTCGCTAATAATTCATACGACGAACTGCTGCTCCGCGCAGACGTTGTAACCTGCAATAGTATCCCTCACCCAAGCAATTCAATCGATATAAGTCGACATTTAACGACAGCTATCCGTGAACTTATTCAATAACGATAGGCAAGATGGATTATGGGTAAACCGGAGTATTGGCTTAAAGACGATTTTCTTCCTGAGCAAACCGCTAAGTCACTTTTAACACAACTGATCAAAGATATTGATTGGCGACAAGAGACTATCTCTATGTTTGGTAAAACCATTAACATGCCCCGACTGCAGGCATTTATGGGCGATGGAGGTATCGAGTACTCATACTCAAAGTTAACAATGACAGCCGAAGCTTGGCATCCCGAACTCATTAAGCTCAAAGGTAAAATTGAAGACCTTACAGGAAACACTTTCAATTCAGCACTGATCAATTATTATCGAAATGGGCAAGATAGCATGAGCTGGCATCAAGATAATGAACATGAACTCGGTAAAAAACCCATTATTGCCAGTCTATCATTGGGCGCAACCCGCAAGTTTGTTCTTCGGCATATAGAAAGCCGAGAAAAGCATGAACTACAACTTCATAGCGGCTCCCTTCTATGGATGGGGCCCACACTCCAATCGGCTTGGCAACACAGTCTGCCCAAATCAAAAGTGATCGAAGAACCCCGCATCAATATTACATTTCGGCAAATTAAGTACTGAACCCTACTTTAATGAATCCCTCCTGAATGGCGAGAATTTTCACTACATAAATTTATACTCAGTTGATACTATAGTCTGAATCATAATAATAAAGACTTACTCATGAACCACAGTGCACTAGCTGAACAGCCAAATATAAGAAACATTCCAAACCCAGATGAGTTATCTGCGATTTTAAAGCTTCAAAGCCAAGTGTTAGAAAAAGTCGTACAAGATGCCTCCCCTACAGAAATTTTTAATGATATTTGCCAATTTATAGAGAGCTCTGTACCTGATTGCGTTGCATCGATCATGCTACTCAATCCCAGCCGCACGCATCTAAATGTGGCGTGCGCTCCTAGTATTCCAGAAGACGCTATCGTCCATTTAAATGGTTTAATCCCTAGCCCTGAAGCGGGCTCATGTGGCACATCTGTTTTTCTTGGAGCGCCCGTATACGTTACTGAAACGAAACTCGATACACGCTGGGTGCAATTAAAGCCCATCGTAAACCAATTCAATATACAAGCTTGCTGGTCATACCCTATTCGTTTAGATGCGAGTGAAGTCACCGGCAGTATTGCAATTTCAAGTTTCAAACCACGCACACCCAGCGCTTTTCATACAAGCCTGTTAGAAGCTGCCTCAAATATCATTGGAATTGTATTAAAGCGAGCAACCTCGCAAAAACATTTAGCCAATACTGAAAGCCTACTACAGAATATTACAAATGCGGTCCCTGGGGTGCTTTATCAATACCGTTTAACAGCCGATCAACAGCAAGAGTTCACTTATATAAGCCCCGGTATAAAACAGATAACAGGGATTCTTGCTGAAGATGCTTTTAAAGATTTTGGCCTCGTATGGAAACAAGTTCACCCAGAAGACCAAGCAGCCCTCTGGTCAAGTATTATTCATACCAGCCGCCACGCAATGGCTTGGAGTCATGAATTCCGCATTTATCATCGCAATGGAGAACTGCGATGGATTAGAGGCTCTTCTCTTCCACAAGAAAAGGAGGCCGATGGCACTCAGCTGTGGAACGGCGTTTTACTGGATGTTACCCCTGAGAAAGCGACTATTGAACAGCTCAGGCTTGCAGGTATTGCCTTTTCAAGTACCAATGAAGGGATCATGATCTCTGATCGAACTAATCGCATTATTGATATCAACCGTTCCTATGCCAATATCTGTGGTTATTCACGTGAAGAGGTCATAGGGCAGAGCCCCCGATTATTTAAGTCAGATAAACACAGCCCAGAATTTTACCAATCCATCTGGAGATCACTCGACCAGAAAAAACATTGGCAAGGTGAAATTTGGAACCGCCGAAAGAATGGTGATGTCGTTCCAAATTTAGTGAACATTAATGCGGTTTACGATCCAAATACTAACGAACTAACCCACTATGTCAGCGTGGTCACCGACATAAGCTCTGTTAAAGCGTCCGAGGCTAAGTTATCCCATCTTGCTCATCACGATGCTTTAACAAACCTTCCTAACCGGCTCCTATTCAGTGCTCGCCTTGATCATGCGCTGACCCATCGCAAAACAAACGAAAAAATTGCGATGCTTCATTTAGACCTTGATAGGTTTAAACATATTAATGACTCATTAGGGCATACCTACGGAGATCAGCTATTACTCCAAGTAACTGAACGGCTTACCAAGACATTAGATAAGCATGACACTGTCGCACGTATTGGTGGCGACGAATTCGCAATTCTTGTGGAAGGCCTAGGGCATGCGGCGGATGCTTCAGCTATTGCTGAAAAGATCGTAAATGCGATGGAACAACCTTTCACCCTCGATGGGAATGACTACTTTACGACGGCGAGTATTGGTATCGCGTTAGCGCCAGAACACGGCGATGATATTGATACTTTGAGTAAAAATGCTGATATCTCGGTCTACCAAGCAAAAGAGCTCGGACGTAATAATTACGCTTTCTTTCAGCCTGAGTTATCCGAAAGCGTCGAGGAGTGGATCAGGCTAGAGCCTCTTCTGCGCAAGGCCCTTACCGAAGAACAGTTTACGCTTTACTATCAGCCACAAATGGATAGCACTGGTAATACAATCATTGGCGCTGAAGCACTCATCCGTTGGGAGCACCCTGAAATGGGGATCGTGGCCCCTAATCAATTCCTCAACATTGCGGAAGAAATAGGCATCATAAAGAAAATTGGTGATTGGGTGCTGGAGAGCTCTTTCCGTCAATTAGCTTTATGGAGAAAAGAAGGGTTAAAAGATTTTAGACTCGCCATCAACCTTGCGAGTGATCAAATAACTAAACAAGACTTACCTCTACAGATCTCTGAATTGCTGACTAAATATGAAATACCGCCAGCGATGATCGAGCTTGAGATTCTTGAAACCTTTTTACTCGAACATGAGACTAAATCCACTCAAACATTCAAAGAGCTCAGAAAGTTAGGTGTGCACCTAGCCCTAGATGATTTTGGTACAGGCTATTCCTCTTTAAGGTATTTAAAACAGTTACCGATTAACAAAGTAAAAATTGATCAATCATTAGTTAGAGATATACCTGAAGACCCTGACGATGAAGCAATAGCTAAAGCAGTTATTTTATTAGGACACACTCTTGACCTTAAAGTATGCGCAGAAGGCGTCGAAACAAGCGCTCAACGGGCCTTTTTAGAAGGAGAAGCATGTGATCAACTGCAAGGTTACCTCTTCAGTAAACCCATTCATCCAACGGCCTTTAATAATCTACTTAGAGATCACAACCGTTTAGATTAATAAGCAAATAAAAGGTAAAAAAAAGCGCTTAATGATCACCTCTTAAGCGCATTCCTTAATTTTTCGTAATTTTGACCTGTTTACTGGTAATCCCCTCTTTCGCTTCTACACTGAAAATGTACGTTCCGTTTATTGGGGAAATAAACAATGGGTAATGAAAGCTTATCAAAACTGCTAAATGAGTGGGAACAAAGGGCTCGAAATATAAATGGCCGTGAAGAAGAAACTCTTTCTATTTATAAATGTGATGCGGTCAAACTAAACGCATTAGCTCAAATGTATAACTTACCAAAAGCCGATGTCATTGCGGGCCTTATTCATGAAGCACTCAATGAGTTAGAAGCCAAAATGCCCTACATTCAAGGAAGTAAAATCATCAGAATAGAAGACGGTGAAGAGATATACGAAGACGCCGGTCCGATGCCACGTTATCTAGCTGCGCAAAAAGCGCTATTAGACGCGAGCTAAAACATTAGCGTTAATAACAAAAGGTGACAGGACTAACCGTTAGAAACAAAAAAGCCACTCAACATGCTGTTAGTGGCTTATTATTTACCGCAAGAACTTAAAAATAGTCAGCGGCTTATAAAGTTTTCAAGTAAGCTATCAGGTAATCCTGCTCAGCTTTGTCTGTAATTTCTACGTGACGCATACGAGTACCAGGTACAAATTGGTCATTACCTGCAATCCACTTGCGAAGATTATCTTCAGTCCAAGTGATTCCAGATTTACTTAGCGCATCTGAATAAGCAAAACGTGGTAGAGACGCAGCTTCACGACCAAAAACGCCAATCAAACTTGGACCAAAAGCATTCTTGCTTTCATCTAGCGAGTGACAAGCAGTACATTTGTTAAACTGTTCTTTACCTGCTGCCTGCATCATCTCTTCTGTATCTGCTACAGCTGAAAAAGATAAAGACGCGGCAAGACCTAATAGTGCTAATTTAGCTTTCATTTCCATTCCCCTCTGAATGAAATTAATGATTGGATACAGTATACCCATACTGCGACGCACAATAATTGATTTTGCTCATTATTCACACCCAAACAGGCCTAAAGAACAACTTAATACACCTTTAGACCATAAGGATAATCTAGATAAAAAAATAAAAACCGCAGCGAACTGCGTTTTTTATAACTCACTACGTAATAATTAAACCTGTTTAGCGATCAGGTCTTTCCATTTCGCAGGACCTGTTGTGTGTACAGATTCACCTGAAGTATTTACCGCTACAGTCACCGGCATATCCTTAACCTCAAATTCATATATAGCTTCCATACCCATCTCAGGGAACGCCAACACCTTAGAAGCAGTGATCGCTTTAGATACTAAATAAGCAGCACCACCAACAGCCATTAGGTACACCGCTTCATTATCTTTGATCGCTTCGATAGCCATTGGGCCACGCTCAGATTTACCAATCATGCCAAGTAAACCGGTACTTTCAAGGATTTGGCGAGTGAATTTATCCATACGAGTAGACGTTGTCGGGCCCGCAGGACCTACAACCTCATCACCCACAGGATCAACAGGACCTACGTAATAGATAAAGCGACCTTTTAGATCTACAGGCAGCTCTTCACCATTATCCAGCATCTCGATCATGCGCTTATGAGCAGCATCACGGCCAGTTAACATTTTACCGTTTAACAAAACCGTTTCGCCTACTTTCCAATCTTTAACGGCTTCCGGTGTGATCTCATCCAAATTAACACGGCGAGTGTTCTCACCAACTTCGAATGTCACTTCAGGCCAATCATCCAAATTAGGTGGAGTAAGGACCGCTGGGCCAGTACCATCAAGCGTAAAATGAGTATGACGCGTTGCAGCACAGTTAGGAATCATACACACAGGCAGAGACGCTGCATGTGTTGGATAATCCATAATTTTGACATCCATTATCGTTGTCAAACCACCAAGGCCTTGTGCACCTATACCCAACTCGTTAACTGCATCCATGATCTCTAGACGTAGTTCTTCAACCCGGTTCTGCGGTCCACGCTCACGCAACTCATGGATATCCATAGGCTCCATTAGAGACTCTTTAGCCATAACCGCCGCTTTCTCAGCTGTACCACCAATACCTATACCTAACATGCCTGGTGGGCACCAACCCGCTCCCATTGTTGGAACTGTTTTCACAATCCAATCAACGATGCTATCTGATGGGTTCAACATCACCATCTTAGATTTGTTTTCTGAACCACCGCCTTTAGCCGCAACATGTACTTCAACTTGATCGCCTTCAACGATCTCGTAATGGATAACCGCTGGCGTGTTATCTTTAGTGTTCTGACGTTTACCTGCTGGATCCGCTAAGATAGAGGCACGAAGAACGTTATCAGGGTGCATATATGCCTGACGAACCCCCTCATTAACCATATCAGTTACGCTCATTTCTGAATCCCACTGAACGTTCATTCCCACTTTCAAGAAAACAGTTACGATACCTGTATCCTGACAAATCGGACGCTGACCTTCTGCACACATCCTAGAGTTAATCAGGATCTGCGCCATCGCATCCTTTGCCGCTGGATTTTCTTCTTTAAGGTAAGCTTCATGAACACCCTGAATAAAATCTAGAGGGTGGTAATATGAAATAAACTGCAAAGCATCAGCAACACTGCTAATGAAATCATCTTGACGGATTACGCTCATGCGGTAGCTCCAATAAGGCTTTTTGTCATAAGGGATGAGGTTCTGAAAACTCTAGAAGAACATCTACTTAATGCACATTCTTTCTAGAATTATCACCCATTGCTCTCTCTTAGGAGAACTTAAACTGAGCCAAAGTATACACCAAAAGTACCGAAGATCGGTGTCCGGCATTGGTATTAGTTACATATGAACTTAGATATAAGATGCAGGAATAAAAAGAAGAGCTGAGGGACAATAAATCAACCGCTGAAACACTATAGCTTTAACCGCCAAATGCAGTAATCGACCTCATTTTAAAGCGCTAGAAAAAGACAGTAAACTGTCCCAAAAACCAGAAAGGAGCGCCCTGTTTCCTTTGTTAAAACATAACGTTCATCTTTAACTTTAGATAACAGGCGACAGGGATAAAGCGATATAAACAAGCTTGCAATAAGCAACAATATAGAAACTAAATTCCCTACAACCCCTAAGAGCAGTACGGATAAATAAATCAGTAGGATAATAATTTTATATAGGAGGACCGCATTTCCATATCCCAATCGAACTGATAAGGTTCCCATCCCTATAGACAAATCATCCTCATAATCTCTTAGTTCATTACTTAACAGCAGCAATGAAGTAAATAGACTGATAGGGATTGAAAGTAAAAAAGCATGAAGAGAAACTGTTGATGACAAGGTGTAGTAAGTACCGACTATCATCATTACCCCCATCAACCAGAACACCAAGACAACGGCCAAGCCTCGCCTTTTATAATTAAGGGGTTCAACCGTGTACCCAACCGCCCCGATTAAACCGATCAAAAATAACAGTAACAACAATGGCCCAACCTGAAACACAAGGTATAAACCAATACAGGCTGCGAGGCAAAAGCAGGTACAGCCTATGTAGGCATTGCGGATTATTTTGAGGCGGGATTGTGCATAGCGATCATCATCTAATTGAGCTAAATCAGATAAGTCATTAATCAGATTAACGCCTACCTGCAGAACTAAACCTGCAACTATGATTAAGAATGCGGTAAGAGGATCAGCATACCCATCTAGATTTGCAATCAAAATACCCGTTAAGCAAGCAAAGAAACCAACACTTAATGAGAAAGGTCTCAGCGCTTTACTGAACCGGTATTTTTCTAAATACATGACTCTTAGATCTGCATCTTCTATTTTTGACTGCTGTACTCTGGCGCATTTGGCAGATCACGCATCAGCAACGCATACTCAGGATCACTTGAGAGCTCCATTGGAATCTTCATAACATGACCGGAGCCAGGGGCTACATCCGCTTGCTTACCTTTCTTATCGATCATTTCATCCAACTTAAACTTATGATTACCCTGCGGCGTCATTAGCTCAAGCGTATCCCCT
>DJLT01000034.1:0-53830 GCA_002435145.1 Neptuniibacter sp. UBA6509
TCAACTAAGTGTTCTGTGTTTTCATAATCAAAGAGCGTTATCTCTGTCGCCCCAGCTTGTTCTGCTAGGCGTACAGCGCCATCGATTGATAATGCTGATTCCATGCCTCCATTCCATGCTGCATCACTAACCGGAACAGGGGCATGAATAGCGTCTACAAAAGAGGCTCTGATGCTGTCAGATACTTTGATTTTTTCGAATTTAAACAAATCCTCTTGAGTGAATACACTACTCAAAACAGGTTCATTGCTTTCGTTAATTGTGAATTTTTGACCTCCACTTGTAAGCGCGTTTTTCATTTCCTTGTATTGAGACTCTGAGATTTTTACGGCATCGCTTGGCCATGTATCTGCCAGCTCATAGCGCTTTTTCAGGTGGGCAGGGTAAAAACCTTGGGTTGCTTGGGAACAGTACCAACTCATCGTAATTTCTCCTTAATGGCCAATTGAAAACCAGCGAGCATTACGTGAGGCCGTATTGTTGGCTGCTTTAAATGTTGAGGTTGTATTCAGTTGGGCCTGTTGAATTTCAGCATCGCCTACTACTGAACCTGAGCTTGTGATCATTATGCAAAGAGACTCAGTCGGGTATGTCATGTTGTATGGATAATTAACTTCATTGGTTGTTGTCTGAATGGTTCCCCATTGCAAAATAAGACCGCCCGGTAATTGCTGATAGCCGTCTTCCAGTAAACTGTTTGCAAATTCTGCTTCGCTTACGCCCAGGGCCTGAACTGCTTGAAGTACTAACGTCAAATCGCCTTCATCGGGCGTTAAAGCAGCCCCTTCAATCAGATTGATTAACGAGTCAAAAACCATGTTTTGGTAATCTGCAGAGTCACGGCTGGCAGGTAAGTCTGACAGGGGATCACCATTCGTAAATTTGCCTGTTGTGGGGTCCAATCGCGCTGCCGCTTCTGATGGATAATCCATTGTTATCTCCTGTTATGTGTAACTAAAAATAATGTGGCGATGTGAGTGCACCAACCGGTTGAATAAACATTCCAGACGTTGGTTTCCCCATGTTCGGTAATATTCACCAAAAGGCTCTCCCATAGAGCGCTCTGCGTAGTTGTTTAGTGATGTATTTACTTGCCAAACATAGTTCCATTCCACACCGCCAAAAGGCTCCCCTAGGTCATCACCGAAAGTGCGTTCTTGGTATTCAGTAATGGTGATGATGAACCCGAGAAGGGCTGCCAACGTGATAAAGAACTGACGACTTTGCCCACCGTTTGCTCGGTATGCTTGTATCAATGCCTGGCGACGTTCTTGAAATGAAGGATCGTCACCGCTACAACTATGGGGTAGGGCATACATCTGCTCCCATTCTTTGAATAATTCAAATGCTGTTGAGGGGTGTGATTCACGAATTACAGCAAGAGTACGCGCATCAATACGGGCGAACTCTTCAGCTACGCCTAGCATGAGTTTTGCCATATCACTGTCTAAATCTGTTGGCCAAGCATCTCCACGGGGTAGCAGCGCTAGCAGTGCATCACGATACTCTTCAGCTGTTTTACTTACGGCCATGTCATTACCCCAAGCTCAGGGATCTGCCATGCGAAGCATGTGAAATCGTCTGTTAGATCTATACGGTGATCTGTCTCACCAGTAGCGAGTGAAATTGCTTCATTTATTTGGCTTAAAAGGAGTATTCCGCCGGGTTTGCCTTCACGTTGAATTAGGTCGTTAAGCTCAGCGTTAATTGCTACGCGTGTTGCTATGTTGTTAGGAATGAGTCGACTGAATGTAATGTCGAGGGGCTTACCAACAAGTGCGCCAACACTAAAGCCTCGCATGCCTGACGGACGAACTGTGTCTGTATAATCGGTGACTGCATTGATGTGGGTTTCAGTTGGAATAGGGGTGCTGAGATTATCAGTCACAAATCGTACGGTTACAGCGCCGATATGTGGTGTATTGGAATAGCACCATGCGCGTGTTACATCTACGTGTGCCGCTTTAACCCAAGCAATATAGTCATTGTCGTTACCGCCCATTGGTGGGTTTTTACGACGTTCACTTAAGCGTTCGGCTACTCGCTGAATTGATTCAACATCTGCACCGCCTGTTATCTCTATGACGGTTGCTGTGCTATCTATATCAAGTATCGAGTTTACAAGACGCAGCGTTATGCCCGCAGCTAGATTCCCGGATGCACCGGCTTCCACTGATGTGAGTTGCAGTGTTGCGGTACCGGTAACAATTGTTGTGCTCTCAGTAACGCGGTATAGCTGCTGATTGTCATCCTGCAGCAGTGTTTCAGCTTCAACGGTTGCGCCTTCGTTGCCGGTTATCGTCGCGGTACCAGACGCTCTAAAAGCGCCTATCTGATAAATTCCCATTTCAGCTGCACGACGCAGTAAGTTTTCATCATCAGCACTCTCATCAAATAGTTGATCAACGTTGTATTGGAGGTGTCCGTGTAAACCGTGAGCGATGCCAGCGACGGCTTGAGCAATAGGGTAGTAAGTATCGCCTCGCGCACTGGCACTTTCGCCGCTGTGGCGCTCAATATCTGTGCTAACTTGTTCACGTAGCGCCTTAAGTGCTTTTCTTAAAAATGGCATTAAGCAGCTGCTCCTATCAAATAGTCACGGTAGAGTTCTAACCAGCTACCGTCGTCCAGTTGGCACTTAATGAACATGTCGATTCGTAGAAGGTCTCCACGGCTGGTTTCTACTTTTACTGCTTGCAAATGATCATCTTCAACCAGCCACTTAAGTGATTCTTCTGCGTAGTCACGGGCTCGGTTGAGCGTTTTAGGGATTACTTTTTCACGTTTTAACGTCCACAGTTTGCTTCCTAGGCTTTCGCCGTCGGGAAGTTCAAAGTCACCGTAGTAACCACGCTGGTCTGTCTCGCCCTGGGGGAGTTCGTCCAGCTCGCAGCGGGCGTCGGTAAACAGGCTCACAGTGACTGCATTTTCTAACCAATTTAAAAATGATGAGCGCTTACTTTGTAGGTCGATTCTCTGTGAATCATTGTTATAGCTCAGGGTTAATAAACTCATGATGGGTTAGCGCCTCCAGTTTGTGAGCCGTGAACATCGTCGTGGTCATGATCGTTAACAGATACGCCATCATGGGTGATGAAATCTTCAGCTTTGACTATGCCGCTGCAGTTCACTTCAGGTGTATTGAAATTAGCTTTAACCGCTGCAGTCACATCAATTTCTCGGTTATCTTTGATATGGACTTTGTCACCGTGGCGGTTATAGATGGCGACTTCGCCCTCATCGATCACTAAGCGATATCGACGATCACCCACGCAGAACACAACCGAGTGGGAACCGTTGCCGTTAAAGGCCAAAACGATGCCTTCCGCACCGGCTACTGGATGGCTGGTAAAGCCAAACGGCTCTAGATGTTCGATGTTGTCGAGCGGTTCAGCACCTTCACCTTGTATCTGTATAAAGCGGGTTTTATTGGCGTAGGAAACACGGCGAACAAGCCCGCGCTGGTTGATGCGGCGAATCTTACGTAAAGCACGTTTAAGCTCTTGCGGGTTCATCGTATAAAACCCTCGCTTGCTGCTTTTTCAACTTCTGGTATCAACTCAAAGGCTTCTTTAGGCAGCACGCGTAGCTCGGTATTTCGGCCTCGGCCATTCAGCATAAGGCGAGTTTCAGCAATAAGGCGCTCAGCATTCATTAAATTCTGATAAGAATCAGTGACTGTCACTAATTCGTTAGGGGCCCAGATACGACCTTCGGGTTCTTGTCGCCAACCGGTGATGTTATAGACAACGCTTTCGCTACGACCCTTGTGAACATTACGTTGCCATTCAGCACGGGTTTTACAAGCTGCAAAATCCATATCATCATCAGCGGCAACAACAAAAGGGCGGTAACGACCGGAGCCCTTAACCGTGGCGGCTGGTAAGACCGTGTCGACGCCTTCAAGGTTTAGAGACGGTTCATTAGATTGTTGACCAGAGACGGTGTATTCACTGAATAGATCTTGCTCACTAAAGTTACCGCTGGCTGTTTTGATGTTTTGTCCAAGAACTAGGGCAACGTCCGCGCGTGCAACACCTGCGCGGGTAATGACAAGGTCTCCATTGGCGTTAGAAGTAAGGAGTACTGCACGGATGCGGGCTAACTCTTCTAAAAATTCCCAAATAGGCTCGCCAAGATCTAATCGTTTAGATTTAACAAACACCTGATTTGCAGCTTTTTTGGCACTAGGATCAACAAGTACGTTAATACCAAAGGGTTTACACAATGCCTGGCACACTTGAAAAAGGCTGCGACCTGAAAACTGTTTTCCTTTCGTTGAACAATCCACAATGTCACCTAAGCGGCTGCGGCCACGTATAGAGATGGTGTGATTCGTCGCGTCATAAGATGGTTCTAATTCGTTGATATAGCCTGAGAGCAGCAGGTCATCATTGATATACGCCTGCAGCGGCATACCTTTCTCAATGGCTCGGCGATTAACTTGCGTTTTAGTATTCCAAATTTCACTGAGCTGTAAGCTAAAGTTATGAGGGCCGCGCTCTATCGATCTGGATATAGAGCCTTCTGTCCAGCCGGTGTGTGGAGTGCCGTCTACCATCATGATGAGTTGATCACCCGTAGCATTTGTCATGATAAGGCCTCCAGATCTTCACCTGCCGGCATGAATGATGGATGCTTAATGCTATTACGACTGATCAGTTCATCTGCTTTGTTGGCATCACCGTAAAGTGTGTGTGCCAAAACAAGTGCCGGTACAGATTGTTGTAGTTGAATTTGCTTAACACGCTGCAGACCTGGTGCAACGTCATCAACACGTTTCATAAGTGCTGTTTGCAGCTCAACCAGTGGGTAGTACTCGGTATCGCTGCCGTTTTCGATTAATAGATCTATTTGTTCCAGGAGCAAGTCGCGGGTTGCGATCGCATCGTCATAGGTTGCGAAAGGTGTGCTTTCAGATGCGATGACTCGTGCGGTTTCAACCGTTGCTGTTGTCGTTAGTAGCTGCTGAGTTGCTGCTTGGTTTTGTGCTTGTTGAGTACGTGCAGGCGTAGTTGTTTGAACGAACTCTACGTTTGCTACGCTGGTTGTTAAATTGCTGTACCCGTTGACGGCTGTCGTGGTTGAGGTGCTACCTAGTAACGATGACATTAAGCCGGTGATCTGGTTTGTTAGCGCTTCGGGCTGTTGCAACAGGCTTGATAATTCATTGCTAAAAAGATCAAACATTTCAGTGAGTGGGTTTGCATCCATTAATGATCCAAACTGGCTACTCATTGATTGCATGGCAGAGAGTGCATCGGTCATTTGTGACAGGGCTGCGTCTTCTACGAAGGCTGGTTGACCGTCTACTGTGAACTGTTCTGAGAAAGTACTTTGCACCGCTTCAGAACAGCTATCGCAAGCACTTTGTAACTGTTGTGCATTAGCATTTCCAGACTGTGGGAACTTACGTTTACCGTCTAATACATAATCAAGATTGAACTGAACATAGCCGCCTTGGCGTGTTGTTATAGCCCATTCATAATTTTTTATATGAACACGTAGCGTACCCAAGTACGGGTGAATCAGTGTATGCGGTCCTTCGCTTTCCAATAGCTGAATCAGATCATCACGGGCCAGATCATAATCTTGGCCAACCAAGAATAATGTCAGGCGCTGCGAGCCTGCAGACGGCCCCATATCTTCAACATAATGCACATCTTGAAGTGGGTATTCATGCACTACTAAACGACGGCCACCAGAACCAGAAGCACGCTCAGTATGAAAAGTTACTTTGCCGATACTGCCCGGCTGCAAACGCTCGCGCCAGCTCATGGCATTGCCATTGAGTAGCCGCCGTAAACATCAGCATCCATGCCTTGGGCGTTGAGGGATTTAACGCTTACGCGCTTGTCTTCGACTTCTATTTTAAGATGGGCATTGGCTCGCTCTTCAGCGTCTAGCGCTTTTTGTGCATTTTCATTACCAAAAAAGGCGAGCGATTTGGCAATGGCGCGACCTATATCGTCTGATAGATCTGTACCTTTTAAGGTTGTATTGTAAATGACGGTACCAGCGCCATAGCCCAGAGCACCAGAAGCTGTTGTGGCTAATCCGGCTGTTCCCACAGCGCCTGCACCTAAATAACCTAACTTACTTAATTTAGAACCGCCGATTAAACCTGCACTGGCTTTAGCTTTAGAGATCGTTGTATGGGAGAGTGGGCCTTTGCCTGGAAGTGAACCAGGTGCATTAAAGCCGGGTTGGAAGCCAGGTACTGCACTGTTCGGCATATTCACAACATAGACAGGGGTAACACCGGCAACCTCTTCAAGTGCTTTACCCGTCACAACGCCGCCTGCTAATACACTGCCTTTCCCTAATGAGCCGCGTACTGCTTTGCCGCCATACTTAGCAGCTAAGCCACCGGCGAGTAGTGCGCTAGATCCACCGAGTAATAGGTCGAATCCATCAAGCCCTTGACCACCTTGCTCTTTCTTATCCAGGGCATACTTAATTAACTTATTTACAGAGCCGTTAATCGGTTGAACAAATGCATCAGCGGCTTGACCGAGTGCGCCTTTAAGACGGGATACTTGATCCCCAGAGTTATCAAGGGCATCTGCCAGATCACGTTTTATAGTGCCTGTAGCATTACGAGTTGTTTCGGTAATCTCACGCATTCCCGCTATAGCATCGCCACCCAGTAAGGCTTTCATGCCACGCTGGGTATCCATGTCGGTTTCACCAAACGCGGCCGCTATAAGGTTGTCACGTTGTTGATCGTTCTTTTGCTTTTTAAAGAGTGTGGATATCTCTTCGATAACAGAGAAAGTATCTCGGCGGTTGCCATCTTTACCGTAAAAGCTAATACCTAACTTATCGCGAACTTTATTCTGGTATTTCTGATTAGTGAATATTCGCAGGGTGCTATCGGCGAGGGTGGCTAAGCGTTCGGGCTGTTTCTCGATTTTAGAAAGCTGCTCTATAAAGCCTAACGTCTGGCTAAAATCTAGGTTGGCAGTTTTCGCGTTGTTACCCACGCGGGAAAAGATGCTGGATAGGTCTTCTAGTTCGGCATTACCTAAGCGACCTGCTACTGTCATTTTGTCGAGCATGTCGGTAGCGACACCAACTTCGGATAGATCAAAGTCAAAGATCTCAGCACCAACCGCTAAGCCGCTGGCTAAAACGTTAGAGTTAGCGCCAGTTACCACCTGAGCCGGTGCGATCGCTTTGGTTGCCTGTATTGATTCTTTCCAATTCAGACCGGATTGAAGCAGGGAATCATTGGCGGTACGTGAGCTATCAACCGTTACGCCGTATTGCTTCTGTAGATCATAGAGTTCAGCACGTAGCGCCTTGGTTTCAGAGCGTGCAACGCCAGCGGTTTGTGACATCCGTGTCAGGTTTTTATCTAGCAGCGCTGAATCTTTTGCTATCTGCAGGCCGCTCCATGCAGCCCCGATCGCAATGATCTCATTACGGAAATTACCGAGTACTCCACCCGTAAGTTGCTTAAACTCGTTACGAAGTCCGCGCAGCTCTCGTTCTGATTTGTTTGTAAACGTACCCACAGCACGGCTTGAATGCTGCAGTCCACGTGTGAACTGTGCATTCTTTAAGCTGAGTATGAGGCTAGTTGTCAGATCGTTCACGGGTGAATAACTCTATATAGTATTCAAATTCATCCACTGGCAACGCGAGTATTTCAGTGCGTGACCAGTGGGTTTTTAGGGCAATCAGCGCTATTTGCTGCCAGATTGACTCGCTTCGTTTTCGTCCTCCGCTGGCACGCTGTTGAGCTTTCCCTGGGCAACACGCAGCGCTTGATAATCAGCGGGTTTCATCTTGCGGATCTGTTCCAATGAAAACGGTCCTTCGCAATCACCGATACGTACTAACTGCCGAGCAATAAGTGCGCCGTTAAATGCCAGCTGGTTTTCAACACCACCGGCTTCAACCTCTGCATCAAACAGTTCGCCAGCCGTGGCGACTTCACGCATTTCAAATGCTTTCTGCATTTGTTTTTTAAACTCAAAACCATGTGGCAGGGTGCCTGTTTGAATTCGTTCCACGTTCTTATCCTCAGTAAAGTTAACGTTTACACCGGTTCAGCAGGGTTACCCTGCATTTCAATTGGGATATCACCACCGGATACCTTGGGGGTATTGGTGATAAAGGCTTCAGTCACAATCCAACTTTGTCCAAGTTCGTCCTGGACGTTTACGTTGACATCAGATAACCCGCGAAACTGCTCTAGGTAGCCTTGTAGATTAGGTACCGTAAAAGAGAGCATGGCTGGGTTATCATTTTCCATATGGTGGCTTCGTCCTGACTCGGTCATCTTCCCTTCAAAAGAGATTCCGCCTGGATCGAATGATGCACCCGGATTTGATTCAACTCGGCCTATACCTGGCAGAGTGAGTAATATTTTCTTCGCAGCTTTAGCCATGATTCACCTCACACAATAAATTGTTGTTTACCGGCGAATACGCGCGCCTGGTTCACTAAGTTAGGCGTATCACGCCAGTTAAGACGGTTACGATCGTCAACGTCACGTTCAACAATTAGGTTGCTGTCGTACGTGCTGTAATCTTCAACCCAGCCGCGATCTTCTAGTTTTCGATACAGTGCGAGTAATTCGCCACGCCAAACTTTAGGAGTGACAATGGCTTGCCCAGGCGCAAATTTGGTACCGTCATCAGCTAGCTTGCAGCGCGGATACTTCTGGGCTTGAAGTAGGCGCTGTTCAAAACGAATACGTTCTAAGGTTTCAGGAGTACAAATATCCAGATAACTAGCATCGGGAAGGCTGGCATCGTTGGTTTGGTACATAGTGATCTGCCGTTCAATACGGCAAGTACCATCACGATCGACGGTAAAGGTGCTCATACCGTCATATAGCAGCAAGTTACGTTCTTGGCGTGTCCATTGGTCCTCAACTGCAGGAGCCTTCATACCTTTAAGGTCTAAGGTTTGCAGTGGGCGAGCGGGGTCAATGCTGAGTGATAACGCTGCAACGGCTGCGTTGATAGCAGCAACTTCATAAACCGGAGTAGGGCTGGTGTTAATTGCCATACAGGAAACATGCGGGTTATTACGTCCGCTGCCGTAAGTGCCTGCCGTAGAGTGGGTGCCAGAAAAAGCGCTAAAAACACGACAGCCTATTTGGCGCATCGGTCCAAAGCGATCATCTAGCTCGGTTTCTAACGCCACCATGTTAGCGATATCGGTGTAAGGGTTAATGAGCCAGTTAAACCACTCATCACCTAACGCATCGATGGCCGTACTGATATCAGGATTGCCTGTCCCACCACTCATCGTGCCAATGGTAAGTGCTAAACCTGCAGGTAAGGATTCGCCCTGATAAAAGTTGGTACGTATATCAAAGTCGTTAAATACTTCACCTTTATGGCGTGCGGTAACAGTAACCGTATTAGTGGCCACTGCTGCAGTCACAGGTAGATCAAGATCTGCATTAATCGCCGCATTGATGCTGGTCGCAACGGTATTGGCATCATCATCTTGTGCGACACCGATCGTTACCCGTTTACCTCCTAGGTACAAGGCAATTGTGCCTGCTGCCGTTGGGGCTGATGCCACCGCAATGGTTGTAGTGGCAGTATTACCTGCGCCATTATCGTCTAATGCGATCGCCCAAAGTTCTGTTTCAGGGTTGGCTTTAATCGAAGCGGCTAATGTCAAAGCCATCATAGAGCCTCGACCAAATAGCGTGACAGCCTGGCTTGGGTTCGTCACTCTAATAGGAACGCCTTCAGGATGGGAGCCAGAAGCTAAACGTTGCCCAAAGGCCACTTGCTTGTGCATAACACTTACTGCACCGGCCAGTTCATTATTGAACTCTATATAAGCGCCTGGTGTGCGCAGGCTTGCTGGAATGGCATCAAATGAAATAGTCATTACTTAGCGACCCCTTTCTTTGCTGGTTTACTTGCAACCAAATCACCATCATGCACGCGGCGGCGATAGTACGTATTATTTGGAACGTCGCAGCAAGCTTTAGGCATGAGACTGCCGTCTTCTTTGCGAACCTGTACGCCATCTTTCGGGCGTAC
This sequence comes from Neptuniibacter sp. UBA6509, assembly GCA_002435145.1. GTDB lineage: Bacteria > Pseudomonadota > Gammaproteobacteria > Pseudomonadales > Balneatricaceae > Neptuniibacter. Next base: position 10,023 of record DJLT01000034.1, read on the forward strand.
TTTCAGCGTATTGCTCATGGATTACTCCTTGTTAACTCGCTGTGATTTCGACGGTATCAGCCGCCATTAAATGGGTTGGATCGTTTTCGTCGTAATGATCTGCTTGGTATCTAAGCCAATCATTCAAGCTGCTCGCGTCTTGAAGGTCTGGCCAGTTCATGGGTAGTTCAAAAGACATTTCGTAGCAGCAAACGCCTTTCTTACCGTCTGCGAAACTGAATAAGTTTTTAACGCGTTTAAACTGCAACGCATCCGCTTGCTCTAGGTCTAATCCGTGCAGTGCAGGTAGCAAACGTTCTAGCATCTGATAGATACCTACTTCGCGCTTACCGTTAAGCGCACGGCCAACTAAGTAAACATGCCATTGGCTTTTTAGCTGGTCATGGCTGGTATCGATATGAGTACCCATGCTGAAACCAACAAACACCGACGGAGCTACAGAAATCATGTTTTTGATGGTTTCAGGCCCCCAGTAACCGGGGTGGCTTTCTACCTTTCTAACGGTGTTGCCCAGTGCTTCCTGTATGGCGTTAATCAGTTTGGCTTCAACGGCTTCCAGCATGGGCGACCTCAGATAAAGCTTTTATCATTACGGCTGAATACACTGCCGCCTGATTGCATCTCAGCACCGTCCATGGTTTCAGGGCGTTTGCCCTGGCTATCAATACCCAGTGATATGTCACCTTTGGCAACTTTCTCTAAGTAGCGAATTGCATCCTTGTAGCGATTAGTGACCTCTTCCAGAGGGCTACGATCGTGCAGAAAGTAGCGGGTCATATCACTGGCGTAGCGCTCTAATACCGGCGGTACTTGTGACAAAGGTAATGGGTACCGCGCTGCCAAGTAGCTATCGATCGTGGCCGTTGCATCTGCAATGGCGCGGTCGACCTGCGTTTGGTTGATCTCATCAGGGAAGTTACCGTTCTCATCCGCCTCGGCGGTGAGCTGTATTAACTCATCAGAACCGAAGCGATCGACTAAATCTTGGCTAGCGCAATACATTACTCAGCACCGTCCAGCTGGCTAACAAATGCATCCCATGCGGCTTCACGCTCTTCAGCGGTGGTGCCTTTGGGATAAGCTGCCGCTTTTGGTGTCTGATCTTCTTTCCAGAGGCTAGTGTCGGCAGTGTCTAGCCCTTTAATATGTTCAACTAGCTCAGCCAAACGATCTGAATCCACGGTCCCGTGCGCTGTTGAATCTTCAGTGTCCGCGTTTTCCCCTTCAAGCAACGTAAGGCGCGGGTCTTCGTTAAGCTGCTGTAGCTGTTCTTTAGTAAAGTGATCGGCTTCAAATGGGTTCGGGCCTTGCTCCAGTTCAACACCGCCGCGACGATATCCTGAAAGTACTGAACTGATAACCACGATGGCCGCGTGAATAGCATATTTAGACATTGCATAACTTCCTCTTAATTAAGGTGAGCATCCGTGCTCAAGCTTCCTTTAAACGTTTAAAGCGTTAGGCCAACCAAGGGCAGATCAATAGCTCTACTTTTTTGTAGTTGGTGTTGGTTGCGCCATTAGCGTTGTTGACTGCCTCCAGCAATGTTTCTGCTTTCGACATATTTTCAGGGCCAACCACTAAAAGATCTGGAAGGATGCCAAGGGGTGAACCCGCATCGTTCTTCAGTGACAGCATGGACTCACGGGCAGCGGTAAAGTTGTCAGCGTTCAATTCAGCTTTTGAGCCGAAGGCAAGCTGCCACAAACCAAATCCAGCGTTGTATCGACCATCAATACCCCAAAGGACTTCGTCATTTAAAAAGACGTGGTCAGAGGTTTCCGGGTTAGATTTCATCACCAGATTGAAGTTTTTACGGGTCTGCCAGATCAGAGGTTTGATAGGGCGCTTAGTACAAAGCAGGTACCAACCTTCACCAGCACCGGCTTGCATGTTGGATACAGACAGTTCTTCACCATCGCTACCCACTGGGTGGTCAGTATCAAAGAAGTTTTGGCCGTCATAACACAGCTCATCAAAACCCATTTTAAGTAGGCCAAAGGTACGGATATCAGGGAACTCCGCAGCATCAACACCCATCTGTTGAAAGAGTGGGGTATAGACGCCGTAGGCATCATCCTCAATTTCATCGACTGGGATACCTTCGGTTTTCTCAAACTTCTTGTTTTGAATGGTGTACTGGTGTTTCTTTAAACGGTTGATCGCACGTGGGCCTAGCCATTCACGGATCTGGTTAGACTTACCTAACCAGGCATAGGTGTTGGCAGCTGCACTGGAAGGTACGACGGTGGCAATTTTTTGGTACATCGATTCGGCGCTATCAAGCGCATTATTAAACGCGGTTGATACTGTCGTATTTAGGATGCCGAGGTTCTGAGCATTAACTTCCATTTTAGGTCTCCAAATTAAGCGAGTTATAAAGCGTGCTAGTCGATGAAGACCCAAACGCCGTTTGTTTCTACATCTTCGATACGACCGGCAGCAGAGCTGCCAGTACTGACAGCAGTCACTGTCTGGTCATCGGAGATATACGCGGTTGAGCCGATATGCGAGCGATCAACATCGCCAGCATTCTTGAAAAAATGCGCACCGGTTTTGGTTTCAATGGTTCCATTACCGTCTGCGCCGGTGCTGTTATTGCTGGGGTGCGTAGCGACACCGCGAACCCGCAAGCCTGTCGCTGCAGTGGCAGGTTCTGCAAAATGCGTTGCGTTCAATACAACCAACGCGCCAGAAAAGATAACTGCAGTAGCGGCAACAGGGTCAGAGTGTGAGCCCTGGGCGCGGCGTTTAGTTGGGCGATCTTTTGTTAAAGCAGCCATTACTTGTCACCTTTTTTTGGTTGATTCTTTAAGTAATCTTCAAGAGAGATCCCCATGTTTTCGCAGACTTGTCGTTCTTGAGCACTCAGTGCTGCAACCCCAGCCTTTTTATCTTCTTCAGGGTTGTCTTTACCGTTTGTCTGCTGAGCAGATAGGGCTGCGAGGGGAGTAGCTTTATCTAAATAAGATGTAAGCGCGGCCATATCTTTGTTGCCGAGATCGCGTGCCCAGCCTTCCATTGCAGATAACAGACGACCGTCTTCTAGCGCGGAGCTTATTGTTTGCTCTAGCTCATTCGCATCTGTACGGGATGAAAGAGCGGCGACCTGCTGTTGCAGTTGTTCGACAGCAGCAATAGGCACGTATTTAGCCGGGTCTACTTTATTGTCTTGTGCAGAAAGCGCTGCCACCTGCGTTTTAAGTCCATCGGTCTCGCTGGCTTTAGCCAAAGCGGCATCTACAGCAGATAGGGCTGCAGCTTCTTGTGCTTCGGTCATCTGTTCACCGTCTGCCAGTTCAATACCGAGTCGGGCTAACAGCTTGCGCATTGCTTCGTTCATGGGAGGCGTCTCCTGTGGGTGTTGGTTTAATATGTTGGCGCTTAGGGCTTCTAAGTCTTGCAGGCCGTCAACACCCGCACGGTTAGTGAGGGCAGCACTATGGATATAGAGCGGTTCGCCAGTGTGTTTGTCGTAAGGGAAAACGGCGGATAGGAAACGGTATTCCTCGCCTTTAATGAATTCTTTGGCGCGGGAGGTCCACTGCGGTTTTATCCATAAACCAGAACCCTCCCGCCACTCCATGTCTTTGATCCAGCCAGATGCGGGGGCAGGCTGGCCGTTTTGCTCTTTGTTTAATGTTTGGTGTTCGTAATCGACAACCAAATCATTAGCGGAGTTTTTGGCATACTGAATAAGACGGGAAGCAATCTCTGCATTGATAACCCACTGACCACCGGGTACATCAAAAGGGCGACCATCAACTGCACTGAAATGACCAGCAGGCAGTAAGTGGCACCAGCCATCACTCTGGTCATCAAATGCCAGAGACAGCGAAGCAAAACCAACATTAGCATCGGTGGTTGCTGATAAAACAGCGAGAGATAGGGAGTTGCGATTCGTCTTCATGCCGCCAGAATAGCGGCATGAAGTAAGGCGTGGGTTTAACCTTGGTTAGATGTTTTTAGTCGTTGTTTTCAACTTCTAGTGCTTCTTGTATAAGGTCTGCATATTCGCCAAGACACTTAAGGTGATTTTTAATATTAACCGAGCCTGCATCACTAGCAGTTCTAACATGAATCAACTCTAAGGCGGCTTCAACAGCAATTTTTCTTTTGTCTTTGGCGTCTAACACGTCATTATTTGTTGAATATAATTTGATCTTTTCCATGTATCAGTACTTCCTTTTATTTATGAATTATTTTAATTTGATGGTCTTGTATGAAGCGCGCTTAGAACTGAATATAGTTTCCAGCCAGTGTCAGCAAAGCTCACTAAACTTATCGCAAAAAAACTTGAAATAACGGTTAAAGAAATTTGCTCATAATTAGCCGGTAGATACATTGAAATAATCCCTATGGTGGCACTTGCTAGGAATAATATAATTGAAATAAGCAAGCTATCTACTAGGCGATGATAATGTCTGGTTTTGACTAGATTACGAATTAGCCTAGTGCTGGCAATACTCATGAGTATTGCACCTGCAGCAACTAAAATACTCATTATTGTTACTGAATGAGAAGTTAGACCTGCTATGAGCTTTTCGGCCCTATCCGTAGGAAAAAGGTCGTATCTATAGTAGACCGATAGCCCTATAGACAGCATCAGCCCTAACTGAAGAAATACCCAGCGTACTTTTCTACGAATTGATGTTGCCCTATTCGAGACCCTGCTCATCCAGAACCAGCCTAATATCTTCAATGTTTTTTTCGCGGACCTTTTCCAAAGCATTAAAGATTGACTCTGGAACCGGATAACGCCCTTCCTGTTGAACTGGATCAGTTGATCCCTTGATTCGGTCTTCGATCAAATCAATAGGATCTGAATCTTCATCAAACCAAACTTTAGACATATTAACGGGAACTGTTGATCCTACAAGTGTAGTCATCCCACCTTTTACGACATCATTTAAATAGTTTCTTATCGAATGTCGTCCAGGAGGGTTAGCGCTAACAGTTATAGAGCATGATACACCGTCAACGGAATTTAAAAGAGACATTAATGGACCTGAAAATTGATCGTGGCCTTCATAAGCTTCAGTAGCTGTTGGTCTAGTGAAACTTATCTCAAATTTTCTAGGTTTCATATTCCCATTAAGAATGCGCTCTACTGCATCAGGTCTAAGAACAGGGGATAAACCAACACCGATAACTCTATCTTTACTTAAAACAGTGCCTAGCAATTCACCTGCTTTATTGATATTTAGTCCGTTGCCGTTAACTTGGAATGTCAACATTTCTAAACCTGGATCATATAAAAAATGATTTTTTTCAATAAGACCTTCAGAATCATCTAGATCTATGGGACGTTCTTCTATTGATGATCTATCCCCAATATTTGGTAGGTCATCATCACGAAATTTGGCTAGAACCCCTCTCATTCTGCCGCCTTGGAAAATATTTAATTCTCGTAATTGGAAAACCTGCCCATTTACCCTATGTTCTAAAGGAAGGTCTTCAGGGTTAATTTCATGTAATAACGAACTTAATTTGGAAGGGCTATCTGTACCATCACTGACATGAGCTGTATAAAAGCTAACAGAATACTTCTTTGTGTCTGGCATTACATTTCCTTATAGTGCGAGAGTGCTACCAGTTGTTAGTAGCAGCACATCTCCTTGTGCTATTTAGGCTTAACGATACCCAAGCGCTTTACTTGTCCGAACTGAAGGCGTTAGACCTGCGTTAGAATCTTCAAACGTACCGCTTCCAAACCAACATAGCAACTACAGTTTATAGCGGCTTAGATCGCCTTACAGGCTGTTACGCCTTTCTATCAATATGTTCCTTAACTATCTCGATAATCTCTAATTCATCTTCTGCACTTAATCCAAAATAAGGCCTTGCCTCTATATTCCTTTCTTCATCACCAAATTGATGGGTGGCTGCATACGCGGTTGTACCTGGTCCGGTACTTACGCCTGCGACATCAGTTGAATGAAACGGGTAGATGGTATCGCGTAGGTGTAGGTGCTCGCCGTGTAGTATTTGATTAACGGGTACGCCTTTCTTTCGTTTACGGGCTAGGGTCTCCGGTGTGAGTGTTGCCCAAGGTGTGCCATCGGGTGCTTCTTGGTCGTCAAAGTGATCTCGGCTTCGCTCATGCAGAAACTCGGACACCTCCAGCATGGCAGGGGACATATCGTTTGATAGCTTATGCAGCTTTTTAAGGTAGTGCTGAATTTGCTGATCGTTGTAGTCGACGCCTAAGGTTAGATGGGTTCCCGCCATTGTTATTTTATCCTATACTTAAGGTTCTCCAGACAGACAAGGACTTCGAGTTCCGTCCACTGATCTGCCGGTGGGGTGCAACGGCGAAGCGCGGCATCCATCCTTATTCTTCTTTTACTTGTTCTTCTCTTCTATACAGATTCACACCTTCACGCTGTTTTTCTAAGTACGTGTCATTATCGGGTACTTTGCTACCGCGTTGCTTTCGGTGGGGTGTAAACGATGTATTCCCGGTCCAGATGCCTTGTCCGTATTCAAATGCACTAAAACCGTGAATTGGTTGGCTTGATGATCCTTCATCTAACGTCCAGCGCTTTATATAACGGCGCTTCAGTTTGTATTTACCGGGGTGAGCACGGTCAGGCTCTAATATGGACCAGATCTCATCAGGATCTTTGATCGCTCTTGCTAACAATCGCATATAGCGGTGGCGTAATTTGTCCTTAGATACCTTGAGCTGCCCATCAGCGCCGCGAAATAGATAATCGTTAATCGCTATGGGTTCACTCAGTACGTCTTTATAAACCATGGGACCGTCTGCACTGAACTCGTTTAAGAAGGCATTAACGTAAGATTCCTCTGGTAAGTCGTCGGGCAGTATGTCGCTTTGCTTGGCTACTTGCGGTTTAGGTAATGGGGGCTTAGCAACGGGGCCGATCGGTATGGGTTTAGCATTCGCTGGCCATTGTTCTATAAACTGGGGCGTACTATGACGAAGCCAACTTTGCCCAGGTGTATGTTCAAAGCCGGGATCGATCCCTAAAGGCACTTGTTTAAGCTCACCTGTACGTTTATCTAAATGCTCTTTGTATTCATCTGCAGGGGCGGTATCCGGTGTGGTTTTACCTAAACGCTTCATAGCGCGTTTTGATTTAGGGAATTTCTTGCACTTGCAACCATAGCCATTAGAAGGGCTGTGGATATCCCACCAAGGATCATTTGAAGCGAGTACCAATCGATCCCACGCTTTATGTTGGGGACGAAAGTTTTCGGCACCGGAGTGGCGATATTCCATGTAGGGGAACAGTTCTTGAAAACCCGGCTCGGTCATCTGAGCTTCTCGCCCTGCGTTGTATGCTTGGCGAATATTGGTTTCATAGATTAGTTTAGAGCGCCATCCGCGACTGCCGTTATAGTCCCAACCGTGTTTTTCTACGATGCTGTCAAAACGTTTACGGAAGTCTGCCAAGGTTTCACCGTCTTGAATGGCGGCTTGTATGGCGTTAGAAAAACCTTCGACAATGGCAGTTTTATTGGCACCGGCCACCATAAAGGCGTGGTCATGTTGTTTACCGTAAACATCCGACCAGCCGTTAGTGGGCAGCGGTAGCTTCTGCTGTAGATAATCAATCGCCTGCTTAAACGGTTTATCTCCATAGGTTGGCATTATTGCGCATCCTGTAGCAGCTCATAACGCCCGGCCAGAGCTGCAACGGTTAATGCTTGGCTCATGAGTTTTTCAAGATCAGTTGTATCGAGCTGTAGCGCGATGAGCTGCTCTTGTAATTGTTCTAATGAATCTGCGTTATCCACAACCTGGCGTAACTGGTCTATTAGATCGGTGGTGTGCTGTGCTGATTTATTCTGCAGATGATCTGCAAGCTGTTCTACTTCGTCGGGTTGCTCTTCTACAGATTTAGATGTCGCATTAAGTGCTGCCAGTGCGGTTTCTGATTGCGAAGTAATGGGAGGTGTAGAGGCTTGCGATAAGGTAAGCACGGGCTCACCTTTAACCGCTTCAGGTATTTTAGTTTTCTCATGCACCCATGAGATAGGTATGCTGACACCGACCTCTACCAAACCTTTCAAGGGTTGTACGAATTGCGCTAGATCTTCGCCTTCGTTTAAATCGTACTCTAAGCGTGGAATACGGCGAGGGCTGCGGAACGATTTACCGTTAAGCACGTACATGGGGTAAACCACGTCACGTGTCAGAGTCACGGCGAGTGCTTTCAAGTCGGCATCGCGGATCTCTTGGCGTACTTCGTTATGCACATTGCCTAAAGCGTTGGTGCTGGATTTACCGTCTGCCTGGCTGGTAAGTGTGCCACCGAGAATAGCTTTTGACTGACTACGCTCACACCAGTTGACCATCGCCATAAAGGGATCGGACCCGCCATCAGCAGCTTTTTCAAACTCGATATCCATCCCTTTAGGAATGACACCGCCAGCATTGTGACCAATGCTCATTACTGCACGCAGTAGTGTGAGCTTCTCGCGATCGCTTGCACCTGCAGGGTACTTGCCTAAGCGCATAGGCAAGCCGTAGATCTCTAAAAACTCAGCTAGGTCACGAACACTGTAGTTTTTAAATAGAAAAGGCCATGCCAATACACGCGCTAAACCATTACGGGCTAAATAGCCGCTTTTCGCTTTGGCAACGTGGCTAATCCAACCAAATTGACGCAATGTCTCACCATTATGGCTGCCATCACGCAGGGTGAGTTGATTGCGGCTATCTGGGTTTATCTGGAACCAGCTAGGGTCTCGCCATTCCGCATCAGCAATAAAGTGGGTTTTATCGGCGTATTCCCACTTGAGTTCTTGGTTGGAGAAGCCCTTTAGAATGCCATCGCCTGCATCAAAAATAGCATCGTCTAACCATGTGGCTGAGCGTAGTAGCTCCTCGATCATCTCTGCATCGCGTAACTCTTCAGCGCTGGCATTAGGCGGAGGAACAATATTCCAATCGACGCTTTGCATGGCGAGGCGACGTTTGCCGAGTTCGCTTTGAATATGGGCGTCTTTTTCTTCCATATCTTCTGCGAGTTCACATTGGCGTATCAGGTTGCCTTGTTCAGCTTCACGTAACACCATGGCTAGCTTGCTTGGTGTTAAACCGCTTGAGGGATGTTCGCCATAATGGTTACGTAGCTGGGCAAGTTTCGCATTGGCCTCGGTCTGCGGTTCTTCCAGATCGGGTAGGGTGAAAGGTTGCCCGTTGATATCAACAATGGATGAGTTAGCCATTACCAGGCTCCTTTTTCATATGAGGGTAGATCGCTGTCTTCGTCACCGCCCCAAGGGTCAGCTTTTACAGGAAGAGCCATAAAATCTATTTCGCCACCTTCCATATAACTGGCTCGCACGATCATGGCATAAGCAACAGCGCAATCGCCGTGGCGTTGTTTACCGTCTTCTCCTTTGCCAGATCCTTTCTCTATTTGCGGTACGCCTTTTGTTACTACAATTTTACGTAGGTCAGTAACAACATCGTTGTCTTTTGGGATCTCTAAATCATCGTCTTCAAATTTGGCTTTGAATTTTGGCATCCATTCACGGTACCAAGCGATATTGAGCATCACTTGTTCAACCATCTCTGTACCGTATTTATCTGCGGCTTTCTCCGCTAATGAACCGCCGTTACCCGTTGCATCAAACGCCGCACCGATAAACCGGGGTAATTGATCAATGACAAAGAACATGATCTGTTCTTGCTGAGAGTATGGAACGTTACGTAGCTCTAAGTGAAACGGCACTTTGATACGGGTATCTTTCTGGATTGCGCCTACAGCGAATATGGAAAGGTCACCTTTACGTGCAAAGTCTTCACCAAATACGTGGGTAAGATCTGGATTGAGCTGCTCTAAATGGGGTGCGACTTCCTCTTTTAGCCATTGCTCAACATCTGCTTCACGCTGAGTCATGGGAAGTTTTTCAAAATCCTTAGGCGCTTCAAAACCAATGATCTTGCAATCATCATTCATAGCGCGGTCGATTAGGCCACGGTTAATATAGGCACCACCGCCTTGTTTAGGTACGCAGTAGTATTCCTCTAACGCATCTTCCTCTGTCGCGGTTGCACGCAGTAGGTCAGACTTCCATTTATCTTCTGCTTCTTGCGTCCATTCTTTGTGCGTTATTTGGCATATGCGTTTATAGAGACCTTCTGCACAGGCATCATCCAGCGTGATGGTGTGAATACTGTAATCTTTTTTACCTGCGAGGCTGTCTTGTATCAGTTCATTAAAGAGGTTTTCAGTACCATTATGAGTGCTGATTAAGCGAACTCTACTACCCCACATTGTAAGGGCGAGGGCTGCTTTAAGTACTTCGGCTAAGCGATCATGAAAGGCCGCTTCATCGATAGTGACGTTACCTTGCATGCCTCGCAAGTTAGCGGGGTTACTTGATAGCGCTTGAATCTTAAAGCCACTGGCGAAGTAGATAACAAAGGTGAGGATCTCCTTGCCGTCTTGACCATCATCTATAAAGACCTCTTCTTGTATCTCACCTGCTGCTTTATTAAATGCTTTGGACCACATAGCGGCGGCTTCGATAAACTCGCGCGCCATCTCTTTATTGGATCCAACATAGAAATGATTGCAACCGCCATCTGATCTGGCTGTACCAGAACAAAGGGAAGCGTCTGCAGCCTCAGCCCAGGTTAAACCGGTACGGCGTGATTTTTGTCCAATCTTTAGAGGGGACTCGTCAGCGATCCAGCGCTTTTGATAACCAAGGAGTACTTCATTAGCGTCGAACTGCTGAAGGTCTAGAATTCCGTTTGTGACGGCTTCTGTTATGGCCTTTTCTTGGGATAAGTTCATTAACGAATACCCAATATTTCATCTTTAATCGCCTGGACACCTTCGCGTGTCATACCTTGTTGCTTGGCGACAGTTTCAGCTATGCCTGCCGCTTCTTCTGCGGCTTGCTTGCGAATCTCTCTTTCATGTTTTTCATTCACACTGGCGGCTTCTTCTAAGTGCTTAATAGATAGAGAAAGCTCTTTGAGTAGTTTTGGTGGTACGGGGTCTTCACCCTCTGACATATGCAGCGCAGTTTCAAAGGCCATGGTACGTGTGAACTCGTTCAAGAGTTTGCCTACTTGCCCTTGTGGTTGGTTGCCTAATTTACCTATCCACATTTCGGCTACTTGACGCGATTGACGCATCTTAGCGCCGATGGCATCCATACGTTGGCTGTAGCGATTAACTGCGGATTTGCTGACTTCTTGATCAACGCCTTCGGCTTCAAGCAGTTTATTAATACGTAGGGTTGCATCTAACTGGGAGATCTTAGGATCTCTTAGTAAATCATGCAGGGCGTCACGGATCTCATCAGGGAGCAGGTCTATAGAGGATTTACGAGCCATAACTAAGCTCCCGGCCCTGGGCGTTTAACGCCGGGTACGGATGCTTTGCCATTGGCAATATCTAAACCACGTTGAGTGATTTTGGTAACATAAACGCTTGATACTTCATCATATGAAACTAAGCCCTGTTCAGTCAGCCATGCGATATCTGAGTGCAGGCGATCGCGACTAATAGAATGCCCCCATACCTCTAACGCGCTTTGTAGTATTGAGCTGTTCACGGTGTAGTCTTGATCCTCTGCCAAATGGCGAAGGATCACCAGACGGCGGTCTTCTTCAGCAAATTTTTGAAACGGCATCGGCTAATCCTTTTTGTTAAGCATGTATTGATGAATTAGATTTAAGGTGTTGCGCATTCCATCCAGCTTGCTACCTAACTCGGCGGTTTGTTCTCTGAGCTGCGTGATGTCTTCATGGGTTGGGGCTGCTTTTGCTAAGGCTTCAACGGCTTGAATACGTTTGTCCAGCTGATGAATATCCTCTTGAACTTCATTAATGGTTTCTTTGTTTTTGTTACTGCCAGAGCGTACCCATGCGGCGATCGCAACGGCCATGGCAATAATCCAAACAGTAAAATCTAACCAGAATTTGAAAGCATCCCAGTTAACGTCCATGTCTTCTTTCCTCAATTGTTTGGCATTGGATGCAGCGAGCTGCATTGGGTTTTGCATTTAGCCGGTCAATTTCAATGGGTGTGGTGCAGCCGATACAAATAACCACACCGTCTTGAATGTCTTGAGGTGGTTCGGTTGTTTGTAGAGCGTTATCGAGTGCTGCTTGGCGCTGTCGCATCTCCATCTCTTTGGCTCGGTCGATTAGATCAGGCATCAATCCTTCCTCATGATTTCTGTAACTTTAGGAACGATTTTTTCAGCACTGCGGCCAATGACGTAACCCCCTAAACCTAGCTGCAAAAGTGTCCAGGCTTCATCCGCTAGACGAAAGGTTGTCCAGCCAAAGGTATCGGCTACCACTAAGACTAAGAAGGTGAGCATGGTGATAGGGCGCCAGTTACGTTGTAACCAGCTTGAGCCTTGAGCCTCTGCTGTGATGACTTGCGCTTGGGCCTGCATGAGTTGCGTTTCGTAGTCCATGACCTTATCGGCCATCAGCGTTTGCATCTCGAATATGCGTGCTTTTACCTGTAGTCGTTCATCTTCAGAGGTGTGCAGTTCATCGACCAAATTGGTAATGGGTGAGACTAGCCCGGATAGAAATTTCCAGCCGCTCATACGGGGTATTCCTCCCAGCACAACTCAAAGTGGAAACCATCGCATTTAGGCTCTTCACCTTCTGCTTTCTTCCTAGCTATGTAGGCTTTAAAGCCTTGTTCTGGGGTATCGTATCGGTCTAAATAAGCCCAACTCCCCCCCCATTTAATACGCACCTTTAGTTCTTCAGAAGCTATTTTTATCGCATTAGCAATGATGAAATAGTGTTCCCAATCCCAGTTAACGGTGCCATCTACCCATGCACCAAGATCAACAGCGTGAGCAATCGGGCCCAGTTCTGGCGAATTTTTTGGCACTTTTCCTAAATGGCGAGAATTCTTGGTCCAAGATTGGCCTTGACGGATCAAGTGGCGTTGGCGTTTTTCTGTACGTAGCGTTTCCAGAACGGTGAAATCCACACACGAACGTTGTAATGCAAGTGCTACAACTGCGGCTAAATCGGGGTGTGCTTTTTTTAATCGTTGCTTGGAGCGACGACCAAGAGCAAAGGGTGAAGCTGAGTTTTCAGACATAATAAAATCCCCGATAGGGTTGAAGTCCTTAAGTTTCGTTAGGACTCCAGCTTATCGGGGATAGAGAGAAGGGCGGTTTAACCTTGGTTAGATGTTTAATTACTTAACGCTGGAAATTCTTCACCATAAAAGGACTCATACTGAATTTCAAACTTAATATGCTCTATATTTTCTTTAACAATATTTAGGTTAAATATAGTTGGGTCAATGTTGCCATCAGGTTCTAGTTTTAATAGTGGGATAACTTTCTCTGCTTCAAGAGCTTCCCCATGACTTACACTCTGTAGTGTAATCAGTACCGAATTGTCTGGAAATGCTCCTCTGAATAATCGCCAAAGATGCTGCACAGTTTCATCAGAATTCTCATTATCCATTATGATGCCATTTATTGTCATGCTATAGCTTGTAATGATTGCGGGCCCAAGGCCGTTATTAGATAAATTAAATACTAGAGATAAATTATGATTAGAGTGAGCGTAATCTAGGTGTAGGTGAGGCCTGACAGATAATTTATTATGTTCTCTAGAATATTTGGCTTGCAAGTAGGTTGAAAGCATTGCACAGATTGCAATTATTGTGGCAATTATGGATGCTAGGTTTTCAGAAATCCATCCAATAGTACATGTGAAAAAACCAACACAGCTCATCTAAAATTCTCTTATTCCAATACAAATTCAACAGGTTCTTCGTAAGAACGGATATCGAGGTGCCAGTTATTACCATCGAGATAAGTAGATAGTTTAATCCCCCCAATAACTGTTTCAGCATCTTCGCTATTCATATTCTTAATTATCCAAGCAGCCGCTTTTTCAGGCTCAGCATTAACGTACTCTAATGATGCTACAGCTCTAAACAAATTAGCAGTAAGTTTTCTATCCATATCAGCTAAAGTCCTGCCGCCAAATGCCGTGATATTGATATTGTAGAGAGTGTCTTGATTGGTGTGACTCCATAATTTTGCATAAACAGAATAGTCATTTTTTGTCGTATCACCGGCTTTAAGCTCCCAGCGGTAATGAGTGGTTGGGCCATCTTGTACAGGATTAGGTCCTGTAAGATTAAAGCCTCTGGTTATAAACGGAGCTAAAGCTTTTTGTGGTGAAAGCTCTGGTATGGGCGGTTTAGGTTGTCCAGCTAAAATTGAGACGGAAAAAAGAGAGAGAAATAGTGCGAGAATTGTTGTCCGTAACATTTGTATAGCTCCTTGGCATTACTAGAAGGTATATAGTAACGACCTTAGATGAAACAATAAACTAATCACTGGTAATATAAGTTATAGCTTTGTGACTATATGGAGGAAATATAAGTGGCGATTGGAACGTGCAAGCTATGTTTTAAGGAAAAGGATTTGAAAAAGTCGCATGCCATAGCTAACTCTATTTTTAAAAGAATTTTACGGCCAGCTAATGGAAAAGCAATTTTGCTTTCTAACGGTGATGAGAAAATCGCTTATACGAGTGATAGCTGGGCTGAAGAACAGCTATGTGGTGAATGTGAAGGGCTTTTAAGTCGTAAATATGAAAAGTATTCATTGGAAGTATTACGTGGGAGAAGGGGAACCATAATAAACCACCCTACCAGTGATTATTATCAAAATGTGCAGGTAAAAGAGCTTATTTTATTTTTTTTATCAATTTATTGGAGAGGGGCACATTCAAGTCATAAATCTTACCACGCTCTCAATATATCTTTTTCTAATAATATGCTCCTTCGTGAGGCCATTTTAAATAACACTAATGTGCTTTTGAGTAAGTATGCTGTGAGGGTTTATAAATTAATAGATAGCACAGGTTCAGCAAACGACTTTGAGTCGAAAGTTTTTAAAAACTTTATAGCATCACCTTATGTTAAGAACCCCAGTGTTCTGCATAGTAGGGTCACGATTTGTTTTGCATTTGAGGGGTTTTACATTGAGATTATCGAAGGTGGGGTAAAATTTAAGGAGAGGTCTACTATTGGTGCTTTGAATGCTAATGAAGAGAGTATGAGAATAAAGCATATATGTCTTTTTGATATTCCACAATTAGTTGAAATTATGGGGAAATCTCTTGATAAGCAGCGGGCAGGGCACACACTGATTAAATAATTAAAATAGCTCTGGTTGAATTCTCTTTCTGCAGTATGCTCGTTGTTCTTCAATAATTAAATAAACTTGCTTCACACTTATGTCGTACTTAGTCGCAAGATCTGAGGGTTGAATACCTTTTTCCGCCCAATCTCTATGTAGGTCAATATTCCTAATAGCTCGTTGTAGCGCATCTTTTTTAGGAAGGTAGAAATAGCGGCCACCACAATACATTGATTGTTCATGCAAAAGAGTGAGGCTTATTTTCTGGGCCTCTTCTTCACCGTATCCCATGCGATTTAGTGCTGCTGAGAAAATATCGATAAGGGCTGTGAGATCCTTGGGCCATTTTTTACGGACTTCTGCCGGGATCTCGCTCATATGGCTGGCGAGATCGTCGGTGAAGGACGCTTCTCCAAGTAGGTCTTTTTGTTCTTCAGACATACTGACTCCTTTCGCGATATACGCGGCGCTGCCATTGTTTGAGACGTTCTAGCACTTTGCTGGCGAGTTGCTTGTCGTGCTCTAACCATTCCAGTTCATCGATGCCTACACCGCCGTTAAGTTTGCTGGATTGATGTTTTGCCCAGTGAGTGAGTGCTTGTTCTGAGCCGTCTTTAATAATCCCTTGCTGGTACATCTCTATCCAAATGGCGCGCATCACATCAATAACTTTACCGCTGGCTTTTGGACTGTACTGCTTTTTAGTCTGGCGGTTCGCTGGTGGTTTTCGCTTAAAACCGCATTTCTTTAAATGTGTGAGTACTTTATAAAGATCACCAATGTGCATACCGCCACAGCTACGTGTGCCTGTTATTTGTTGAAGCATGTCACGGTAGGTATCGTCATCTAAGCCCAGCTGTTTTTTGGCGATGTGGATCTGAGCCAGTGCTGATTTTCGGTTGTTTTTTTGTGGTTTCACTGTGTTATCTCGGTTAATTTACAATCAGAAATAGCCCGTGAGCCACTTTTGATTGTTGATAAATTAAGAATTTTTCTTATATCTCTTAGGTTTAAGCATCTGTACATTCTGTAACCAGAGGAAAAGAGAGCATTAATTCTTTTCATAGGCCAAGGATGGCCGCTCGGTATCCCGCCCTTCGGGGCGGGTTTTATTATGTGTGGGGTGTGCAGTCTTTCAGCTCGTTACCCGTATATGACCTATTGCTTTGAAACAGAGGCGAAGTGTATAGGGCATTTCAGGGCCTCCCGCCCATCGGGAGATAACCATATGAGGGTTCTCTAATGGCTAAAACTAAAGCTGGTAAAAAGAAGGTGCACGTGCCTGCTCACACCAAAATAGTTAAAGGCAAGAAGATTAAAGTGCGCGAGCACTATCGCTCTACCAATGACTAAGTGATGCTCTGCACACTCCACTCCTAATAGATATTTATTCGTTTACAGCGTCTTTTAGTACTTTCAGCGGTTTGAATTTAATTGTTTTAGCTGCGGCTATTTGAATCGTTTCCCCGGTTTGTGGGTTTCGACCTGTACGAGCTGCACGTGCACCTACTGAGAGCTTGCCTATTCCTGGCAGAGTCAGTTCACCTCCATTTCTAAGATTGTCCTGTACTGCTGTCTCTAGTGAGCGTAGTAGAGATTCAACATCGGCTTTGCTTACGGCGCGATCATCAATTAGCTGCATTTGGCTCTGAATGTGTTCGATCAGTTCTGCTTTTTTCACAGTAATTTCCTTACATTTAGTTGGCTGCTCATCAGTACCTAACTGCCACGTTGGGTAGACGCCTTTTTTAGTGGGGAAAAGGCGTTTCGCTTATGTTTGAAAAAGCCATTGAAAGGTGGAATGCCTCCGGCTACTTTGTTACCTCACACACTTGCTAGATCTAATGAAATAGGGCGGTATTGATCCGTTTTACCAATGCGCTCATACACCCGGATATAAACGGCGGTGCCGACATTCTGCAGGGCATCTTTTAATGCCTGCATCGCCAACTGCCACTCTTCGTCTTCAATATCTAGGCGCATTAGTTCAAGTACTTTGCCGGTTTTAATCTCTTGTTTGTTGTTAGTGCGGAATGCCTGGCTAACGATGGCGCTAACGTTTTTACTTGCTCCTTCTGTCCAGCGTTTTAGGCAGTTATCAATAAGTTCTTTGGCTGCTTCTATCTCTTCTGTGAAGGCGACAACTTCACGAAATGCGCGCTGTATTTTGTAGCGACCGTCGTATGAGGTAAGGCTGACGTTGCCTTTCTTACCGCCGAGTTTTACGCCGTATCGATCACCTGCAATTGCGACTAAGTCATCGATGTCTTGAAGCGCTGCGGCTTTGAATTCTGCAAGGGCTGTGTGCAGTGCGATTGCTTTTGGCGTGAGGTCATTAACTAATGCATCACGCAATAGGTCTTGTTCACGCACTTGATCTGCAGGCACTAAGTGACCTACAGCATTCCGCATGAAGCCTTCCGGGATATGGGGTTGAACGATTGGCTGTGTGCTGCTCATGCTACGCGCTCCTGTAGTGGAAAAGAGAGTAGGGCTTCTAAGTTGTTTTTGTGCTCTAGCGCTATGCTTTTCAGTACGGCTTGTGTGGTAGCGCCGTTGTCGAAACGATCCAAGTTGCTGTTTAGGTGGCTATCATTCACCTCCATGGCTGCATTTGGGCTTGGGGTAGTAACGGTTTTACCAATGCCCCAGAACATCACACTGCCAACTTTGCGTGTTGCAGGTAAGTCGATAATTAAGTAACTAGTCATTGTTATGCTCCTTTGCCTTTTCTTTCTTGATGCGCTGATAGATCTCTTCACGATGAACATTGATATCTTTAGGTGCATTCACACCAATGCGCACTTGATTACCCTTAACACCGAGAACTGTGACGGTTACGTCATCACCCACCATGAGTGTTTCGCCTGGGCGGCGGGTTAGGATTAGCATTGGAGTGCTCCTGTCAGCTTCTCTTCACGTTCATTCCAGCGCACTTCACAATCACCCACTTTTGCGACGCGAGTGGTCGTTCTGATGCCGTTTTCTGCAGGTGTCCAGACTGTGCGGGCACCGTGCAGTTGGTTGCATCCAGCCCCTGCAATAATGTGGATAACTGGGTTACGGTCTTTAACTTCAAAATCCAACACGGTTAGGTTTAGGGCGTGTAGGGTGTTTATTGTCATGTTCAGGTGTGCCAAACGGTCTTTAATAATCAGGTTTTGCTTATTCATGCTTCACCTCTGTTTGGGTTGTATTTGCACTGGCGGCAAGCTCGGTAAAGAGCTACCCGCTGAGGGTTGCTACTAATAAAAGGCTGCTGGCGATTTTTTTGGCATAGCTTGCTATCGATCTCGCCTAAAATCGGGCATTCGTGTGCCTGATTGAATGCCATTATTTTTTGTTCCATTGCCGTGGTGTTCGCTGGGTATTTATTGGCAAGCAACGTACTGACGGATGCACGATCCACCCCTAAGCGATCGGCAGCTGCTTTCTTGCTCCCTGATTGGTCAACAACAGAGGCAAGGACGCGGATAAACTCGGGGGGATTTTTCCCCCAAGCTGAAAGGTTAATATTCATGACAATTCCTCCGGGTCTTCACAGTGCATGACCTTGTTCAAATTTGGGTCGTAGACTGTTTTTACGCGCTGAATCTGTGGGGCACGGGGGCCTGTGTTCATTCCTGGCTTAAGTCGAATCACCTCTAGTCGGTGCGCATTTCCCTTGTGTAATACTTGTAGGTATCCGGCTTTCTTTAAGCTGCCTAGATAACGTTTCACATAGGCCATTGTGGTTTCATGCCCAGCGGCTTCTACGTAATTGGTTATAAGGCGAGCATCTAAGCTGTCTTGTATGCGTAAGGTGCGCCAGATCGCTTCGGAGATCATTCCTTGCTTAACTGGCTCGCCTTTACGTGTAAGGCGTGGTGCTTCAACACCGTTATCTTTGATGCGGCGATAGATTGTTTTGTCGTAACGTTTACGTTTTACAATTTCTACAAATCCGCCTGCGGTTAAGCAGTAAAGGTAAGTTTTTAAAGTTTCGTCATCGACATTGGCTGCACGGGCTACGGGGTACATTTCAAACTCTCCTTTGAGCTTGCGTAGTTCTTCCCAGATACGCTGTCGTGATGATCTGCCTCCTATCATTTCAAGTTGTGCTGGCTTGCGAGTAGGGGTGCTATTTTTGGTTGCTGCGTTCATTTGCTTCCCCTTATATCCGGCGCTTTGGCGCTTCGCCTGTGTATAGCTCTGTTTTGCCCCATGTTCTTAGGTCGACAGATTCCCAACCGTTGGTCATGGCTTGCTCTTGAACTAGCTCTAGGTTGACGGCGACTCGACGAACACTGCCGCCGGATATCTCTACTAAATGTTGTAGAAGGTCGTTTTCTATATGCACCTGGTTCGCATACAGAGGTATCAGCTTTGTAGCATCTTCTAAACTGACCGGTTGTGCTGGTACCCAAGCAAGGACGCGCCCATGGAACCGTTCCCATTTTTTTAACTTGTTGGGGAGTTGCTCTTCGCCGATTAATAGGATGGGCGCTTGGCTTGATTCGTAGAGGTCACGTATAAGTTCAGCAGCATTTTTCTCTACGATGTGGTCCATTTCATCCACAATTAGGGGGCGACCACTCATGGCCAGTTCTTGTGCGGCCTGGTCCAGCATTTCTGGAATGGTACCAATCGGCTTAATGCCCATTTCATGCAAGATTGCTTTAAGGGTATGGGCTTTACTCCAAACGCTTTTCGCTTGAACGTAGTAGGCTCTTCGGCGGTTGGCTACGTGTGTAGCCGCGACTGATTTACCGTAACCTGATGGGCCAAATAGGCACACCATGCCGGGTAAACTAGCAGAGCGTTCTATTGCTCGTTCTAGGGCTACATCGCATAAACCAAGGTTGGTAATTTCTGCAATTCCGCCATTGATATGATTGTTATTAGTCGTCATACTTTTGTTGCTCCATTTTGCAAGATTGGTAGCACTGGGATCAGAGGGTTCGAGCCTCTGGTCCTATCTTTGATTCTTCATCTGCGCGCCGTGCCCAAGCGCTAAATTCTTTACTTTTTCCGTAGGTCTTAAACCAAAAGCTGTGTTGTTCTGGTATGGCTTTACCGTGTGAATACTCTTGGTAAAGGTTGATGCGTTCCGCTGATGTCATATCCTGTAGGGAGCGTTCAGCTGACTCTGTGATCAAGACTGGTTCTTCTATTTCTGCGGTTCTGTTAGTGATTAGGTCAGGGGTGATAGAGCCGATGCCAGGAATATAGGTAGGTGTATCTTGCTCTAATGCTGGACGGCCGTTTAGTTCTGCTTCGACCTCTTCAAGCTTCACTTCTAGGCGGCGTTTTCTGCCTTTCGCTCGACCTTCACGTGCATGTTCAACAACGCTTTGTGGCATGTAGTTTTGACTGTTTCCGTTTAGCTCTGCTTTGCAGATGAGCGTGCCGCTCTCTGGTTCGTGCACCCATACAAACTGCGGATCGTTGATGTCGTAAGCAATGTGAACTTGTTCGCCGTGCCACTCTGTTAGTTCATGACTAAAGTAAATGTTGCTCATAAACTTAATCTCGCCACGGTTGGCTGTACGCTTAGTGCGTGGTCTAAATACTTGGGCTGCATCGTCACCAGTTAGCGTAAGAGGGGACCAACCTTTATCTTTAAATTGGTTCCATACTTCATCAGGTGATTGGTGACGGCGTTTGCCTTGCTCGTCTGTGAATTTTGGTAGGCTGCTATGGGGGCGACTGTTGTACCAATCGATACGCTCATTCACCATTTGCATAAAAGCATCCCAAGCCATCAAGTGCATGACACCGCCTTGTTTTACTGCTTTGCGACTCAGTTTAAATTGTTCGTGTCGGGCTTCTTGGTCCATGTCTTTACCGATAAAACCCTGAACACCTTTCGCCATGTCGACCCAAAGGGTTTGATGTACACGTTCAATGACACCGCGAGCTTGTGAGCTATAGGGTAGTGAGTGAGTCATCGTGCTACCTAAGCGAGCGAGAACGCCCGTTGCTTTATCTTTAAGTAGGGCGTTGGCATATCCGCCGCCGTTATCTACATAAAGTAGGGCGGGTATAGCTTGTGTGCATGAACTAATCAGGGCATCTAATACAGCAATGCTGCTCTCAGCTAGATCAACAGATACGCCTACTACTCGACGGGTGGCGATGTCTATAAATGTTGTGATCTCAGGGCGGAAAGGTCGACCATGAAACGGGTGTTGAACTTCGCCGTCATGACAGTGGCCATCTGCACTATAGATATCTGCTGGCAGCAGCTTGCTAAAGTCACGTCGCATAAAGGGCAGTAAATTTTTAAGTTCACGTGCACCCATGCGGCCACGCTCTTTGGATACGTTGCCCATTTTTTTAATGAACCGACGAACTGCGTAAATGCTTGGTGGTGTACCTTCATAAAATGCTGTGAACTGGCGATATGCGTGTTCAACACTTGGCTTTTCTGGACGCTGCCAACAAAGTAAAAACTCATTAGCCCACTCAGGGATTTTGATTTCTCGCTTGGCTTTAGGCGCTAAGTCTTTTGCAGGGGCTGCAAACCAACGTTTAATGCTACGGTCGCTAGGGTAATTACTAGCTGAATTACCGCGTGGGTCTTTAGCTAGCTGTAAGGCTTTATCTAAAACCGGATTAATTTCTGCTAACTGTCCAGTGATCGCTTGTGCCAATAAAGCCGCTATTGCTGACTCTTTACTAATGCCTTGTTCATGCATTGCGTTAATGGCAGTGATAACCGTTGCGCGTGCATCTGCAGTAGTGCGCTGACGTTCATTAAGGCCTGCTTGTTGTGTAGAAACCGTTCTTGCTACTGCCGATTTTGATTCATGTAAGCGCGGCATAAGCTCTTCGATCTGGTTGGCCTGGAGTGCCTTGCGAGCTTCGGCAGGTAGGTTGCTGATGTGATATTCAAAGCCTTTACCAAAAGCCTTTTTCTGGCTTTCCCAATTGGATATTTCAGCTTTGCTTCTGACACGCCTTTCTGTCGATGGCATGCCAGGGAGCCCTGCTATTTCCTTAGCTGTGTACCAGTGTTTCATAACTTAAATCCTTTACAGAAGTTCCGGCTGTTGAAACTTTTCTACATTTCCACGCTGGTGCGCTAAGTCTTCAATCAACGTTGCTAGGGCTTCTGAGGTTTCTTTCTGCTCGCTGCGGCCTTCATTGAAGTCGATAAGCATCGACATAACCTTGTTGGCATAGCTCCCAAGATCTGAAAGCTCTTTGTGTTGAGCTTTCCGACCTGTTGGCATATCAACAATCAGTTTGTTTGCACTGTAGGCGAGGTATTGAGTAACAAAATCAGCTCCACATGCGGTTTCAAATGCCCGGATCTTTATGGCGGGCATTCTTCCTGATTCCATCCATTTGTAGAGATTCCAATGGGTGGCTTCTCCCATCATTTCCGCGACGGTTTCGACACTTCGGTGGTGAACTTCTTTTGCATGCGAAATACAAAGCTCCATACCGTGCCGAAGGCTCCTTGCGCGTTTACGTTTCCAATTTGTACGTGCCATTGGATGACCTCTACTGTTGCGTTATCCAAATAAATAATTTTTGTGTCTCTGTGCATCGTGATTCATTGCCGTTAGGCTTAATCCAAATATTAAAAAAGGAAAAAATCATGATGTTATGCAACACGTACATGCGGTCTTACTGCAGGTGATGTATATTTAACTGTTAGGGATTGATAGCGAGAGGGCCATATCTCTTCGGGCTTGAGCTCTAGGAAATCGGCAATGATTTTTTGAGCAGTGGGAGCGTTCTTTCGATAGAACACTACATACAAAGCACGACGGTTGTCATAGCCATTAGCTTCGGCCAGTTTTGATAGATTGCTACCACGGTTTTTTACCGCGAATAGAACCTCATTCTGGCTCCAGTCCTCAGTTTTTGAGTGGGTCTTTGATTTGCTCATTTTTTTGCTCTGCTCTGTATTACTTTTAACTGTTAGTTGTTGGGCTAACTTGTAATACAGGTTAGATCATATTTGTACGCATATCAATATAAATATACGCGTCCGTTTCTATTTATTTATATTTGTACGCACTAAAAATATAAAACCTTTACGATTCAATGAGTTATATGTCTGAAGATATTGATAGCAAGAAAGAGACAGAGCGTCCGATTCCAAGTGAAGGAATAAGACGCTTCTCTGAACGACTAGAAATACTAGTTCAAGAACATGGTAGCGTACGTTCGTACGCATCCAGTGCTTCATTGTCAGAAGGTGTGGTTCGTAAATATTTAAAAGGAGATACATATCCAACGTTGGATCGTGTGGATATGTTGGCTGCTGCGGGTAATGTAAACGCCGCTTGGTTGGTCACAGGGGAAGGCAGCAAGCACCCTGGAGAGGAAAATCAGGAAGGGCTTGAAGAGTTTGCCCTTATCCCTGGATATAACATAGAAGTAGCAGCCGGGATCGGCTCTTTTCCTGATGGTGAAGAATCCACACGAAAACTGGCATTTCGCCACAAGTGGCTTAGATTTAGGGGCTTAAAGCCTGAAAGCTTGGTGTTGGTGTTTGCTAAAGGCGACAGCATGGAGCCAACTATTAACGATAACAATACGTTAATGATCGATACCAGTAACCGAGAGCTTAACGACGGCCATATATATGTAATACGAACTGACGGGCACTTAATCGTTAAGCGTATTCAAAAATTGTGGAATAAAGGCATACTGCTACTTAGCGACAACAAAGAGTACAGAGAGCAACAAATAGAACCAAATGAAGCTGATGACCTGGAAGTGATAGGGAAGGTCGTTTGGATAGGGAAAGATGTTTGATTCAAGGAAGATACAATGACACCAAGGCTTTCTGTACCTACTGATAATATTTTTAAATTCTTTGCGTTGTTTGGAACAGTAATGCTGATCAGTAGTTTCCTAGCAATGGTTTTTATTAATGATAATACTAATATGCGCTTAATGGAGTGGGCGGATGAGTTAGCCTCTTTTGAGGCGGATCAGGTTGTTACAAGTTATGAAACTAAGCGTGCAGAGATGTTGGAACGTTTGATTGAAATCGAAGCAGAAAATAAGCAAACGTTTATAATTGTGTTAAATGTATTAATGATTTTAGGGGCATCTTTAGCAGCAGTGGGTTTTCTTAAGTGGTTTAAGGATATACAGCCTATGGAGGATGAGTATAAAGAGCTGCTGATAGCCCAAATGAAAAAAGATCTGAATAAACCGTCTGTTGTAAAAAGATCAAAGAGGCTTGAGAAGAAGTAGCGTGTTTTTTGTCTGCTATGACATTAAATGCGCTAACTATTTAAGTTGGCGGTTAGAAACGCGCTAAATTGAAAAACGTCTAACGCCGTACCATTTATCGTTTTATTGCTTTCCATCCCCCGTAATATGGGAATCCCACTAAAAACCATTTAATCCCATATTATCCCGTCTATATATGCCAATAAGATCACTAGATCACATTTGGAAGAAAATTCTGATTAGATTGTTAATTACTTAACCTCCTGTCTTTGCTTGTGATAATAAATTATAGTAACTTGTATCATCTTGTTTTTATGGAGGAATTTCGGGTTTTCTTAAAGTGGATTTAAGATCAGGTCCGGGATGAAGCTATGCTGTAAAACGTCAAGTGTAGTGATATACGATTTATAAATTTCAAGGACGTAGATATGGAATGGATTCTATTGGTGTGTGTTAGTGTTTGTTGTGGGTTGTATTTTAAAAAGCGCTTTAGCGGGGAAACTAAAGCTCGAAGAGGAACTAAAAACCCGTATCATGCGGTATCTATAAAAAAAGGTCTTTTCCCCTGTAAGGCGGTTATTTTTTATTCTGGCCGGCGTTTTTTCTCTCATGAAGCACCGGTTTTACCGCTTCCATCCTGTAGTGATTGCGCCAATTGTGAATGTAGATATCGTCATCATAATGACCGACGAAATTCTGATAATGAGCGCCGAATAGAGAATATAATTAGCTCTTCAAATCGAAGTTTAAAATCTAATGCTCGTAAGTCTTTCAACGATCGACGTAAACAGGGGCGCGGTCGACGTTGGGATGACCGAGAAACGGGTTATGCAGGGTAAGTTTTAGCTGTTTCTTTTTAACTGTTTCAAAATGTAATCGTTCTTTATTGTGCTAGGCTATGTTTTCTTTATAGAAGCATTTAATTCACGGCGAGATTTAATGGAAAAAGTCTATATTAGCGCGCAACAGCTGTTAGAAGATTCTACTCAGATGGCGTTGCAAATATACGAAAGCGGCTTCCGCCCAAACTATATCGTAGGAGTTTGGCGCGGTGGTGCTCCTGTAGGAATATCTGTCCAAGAGGTCATGGCTTGTTTGGGTGTAGAGGCTGATCATATTGCCATTAGGACCTCATCCTATACGGGTATTGCAGAGCGTGGACGAAAGATCAAAGTACATGGGCTAACGTATCTTATTAAACGATTAGAGTCAGAGAATTCTCTGTTAATTGTTGATGATGTGCATGACTCGGGTTTGAGCATCGCACAAACAATTAAAGAGATTCGTTTAGCTTGTAAGAAGAATACTCCACAGATCCGTATTGCTACTCCTTACTATAAACCCGAGAATAATCAGACGGGTAGGGTGCCTGATTACTATGTTCATGAAGCGAGCGAGTGGCTTGTTTTTCCTCATGAGCTTGAGGGGCTGACGCAAGCGGAAATATTAGAAAACAAACCTGAATATGCAGCCGTGGTTGAAAAAATGGTTCAATTAGGGCGCTTCAAATCATAATCTTTAGCCGTTCAGGTATGGGTATTGTGGGGGATCTTGGAGAAGGGTTCATAACGATGACACATAACCAATTTCTATAACCTACTCCTTATGGTTTTCCGGTAATACTGTCTGTTCAAATTCTCCGCTATAACTGTCTCTGACACTAAGGTAAATAAATGATGAAGATCTCTGAGCACGACGGCAAAAAGCGCTGTTTCGGTAATAAGCCTGGTCAAGAGTTTTATGCTCAGTATCATGATGAGGAATGGGCCGTGCCGAGTCGTGATGATCGTCATTTATTTGAGATGTTAATTCTTGAAGGGGCACAGGCGGGGTTGAGTTGGGAAACGGTACTGCGTAAAAGGGTTGGTTACCAAGCTGCTTTTTATCAATTTGATGTTGAGAAAGTGGCTAAAATGTCTGACGAAGAGCTAGAAGCACTGCGCAGTAATGAAGCGATTATTCGAAATAAGTTGAAGATCTATTCTGCCAGAAAGAATGCCCGTGCTTTTATCGAGATTCAAAAAGAATTTGGCAGCTTCTCTCAATACTTGTGGGCTTACGTAGATCATAAACCTCAGGTTAATCATTGGACTCAGTTTAAGGCCGTACCGGTGACTACCGAGATCAGTGATGCTTTATCTAAGGACCTTAAAAAGCGCGGTATGTCGTTTGTTGGCTCAACAATTATCTACGCATATATGCAGGCAGTCGGTATGGTAAATGACCACCTCACCGATTGCTGGTGTTATAAGAGCTAATAGATTTACATCTATATTGTTCGCCTCTTATCTTTTTGCTGTAGAATCCGCAGCTTATATAACCTATCCATAAGATTTGTCTATGTCAGAACTGTCGGCGTTACTTCTACAGGCTTTAGAAAACCGTTCCGAACTATTACAGCGTTTGCAGGCGGAAAATACCAATTGTTATCGCTTGTTCCATGGTACCAATGAAGGTATGCAGGGTTTGACTGTAGATAGGTACGGTGCACAGTTGTTGATTCAGTCTTTTCATGACGGATTGGAAGATTCTGCTGTTTCTGAAATTGAAGCTCATTACTCCGATCTTTTCGAGATAGAAGAGGTCATCTATAACGACCGAAGCGCGAATAACTCTCGGCGCCAAGATGAACGTGATAAGCGCGGGCAGCCTTTAGTGGCTCAAGAGCTAGGTGTGAACTATCGGGTTAAAGGTAAACACTCCGGGCAAGATCCGTTTTTGTTTTTAGATATGCGCGTAGGTCGTCGTTATGTGATGGAACAGGCTAAAGGTAAGTCTGTGTTGAATCTTTTCTCTTATACGTGCGGTGTCGGTATTTGTGCAGCTGTGGCTGTGGCGAGTGAAGTAGTCAATGTCGATTTTGCTGAACGTAATCTAGCGGTAGGTAAAGAAAATGCTGAGTTGAATGGGTTGAGTGACAATCATGTTCAATTTGTTCAGAGTGACTTCTTTACGGCAGCAAAACAGTACGCAGGTATCCCCATTAAGCAGCGAATTAGGCGAGGGCAGAAACCTCGTCAGTTTCCACGTCTGGATGAAAAGCAATTTGACCTTGTTTATTTAGATCCCCCCCGTTGGGCGAAAAGCCATTTTGGTACAGTGGATCTGATCCGTGATTACCCAAGTGTTTTGAAGCCTGCATTACTCACGGTAAATGAAGGCGGGACTTTGGTGTGCACAAATAATGTGGCCAAAGTTTCTATGGAGGATTGGCTAGATGTTGTTAAGCGTTGCGCTAATAAAGCGGGCCGACCTATCCGAGATTTTGAAATTCTTACCCCCGAGTCTGATTTCCCGTCCCCAGACGGACAACCGCCCCTTAAGATAGCAGTGCTACACCTTTAAATGGGATAAAAGTGATAAAGCCGTCTTATTCACAAGGATATCTTTTACTGGCAAAGACGTTAAAACGTTAAGGTATCCATTGATGGCTTTTGAGGTTTACCTTACCGTTTAATAACGTAATATCTTCTTCGGCCAGTAGATCCTTTTGTCGAAGATAGGCTTCACTATCGACCGGGAAGGAGATCTTTCCCTTAGCGTTGATTACACGAAACCAAGGCAGCTCTGTATCTTTAGGGAGTTTGCTTAAGGTTCTGCCTACCGCTCTTGCCATCTGTGGTAAGCCTGCAAGCTCAGCAACTTGGCCATAAGTGGCTACTTTTCCCTTCGGTATCATAGAAACCACGTGCCAAATTTTTTCTTGGTAGCTAGGTTTATGCTCGTTGTTGTTTGGTATTTTTATCATATGAAGTGAGAGGAACTACAGATACTTTTGAAATTATGCATTTTAAAACGCAGGATTAAGGTCTGACTTTTTCAAGTTTTAAAGGTGATGAATTCCTAAAAGCTTTTTATTTCAATTAAAAAGTGTTTTTTATCAGTTTATAGTAGAACAGCGGCTGAGACATGTGACCTCAGAGATAATACCTAACTTTTCGACCAGTTCGATAGCATAAATTTTATTCTGGATTTCCAATTAATACATTGAAGGCTTTGTCGGTTCGGTGGCTTCGGATACGGCAAGGTGACGACCCGCAAAGTAAGTGGTGAAGTGACCATCTGCTTGTTTGCTGATTTGTATTTCTGTTTGACAATAGAGTGCCTGAGCAGTAATTCAATTAGATATAACCTGGTGCAATAGCTGAACGTATGGTTGTTATGGATTTGACGGTATTCTTTTTGTACACAAAAAACGTCCAAATTCAGTTCCATATTCAAAGAAATCCATTCCTGTAGTTTCTAATATCCATTTCTTTCTTTTTCAGCCGTTAACGCAGTATTTATGTTGTTTAAGTCATCAATCAAGGCCCTTTTGACGGTATTGAGCAATACCACTATGTGTCATAAATGAATACCTATAATTTTTTTATTAAATGAACTTGAAAATAAAATTAGAGTCCTTAAATAGTGAATTAGCGAAGGTCATTGCTTTCGAGGCTGACCTAAGCGTCTTTTGTTTTTATCTTTTATCGCTTTCGGAGGATATATTATGAACGCAATTGATTTAACACCAATCTATAGAAATAGCATCGGTTTTGACCGTTTCGCTTCTCTGCTGGATAGCGCATTAAGTAGTGAGCCTACTTCATCGAGCTATCCCCCTTACGACATCGAAGTTCTTGGCGATAGCCAATACGTCATCACCCTTGCTGTAGCTGGCTTCGACAGAAATGATATCAATATTTCAGTTGAAAACGGCACTTTATCAGTGAGATCTGACAAAGGTGAAGTTGAAGATAAAACTTACCTATACCACGGCATCGCACATAGAGCCTTTGAAAGAAAGTTCAACTTGGCTGATTACATTGAAGTCACTGGTGCTTCAATGGAACAGGGGTTATTGAAAATAAACCTTGTTAAAGAAATACCTGAAGCAATGAAACCCAGACAGATTGAAATTCAATCTTCGGGTGATTCGGTATTGGAACACCAAGTTAAACAGGACACCAAAGAAACCGTTGTTCAATAAGTTATATGCCCCTTGCTATGGATTTAACTTTGTAGTGAGGGGCATCTATTTTGTTGTCGTGGAGTTTTAAAAATGGTTAAAAAAATTGTCCATGTTTTTGTGGCCATGATGCTGGTTGCTTCTGCACAGAATATAGCTGCTGCACTACCCACATATATCCCTGAGACGGGTGAGGTTCCTTCACTCGCACCTATGCTTGAAAAAGTTAACCCCGCAGTGGTGAATATATCGACTTTTTCAAAAGCCCAATCTCGTTATAACCCTCTTTTGAATGACCCTTTTTTTAGGCGCTTTTTCAATATTCCTGAGCAAGAGTTTCACCAACATACAGAGCCTAGGAAAAAGCAGCAGAGTGCTGGCTCCGGAGTTATTGTAGATGCAGCTGATGGTATTGTTATAACTAATTACCATGTGATTAAAAGTGCTGACGAAGTACATGTTGGATTGATTGATGGAAGAAGCTTTAATGCTGAGATTGTTGGTACTGACCCTGAATTAGATATAGCTATATTAGAAATTGATGCCGACAAATTAACAGCTCTTACTATTGCTGACTCATCTGATGTCAGAGTCGGGGATTTTGTGGTTGCTATTGGTAATCCATTTGGTCTAGGTCAAACGGTAACAACAGGTGTAGTCAGTGCATTAGGACGAAGTGGGCTCGGGATTGAGGGCTACGAGAATTTTATCCAAACAGATGCTTCAATAAATCCAGGTAACTCAGGTGGTGCTTTAGTTAATTTGCGAGGAGAACTTGTTGGTATCAATACTGCAATTATCTCTCCGGCTGGGGGAAATGTGGGTATTGGGTTTGCTATCCCAACTAATATGGCCAGCGCTAGTATGAATCAGATAGTGAAATATGGTGAAGTTAAGCGAGGTCAGATTGGTGTAGGGATCCAAGATATTACATCAGAGTTACGTGATGCATTTGATCTAGAAAATGGTCAGAAAGGTGTATTAATTACCAACGTGTCTGATGGCTCGCCAGCGGAAGACGCCGGTTTAGAGTCTGGAGATATTGTCCTTTCAGTAAATAGTAAAAAAACAGAGTCTACATCTCAATTGAGAAGTCAGATAGCTATGTTCCCAATTGGTGAAAATGTTCGGTTACGGCTTCTGAGAAATGATAAAAAAATTAGTATCGATGTTGAGATTGGGGACCGTTACAGCTTCTCAGGTATTGGTAATGATCTGCACCCACTATTGGAGGGGGCACAATTTGAAAATAATGATGAAGGAGTTGTTGTAAAAGCACTGAAACCAAACTCTAGAGCATCATACAGTGGCTTAAGATCTGGAGATGTGATTGTAAATGCTAACAAAATACGCGTTCATGATGTGAAGTCATTCACCAAAGTGCTTAGTCGTAGTAAAAATTCGATACTTTTAAGAGTTGTAAGAGGCAATATGGCCCTTTATCTGGTGATTCGCTAAATCTTCGAGGAGGTTAAATATGAGGAATGAAGTATGTCTATCAAGCCAGAATAATAGTGCGCTAGTTGGAGGTTTTGATCGATACCTAAATTATGTTTACAGCCTACCGATTTTATCTGAACAGGAGGAAAGAGAGTTACTGGATGAATATCACAATGAAAATGATCTTGAGGCAGTCGGAAAATTAGTACTTTCCCATTTACGTTTTGTTGCTTACGTGGCGAAAGGCTATCGAGGATATGGCTTGCCGGCAGAAGATCTGGTGCAGGAAGGAACAATAGGATTAATGAAGTCGGTTAAACGCTTTGACTCCTCTTATGGCGTCCGTTTAGCAACGTATGCTGTGCATTGGATAAAAGCTGAAATACAAGAGTACGTACTTAAAAACTGGCAACTCGTTAAAGTGGCTACAACAAAAGCACAGAGAAAGTTATTCTTTAATTTACGCAGCCTGAAGAAAAAACTGGGTTGGATGAATACGGAAGAGGTTAACGAGGTCGCAGAATACCTGGACGTAACGCCAGATGATGTTCGTCAAATGGAGCTCAGAATGAGCGGTGAAGAATCATCTATTGAAGACTCGTTTAGAGAGGGAGATGT
Source organism: Neptuniibacter sp. UBA6509 (assembly GCA_002435145.1). Taxonomy (GTDB): domain Bacteria; phylum Pseudomonadota; class Gammaproteobacteria; order Pseudomonadales; family Balneatricaceae; genus Neptuniibacter. The sequence goes on from DJLT01000034.1 coordinate 41,356, forward strand.
GGATGAAGTTATACAACATGAAACTCAGCAGAGAACGCTTTGTCATGAGATCTTAGGTAAAAATCCGCAATCTCAGGTTGAAGAAGAACAGTTTCAAAATCGCTGCATACAGAAGGTAGTCGAGGTAATGGCGTCGCTTGATGAGCGATCAAGGTATATCGTTGAGAATCGATGGTTAGTCTCTGAAAATGAGAAACTAGGATTGAAGTCTCTCTCTGAAAAATTCGAGGTTTCAATGGAGAGGATTAGACAGATTGAATCTCAAGCTTTGAATAAAATTAAAAAACAATTGATCAAAGCAGGTATTACGTACGTAACATAGGTTTACTAGCTCATTTGTTAACAGGTAATTATGAGGAATAAACAGGAGAAAGTGACATGCGATATATTACTTTATCACGCAAAGAACATATCAGGCCGCAACATTCCTAATGGTCAATGGGTTGCGCAACAGTACATAGACATTTTCAATTTTATAGGTCAAAAAAGTTAAAAGTCGGAGGGTATATGAGTGCCATTTTAAATCCTTCTATTGTTAAAACCGTTTATGAAAAAGTCCTTACTGAAGGTCATCCATCAAACAATGGTTTTTTTCTTAAAGGTGTTTATGCATCAGGTATAAACAATGATGTAACAGAATTAAGTGATCGCTTCTCAAAAGTTCGTTTAGCGAATGATGAACACGTAGAGGGTGAATTTCCTGATGCAACACAACGGGTAAAATTTCTGAACAAAATTAGAAAGCTTCATCGGAATGAATAGACCACTAAAAATGTATCTTTTTTCTATGTGCTGCTTTGCCTCGTTTACTTGATCACTACAGTGACGGGGCTTTTTCTTACATAATAAATAATTTTTAAAAGAACCCTAACCTCAAAGTTATAGAGAAATTTTTAAAGTAAGCGGTTTAAAGTCTGTTGTATATCGTTCATTAAGTCGAAGTAATCCAACTATAAAGTCTTTATTTGGTTCTTTAATCATGTAATAAACTATATCCGGTAACTCTCAACTTTAAACGACAAAACTATTCAAAAAACCTCTTCTCTCTTTAGGGATGATAATACCTGACTAAAATGGTAGGGTAAGGATCAGCTTCGCTTAAGGATGAAAGATAGATGAGCAGACTACAAAATCTAAATTTTAATAACAGTTATCTTGGCTTACCAAACCATCTCTATCAACGTGTTCATCCTACCCCTTTAAAGAACTCTTTTTTAATTAGTTTTAATCCTGATGTTGCTGAAATACTAGATATTGATCCCTCTTCTATTAATCCTACAGAGCTTACTCGTTTTCTTAGCGGTGAACAGCTGTTTCCGGGCAGTGAGCCTTTGGCTATGAAATATACCGGTCACCAGTTTGGCGTTTATAACCCAGAACTGGGTGATGGCCGAGGCTTGTTGTTGGGAGAGGTGATTAACCCAAAAGGAGAGCGTTGGGATCTGCATTTGAAAGGTTCTGGCAAAACTGCTTTTTCTCGTTTTGGGGATGGAAGGGCGGTGCTTAGGTCAAGTATACGTGAGTATTTAGCCAGTGAGGCGATGCATGCTTTGCGTATTCCAACTACCCGTGCATTGGCGCTTGTAGGTAGTGAAGATAAGGCGATGCGTGAGGGTATGATGGAGCCCTGTGCTACGGTTTTAAGGGTGACTCAATGTCATATCCGTTTTGGCCATTTTGAATATTTATATCAAACCCAGCAACACGAAGAATTGAAAGTTCTAGCAGATTATTGCCTAGAACGCTTCTTTCCCGAATGTCTTGAAACAGAAAAGCCTTATCTCGCTATGTATCAAGAGGTCGCTAAGCGAAGCGCTGCTTTGGTTGCCAAATGGCAGGCTTACGGTTTTGTTCACGCGGTATTAAACACAGATAACATGTCACTTATAGGGGAAACGTTTGATTATGGACCCTATACATTTTTGGATAGTTATAAGCCGGCTCTGGTAAGTAACGCTAATGATCATGAAGGGCGCTATGCGTTTGCAAAGCAGCCCTCTGTTGTTCAATGGAATTTATCCTGCTTGGGGCAAGCGCTTTTACCTCTGATCGAGCGAGATGATTTAATAGCGGTTTTGGATGAATTTCCAAATGCTTACAAGGAAGCGGAGCTTGGAGAGTTTAGAAAGCGTTTAGGTCTTCAGTCTATTCATGATGGAGATGAAAAGCTTGTTTTGGATCTACTCAAGTTATTTGCACAGCAAGAGATGGATATGAATCGCTTCTTCCGTTGCTTGTCAGACTTTGATGGATCAGAGAATTCAGTGGCAGCATTAATGGCGCTTTTAAAACTACCATCAGCCTTAACAAACTGGCTTTTGGCATATGAAGAGAGGCTTTCAAAGGAGGTGGCGAGTCGACCGATTCGACGCGCTCAAATGAGAGCTGTGAATCCGGAGTTTATATTACGTAACTATATGGCTGAAGAGGCGATACGTGCAGCAACGGACGGGGATTATACTTTAGTTGATAACTTGTTGATGTTGTTACGTAATCCTATGGCTGAGAATAGTGAATTTGAGCATTATTCACAGTCTCCACCGGGTTGGGCAGGGGGGATTTGCTTGACCTGCTCCTCATAATTGAAAAAAAATGCAAATTTCTCGAATAAAAGCGCTTTTTTTCGTTGACCGGAGCTTAATAAGCTTTATAGAATGGAAACCGCTTGAAAGTAAGCCGTATATTTATGCACACCATTACGAAGTCTTATCAGTACCTCGTCCTGTTTTTCATAAGTAATCACAGCACTTCCAGCACAATCGTCTCATTTACATAGTGTATTTGAGGCACACAATTACTCTGAAGAATAGGACTACTATTATGTCTACTACTGGTACAGTTAAATGGTTTAACGAAGAGAAAGGTTTTGGTTTCATCGAGCAGGAAAACGGCCCAGACGTTTTCGCTCACTTCTCTGCTATCCAGGGCGACGGCTTCAAAACTTTGACTGAAGGTCAGAAAGTTGAGTTCACTGTAACTCAAGGCCAGAAAGGTCCACAGGCTGAGAACATCACTAAGGTTTAATCCTTAACTGATATTCAGTTTGAAAAAGAAGCAAGGCTTATGCCTTGCTTTTTTTATGCCTGAAACTTATTCAAATATCACTTTTTTATCATTTTTTAGATCACGCGCTTCATGTTTGCTTAAGTAAACGCTTTCATCTGCGAGCAGTATTAGGGAACCTACGAATAAGTCTGAAGCACCTCAGGCTTACAGAGCGGTTCAAGTTCAAGGCAACGATTACAGGCATGCTGGTTGCCTGTCGAAAATCGTTAACGACGAAATTGGATCACTCTGTAAGCCCCATAGGGTGGACATTAAATTGACTTTCTGTTTTGTCAGGCAGCTTGAAAAGGACACGTCATTTCACTGTGCTACCTTTCGCGCATTAAGTCAATTTACTCTCCACTGAGAAAGCTTAGGACTTGTTCGTAGGTTCCTTAGTGAAGAATATGCGGGTCCAGATGCACATCGGTAATGTTATGACCTAAGGTAATAATATGGCCTGAGTAACGTTCTTCGCCCGTGGAGGAAAATTCGAAGTTATAAGATCTCCAAATACGCACCATTCCTTTATCATCTCTTTTTAACCAGAAAGCTTTTAAGTTGATGTTGTCATCAAGCAGTTGCAGTTCGAGTTCTTTGCATTGTCGGCGGATTCGATTAAGGGCTATTTCCTTTACCCTTTGTGATTGCCACCAGTGGTAGAAAAGATATAAAAATAGAGTGACAACAAATAAGGATTCAAGATCTATATACATCGCTGCTTGTTACCTAGCAAAATATTGAGTATTACGTGATTATAGGGTTAACCGATAATCATAGCTTTCTTTGATTATTAGTTGTTTTACAATGAGTTGTCATACATTGCACGATTATTTTGTAACTGAGGCTTTTTCTTATGGTACCGGTCCATCAGTTTATGATTGAAAACTGGCTTAATCTTATCGCCTTAATCTGGTTTTTAATCTGTTTTAAGGGATATATGTTTTATGCGCGTAGGCGTAGTTTCGACACGCCATGTCTAGCCAGTATGCTGCATATGTATCGTAAAGAGTGGATGTTAAGGATGTTGACGCGTGATGTGCGAATTGCGGATACAACCGCTATTGCGAATCTAGAGCGCGGAGTTTCTTTTTTTGCTTCCACGACTATGTTGATTCTGGCTGGTTTGATGACAATTCTAGGGTCAACGCAGGCGGCAATTGATGTTGTAGCGGATATACCTTTTGCGATGACGGCAACCAGTGCCGAGTGGGAATTAAAAATTCTATTGCTGATCTCCCTGTTTGTGTACGCCTTCTTTAAGTTTACTTGGAGCTTACGTCAGTATGGTTTTGTATCCATCATGATTGGCGGTGCGCCTCTACCCGAAGAAAAAGTGTCTGACATGCAGATCGATGCCCATGCCAGCCGTGTGGCTAAAATGACATCAATGGCAGCCAATAATTTTAACCTTGGTTTACGCACCTATTATTTCTGTTTGGCTATTCTGGGTTGGTTTATCAATCCGTGGTTATTCATGGCGTTGAGCGGTGGTGTTGTGTATATCTTGTATCGACGTGAGTTCAAATCTTCAACATTAAATACGCTGATGATGAGTGCGGGTGAATAAAAAGCTGAATATTAATGCTTGAAATGGTTCACCCCGTCCCAATATTGTTTTCATAGGCTGCTTTGAGGTTGGCTATCAACCTCAAAGCACTGTTCCCGATTTAACCGATATTGGATAAGTGTTGATGACTACAGAAACGCGTACAGAAACTCATGGTTTTCAAACTGAAGTGAAGCAGCTGCTTCATTTGATGATTCATTCTTTGTATTCAAATAAAGATATTTTCCTGCGTGAGTTGATCTCAAATGCGTCAGATGCCGCAGAGAAATTACGTTTTGAAGCATTGTCGAATGGCGCTCTTTATGAAAATGATGGCGATCTTAAAATTAAGATCAGTTTCGATAAAGACGCGAAAACATTAACAATTGAAGATAACGGCATTGGTATGAGCCGTGATGATGTTGTTGAGCATTTAGGTACTATTGCTAAATCCGGCACGTCACAGTTCCTTTCTCAGCTTACAGGCGATCAGTCAAAAGACAGTCAATTGATCGGTCAGTTTGGTGTAGGTTTCTATTCTTCTTTTATCGTTGCTGATCGTGTTGAGGTCTTTACACGTAAAGCCGGTCTTCCGGTTGCTGAAGGTGTACATTGGTCTTCAGAGGGTGAAGGCGAATTTAGCATCGGCGATATTGAAAAAACTTCTCGTGGTACGCGGATTGTTCTTCACTTGAAAGAGGGTGAAGAGAGTTTTGCTGATGGTTTTGCTCTACGAGGCTTAGTGCGTAAGTATTCAGATCATATCTCTATCCCTGTTCTAATGCAGAAAGAAGCTACACCGGATATGGGTTCAGAAGATGAGCCTAAAGAAGATGCAGCCGCAGAACTTGAAGATGAAACAGTCAACAGCGCTACTGCTCTGTGGACACGTAATAAGTCTGATATCTCTGACGAAGAGTACCAAGAGTTCTACAAACATATCTCCCATGACTTCTCTAACCCAATGACTTGGGGACACAACCGTGTTGAAGGAAATATGGAGTATACAAGCCTTCTTTTTGTTCCTGAGCGTGCCCCTTATGATCTTTGGAACCGTGAAGCGCCTAAGGGTCTAAAATTATACGTACAGCGCGTTTTCATCATGGATCAGGCGGATGAGTTCCTGCCATTGTATCTACGCTTTATGAAAGGTGTTATCGACACTAAAGATCTTTCTTTGAACGTATCTCGTGAGATTCTTCAGAAAGATGCGAATGTTGATAAACTGCGTAGCGCATTAACTAAACGTGTTCTTGATATGTTGATCAAACTTGGCAAAAAAGATGCTGAGAAGTATGCAACATTTTGGCAAGAGTTTGGTCAGGTTCTAAAAGAGGGACCTGCTGAGGATTACGCAAACCGCGAGAAAATCCTTAAGCTGATGCGCTTCTCATCTACGCATACGGGTAGTGAAGAGCAGAATGTATCACTGGATGACTATATTTCTCGTATGCCTGAAGGGCAGGATAAAATCTACTTTGTGGTTGCTGATAACTACAATACTGCGAAAAATAGCCCGCACTTAGAGATCTTCCGTAAGAAAGGTATCGAAGTTCTATTAATGACTGATCGCATCGATGATTGGATGATGAGTCAGCTACAGAACTATGATGAGAAGGCTTTCCAAGATGTAACTAAAGGTCAGCTTGATCTGGATGAGGAAGCATCTGAAGAAGAGAAGAAAGAGCAGGAAGAAGCGGCAAAAGAGCTTGCTGGTCTTGTTGAGCGCTTGAAGGAAAGCTTGACTGATAAAGTTGCGGACGTACGCATTACAACTCGTCTAACCGATTCTCCTGCTTGTTTGGTGCTTGGTGAACAGGACATGGGCTTACAGATGCGTCAAATTATGGAAGCGGCGGGTCAGGCTGTTCCTGAAACTAAGCCTACATTCGAAGTGAATCCAGAGCATCCTCTGATTGAAAAACTAGATAAAGAAGCAGATGAAGATCGTTTTGCTGATTTAGCCTTGGTGTTATTCGATCAAGCGGGTTTGGCTGCAGGTGCTCAGTTGGATGACCCAGCAACTTATGTAGCGCGCCTGAACAAGTTACTTCTGGAATTGAGCGCTTAAGTTTAATTCTTAATATTCTTGTTAAAAAAGCGACCTAGGTCGCTTTTTTTGTGCCTTAATTAAAGAGGTTTTATTAAGTAATCTTCTATCAGACATACTCTATGCGCTAGATCAAAGACTTTTATGGTCATTTGCCGTTGAATAGAGTGATTGAATGATTTGGTTTGGGTGAGGAACGAATTGTGAAAAAAATAATAAAGTTAGCTATGACGGTTCTAATTTTTGCTGCGCCATTTGGCGTACAGGCGGATGGGCAGGCTATTTATGATAAGCATTGCAAAGGCTGTCATGTTGCTGGAGTTGGAAATGCGCCAAAACCAGGCGATGCCGCGTCTTGGGAAGCACGTATCGCTAAAGGTGAAGATGCAATGCTGGCTGTAGTGGTGGCTGGTAAAGGTGCGATGCCGCCTAAAGGTACTTGCGCTACTTGTGATGAAACCACTTTGAGAGCTGCGATCAACGTGCTTATTTCGCAGTAAAAAAAGTGATTAAGATAAGAGGCTGTCTTCGGACGGCCTTTTTTATGTCTATTATTTATGCAAAGATCTAATTTATTGCACTCAGTTATTTGTTAGGGCTAATGTGTAAGTTCTTTCGTTAAATATTGGTTTGACGGTTTGTATTAAAAAAGGAAGGTTGAATGGCTGATTTTGTGGATGATGTGCAGATTGATAGCTTGTTAAATAAGTTGCATCGTTTACAGGGAGAGTTAATTGATGAAGCTGATTCCCTTAAGCAGGCTGCTCAGCCAGTAAAACTGGATCAACAATCTTTTGGCCGAGTATCTCGCGGTGAGGCCTTACAACAGCAGAGCATTGCAAAGGCTAATTTAGCCCAGTGTCAGGAGCGTATTCAGCAAATTGATGATGCACTTAGAAAGATTGATAATGAAAATTATGGTTATTGTGAAGCTTGTGGCGAGAAGATTGCAGTTTCTCGTTTAATCGCAAAGCCCGAAAGCTCATTCTGTTTAGAATGCCAGGATAAGCAGGAACAGAATAAATAGCCTTAGTTAAGTCAAATAACGAATCGATCTTTTATGTCTCATAATGAAAAACCTATTACTTCTCTAGACAAACGTTTGGATGATAATTCTGAAGATGCATGGGTGAGTGTTATCCAAAAAATGGATGAAGCTTATGCTGATTTAGTGCACTACCAAGTAGAGATCGAGGAAAAAAATGTAGAGCTGGAAGAGAATAAACTGTTCTTTGACAGTATCGAAAGCTCAATGAGCGATGTCTTAATTGTGTGTGATCATAACGGCTGTATTCAGAGGATCAATCGGGCATTAGAAACCTTAACAGGGCGTTCTGCTGAGTCTCTAGTTGGGATCAATTTTACAGATCTGATTGACCAACGTTACTTGCAAAAAGTAGACAGTTTCTTAACTCAGGTTAGGGTTCAATCTATTCGTGATTGTGAACTCGAACTTATAGGTGTTGAGGGAGCTGTTCCATTGTCGATGAACTGCTCTCCCCGTAAAAATCACCGAGGACGTTTGGTCGGAATGGTATTGATTGGGCGCCCTTTAGGTGAACTACAGAAAGCTTATATAGAGTTAAACAATACCCATGCCGAGTTAAAATTAGCACAAGAGCGTTTAGTGCAATCTGAAAAAATGGCGTCATTAGGTCGTTTGGTGGCTGGTGTAGCCCATGAATTGAATAACCCTATTAGTTTTGTGTATGGGAATATGCATGCGCTACAGCGCTATACAGAGCGTTTGAGTGTGTACTTTGATGCGATTAATGAAGGTGAATCACGCGAATCTTTGAAATTGATGCGCCAACAGCTTCGGTTAGATAAGGTTATTCGAGATTTAAACTCGCTCGTGGATGGCACCATGGAAGGGGCGGATAGAGTGAAGGAGATCGTTAATGATCTACGCCAATTCTCTTCTACTCAAGAATCAGAAAAAACGCTATTTGATTTGACGCATGTTATCCGCACCGCGCTTCACTGGATTATAAAAGAGAGTAAGCAGGACGTTGATGTTGTCGCGGTTATTCCTGATGGTCTTAAAGCATTCGGCCACTCAGGGCAGATTCATCAAGTGGTTGTGAACCTTATTCAAAATGCTGTAGATGCGATGATCGATTCTAAGGTTAAACGCTTAAGTCTTAATGCTTCACATATTGGAGATAAAATAGAGTTTCATGTCAGTGATACGGGCCCCGGTGTTTCTGAAGAGAATCTCTCCCGGTTATTTGATCCTTTTTTTACGACGAAACCGGTTGGGCAGGGCACAGGCTTAGGCTTATCTATTAGTTATGGGATTGTATCGGAACACGAGGGGAAGTTGGAGATACGTAACCAGTCTTCGGGTGGTGTATGTGCCTCATTGGTCCTATTAGCGGAGAATCCTGAAAATGTTTAATCTTCTATGGCTTCAGTCAGCAGGGTGCGGAGGGTGCTCCATGTCGCTTTTGAATGCTGAATCTCCAGACTTACTCACTACATTTGAGGCCGCTGGTATTCATCTGCTTTGGCATCCCTCTTTGAGTGAAGAAACGGGTTCTGAGGTTGTTGATATTTTTGACAGCATATTGAAAGGTGAAACGCAGTTAGACGTATTGTGTTTAGAGGGCTCTGTTTTACGTGGACCGAATGGCACCGGTCGATTCCATATGCTGGGTGGAACTGATAAGCCGATGATGGAGTGGATAGAGCTTTTATCCAAGCAAGCTCAATATACGGTTGCTGTTGGTTCATGCGCAGCTTTTGGTGGAATATCGGCGGCTGGGGATAATATTACGGATGCAATTGGGCTTCAGTTTGAGGGGGAAGTACCGGGTGGTTTCTTAGGGGATCAATACCGTTCGCTCTCAGGTCATAAAACAATCAACATTTCTGGTTGTCCTGTTCATCCTGATTGGGTCACTGAAACTTTAATTAGTTTGTCTCTGGATGAGCACTCTGAAGAAGCTGTTGATCTGTTTGGTCGGCCTCGTATGTATGCTGATCAGCTTGTTCATCATGGCTGCAGTCGCAATGAATACTATGAATATAAAGCCAGTGCTGAGCTTCCCGGCGATCGGGGGTGCATGATGGAGAATATGGGGTGCTTAGGTACCCAAGCGCATGCTGATTGTAACAGTCGGCCTTGGAATGGTGTTGGTTCCTGCACGAAAGGCGGGTATGCATGTATCAATTGTACGGCTCCAGAGTTTGAAGAACCCGGTCATAGTTTTACTCAAACCCCTAAAATTGCAGGTATTCCAGTAGGGTTACCTACTGATATGCCAAAAGCTTGGTTTGTTGCTTTAGCTTCTTTATCAAAAGCAGCAACCCCAGAACGTTTAAGAAAGAATGCGACTTCTGAAAAGTTGATCTATCCACCCACTATTCATAAGAGAAAAAATTAATATGAGTCGTATTGTGGTTGGCCCATTCAATCGTGTTGAGGGTGACTTAGAGGTTAGTCTTGATATTGAAAATGGTGTTGTGAATAAAGCTCAAGTTAATTCACCTATGTTTCGTGGTTTTGAACGAATCATGCAAGGGCAGGTACCTATGGATGCTTTGGTTTATACGCCTCGAATTTGTGGTATTTGTTCTGTTAGTCAGTCTGTTGCTTGTGCTAAAGCGCTGGCCGATTTAGCACAAACTGAGATCCCATTAAATGGTGAACTATCCATTAATTTGGTGTTAGCTAATGAGAATATGACTGATTTGTTGACCCATTTTTATCTGTTCTTTATGCCTGATTTTAGTCGTGATGTTTATGCTCAAAAAGATTGGTATTCGGTTGTAAGTGAACGTTTTAAGGCGAAAGAGGGGAGTTCAGTTAAAAAAATGTTGCCAGCCCGCGCAGAGTTTCTGCATCTTATGGGGATCATGGCAGGTAAATGGCCGCACAGTCTGAGTATCCAGCCCGGTGGAAGTGCGAAGCCGATAGAAGCGCAAGAACGTATCCGTTTGATTACACTCATTGCATCATTTAGACGTTACATGGAGCTGCATTTATTTGGCGCGGATTTAGAGGACGTTGCTAAATTAGATTCAATTAAGGCGTTGCTAGAGTGGCGAAAGAAAGAGCACTGGTCACAAAGTGATTTTCGTACTTTTCTACATATCAGTGAGGATTTGAATTTAGCAGCATTAGGCCGCTCAACTGATCAGTTTTTAAGTTTTGGTAATTATCAGGTTCAAGGTAAGAAGCTGTTTGCGGAAGGTTGTTATATTCAGGGAGAGCTTCAACCCTTCGATCCTGATTCAATTGCTGAAGATATTGCTTATTCATGGATGCAGGGCGCGGAAGCTTTGCACCCTAAAGAGGGAGTTACAGAGCCCTCTGTGGATAACGAAGAGGCTTATACCTGGTGCAAGGCGCCTAGGTTGAATAAGCAGGTTGTTGAAGTGGGTGCATTAGCTCGACAGTTAATTAATGGGCATCCACTGATTAAAGAGTTGGTCGAAAAGCAGGGCGCCAGTGTCGAGAGTCGAATGATTGCACGTATGTTAGAGCTCGCCATTGTGATTCCAAAAATGCAGGAGTGGGCTAAGCAATTAGATCCACAAGCGGCTTTCTGCTTTCCTACAACGCTTCCGAAAGAGGGGTGTGGTGTTGGGCTTGTTGAAGCAGCAAGAGGTAGCTTGGGACACTGGCTGCAAGTGTCAAAAGGAAAGATAAGTAATTATCAAATTATAGCGCCGACCACTTGGAATTTTTCACCTCGCGATAGTCAGTCTATACCTGGAGCCCTAGAGAAGGCGCTAGAAGGTGCGCCAGTATTTGAAGGGGAGAAAGAGCCTGTATCTGTCCAGCATATTGTTCGCTCTTTTGATCCATGCATGGTCTGTACGGTGCATTAACTAATCAAGATCAAAGATAGGGATGTAAAGTGATTGAAGCTGAAGGCAAAAGGGTATCTCTGGTGTTGGGCAGCGGTGGAGCACGAGGCTTAGCGCATATAGGAATTATCAATGAGCTGACTAAAGCCGGCTTTCAGATTGAATCTATATCAGGCTGTTCGATAGGTGCATTGATTGGTGGGGTTTACGCGGCAGGAAAACTAGCTGAATTTGAAGCTTGGGTCAGAGAGATTGATCGTACGGATATACTCAGTCTACTTGATGTCGCATGGCGAACGGATGGTTTAGTGAAAGGGGATAAGTTGATCGATACCCTGATTGAGCTGGTGGGCGATCATTCAATAGAAGACCTACCTATCCGGTTTACCGCAGTGGCCGCGGATATTGATGAAGAGAGAGAAATTTGGATTAACTCAGGCTCACTATTTGACGCGATTAGAGCTTCAATATCTTTGCCTCTGTTTTTCTCTCCTGTTGAATATCATGGGGCCTATCTTGTTGATGGGGGAATTTTAAACCCTGTTCCTATTGCACCTACTTTCAACGATAAAACGGATCATACAATTGCTGTTAATTTGGGAGCGCCTGTTGATCATAACCTTGATCTTTTTGATGATGCGCAGCTTTCGGGGAAGTCTGGTTTCAAACAAAAAGTGCATCGTTGGATTGGTAAATTGTACCGTGGGGATGAGGAGGAAGATCGCTCGTTAAGTATGTATGACGTGGCAAGCCAAGCCTTTGATTCTATGCAGGGAAGTATTGCGCGACAGAAGCTTGCGGCTTATCCACCGGATCACTTGATAGAGATTCCTCGAAATACGTGTGGAATTTTAGAATTTCACAAGGCGGGGCCTGTTATTGAACTAGGTGCTCAAAGAGCGCGCTCTTTTCTAGAGCACAATATTTAAGTCTGAAGATCTTTTCTTCGACGCTAGTATTCAGAGCATTTTTTATTCTGAGGGTTATGCTTTCTGAGGCTTAGGGTTTCTGAG
>DJLT01000034.1:54136-88817 GCA_002435145.1 Neptuniibacter sp. UBA6509
TTCTGAGGCTTAGGGTTTCTGAGGTGTTGGTTTTCTGAGGCTAGGTGTAGATTTAACGCTTTCTTGTGAAGATAGATAAATCTAATGTGAAAGATTGCCCCAACCACATTGTATAGTCTTGATGGTCTTTAAGATCGTCATCAGTGACGGGGTGAATAAGTACATTTAACCCTTTACGATGAAAGTTTAGCCAAGGAATCAGAGTTGGAAACTCGCTAGCTTCAAATGCAAGTTGGCAGCTCCAGCAAGGGTGTGGTCCCACATTCTTTTTATGAAACCTGCCTCGCTTAATCGGAAAGAGTTTTTCTGCTTCAAGGCATAGGTTTTCTGCTTGAACATATGTTTCTTGATCAAAATAAATGTGAGCGTGATATTCAGAAAACACTATTTTATTCCCTTATCTGTATTTGTGAATTAAGTATAACCTTGCTGAGAAGCCCTTTGCTAAATAAAAGCCCTTTGCTAAGTGAAAGCTCAGCGGAGATAAAATTAAAAGGGTGGCTATAACGAATAATCTCCGGACTAAGCCGGAGATTATTGATAGATCTAACTAATTTAGTTAGAGCACACTATGTTTTGAACTGTTGGACTTTAGCGTTTAGATCGACGGCGAGTCTAGCGAGCTCATCACTTGCTGCAGATATCTGCACGGCACCATCGGATGATTCTTGCGACGCATCATTGATAGAGACAAGAGAACGATTGATCTCTTCCGCTACGCTGGTTTGTTCTTCGCTGGCGGAGGCAATATGGGTATTCATATCTGTGATCATGCCCACCGCTTCAGAAATACCTTGCAAGGCTTCACCGGCTTGTGATGCTTTTTCGCCTGTAAGCTCAGCTTCTTGTTGGCTTTTTTCCATTGCGGTGACTACTGAACGAGTACCTGACTGCAAGCGTTCGATAGCATTTTGAATTTCGGTGGTAGATTGTTGGGTTCTTTGTGCAAGTGTACGTACTTCATCAGCTACTACGGCAAACCCACGTCCTTGATCGCCGGCACGTGCTGCTTCAATTGCGGCGTTTAGAGCGAGTAGGTTAGTTTGTTCGGCGATATCATTAATCACGCCAATAACTGAACCTATGCTGTCACTGTCATTCTCTACGGCGCTGATACGCTCTGAAACTACTGCAACATTATTGACAAGGCTGTTTGTAGATGTGACAGCTGCAGAGACAATGTCATTACCTTGGCTGGCTTGATCCTGCATCAGCCTTGCTTGGCTATCTGCATGCTCAGCGTTAGTGGCTACATCTTGAGACGTCGAGACCATCTCATTCATTGCGCTTGCTACTTGCTCAATTTCCAGGCGCTGATTATTTATATTACCTGTAGCTTGGGAGCGGACATCTGTTCTGAAGCGGCTGCTAACTGTTGTGTTGCCCCGCTAATGTCATTTATCAATTTACGTTGATGGCTAATCATCTTGTTGAAGCTAGTGCTCATCGCGGCTAGCTCATCATTGCCTGCAGCATCAGCCGAAACGGTTAAGTCGGAGCTGGAAGCAACTGTATCCATCGCTTTGTTAAGCGCTTGTAGTGGCGTATTTATAGAGCTATATACCAGTTTACTGACCAATGCGAGTACTAAAATACTCAATACACCAAGACTTGCCATAATTATTAGAGCAGTCTTGTATACCTCTTTGATGGTCTCCCTTTCCTCACCCGCTACCCTTAATTGTAAACTGATTAATTCAGTAATCTTTTCACCGATAGGGTCGATCGTCTCGTAGAGAGGTCCATCAAAATCATTCAGCTGTCCAGTAATATAACCTGAGCTGAGCATACTAAGGCTTGCCTCAAGCTTATCGAGGGAATTATTGGCTGGAATAAAGCGTGCTTCAACCTCTTTGGTGAGTTGAGCTTCTTCTACTGTGTGAGTCGTCGCCATATATTCCCCCCACTTTTCTTCAACATCTTTACGCGCTTTACGAATTCCATTTAAGGCTTCAGAGCCTGTAATTAAACCAGCATTAGCTTTATTAACAGCATTGATAACAAAAACAGCGTAATCATCTGCTATTAGTTTTAGATCCTTTAATGGAACGACACGGTCATCGTATATGCGGCCCACGCCATCATCGGATTGCTTTAACTCATATTGCGATGTAGCAATGAGTATTAGAATGCTGATAATTGGTAAAAGTGAAATAAGTAATAACTTACTTTTTATCTTTAGTTTGTTTAACAATATTTGTTTACCCTTATCTTGCTTCTACAGATCGTAATGCCGAGAACAAATATTGTTCAGATCCTTGGCGTGCCTGATCAAGACATTCAGTAACCCCCGGTGTACTGACGTATTCCTTCACTTATAGATGTAGCGCGTGTGGCTTTAATTAAAACCTTTAATAAATAGGTTTTTAAAAGATAATTGATAATTCTGTTATTTATTGTATTGATTTGTTTAAAGTGCTTGTTTTTTAATCAATTAATGTCGCGTTTTGTTTTTTTTGAGTAATTCATAGTCTCACCTGATACGTCTTTAATCAATTAGTGACTATTTTTTATAGTAATCCCTTTATTCGTATTTCCCTCCTATGCATCCTGTTCTAGAATGAAAGTGTATGCTTTATTGTTTCAAGGATGTTCAAATGCGTGTAGTTCTTTGGGGCTGCTTTGTCTTTCTTTTTTGCCATTCTGTTTTTGCTAAAGATACGATCAGTCTCCAGTTACTGTGGAAGCATCAATTTCAATTTGCTGGTTACTATATGGCGATTGAAAAGGGTTTTTATAAGGATGAAGGGCTAGAGGTTGAACTGAAAGAATTTGAGAATGGTCTTGATCTTGTAGATGAAATTCTTGAAGGTCGAAGCCAGTTTGGTGTGGCTCGTACCTCGCTTCTTATTGATAAAAATGCCGGTGCGGATGTTGTTGCTCTCTTTGCCGCGTATCAACAATCCCCTTTAATGCTCCTGACGCGTAAAGATTCTGGGATACTACTCTCATCCGATCTTAAGGGCCGGGATATTATGATCACCAACGATGCCAAAAAGGTTGGTGAGATAATTGCGATGCTGTTGCAAGCGGGCATTACGGGTTCTGATTACAATCAACAATTGCATAGCTACAATATTCAAGATCTCATCGACGGTAAAACAGATGCGATGGCTTCTTATATTTCAAATGAGCCCTATCAGATGGAGCTGTTAGGCACAGAGTATAATGTTATCCACCCTAAAGATTATGGGTTTGATATGTACTCTGACATTCTGTTCTCCTCTAGAGATTTTATTAAACAAAACCCGGAGCTTACAGATAAGTTTTATCGAGCCTCTATTCGAGGGTGGTTGTATGCATTTGAGCATATAGATGAGACTGCTCAGGTTATTTTTGAAAAATATAACTCTCAAAATAAGACACTTGATGCGCTAGTTTTTGAGGGTGAGGAGCTGCGCAATTTAGCTTTTGATCGCGATGGGAACTTTGGAGCATTGTCGATTAATAAGTTTAATGAGATGGCACAAGTCTATCTCATTACCGGAAGTATATTTTTAGGCTATGATTTTTCTGATTTTATCTATCGGCCTCCTAATAATATCTACCGTTTGAGCCAAGCAGAACAAAATTACGTTGATCAAAACCCTGAAGTAAAAGTGTGCACCAACCCAGAATGGTATCCCTTTGAGTTTTACTCAGAAGGAAGGCATCAAGGTATGGTGGCTGATTATCTTCAGCTAGTGATGAGAGCTGTGCAGTTAAATTATGAGATTGTTCCGACGACGTCATGGCAGCAGTCATTGAAATATGTACGTAATGGCCACTGTGACATTTTAGCCGGGGATATGCAGACGGTCGGGCAAACTGAATATTTAGATTTCACTAAGCCGTATTTAAGTGTGCCAGCGGTCATTGCTATTTCAGCAGACAACCCGCGTAAGCGTGTTTCAGGGATGAAGTTAGGTGTTGTAGATAAATCCGCATTTCATGAGATCTTATCGACGCGTTACCCTAATATGCAAGTAGTGCCCGTGACTCATACCGTTGAAGGTTTGAGATTGTTGCAAGCGGGTGTAATTAATGGGTTTGTTGGGGCGGATGCTAATATAGCTCATGTGCTTAAGGATCTTAAAATTCCTGATATAGCGATTAGTGACGAGCTTAGTGATAGCTGGGATTTTAGTATTGCGGTTGTTAAAGATGCTCCTCATCTTGTGAATATTTTGAATAAATCGATTTCATTGATTACGCCTGAGCAGCATGAATCCATCTTTAAGCGTTGGGTTGTTATTGAATATAAGCATACAACGGATCATACCGTGCTTTGGATTGTTTTAAGTGTTGTAGGTCTGTTGGTAATTGCGGGTTTATATCGTTATCTAAGTATGCTTTCTTACAACAAAGTATTAAAAACTATCGCTGAGAAGGATGCCTTAACCGGGATTTTGAGTCGGCGTAAGTTACGTTCGGAGTTGGATGCTTTTGTTGAGTTGTCGCAAAGGCATAATTGGACACTTTCACTTCTGTTTTTTGATATTGATGATTTTAAAAAAATTAATGACAGTTTAGGGCATCAAGTAGGCGATAGGGTGCTGATCTCTTTATCAGAGTTGATTGCACATAAATCGAGAAAAACTGACCGTTTTGGGCGCTGGGGCGGAGAAGAGTTTCTATTCTTAATGCTTGAAACTGATCTGGATAGCGCACATAAGATAGCTGAAAAGTTTAGGTTGGAGATCTCGCAGCATGATTTTGGCCTAAATGCGGATGTCACTTGTAGTTTTGGTGTCGCTCAATATCAAAAAAATGAGAGCGTTGAGCATTGGGTGAGTCGAGCAGACAAGGCGATGTATCATGCCAAAAATGATGGTAAAAACTGCGTTAAAATTTGCTAATTGTCAATGCTGATGTTCTTGGTAATAGTTTTTGGTCAGACAATAAAAAAGCACCTATATGTTTAATATAAGGTGCTTTTTTTATCATGCTAGAGCATGGAAGTCTTAATCGATTAGGCCGTAATCACTACGTAGAATGTCGATTATTTCTGCTTTAGGGTTTTCTGATAACACTAAAGGTTCGCCGGTGATTTTCTCAGCGATATTAATATAAGTATCAGATACCTTTTGCAATAAGGCTTCTGGTAAAGCGTTATCTTTAGCTAAGGCACATCTCTCTTCCATACGTTCTTTATTTAAAAGAATATCTGGATCAGGGAAATGATTCAGTAGCTCTTGGCGGAATACTTCTTTCGAATTTTCAACAACTTTACCGTCACGGTAAGAAGGGCCGTCCCAAATACGTGAAGAATCAGGCGTACCGACTTCGTCCATGTAGATAAGTTTTTCATTACCTGCAGCATCAGTCACATAACCAAATTCAAATTTGGTATCAACGAATACTTGGTCAAGTTTTTCAAGCTCATCACTGATGACGTCAAAACCTTCTTTCAGTAGTTTTTCATACTGCTCGATGTCGTCTTTAGTGCGGAATTGAAAAGCTTCGAAGTTATTTGTGATGTCATCGCGTGTGATGTTTACATCGTCTACTTCAGGTACACCTGGAATGCCAGACAAAATACCTTTAGTTGACGGTGTAATCAGAAGTTCAGGAAGCTTCTGGTCTTTAGTTAGGTTATCTGCAATTTCGATTCCGCAGAACTCACGCTCGCCTTTAGCATAAGAACGCCACATTGAGCCTGTAATGTATTGGCGGCAGATCGCTTCAATCATTACGGGTTTAGCTTTCTGTACGATCCATACGAAGGGGTGTGGAATGTCTAGGATGTGGCTGTCTGCTAAATCGTTTTCACGGAATAGTTTAAACCAGTGGTTGGAAATAGCATTGAGAGCAGCCCCTTTTCCAGGAACACCATTCATTCCGCCTTCACCATGCCAGATGCATTCGAAAGCAGAGATGCGGTCACTGATAACCATGATTGCAAGGGGAGCGTCTGCAGCTACATCGTAGCCTTTCTCTTGGATTAGACGTTTGCTATCCGCATCGGTCAGCCAGTAAACAGAGCGAACTTTACCGCTATGAATAGGTTGTTCAGTACGAATAGGTAGATCGTTATTAACTGCCAATACTTTATCAGCAAGACTCATTGATATATGTCCTGTATCTGTTCTTCGAAATCAGTAAATTAAGGCTTTAAGTAATAAAGCCTGAGACAAAAAGGGTGTTACTTTTGAACTCGCTGTTAGCTGTAACGTTTAGCGTCACGCATGAGTGAGCTCAAATCTAAATCCTGCATACTTGCTAACGCTTCTAAATCGTTAGATGTCCTTGGAGGTAGCTTTTTGAGTCGTTCTCGTTCTGCTTTCCTTTGCTGGACTTTCTCTAGTAGCTTGCTCTGGATATTATCGAGCTGCTCTATGGATAGTGCTTCGAGACGACTGACTAGTTGATCTTCAGTCATATATATCTGTGTTACTCCGAAACAGCAATTAGTTACATCAAGGTATTATACCAGAACTGTATTATCTTCGATCAAGTAGCATTTTAAATTTAAATTTGGAAACTTTCCTTTCGGTTTTAGTTTAGGTTGGAATAATATTTTCCGATGTGTTGCTTTTTCACTGAGTAAAAAACTTATTCCTACTGGGCTGTAACCCCCTCTGTAACATGTGCTGGCTTAATTTCATCTATTTTTTAGATGGTTGGCATGTATTTTGTTTGTAGTAAATAAAAAATATAAAAATGACAGAGATGCTCCAATGGCAGATAAGCCTTTTAAGAGTAATAAAAAAGTCCTGATCTTAGGGATTGGGAATGTGCTGTGGGCTGATGAAGGCTTCGGTGTGCGTTGTGTTGAAGCGCTGAATGAACAGTATCAGTTTGAAGATAACGTACGGCTCATGGACGGAGGCACGCAGGGCATTTACCTTGTGCAACATGTACAAGAGGCGGATGTATTAGTTGTATTTGATGCAATTGATTATGGCCTTAAACCCGGCACATTAAAGAAAATTTACGACGACCAAGTGCCTAAATTCATGGGCGCTAAGCAGATGAGTCTGCATCAAACCGGTTTCCAAGAAGTGCTAGCAATGGCGGAGTTTACTGGGAACTATCCTGAATCATTATTGTTGATTGGCTGCCAGCCCGTAGAGCTTGAAGACTTCGGCGGTAGCTTACGTGAGCCGGTTCGGGCTCAAATTTCCCCTTCAGTAGATATTGCGCTGGAATACTTAGCGAAATTTGGTGTGACTCCCACCTTAAATAAAGGCTCAAGCGAAGGCCTTTCTCCTGAGGAACTTACTATGCAATGTTACGAATCAGGCAGGCCTTCCGAGGGGGATGCATTTCGAAAAGGCGATCCCCGCTTTATGAATAAAAGCGAGGGGACTGACTAGTGTGTCTAGGTCTTCCTATGTTGGTCAAAAGCCATGAAGGGAATGTAGCGCAATGTTCGGTTAATACATCTCCTGATACTCCTTTAGAAACAGTTGATCTATCTTTGGTTGGGCCGCAGAAAACCGGGACTTGGGTTCTCGTGTTTTTGGGCGCCGCTCGAGAGGTGATTACTGTGGAAAGGGCTGAGCAAATTAGGAATGCGCTAACTGCAATTGAGGCTGTTATGAATGGTAATGAGATTGATGTAAACGATCTTTTTTCGGATTTGGTTGGGGAGGAGCCTCAGCTTCCTTCTCATTTACAGAATAATAATTAAAGGTTCCTATCTATGCCGTCGCCGCTTATTAACCGTCTTGTGGATGAACTGAATTATCCATTATTAAACCATGAAAATTTTGATTCATTTATAGAAGAGAATGAATACAGCGTTCTTTTTTGTACGGAACAACCAAATCGCTTTCCTGAAAGTAATGATGTCGCGGTAATTTTACCTGAGCTTGTGAATAGCTTTCCTCAATTAAAACCAGCCGTTATTGATACCGCTTTCGAGAAAAAAGTTCAGGGGCGCTATAACTTCAATGTGTGGCCAAGCTTGGTTTTTTTGAAAGAGGGGCGTTATTTAGGAACGATCAGTAAAGTTCAAGATTGGGGAGTATATCGAATGGAGATAGAAAGTATTTTATCTTTGGAACCCCGAAGAGACCCGGGGATCGGAATTCCCGTGGTGGTTAATCCTACGTCATCTGCTTGCGGTCAATAAGAGGATTTAAAGATGGAAAATAATGGAATTCCCCTCGTTAATGTACCTATGGGACCCGGTAGCCAAGATGAAGGCGATATGGTTCTAGATTACATGAAGATGCCATCTGAGATGGCGAGCTATGATATCCCCATTTTGCCAGAGGCTGAAACGGTTGCTGAATATCCTCAAGCTATTGCGTTAATGGACGTGTTACAACGTTCTTTGGATAGTTATCAGGTCGGGAGCGAAACACATAAGATTACGTTGAATGCATTGGGCGAAGGTGATCTGGAAATTATGAATCAGATTCTAGGTGAAGGAGAAGTGAGTATCTCTATCGCTGGAATCCAACCGGTTAAAACCCAAGAAACGGTTTTGGCAGGTGTGTGGCGCTTAAGACGCTTTTCTGAATCAGGTGAATTGATCGATGACATTATTGAGATTGCTGATGTGCCTCAGTTGGCGAGTTTAAATGCGTTTAGTACTCAGCATGAATTGAAGTTTGATGCTGATAATATTCCCGCTGGCGTCCTAAATGCGCCTTCTGTTTTAGTAGAAATTCAGGAAGCCTCTGCACAATACCGGCAGGCTCAGATGGAAGGCGTTGCCATAGAGTTTGCTCATGTCATTAATCTATCTCTGCTGCCATTTTCTCCGCAGGACCATGCTTTCCTATCGCAAGTGACAGGAACCGGACCTGTGACCATCTTATCTCGAGGTTATGGAAACTGCCGTATCACATCGACTCAGATCGAGGGGTTATGGCGGGTTCAGTACTTCAATAGCACAGATCAATTGATCCTCGATACATTAGAAATTACAGAGATGCCGCTGGTTGCTTGTGCTGCTCAGGAAGACTTAGATGATTCATCTGAGCGTTTGAAAGAGATTCGAGAGGTGCTCATATGAGCTATCAAGGTTTTGAGGGTAGCTACCTAGGCGATCAAAGCCGTGTGCAAGATGATGCGCGTTTGGAGTGCAAAATCTGTTGGCATGTCTATGACCCTCAAGAGGGGGACAGTATATGGCAGGTTGCGGCAGGAACCCCTTTTAGTCAGCTCCCTGAGCATTGGCGTTGTCCTGAATGTGACGGTGAAAAAGATCAGTTTATGGTCTTGGAAGGTTAGATCATGGTAAACGCAGAGCAAATTAAGCAGCATTTTAATGAAGTCGCACAGAAAATGTCTGACTTGCCTGTGTTTAATTCACACTTGTCTGTCGAGTGTGTTGGTTTTGAATCTCCATCAGCAGCGGAGCGAGAGGGTTATACTATGGGGGTTTTAGTGACGCCGTGGTGTATGAACTTAATGCTGCTTCCGACTAGTCCAACGTCGCGTTATGGCGATGATGGTAGGGGAGCGCTTATAGGTGATAAGCAACTAATCACAATGCCTTCAGGGGTGTATGAATTTATTTCTGCTGATAATGGAGCGCTAGGTCGTTACTTAAGTTGTTCGTTGTTTTCCCCTATGTTCGAATTTTCTGATCAAAAACATGCGGTTGAAACGGCCCAGGCCGCATTGGAAGCCGTTAAGAGTGATCAGAATCAAAGTTTGACTGACCTGCAGCGTGCTAAAAAAGAGTTAGCTAACGGGGAATGCAGTAGAGAGCAGCGCAATCACCTTTCTTTATCTAATAGCGGACATAAGGCCGAGGTCGTTGAGAGCCGGCCAACACTTTCACAAGCTGATCAGCAGACAAATCAATCAGATATAGCAATTAGTAATGGTGAAATAGATAAACCAAAAAAACAATTAAGTCGTCGGGGCTTTTTAACTGCGGGTTTATCTAAGAGGACAGGTGCCTAAATGGTCGTTGAGGCTCACGCAAGCTCCCTTACCCATATAGCGGGGCGCTTGAATATTATAGTGAAGTACGATGGCCAAAAAATTCTGGCGGTTCTCATTAATTCGACACGGCCTAAGTTACTGACTCGTTTACTTGAAGGCAAAAGACCTGAAGAGGCCTTCAATTTAATACCTCTAATTTTTTCGTTATGCGGAACGGCTCAGACAGTCGCTGGCGCGATGGCGATTGAGTCACTACGCGGGGTTAAGGTTTGTAAAGAGGTAGAGATCGCAAGGTCTGTTTTAATTTATCTGGAAACGGCTAAAGAGCTTTGCTTACGTTTATCTAAAGATTGGTTGGAAAATGCCCCTCTGATTGATGTTTATGACGTTATGACATGTTACCGCTCTGCATTGAGTCAGCTTGGATTCTCCCTTGATTTGCAAACTGATACGAGTAACGCCCAAGCAGAATTTAACTATGCGGAGCTGCTGTATTCGTTAGAAAAGCTGTTGCTGCCGTTAACAAGTTTTTGTGAAAAATCAACGAGTGTTGAACGCGGTATTACGCCATTTTCACAGTTGGTTGATAACCTTAATGCACAATTTGAAGGAGTTGAACTTGGGCCGTCAGCACCGGCTTTAAATCTTACTGCTGAGTATTTGGAGCAAAAATTTGAAAGTGATGATGTTGCCGCTGTTTTTTGTTCTCGGCCAACGATAGAAACGAATGGCGGATCTATGTGTGCTGAAACCGGTGTTTGGGCTCGGCATGCTGACAATAAGCTGATCCTTCAGGCTGAAGCTGAGGGATCACATCAGCTTACTTTGAGGTTTCTTGCTTTGGTTTATGAGTTGGCAAGTATTCCAGCCAAGATTAGAGAGATAATAAATAGTGAGACTGGTAGATTAGGTGTTACAGCTTCAGAAGGTTTAGCGACTGTGAATACGGCCCGGGGTTTGTTAGTTCACAAAGTCACGTTGGAGAATGTAAACGGTGATGAGCGCATTAATAAGTATCATATCATTGCCCCAACTGAGTGGAACTTTCATCCTGAAGGGAGTTTGATTTCTATACTTCAAGGGGTGGTGGTATCAAGAGAAAATTTAATGCCCTTACTGGATAAATTGATTTTGGCAATTGACCCTTGTGTTGCCTATGACATTAAAATAGAAGAATAAAAATGCATGAAATGTCTATAGCAGAAGGCATCGTACAGGTGCTAGAAGACCAAGCCAGAGAACAATCCTATACAAAAGTGAAAACTGTTTGGTTAGAGATTGGCCCCTTGGCAATGATTGAATCAGAAGCGTTACGTTTCTGTTTTGAGGCAGTAACCCGAGATACTTTAGCTGATGGTGCTACTTTAAAAATAATAAATATAAAAGGCGAAGCGTTTTGTATGCAATGCCTAAAAAATGTCCCTATCACGCAACGTTATGACAGTTGTGTTGAGTGTGGGAGTCATCATTTACAGGTGACTCAAGGGGACGAGATGAGAATAAAAGAGCTGGAGGTCGATTAGTTATGTGTACGGTTTGTGGATGTAGTGAAGGTAATATAAAAATAGAAGGCTCAGAGAAAAATGAGCACTCACACACTCATGACGTGTCAGCAGAAAAGCATGTTCATCGCCATGATCATGCTTCGAAAGGTCATTCTGAAGAGCCAAATGTAGCGGTTCAAACGGGAGATGATCTACATTTCGGCAAAGGTCCCGCTCATGCTCATGTAGCAGGAATGAGCCAGAGTCGGATGGTACAGATAGAGCAAGATATTTTAGGTAAAAATGATCGCTATGCGAGCTTGAATAGGACTCGATTCCAAGCTCAGAGTATTTTTGTGCTGAATTTAGTCTCTAGCCCAGGTTCAGGCAAAACAACCCTACTGACGGAAACCATTAAACAGCTTCAAGAACAGCATAAAGAAGCGGTAAATATGGCTGTAATCGAGGGTGATCAACAAACCGCTAATGATGCTGATCGCATTCGTGAAACGGGTGTGCCGGCAATACAGGTTAATACAGGAAAAGGCTGTCATCTAGATGCACATATGGTCGGCCATGCGCTGGAT
Organism: Neptuniibacter sp. UBA6509; assembly: GCA_002435145.1. Lineage (GTDB taxonomy): Bacteria > Pseudomonadota > Gammaproteobacteria > Pseudomonadales > Balneatricaceae > Neptuniibacter. The sequence continues at coordinate 66,039 of DJLT01000034.1, forward strand.
AATTTACCTGAGCTACAAGGTGGTCATCTTTTTATTGAGAATGTTGGTAACTTAGTTTGTCCTGCTGCTTTTGATCTGGGTGAAGCGCATAAAATTGCTATTCTTTCGGTGACTGAAGGCGAAGATAAACCATTGAAATACCCAGATATGTTTTATGCAGCAGATCTGATGATTTTGAATAAAACAGATCTTCTACCCCACTTAGATTTTGATGTGGCTAAATGTATCTCTTACGCTAGGCAGGTGAATCCAGATATTAAGGTTTTGCAGCTATCGGCCAAAAGTGGCGAGGGTATGGCCGAATGGATTGAATGGCTGGAGAGCAATCGAAAGGGGATGATTCATAGCCGTATCGATAAACTCCAATCGGAGATAAATCAGTTTAAGGCGTTGCTTTAATATGCAGATACTTAAACGCCCAACGGTCCTATGTGTTGATGATGAAATTCGCTCTTTAGAAACATTAGAGCGAACCTTAGATGAGGACTTTGATGTTCTCACGGCCTCTAATGCTGATCAGGCGATGGAGCTCTTAGAGGTCAATGAAGTTCATGCCATATTATGTGATCAAAGAATGCCTGGAAAAACAGGTGTGGAATTTCTCACAGAGGTGAGGCAGCGTTGGCCTCAAACGGCGCGCCTAATCTTATCTGGTTATACAGATTCTGAGGATATTATCCGTGGTTTAAATGAAGCGGGAATCCTTCAGTATATTACTAAGCCTTGGCATCCGGACAATTTATTGTTGATTATGCGTGGCGCATGTCGCTTGTATGAGCTGCAAAATGAGAATGAGCTGCTTGCGATGGAGATGCGCCTGACAGAAGATCAGGCAGAGAAAAATATCTCTCAGAAAAAACAGCGCCTTCAACAAAGCTTTCAGTTAGATGAAATTCGTCGTCATAAACACAGCCCTTTAAATGATTTATGCGAGCAGACCGCCAAGATTGCACCCTATGATGTTTCTGTTTTAGTTACAGGTCCATCGGGTGCGGGTAAAGAGTTGTTTGCACGTGCTCTACATTACAATAGCTGTCGGGCCGATAGGCATTTTGTTGTCGAAAACTGCGGAGCTATGCCGGATGAGTTGCTGGCATCTGAACTCTTTGGTCATAAAAAGGGCTCATTTACCGGTGCGATTTCAGATCATGTTGGCCTATTTGAACAGGCTGACGGTGGTACCATTTTCTTAGATGAAATTGGCGAAATTAGTCCCTCATTTCAAGTGAAATTGTTGCGTGTGCTTCAGGAACGTGAAGTTCGCCGCTTAGGAGAACACCAGCGTAGAGCGGTGAACGTACGTGTCGTTGCTTCTACAAATCGAGACCTTGAGGAAGAGGTAAGAGCCGGGCGTTTTCGCCAAGATCTTTATTTTCGTTTAGCTGAAGTGACTTTAGAGCTTCCCGCTCTTGAAAAAAGAGCGGTCGATATACCGGTATTAGCGGAAGGTTTTTTAGAAAAGGCGGTCGCCGAATTCGATAAACCGGTTAAAGGTTTTACTGAGGAGGCTTTAGGCTGCATGAGTCGTTACTGCTGGCCAGGGAATGTAAGGGAGTTACAGAACGAAGTTAGACGGATGTTGGTGTTATCAACGGAAGACCGGTTATCAGCGGATCTACTTAGCCCTAGGGTCTTAAGGGCTGCACCGATTGAAGAGACTGCAGAAACAGAAGTGCTGGCATGTTTAGATGGAACCTTAAAGGAGCGTATCGAGGGGTTAGAAAAACGAATATTACGTGAAACGCTTATTCGTCACCGTTGGAATAAAAGCCAAGCATCGCGGGAGTTGGGTTTATCTCGTGTAGGGTTGCGTTCAAAGCTTGAGCGCTATGGTTTAAATAAGGACTTCCATTAATTCGATGCAGGTAGTGTAGGGTTATGGCTGTGACTGCGATGAGTATTCGTATAACCGGGCAAGTTCAGGGGGTCGGCTTCCGTCCTTTTGTTTATAACCTTGCAGGGCGTTTGTCGGTCTGCGGATTTGTACGAAATGATCCCCAGGGTGTGTTTATCCATGCTCAGGCAGAGTCTTCGGTTTTACAGCAGTTTAAAGAGCGGCTGCTTCATGAACAGCCTTCAATGTCATTGATTGAAGGATTAAAAGCCGAACCGGCAGACGTAGAGTTAAAATACACCGCTTTTACTATTGCTGTGAGTGAGGCTGGAGAAGTGCAACAGGGTGTCACGCCCGATGCCAGTGTATGCCAAGCCTGTTTAGCGGAACTGTTTGATCCTAAGGACCGACGCTACAAATATCCATTTATTAATTGCACAAACTGCGGCCCTCGATACAGCTTAATAACGGCTTTGCCGTACGATCGTGCCCACACCACCATGCGAGTATTTGCCCAGTGTCAGCTATGTTCGGATGAGTACAACACTTCATCTAATCGCCGTTTTCATGCGCAGCCAAATGCTTGTGCGGAGTGTGGCCCATCTTTATCGTTTCACAATCATGCAGGGGAGCAAATCCTTTCATGTGATCCTATAGCTGAAACCCTTGCACTGATTCAGCAGGGTGGGGTCATGGCTGTTAAAGGAATTGGAGGTTTTCACCTTGTTTGTGATGCTCGCAATGATGAAGCCATAAAGCGCTTACGTGAATTGAAACATCGAGAGGCTAAGCCGTTTGCAGTTATGGCGGCTAATCCTGATTCATTAAACTCAGTTGTGAGAGTGACTCCGCAGATTAAACAGCGTTTGCAGGGTATGGATGCGCCTATAGTGCTGTGCCCTCGTACCTACTTAGAGGATGGAGAAGGATTACCCGACGCTATAGCACCTGGATTAGCTTGGTTAGGTGTTATGTTACCTCACTCTCCAATCCACTATTTACTGTTTCATAAAGCCGCTGGTGAACCTGCTGGTAGCTCATGGTTGGATGAGCCTCAGGATCTACTCTTGGTTATGACTAGCGCTAATCGTAGCGGAAACCCGTTAGTGTTTGAGAATCCTCTAGCATTTAAGCAACTGGCCGGAATTGCAGATGGTTTTTTAGTTCACGATAGAGATATCCAGACGCGCAGTGATGACTCCGTTATCAGTGCTATGGGGAGCGAGCAGTCGATTGTAAGGCGGGGACGGGGCTTATCACCTCAGTTTATACCGTTATCTTCTGGTTTTGAGCAGTTGAATAAATCGGTGCTTTCAGTTGGCGCATTTTATAAAAATACAGTCTGTCTGACTAAAGGTAGTCGAGCTTATGTGTCGCAATATATAGGGGATTTAGATAATCCAGATTGCTGCAGGGCACTAAATGAAACAGTTGAACAACTGAAATCCCTACTCGATATTGAGCCAGAGCTGGTTGTGTCAGACCAGCACCCGGATTTCTATAGCTCACAGTTTGCTGAGCGCTATAGTCAACAGCAGGGTATACCTTGGCTTCAAGTTCAACATCATCATGCACATATAGCGGCGGTTGTGGCTGAACATCAGATCAGAGAACCGGTCTTAGGTTTAGCACTTGATGGACTTGGGCTGGGTGATAATGGAGAGCTATGGGGGGGCGAGCTACTTTTTGCCCATGAGGGGCAATTTGAACGTATCGCTCACCTATCTCCTTTAGTGATGCCCGGGGCAGAGCAAGCGTCTAAAGCGCCTTGGCGCATGGCCGCTGGTGCTTTGTTTAAGCTTGGTCAAGCTGATTGTGTTTCACAGCGCTTTTCTGAGCAGCCCGGAGTTAATGTGGTTGAGCAGCTATTGCTCAAACAGCTTAACTGTCCAGAAACAACCAGCGCGGGGCGTTTATTTGATACGGTCGCGGGGTTATTGGGTGTGAGCAATCTAAATCAATATGAAGCCCAAGCGGCAATGCTGCTTGAGTCGTTAGCTTATAACTATTTACAAAATCATGACTGGCCTACCGAGTTACCTCTTATTGAAGTTGATGAAAATGGCGATCTAAATTGCCTCTCTTTACTTGATCGCCTCTCAAACTGTTCTGACTCTGCTTATGGTGCTGCGCTGTTCCATCAACAGTTTATTCAAGGCTTAGTTCAGTGGGTAGGTCAACACAGTGAAGTCAGGGGTATTAAAAGAATCGTGCTATCAGGTGGCTGTTTTTTAAATAAGTTGTTGCTAACGGAAGTGAAGTCCCGTTTACAAAAAGAGGAGCTTGATGTTTTTCTTGCAGTGAAAATGCCTTGTAACGATGGTGCAATTTCCCTAGGTCAGGCCCAGATAGCATTAGAAATCGAGTATCAAAAATTCCTACAAAAACAACAAGCTGGATCAGCGCTGAAACATGATCGATATGACGCTTTTTCAGAGGAGAAAAAATTATGTGTTTAGCGATCCCTGTGCGTATAGAGGAAGTTCTGGGAGCTGAAACCGCTATAGCTGATATAGGCGGGGTACGAAAAGAGATCAATGTCGCGCTTATCAGTGATTTAGCTGTAGGGGATTACGTTATTATGCACGTAGGGTATGCGCTAAATAAAATTGATCCACAAGAAGCTGAGCGCACACTTGCTCTATTTGCCGAGCTGGATGAATTAGACCAGAAAGCCTCTATTGAGGCCACGCAATGAAATATGTGAATGAATATCGTGATGGGGCGTTAGCGAAAGAGATTGCGGATAAAATTCGTCAAGAGGTTAATCCTGATCGCGAATATAACTTTATGGAATTTTGCGGCGGTCATACCCATGCTATTTTTCGCTATGGAATCCCTGACCTGCTGCCCGCAAATGTAAACATGATTCATGGCCCGGGATGCCCGGTCTGTGTTTTGCCTATCCCTCGTCTTGATGCGGCTATTGAATTAGCGGTGACCCATAAGGTTATTCTCTGCTCATATGGTGACATGCTGCGTGTACCCGGATCGCGCAAGCGTAGTCTGTTAAAGGCTAAAGCCGAAGGGGCAGATGTTCGAATGGTTTACTCCTGTATGGATGCTCTGCGCATAGCGCAAGAGAATCCTGATCAGGAGGTGGTTTTTTTCGCTATTGGTTTTGAAACGACTACTCCACCTACCGCGTTAGTTATAGAGCAGGCACTGAAGTTAGGCCTGAAAAACTTCACCGTTTATTGCAATCATGTTCTGACTCCCGCTGCGATCAGTAACATCCTTGAGTCACCAGAAGTGCGTGAACTGGGGGTTCTGCCGTTAGATGGTTTTGTTGGGCCCGCTCATGTGAGTACAGTGATTGGCTCCCAGCCCTATTACTATTTTGCAGAAGAGTACCAAAAACCGGTTGTTATAGCGGGTTTCGAACCTTTGGATGTTTTACAAGCGATCTTAATGCTTGTGCGGCAGATTAATGAAGGTCGTGCTGAAGTAGAGAATGAGTTTGCCCGTGCAGTGACCTATGAAGGTAATCCTCGCGCGAAGCAAGTAGTTGCAGATACCTTCGAGTTACGCCGTTCTTTTGAGTGGAGGGGATTGGGAGTTGTTCCTTATAGCGCCCTCAAAATTAAGCAGAAGTACGCTCAGTTTGATGCGGAAAAACGCTTCACCGTTGATTACCGAAGTACTCGCGAAAACAAATCTTGTGAATGTGGGGCTATCTTACGTGGGGTAAAATCCCCTCGGGATTGCACTCTCTTTGGTGATCCTTGTACCCCTGAAAACCCATTAGGCTCCTGCATGGTTTCTAGTGAGGGGGCTTGCGCAGCCTATTATAGTTACGGTCGTTATCAAGATCGTACTTTTGCTTCTGATAAATCACACCCTGCTGCTTGAACTCGAGAATAATAATATGAGTAATAACTGTAACGCTGGAAATAAAACTTATAGCCAGACATTAGATCTTGTGAAAGGCAAAGTGGAGATGGTCCACGGAAGTGGTGGCAAGGCGATGGCTCAGTTAATTGATGAGTTGTTCTTAAAAGCTTTCTCTAACAAATGGCTTGAGCAAATGAACGACCAAGCCTGTTTTCAATTGCCGGCGGGTAATGTCGTGATGGCAACGGATAGCCATGTGATTTCTCCCCTGTTTTTCCCTGGGGGGGATATAGGTTGTTTGTCTGTACACGGCACTGTAAATGACGTCGCGATGTCAGGCGCCGTTCCTAAGTACCTTTCAGCAGGTTTTATTCTGGAGGAGGGCTACCCTTTGGCCGATCTGCAGAAAATTGTTACCTCTATGGCTCAGGCTGCGGAAGACGCGGGGGTTCATATAGTGACAGGTGACACTAAAGTTGTTGAGCGTGGCAAAGGTGATGGCTGTTTTATTAGTACTACCGGTATTGGTGTTGTTCCTGAAGGTATTTCAATGGGGGCAGAACGAGTGAGTGTGGGCGATAAAATCATCGTCTCAGGTAGTTTAGGGGATCATGGTGTAGCCATTATGTCTCTACGAGAAAACCTTACTTTTGAAACTACTATTGAATCCGATACTCAATCATTGAATGATCTTGTGGCTAGCATGGTCGATGTTGTTCCAGATATACACTGCTTGCGTGATCCTACACGTGGGGGGCTGTCGGCAACCCTTAATGAGATTGCCCAACAATCAAATGTAGGGATGCAAATATATGAAACACAGCTGCCGATTAAACCCCAAGTGAATGCTGCTTGTGAGTTTTTGGGTTTAGATCCCTTGTTTGTAGCTAATGAAGGAAAGCTGGTGGCGTTTTGCCCGCCAGATAAAGCGGATCAGCTGCTTGCGGCCATGCGTCAGCACCCTAAGGGAAAAGACGCAGCTATTATCGGAGAGGTCTTTGAAGACGATTTGAATTTTGTTCAGATGGAAACGGCTTTTGGCGGCAACCGTATGGTGGATTGGATCAATGGCGAACAGCTTCCGAGGATCTGCTGATGCGTATTCTTTTTTTGACCCATGCTTTTAATAGCCTTACTCAACGTTTATATGTGGAATTACGCCAGCTGGGCCATGAGCTTTCTATTGAGTTTGATATCAATGATGAAGTCTCTCAACAAGCAGTGGATTTGTTTAAGCCGGACCTTATTCTCGCTCCTTTCTTAAAGCGAGCGATTCCAGAGAGTATTTGGCGTAAGCACCGTTGCATAATCGTTCACCCTGGCATTGTCGGTGACCGAGGAGCTTCATCCGTTGATTGGGCTATTATGCAGGAGCGTCAATATTGGGGGGTGACCTGTTTAGAAGCGGTCGAGGAGATGGATGCTGGGGATATTTGGGCCAGTGTCGAATTTCCAATGCGCGAAGCGACTAAAAGTTCTCTTTATCGTAATGAAGTCACTGAGGCGGCGATTACTGCGGTTAAATTAACCCTAGAGCGCATCGATTCAGGGGATTACCAACCAGAGCCGTTAAATTATGATAATCCTGAAGTTAAGGGGCAGTGGAACTCTGCTATGACACAGGAAACACGTCAAATTAATTGGCAGCAGGATGATAGTGCCACCGTTCATAGAAAAATTAGAGCGGCAGACTCTCAACCCGGCGTTAAGTCGGTGATCGCGGGTAGGGAATATTATATGTATAACTCAGTGATTGAAGAAGAGTTAGCTCAAGGGGTGAGTGAACAATCTCCTGGATCAAAGGCAGAACCGGGCTCCATCATCGCTACACGTAATGGCGCCATATGTTTTGCCACAATAGATGGCGCTGTCTGGATTACGCATCTAAGGCTAGTAACGCCTAAGAATGATGAGTTTAGCTTTAAGTTGCCAGCAATCATGTTCCTTAAAAAAGCGCTATTAAGTGCGCCAGAATCTCTTCGTGTGCCTAATATCGAGTTATTGCCTGAGACAATCGTGAAGGGTAATACATGGCAAGAGATTCGTTACATCGAAGAGGGAGCGGTTGGTTACCTGCACTTTGATTTTTATAATGGCGCTATGGACAGTGAACAATGTCTTCGTTTAAAAGACGCTGTTGCTGAGGCGAAAGAACGGGATATAAATGTGCTCGTCTTAATGGGTGGGGATGAGTACTGGTCGAATGGTATTCATCTTAATCAGATTGAGGCTGCTGAAAGCCCTGCAGAAGAGTCTTGGCGGAATATTAATGCAATGAATGATCTTTGTTTAGAGATCATTAACTCCCCAGATCAGTTGGTTATGGTGGCCATGAGAGGCAATGCGGGAGCTGGTGGCGTGTTTATGGCGCTGGCAGCAGATAAAGTCTTTGCGCGTCACCATGTAGTACTTAACCCTCACTATAGGTCTATGGGGAATCTATACGGTTCTGAGTATTGGACCTATCTATTACCGAAAAGGGTTGGTGAGACTTTGGCCCATGAGCTTATGCACAATCGATTACCGTTATCGGCAAAAGAAGCGGAAGAGAAGGGGCTTATTGATGCATGCTTTAATGAGTCACGTGAGGGCTTTATAAATAAAATCCAAAAAGAAGCGGCGTTTTTGTCTAACAGTTCTGATTTTTCAAATCTGTTATCACAAAAAAACTTACAGAGAGAGACAGATGAGCTGAAAAAGCCTCTACAGCGGTATCGAGATGAAGAACTAGAGCAGATGAAGCTGAACTTCTTTGGCTTTGATCCAAGCTACCATGTGGCGAGATATCATTTTGTTGAGAAACTATCTAAAGCACGTACACCTGCTTATTTAGCTCAACACCGTATGCTTTAAGGGATGAGGAAGCTGGTTGCAGCTTCCTCTTGCTCTAGGATAGATATTTATTCGTAATCTACTACACAGCGAGCGCAGCTATTATTATGGCCACACTCGCTTGATACTAAGTGCTCTAATTCACGTAGTTTTTCTTTAACTTTACTGTGTACTGTATCCGAAGTTGTATGGTTTTTTCGATAAAACTCGATGAGCTGGCTAGATTCTTCAAAGGATAAAGTTAAAGGAGCTGTCTTGAGCTGACAGCAATTCAGAGTAAAACTGATCTGATTATGTCTGATCAATATACTGGATTCTACAGCAGGAATTCCTCCGAAATTGAATTCTTCTGTATCCATAATATCCAGAATAGAGCGGCTTATAGGAACGCAGACCTCATTGTCTGTAGCGCCTATGCTTGTAATGAAAATACTCATAATGACGTCCTGCCTCGATAGTATTTCAGCACCTATTTTAAGATAAATGAGGTCTTAGATACACTATCACTTACGGTAGTCGATCAAAAAAAATAGCTAAAAGTTTTCCGCTAAGTTGATGCTGCTTGCTGGCTTTCAATCGCCCAAGCTATTGCTTCAGATTGCGCTTTTAAAAGAGAAGAGCTAGCTGCGTGGCCAGACAAGCTATCCCATTGATAGCGGGAAAAATGGATGACATCATTTAACATGGTCCCTAGCTCTCCTTCTCGAAGCACTAGAGCTTTATTGACTTCTTCACTTAATGGAATATGGTTTTGTAGTTCTTCCATTGGGATTGAGAAGAGGGTATCAGCGCCGGATAAAATTCCAAGTAAAAAAGCTAAGCCAGATTCAGCGCCGTATTCTTTGGCGATACATTCGCTCATTTTTGCTCGAATTAACAGCTCACGACAGAGCTCATCTGTTACATCTAAGGTGCCAGAAAGTGAAACAACAACTGCCCAGCGTTTTAATTCATTTAGACCGAGTATGACAACCGCTTCATTAAGTGTAGATATAGAGCGTTGTAGCGAGAAGGTTGTTGAATTGACAATTCGTAATAAACGCACGGCAAGGCGAGGGTCTTTAGCTATTATTTTTTCAAGACCTTCAGGCGTTGCATCAGGATTATTGAGTTCAGAAAGAAGCTCTAGCATCGTCAGCTTGCTGCCACTAAGCTGTTGACCTTCTATGACTTCGGGATAAGCAAAAAAGTAGCCTTGGAAAAGCTGGAATCCAAGTTTTCGGAACCGATTAAATTCGACCAGTGTTTCTACTTTTTCAGCCAGTAACGTCAGATTGTAAGGCTGTAATTTTTCAAGACAGTGGAAAAGCGCTTTGCCTTTTAGGGCCAAAACATCCACTTTGACAATATCTACAACATCCATGATGGATGCATATTCATCCTTCCACGTGAAATCATCCAGTGCGATCTTAAAACCTAAGCTAGATAATTCCCTGATACGTGCGGATGTGCGTTCATTAATAGGGACATCTTCCACTATTTCAATAACGACGTTATCTACTGCAAAGGTAGGTAGATCTTGAAAAAGTAGTTCTTCATTAAAGTTCATAAAGGCGGGTAATACACGCATATTGCCTTTATGCATAACGCCCGTGTATGAGTTGATAAGTACCTGACAAGTAGCAGAGGTACCATCAAATAATTCTCCGGGGGGGCAACCATCAGAATCACGATAAAGTAATTCGTAGCCAATTGTTTCACAGTTGGCATCTAAGATAGGTTGTCTAGCGAGTAGAACCTCTTCAAGCACACGTAACCCTCATAAACGATAATAACTTGCCGTTATCATTATTTAGCTAATGGATTAATCTGAATCTACTTAATTATGGATATATATGAAGAAATTTACAGCGGACGCTGTGGAATAACAAGGAAAATACAAAAAAAAGCCGGGCTGAGTCCGGCTTTTTAAAAAAGTAATAAATTACTTAGTGATAGCCTGTAGTTCAGACATAGCCGCTTCACGAGTTTCGTTAGCGATAGAAGTGAACGCTTCGCCTTGGCCTTTAAGTAATTCGAAAAGAGACTTGTTAGCTTCCATGTTGAACTTGATTAGTTCTTCTGGAGTTTTAAGGTCTTTTGCTTTTTCAGCTTCAGTCTGGAAGAAAGAAGTTAGCTCTTCACCAGATTTTTTCTGCTGTTCGATAGATTTAGTGATTGCTGCAGCCTGCAAGTTCATTAGAGACTGTAGAGCGTCGAAAGATTTCTGGAAATCAACTGTGTTAGTCATAATAATTCTCCTAGGAAGTTTTTTGTGCGCTGCACAATATGAGGCTTATTCTAGTCTGTTTTTTGATCAAGTCAACCTTTTTATGCTGCGGTGCACAAAAAAGATAGAAGGGATCTTTAGGGGCATGCTCAATAGAAAAGTGTAAAGAGATTAAAGCTAGAATGAAGGCTGGACCTGTGTGATGCATCTTGATCTAATTGTGCTCCACAATTAAGACGACTATGGCAAGCGTATGGCTGGTGTTGAAACAATTCTGTCCCTATTTATTTTGATTGGCTTGGGATATTTAGGAAAGAGAACCGTACTTTCTGGTATATCCATTGCACCCTTAAACACATTTGTATATTACTTTGCGGTCCCTGCTCTGTTATTCAATTCTGTGTATAAGTTGTCCTTGGATAGCCTTTTTCAGCCCTTATATTTAGCTACGTTTCTTATTGCAGTGGTACTCACCGGCTTAATTGCTGTTATAGGCTGCGCGCTTTTTTTTAAAGAGAGAGCCAAAGAAGTGCTGGTTATTCGTGCATTAAACGGCACTTTCTCAAATTACGCTTATATGGGAATACCCATCGTTTATGGGTTATTGGGTGAGGCTGCGTATGGTGCAATGGTTAGCATTATTTTATTGGGCAATGTTTTCCAGATTGGTGGGACTCAGTTTTTAATTGAGAGTCAACGGCAGGAAGGAAAAGGGGTTAAGCAGTTTTTTACAATTCTTGAAAAGTCTATTGTCCGCAGCCCCATTGTATTAGCGACCTTTTTGGGTGTGTTATTCTCAGCGTTTGAGCTTAATCTCCCTACGGTAATTGCTACTTCATTAGATCTGTTGGCTCCAGCGACCGTACCTGTTGCCCTATTTTGCCTAGGAGCCAGTCTTGAATTTAAGACGTTGCAGCAGAGCCGGCTAGAATTGGTATGGCTGGTGATTGTTAAGCTGATTGTTCACCCTTTAATTACCCTTGCTGCGTTTTCTATTGCAGGTTTGGATGATAAAAATTGGTTTTTAGCCGCAGTATACCTTGCCGCATTGCCAACAGGCGCTTTAGCGCATGTAATGGCGGTTCGTTATGATGTTCGAGAGAAAGAGACATCATTAACTGTTGTGCTATCGACGATGGCGTCGCTTTTAAGTGTTTCATTGTGGGTTGCTTGGGTATTTTAAGTCCGTGGGTTACTTAAAAGGCCGCTCAAACTTAGCATCTTGATTCATTTTGTATAAATACAATAAGCTCTTCGGGCTCGTCAGGGCTATTTGATAGTTCCAGGATGCTTTCACTTCGAGCCGGGTTCAGATCTTCGACAGTCAGTTTCAATCTAGCTTCAGATTCTAAGTAGTTGCGTAGCTGATATCGATGATCGGCGATTACATTTTCAATTGAATTGAAAACTTGAGCTCGATTATCAGTTGTTAAGCCGAAAATATAACCGCTAATTGTCATCTGAGTTCTCCTTGAATATGTTAGGTATATTTTCAAAGAGATAAGGCAGTTTGTCTGTATAGGCTTATACCTATATTGAGCAGACTAGATCCAAAAAAATCCCTAAGCCAAAAGAGGTTTAGGGATTTCTTAATGAAACTATTTTTTAGATATCAATGATTTTACTGAATCAAGGCTTTGCTTTAGAGGCTTAATCTTCCTGCTCTAATGCTTCACGCAGCTGGTTGATCACTTTACTCGGTAAACGACTAATAATGATTTTTCCATTGTCTTCGTCGAACTCTATATCTTTGCCTGAATTAAGCTCGCCAAAATTCCGCTTAGTAAAGTCGACACTCCAGTTGTCTGATTTTACTTTGAGTTTAGCAAAGCGGTTGATTGTACTGGTGTGAGGCTGGAACTCTTGGCTGACATTGTAAGGACCTTTATTGGCAAACTTACCAAAGGTTCCGGCTGCTGTTTCAGCTTGCTCAGGTGGAATATAGGCGTCAAAGAGGTTCTCAATTTCATTTAGGTTTGCAGACTCTTTTTCAGAGCGTTGACGTGATAGATAGCTGACAACGTCTTCTACCACTTCCTCTTTTCTATCACTCATATTGTTCTGATTGCAGAAATCACGAGTTGCTCTAATAAGCTCGCCTGTAGATTTTCGCGAAGGTGTGACATCGGTGCAACCAAAAGCTGTTGAGAAGTAGTGGGTGATTTCGCCTTTCTCTTTACTCCCGATAAAGCTTAAGTAGCTGTCCTGCTTCTTGCGGAAGGTACTGATGTTGATTCTAGCCCCTTGATGAAGCTGGTCGAGATTAACTTCCATAACCTCGGTTGGATGCAGGTCATTATCGAATCCGATGCTGGCTTTGTCTCTGACTAAAGCAATCAATAAGTATTCGTATCGATCACTGGCATATAAAGAGAATAAAACGTAGCCACCATGTGCTGTATGCGCCGTTGGATTATTAATCGCTGCGGCAAGTTGGTCCATACTTTTATCGATTAGCTGGGTAAATGATGCCTCATCCCACTCTTGAGCAACAAACTCTTCAAAAGCGGAAATAAATGGATAGGCTTGTTCCTCTTCGTTATTAAACGATCCATGAGTCAGGCTTGAACGACGGCTAAATGCTGCATTCAGAGTCTCAAACAACTGGGTTGCGATGGGAGAGGAGGTCGGGATGATACCTCCACGCTCAGTGATGCGCGCAGGAGACTCTTCAGACTCTTTGACTAGTTCACGAATCGCCAGATGTTTTAATTCCATAATGACCTCATACAGGAGTGTTTCGATAAAAGCGGTGGTTCTACTAGGGTAGCAAATATGTGCTAGTTCCCCCTTGTGAGAGAGATTGTATTTAAAACGAGGGTGGGATGCAGTATAAAGATGGCCCGAAATAAAATAACAGGCATTCAAGCATGGCGCTTAAACCGACTATCTATAAAGCAACCCTTAACCTGGTTGATATGAATCGCGATGTTTATGTGACTGAAAAGCTAACTTTGGCACTGCACCCTTCAGAGACAGCTGTCCGCATGATGGTGCGTTTACTTGCCTATGCGCTTAATTATGATCAAGACTTAAGTTTCACAAAGGGTTTATCTACGGCCGATGAGCCCGATCTTTGGATTACCCGCCCTGACAGTTCCGTTGCTCGTTGGATTGAAGTGGGTCAAGCATCTCCTGAACGCTTACGTAAAGGTGTCAGTCGTGCGGATCAGGTAAAATTATACGCTTATGGCTCTGAGGTTGATATCTGGTGGGCAAAGCATCGTGATGCGATGAATACCTTACCGAAAACCGAAGTGTTTAGTTTTTCTGCTGAAGAGGTGGAGCCATTAGGCGCGATATGTGACCGCAATATGGAAGTCACAATTACGATTAGCGAGCAGCAGTTATTTATCGCGACAGGTGATCAGCAGTTTGAAGTACTACTAAGTCGCTTATCTTAGGCTCGATACTCTCAAAATAGGAAACTCTCAAAAAAGGATATCCTCAAAAAACGATTATCTCAAAAAAGCGATAGTCCCAATAATCTGTACTATTAATCAATAAAAGAATTAATAAATAGAAGAATCAATACAGAGAAGACCTCATAAAAGGACCGCGGCTAATAATTCACTTTACCGCGGTTTTTCTTTGTTTGGCCGTGTTTCGTTTTTTTGTCTACTCGTTTACGTTGTGAGCTGCGTGTGGGTTTAGTTGCACGTCGTGCCTTTTCTACTTTTGTCGCCGCTAAAATCAGTTCTTTAAGGCGTATTAGCGCATCTTCTTTATTGCGCTCTTGATCACGAAAACTTTGCGCCTTAATGATGATAACGCCATCAGCGGTTATACGCTTATCCCCATAGGCGAGTAATTTTTCCTTATAAAAGTCAGGTAGGCAAGAGCGCTTTATATCGAATCTAAGGTGGATCGCACTTGAAACCTTATTGACGTTTTGTCCGCCATTCCCTTGTGCTCGGATCGCATTAAATTCGATCTCATGACGGGGGATGGTTAAACGACTTGATATGGTTAGCATGGGGTTATGGTTCAATCAGTATGGGCTAAATAGGTCTAAATTATACGCTAGATTAGCGCGTATAGGGACGAATTTTGTTGAACTTAGTGGAAGTGGTTATAATTTAGTTCGGAGAGGAACTTAGATCTTTTATAAGGAAAAAGAAAATATAAAAGCCACCTCTACTGCGCGTGGCTTTATCTAATCCTCAAAATCATCGAAGACCTCTTTAATATCTTTCAGTAGCTCGCGTTCTTCTCGCATCGCTTCCAGACGTCTACGCTTGTCTGGATTTATGCAGTCCTTTTTTCTAATGGTTGAATTTTCTCGGTTTAGCTCTTCATAATTATCAAAGCCAGCATCTTCTATATTGGAATCGGCTTCAAAATTACTGTTAGTTGGGTGCTCTTGGCTCATAGTATTTCCCATTTACTGTGTTTATACATAGCCTGATTATGGTACAGATTTAGAATTTGAAAAGTGAAATTTGATATACGGTTTGTTATTTAGCAAAAAAAAGTCGGGCATCAAGCCCGACAAGATCACTTTTGGGTGAAGGATGTAGAACTAGAGTGTCCTTGTGGTGAATTCGGGTGAATTACAGAGCACTCATGGGTGGAAATGGTTACTGCTTTTTTAAAACAACCTTTTTAATACAGCTTTTCTAATACAACAAGAAAGAGGCACCGAATAGGGCAATGAAAATTCCTGTTACTTGGCTTAGCTTCTGAGCGTAGTTTTTGAACAGAGAGGTGTTTTTAAAGAAGTTGGCAGTTTGAACGCCAGCGCAATGAAGTAGCGCGCTAGAAAGCATAAAGCCAATGGCAAAAATAGCTGTACTTGCTCCAGTTGCTTCGGTGCCATGAGCGACACCATGATATAAGGCAAAGAGCCCCACGAGAGAGATGGCCCAAGGCGTTGGTAGACTAACTGCATTAACGATTAATAGGCCTAAAATGAGTACAGACAGTGCGATACCTACCTCAATAGAAGATTGGCCAATAACTGGAAGCGTGATTACGCTAAGACCTATACCAAACCCTATAAGTAGAAATGCCAGGAAGCCCACTGGGATCATTAGGTTAGTTTTGTTCTGTTGCTGAGCAGCCCAGATCCCTACTGCAAACATGGCTAATAGGTGATCTAAGCCACTGAAGGGGTGTAGAAAACCGCTGAATATACTCGAGTCCATCGCTGATGTATGAGCAAAGGCAGAACTCGAAATTATTGAAAGAATAGCGGTGAGGCTTGTTAGCAGCGTTACTTTAAGGTGAGTCATTCTTTGACCTATTTAGTTATTATTTGAAAAGGTTCGTTTAATGAATTAGCAAAGGTAGTGCCAACGTGCTGAAGGAATGGTGACTTGTTACGAAGCGTCCAAAATACGGGGCTTCTACCGATAGATTATGCTTGCATAAGGCTTTGTTTTAGAAAAAAGTGCTGTAATACAACGAGATGTTGTGGAAACTAAGTTACCAATCAGTGGTTTAAAATTGATCCGGCTCAACCAGTGCAGTGAAATAAAATTTTAATAATACTTTCGTATAAAGGTGGTCTTTTGTTGCAGTGCGGAACGGTATAAGATGAGAGTAATCATTATCGAGGGATAGTCGTGTCTACTAAGTACCTAAAACGTTTTTTTAAACCTAAGTCGATCGCTGTATTTGGCGCTTCTGCCCGAGAGAATAGTATGGGTGGTGTTGTCTTACAGAATCTATTGGATAGTGGTTATAAAGGTTCTATGTATGCGGTGAATAGCCAAGGTTATGCTGAGGTTTATGGCGTCCCATGCGTTAGCAATCTTTCCCAACTTCCTGAGATGCCGGACCTCGCTATTATCTGTTCTCCACCCGACACGGTTGCCGATATTATTCGTGCTTTAGGCGCGAGTATGGTTAAAGCTGCCATGATTCTTACGGGAGGGTTAGCCATGGCCGAAGGGGGGGAGTGTAGAACTTTGCGTGATGAAGTACGTGAAGCAGCTAAACCTTACGGCATCAGAATTCTGGGGCCCGATTGCATGGGGATGCTTGTCCCTGGTCACAATATGAATGCGAGCTACTCGCACGTTAATATTCTTAAAGGTAAGGTTGCTTACATAGGTCAATCAGGTATTTTAGGTACGGCTATGATTGATTGGGCAACAGGCCAAGAGATCGGCTTTTCTCATTTTTTAACCTTGGGTGGTGGAGCGGATGTTGATCTGCCCTCAGTGATTGATTATCTGGCAAAAGATCCTTATACCCATGCGATTTTATTACAGCTAAATCGCATTGATGGCTCATCAAGAGATTTCTTGTCTGCTGTGCGTGCTGCCTCTCGTAATAAGCTTGTACTCGTACTGAAGAATGACACTTTCAATGGGAATAAATCTTCTGCTGAATTAGCGCCGGGTATTAGCGATGATGATCTAGTCTATGATGCTGCCTTACGCCGCGCAGGCGTGGTTAGGGTAGAAACCTCTGATGAGTTGTTCAATGCGCTTGAAACCCTAACTCGAATGAAACCGATGCGTGGAGAGCGTATTGCAATTGTTTCTAATGGTACTGGGCCAAATGCGCTAGCTACCGAGCGTTTACTGAAGCATCGTGGAGAGTTAGCGGAGCTGACTGATGAAACCCTTGATGCCCTAGCGGAATTGTTACCCAGTCATTGGGGGCGCTCAAACCCCATAGATTTAAATGCAGATGCGCAGCCCGCTTTATTTGCGGAAGCTGTACGCTTACTGACTAAAGATAAAAACGTTGATGCTGTGCTCATGTTGCATGCACCAACACGTATGGCCGCTTCAGTCGATACAGCAGAGGCGGTGATCAAAATAGCTAAAAATACACCACGTAATATTTTGACATGTTTTATGGGGAGAGCCACTGCCATTGAGGCTCGAAATCGTTGTAACTCAGCTGGGTTATCAACTTTTCTTACTCCAGAAGAGTCTGTAGATGCATTTATGCATATGGTGGATTTCCATCGTAATCAGGAAGTCATGCGTCAAACCCCCCCTCATTATATTGAGCAAGATAGTCCTAACCATATACGTGCGAGGGAGCTTATCAGCAATACTTTGGCAGAGGGGCGGGATTACCTTACGCATGAGGAATCATTCGACTTGTTGGATCTGTATGACCTTCCTGTTTCAAATACTTTCTACTGCGATACGATTGATGAAGTTTTAAAAAGTGCTGAAAAAATTGAACACTCGGTACAAGTCAAAGCACTGCATAGGAAAAATCTAATCCCGTTTAGCTACGATGATACAGGTAGCCAGCGCTGGAAAGATATTGCGCAAGATCTTTACTCTATTCCTGAAGTTGAGCATGCGACAACTCAGCTTTCATACCGAATGGGTGAAAGTCATGCCCCTGAAGAACAGTTGGGTTTCTGTGTACAGCAGATGAAGCGCGGTTTTCAGTCTTTGCAGATAAATGTAGGTATCACACGAGATCCTACCTTTGGTCCCGTTATCGTTTTTGGTACGGGGGGGCATACTGTCGATGTGTTGACTGATCGGCACGTTATGTTGCCGCCGCTGAATATGGCACTGGCTTCGGAGCTAATCCGCCAATCGCGTTTATGTCAGATCATCGAAGAAAATAGTTACCGCTCGGAGCAAGACAAACAACAGTTGTGTAATTTGCTTTTAAAGCTATCGGAAATGATCGTAGATCTTCCTAATCTTAAATGTTTAGAAATAAGTCCTTTGTTGATGAACAAAAACGGTTTATTGGTTATGGATGTTGCAATCTCACTTTCTACTGAACCGAGTAACCTTTCAATATCACCTTACCCAGAGCATTTAACAGAAACGGTAAGGTTAAAACGTTCAGGGCGGGAAGGGGTTATGCGTGCCATTAGGGGGGAAGATGAACCCAATCACCTTGAGTTTTATAACAAGCTCAGTCCTCAATCTATTAGATTGCGCTATTTCTATAGTCGTGGGGTACCAACTCACCAGGAGTTAGCGAATTGGACACAGATTGATTATGACCGAGAGATGGCCTTTATCATAACGGTACCCCGTGAGGACGAAGATGGTATGGAGACATTAGGGGTTGTTAGGGCTGTAACTGACGCAGACAATATCAGTGCTGAATTTAGTGTTGTTATTCGTGATGACCTTCAGGGAGAGGGGCTAGGTGTTGCATTGATGAGTAAGGTGATTGATTACTGTAAAAAGCGCGGAACAATAGAAATTATTGGTTCTACCTTACAAGCAAATAAAGGTATGCAAAATTTAGCTTTGAAGCTCGGCTTTTCAAATAGCTTTAATGTTGAGGAAGAGGTCGTTGATATGAAGCTTATGCTCAATGAACCTACAGAAGATTGGCAAAGGCTACGTCTTAATTTACATACAAATTAAGGTTTTGTTTACAGCACTTTCACTTTAGGAATTGCATAATTCTAGTAAACGTAACAGCCAAAGAAGCGCATAAGTTATCAGCGCTTCTTTGGGATGACCTTTTGAATCCCAGTGTATCGAATGGATTGAGCCGGAGCCGGTTCTAAATATAGAAAGGTATATCTACATCTGTATGGCGCATATGCAGTGATAGCCCTAAAGATGATAGGCCGCGTTCGCCGAGTATTTTGGCTGATAAGGGCAAAAAGGATTGTTCTTCGAAGTCTGCATGGGCTAGATACTCTTGTGCTAATTTTATCGCAGCATCTTGATCAAGCGAGGCTTGTTTTCCTTTTGAGAGACGTTTTATATCGGATGAAATGGCGGACCATTGAGCTTCTAGGCTGCGATGCTCTTCAGTGAGCTGCTTTATCATTTGTAATGCAGCCATAGCGTCTTCAGTCTTATCTTTTGCCGAATCGGTGACTTCCCTAAATAGCTCTTTCTCTTCTTCTGCGTGATGTTCTAAAACAACTTCATCAAAGAATTTAAGTAGAGCTTTTGCAGAAAGTTGGACATCTTTTTGAACTGGGGATTCTATTTTCGTTCTAGACAGCATTAATAAACGTTCAAAGTTTTTTACAATACCTATATGGCAGTTAGAAAAATCCACTAATGGGTTATCACCATTATCGATGCTTCCATTGTTTGATTCATGACTCATTTGAGTATCCTGCTTTTATTTGAACGTTGAAGAGCTCGTTTTCTCTACCCGATATTAAAAGTTACAGGAGGCGTGGGGAATGATTAAAATCAATAGTATTACAAAAAGCGAACTGTTTTTGTGTTTTCAGTATCACTTTTTGTTGGGGTAGTGAGGAGCTAGAACTCTATAGCAATGTTGATTGAACGTTGAGATACGGAACGAGGATCGGTTACAAGCTAAAGTGAACGCTTTTTGGGGAATTATTTAGGCGTAAAGAATTTTTCTTGAGAGGAGCTGACTAGGAGAGAGAAGGGGCTTTGTAAAGTAAAACGCTATCTCAATGAAATAGCGTTTTTGTATTGCTTTTATAACGCGGAGCAGAACATATCGTGAAGGGTATGGATAATTCGTTTAGCCGTATCACCCTCAAGGCTATAATAAATAGTCTGAGATTCCCGACGTGTTTTAACTAAGCCATCTTTACGCAACACTGCAAGGTGCTGTGATAAGGCTGATTGGCTTAGGTCGAGGCAGTTATTAAGCTCGGTTACGGATAGTTCTTTGCCATCTAGGTAGCATAAGATTAGCAAGCGGCTTTCGTTGCCAAGCGCTTTCATAAGCTTGGCTGCTTTACCCGCATTGGTTTTCATCATCTCTAGTGTTGCCGCGTCAAGTGATGTTGTAGCTGTATCGTTCAAAATTACACCCCGAAGTGCTGATATTATTATATTACTCTCTAAACAAATCTATAATGTGAGCTCTAACGGCTCATTACATATAGAGTGCTGGTCTGTCACTTCTCATGCTCTCATCACATCACAATTGCCAATTTTTTTGGGCTTATAATTATATAGTTATAGTTTTTTATAACTTATTTAATATTACCTAGTTTAGAAATGTTGCGCAATTTTCTACTATATCGTTTTACTACAATAGATATAACCGAAAAGTAGGTTTTTAAATCAATACTTAGTGTAGTGGTTTTTTGTTGGTAATTTGAACGATTTCAAGTGTTTTTAATATGTTTTTGCTATATTAAATTGTTGTTTTGGCTTGTTTTATCGTATAGCTTGATTAGTGGGTTATACGAATGTCTTAATTGGGTATAGGCTGCTTGGTTGATGTAAAGCGTTTGAAATTTTCGTAGGGAGGGGGTTAGAAAGCAGTGAGGTTTTTGGGCGCTGGTGTCTGGAGACTAAGTTCATATTTGCATAGAGCTATAGTCATAGGGGCCGTTTGTTTGAGTGGTGTTGGAGTCAGGGCCGAGTGACTATTTCAGTCGAAACGGCCCTGTTTATTTCTCATTTTTTACTGAAAAATACTAAGGAATAACTCCCATTTACTAGGTTTTGCTTTCTTATGGTATTCCTTACGCAGCTGGTCAACACTTTGCAGTTGATGTTGAAGCTCTGAAAGGTTTTCAGCAGTAGCCACTGGCATATCAGTGATGAAATTCTCTACTTTCTTTAAACCTTCTAATGAAATAACTTTTCGTTCAGGTGAAAAATCATAGGTTTGTGCACTACTGAGGTGTGTCTTAAATGTCTCAATACGTTGATTAAAGCTTTCAGCTGAAGAGGTCTCAAGCGCTTCTTTATACTGCAATCGCATCTCCTTCATTGTTTGCTTTAACGTAAGGGGTTCACCGGCGTTGGCATATCCACCTGCGGTTAATAGTACTGAGATGAGCACAGAGCTAAGTAATGTTTTTACAGTGGAAAATTTCATATACAGAATTGGCCTACGTTGTGGTCGGGTCGCTTGTTTGGTGGGTAATATATCAGATCTGAGGGGTGGGCAGTATCTCAGTTGTTGATAATGGGGGATTGGTTGATGGCGGTGGACTAGATGTCTTTTGTAGGAAGCCACCCCGTGTGCGAGTTTTTCTTTTTAGGCTTTCAGCCCTTAAGGGGAAACAACAGCTCTTCCCCTTACGAATCCCCTAGCCGCCTGTTCCTTGTTTCGCTTCGCTCAATTCCCTGTGTTTCTCAAATACTAGGGCATGGATATAAACTCGGTCCCCTCAAACAAATATCCATTTCATCCCTAGTATCCTGTGATACTCGGCTGCGTCAAAGGAGGAGGGTGTGTGCCAAGTAATATTTTTTCGACAAAGCCGACCTTTTAGCTCTAGGTTCTGTGATAAAAGTTCTTCCTTTACTCGTGATTTATTAAGCGCGGATACATGAACCTAGATCACAAGCAAAGTAATATTCTTTTGATCGGGCTAATGCGTTTAAATTTAATTGTGTCATTTGTTCACTGGAGAGCTGGGTGATATCAAACCCACAGATAAAACATTGTTTTGGAGTTATTGGGATTATAAATTCGCCTTCAGGATTATCAGACACTATAAATTCCAAAGAGTCACTACAGCATATGCTCCACTTTAATTGAGGGTTCCTGAGCACAAATTGTTCTACTGCTATTTGTATAGTTAACCCTCGTTTAAAGTGGTCAGGAACAACACCGTTAGGTTCAATGTAAATTGAGTGCTTGAGTTCGACTGCTATTTTTTGCTCTTCGCTTAGGTTGTTATCTGTAGTTTCTAACAGAATTCCTTCACCGTACTTATCATATGACTTTATTGATGACCTTAAGCACCAAAGTGCATAGAACTCGGTTGCCGTTTTATGGCCTCTTAGAGGAAGTGATTTCAGTTTATTGGCTAGTACATACTCTACAAGTTCTTGAAACCTATCTTCGATTCCCTTCCCGTAACCTTGCTCGCAGCGTTGATCCCATATTCGTGTGACGCAAAAAATATTGTTATTAGGCTTTGCAGGGAAAGTGTTTCCGCTTTTTAAACGCCGAACTTGTACATTGCCATCTGAGTTGCAAAATCGTTCTATAGATTTTGCGGGAAGGACATGTTGTTTATTAACTAAGCTTTGACTCAAACTATGTTCCTATGTGTTGAAAGTTTGTTGCACAGTGGTCCTAGCGTTTGACCAAATAATTCTTCATTTAAAGTAGACACTAATTTGAAGGAAGGAAGTTTGGAGAAGTGAAACTGCCTTCCATGACAAGTTACGCATGTTTATAACTACCCATGCCAGACATCCATCTG
>DJLT01000034.1:89111-98215 GCA_002435145.1 Neptuniibacter sp. UBA6509
CTACCCATGCCAGACATCCATCTGTCTGATTAAACTCCATTGTTAACCGAGCCTATATGTTGGTGCAAGCTTTCAGTTGTTTGCTTAATCATCTATCGCCATATGCTATTGCTTCTTATCGTTTGCCTTTAGAAGGTCTCAGTAAATCGCTTACGATATGTACATAAGCTGTTGCAATATTAGTATTGTCCAATGTATATTAAGTCTTTCTAATATATACAGTGCTTTTGGGTGGCTTTATGGGGTTTAAAGGGTGGTTGGTTGCTTTGTCGATGCAGAAGCCTAAACAGGTTTTTCTAGCTATTTTTGCATTGGTGGTATTTGCAGGATTACAGATCCCGAGTATTAAGGTAGATACAGACCCTGAGAATATGCTGCCCCATGATCAAGTGGATCGTGTGTTTCATGATGAGGTTAAAAAGCGCTTTTCACTGCATGACATGATCGTTGTTGGGGTGGTGAATACAGAGCATGAGCAGGGAGTATATAACCCGCAAACGTTGCAGGATTTGAATAAACTTTCTCTTGCGGTTCAGACGATGGATGGCGTTATTCGTCAGGATCTGATGGCGTTAAATACCGTTGATAATATCAGCCAATCAACAGATCAGCCCGGTACGATCCGTTTTGAGTGGATGATGAAGTCTGCGCCTAAAACTCAGGCGGAAGCAGATCAGATTAAAGCCTCTGTAGAAAACTTACCCCTATTGAAAAATACCTTAGTCTCTGGCGATGGAAAAGCTGCCGGGGTTTATATCCCAATCGAAAATAAGTCTGAAAGTTACCGCCTTTCTAAAGAGATTCAACTTGTCATTGATGAGTTAAATGCTGCGTCGCCTACATCGGGAAATAGTTTTCATATGGCGGGTTTACCTGTGGCTGAAGATACCTTTGGCGTTGAGATGTTCATTCAGATGGCGATATCGGCGCCACTTGCTGGATTAATGATTTTTGTGCTGATGTGGGTGTTTTTCCGTTCTATGCTGTTGATAACTGCACCTATGCTGGTGGCGATGGCTGCGGTTATTATTACTATGGGGCTCCTTATTGGCCAAGGTTATACCGTTCATATTATGAGCTCGATGATCCCCATATTTCTAATGCCGATTGCGGTGGTGGATTCGGTGCATATTTTGTCGGAATTCTCGGACCGTTATAAGCCGGGCGATAAGCCGCAATCCGCTTTACGCTCCGTGGTTGGGCACCTATTTACACCGATGCTCTATACCTCGATCACTTCTGCTGTTGGCTTTGCATCTTTGGCGTTGACACCGATTCCTCCGGTACAGATTTTTGGTTTGCATGTGGCCTTTGGCATTCTATTAGCTTTCGCATTAACAGTTACTCTAGTGCCTGCCTATATTGTGAGTTTATCGCCTAAGCGTTTGGCCGCGTTAAAAGACCATTCACTCACTGATAAATCTGAGGAACAGAGTAAGTTAGGCCGTTTTCTTAGCCTTGCAGGGCGGTTCTCTATTGCGAAATCTAAAGGGATTATTTTATTGTTCGTTGCGGTGGGTACGGTGTCTATTTATGGATTAACCACGATCCAAATTAACGATAACCCTGTTCGTTGGTTTAAAGAGGATCACCGCCTACGCATTGCCGATAAAGTGATGAACTCACATTTTTCCGGAACCTACGATGCTTTTTTAGTGCTAGAACGTACGGGGTTGGCTACACAGAAGACTGAATTTTTAGGTCAATTAGAGTCTTTAGCAATTGATCAACCGATTGCCGAAAAGCTGAAATCAATACTTATTGAATACAGAGAAAGTAGTAATAAATCTTGGTTGGAAAAGCTCGCATTTGATTTAGATGATCTAGCCTACGAGGATGCAGCAAATGAGTCATTATGGTTAGAGCTTTTAAGTGTTGTGGAAAAGGCTCAATCTCAGAGTAAGTTCTTCCTATCGCCTGACGCCCTCAATTACCTTGAGGGTTTGCAGACTCATTTAAATAGTTCCGAGTTAGTGGGCAAAAGTAACTCATTGGTTACTCTGTTAAAGACTGTTTATCGCGAGCTTCAGGGAGGCGATTCATCTCAGTACTTGTTACCTAAGAATAGCGCTGCTGCAGCGCAGACTATTTTAAGCTTCCAATCTTCACATCGCCCTGATGATCTATGGCATATGGTGACGCCAGACTATAACGCTACGGTTTTATGGTTGCAGTTGAAAAGCGGCGATAACCAGAAGATGAGTCGTGTTATTGAGTTGGTGGATGATTATGTTGAACTACATCCGTTGCCGATCAATGTAGAGATGAATTGGGCCGGTCTTACATACATTAATGTGGTGTGGCAGGAGCAGATGGTCAGTGGCATGTTGAACAGTTTGACCAGTGCTTTTTTTATGGTGCTGGTGATGATGCTGCTGCTGTTTCGATCGGTGAAAATTGGTTTACTAGCCATGCTTCCGTTAACGGTAACTATCTTATTTATCTACGCAGTGATTGGCTTTGTGGGTAAGGATTACGATATGCCGATTGCCGTTCTATCTGCTTTAACTCTGGGGCTTTCTGTAGATTTTGCTATTCACTTCTTAGAGCGTTGCCGCGCTATTTATCGTGAAACTGGCGATTGGCCTGCCACTGTGGATGAAGTTTACAAAGGGCCTGCTCGGGCGATTAGCCGTAATGCTGTTGTGATTGCTGTGGGGTTTACGCCTCTGTTATTTGCGCCACTCGTCCCTTATATCACAGTGGGCTTTTTCTTGGCGGTGATTATGGCGGTCTCTGCTGTTGTTACAGTGGTTTTGTTACCCGCAGTGATTCATCAGATAAAGGATAAAGATCGTTTGTTTTCCGTTTCAGGCCCAGAACCAGCCCTAGAACTAGAATTAGACCCAGAACAGAATCAGGAGAAAGAGAATGCTTAAGCAGATCTCCAAAAAAGCTATTTTTACTTTGGTTACAGTCGCTACACTCAGTGGCGTATTAAATGCGGCGGATTTAACGGATGCAGATGAGATTGTGTCGAAAGCAAATTTGACCTCCTATTATGCCGCCAATGACGGTCGTTCTGAAGCACGTATGTTAATTAAGGATTCCCAAGGACGAGAGCAGAAACGCCAGTTCACTATTTTACGTCGTGATCGAACGGATCGAGAGGACAGTTCTGATACTAAGAGCGATGGCGGTGAACAGGACTTTTTAGTGGTTTTTAGTCGTCCAAGTGATGTGCGTAATACCGTGTTTCTTGTAGCTAAAAATCCCGCTAGTGACGATGATCGTTGGCTTTACCTTCCTGGACTAGATCTTGTGAAGCGTATTTCTGCAGGTGATAAGCGGACGAGCTTTGTGGGATCTCATTACTTCTATGAGGATGTCTCAGGCAGAGCGCTTGCAGAGGATACTCATCGATTAATAGAAACTGATGAACAGTTTTATCTGATTGAAAACCTACCGATTGATCCGCAAAGTGTGGAATTTAGCCGTTATACCGCTTGGATTAATAAGCAGACTTTTTTGCCAGAAAAGATTGAGTACTTTGATGAAGTCGATGAGCTCTATCGTCGAGTAGAGGTATTAGCGAGTAAACAGATTCAAGGGTATGAAACGGTAACTAAGTCACGTATTACGGATCTGAGAAGTGGAGGGTCGACAACCTTAGAGTTTCGTTTTCAGGCTTATAACTTAGGGATGGAACCGGCTGTCTTTACCGAGCGTTCGCTGCGTAAACCACCACGTGAATGGTTACGGAGAAACTAATAATGGGCTTTAATAAACGCTCGTTATGGTCACCTGTATTATGTAGCGTTGTTCTTTTAATGAGCAGTGCCAATAGCTACAGTGCGTCTACATCAGATGATGAGGGTAGCTGGGGTGATGATGCATGGGGAGATGAGACCGAGGCTACCGAAGGCTTGCAGCTTCATGGTTTTATTGAGGGTGCTGTAGGGGCAAGATTCAACAGTGATGATCTGCTACCTGACGATGATTTCACATTAGCAGAACTTCGTGGGCGTATTGAGGCTGAGCGTTTTTATAGCAATAGTTACGTTGATGATCTTCGATTAAGTGGTAAGTTAGATCTATATGCGGATGGAGTTGATCATGGTCTGCAGGTAGATCTGCGTGAGGCTGTTGCTGACTTTTCTCTGAATAGTCAGGTTGATATTAAAGCAGGTCATCAAGTACTCACTTGGGGTACAGGTGATCTTGTTTTTCTAAACGACCTCTTCGCTAAAGATTGGGTGTCTTTTTTCGCTGGGCGGGATGATGAATACCTAAAAGCGCCATCGACTAGCCTTAAGGCCTCTGTCTATGGAGAGAGTGCCAATTTGGATCTAGTCTGGACGCCGATATTTGCGCATGATCGTTTTATTTCAGGAGAGCGATTCTCATATTTCTCACCCTTAGCTGCTAGTCAGCAGGCCGCACCGAATGGAAAAGTGAGTCCCGAAGAACCTAGCAAAACTTTAAGTAACGGTGAGTTCGCTGCCCGACTTCATGGAACTACTCAGATTTTGGGTGTAAGTAGTACCGAGTGGGCTTTATATGGCTATCGCGGCTTTTGGAAGCAGCCAAATGCTGTTAATAGCAATAATCGACCTTTCTATAGTCCACTCACCAGTCTTGGTGCAAGCCTGAGAACGAATGTAGCTAGTGGTATCGGACATGCGGAATTCTCTTGGTATAACGGTGAGGATGATCGAGGAGACGATCCCTTTTTACCGAATAACCAAGTGAGATTACTATTGGGCTATGAACAGGAGCTAGTTTCCAAATTAACCTTAGGGGTGCAGTATTATTCAGAACACCAGTTAGATTATGAGGCGCTAAGTGCTAGTGATGGTGGCTCAATTTATCGTGTAGATCAGCACCGTGAAATGTGGACGGTGCGTATGACCTATCGCGCAATGCAAGATAATCTAATTCTGAGTTGGTTTAGCTTTTATTCACCCACTGACCAAGACTATTATCACCGCCCATCGGTTAAATATCGCTTTAATGATGAATTGAATTTAACCATTGGGGGAAACATATTTGGTGGTGAGCAGCGGCATACTTTTTTTGGGCAGTTTGAAGATGCATCTAATATGTATGCTCGGCTGCGTTGGAATTACTGAGTCAGAATAATTCAGAGTAGGCGTGTAAAGCTAAGCATAATCTTTACGTTGGCCACGTCTTTTAGGTTTTTGCTCTGGCTTAAAGTGAACGGCTGTAGTGCAGTTACGTCCATTTTTCTTCGACGTATACAGTGCCTCATCCGCTTTTTTCATAACCCCATGTGGGTCTGCTATATCTGCTGTTTTTTCGCACACACCGATACTAATCTGTACGCTGACAGTTTCTCCATCATCAGGCTTACTGCGCATCTGTTGCCCTTTTTCATTACTATCAGGCCGGTTTTGATTCCGAATATGCATGGGGTAGTTGGCTATGGTTTCGCGTAGTTGTTCTATATAGGGCAGGGCTTCAGCTTCGCTTTTACCGGGAAAGACTAAAGTGAATTCCTCACCACCATAGCGATAAGCTTTACCGCCACCACTGACCTGATTGAGTTTAGCTGCGACCATTTTTAATACCTGATCGCCCACATCATGCCCATAGGTATCGTTGAATTTTTTGAAGTGATCAATATCGCACATCGCTAACGTATATTTCTTACCTAAAGTAGAGAACTTATCTTGAAGTGCGCGGCGGGCGGGGATGCAAGTAAGCTCGTCAATAAACGCCATACGATAAGAATTCTGTACAACTGAAATAGCTAGTGCAATGAGGCTGGCAGAAACAAAGAGTGCTGAAATAAGAGGGTGATTAAACCAACTTAGCATAATTAAAGCTGAGATAAATGAGGCGAGTAGGGCCGCATCTGTATAGGTTCTGCGTAGGGTAAAAGAGAGCAAAATAGGGATGATACAGATACTAAAGGTAATGGCCGCTGCCTCGCTTAGGTAATACTCATGCAATAGCATCTCAAGCATACTCATAGGCAGATCAGGTAAGTAGAGACCAAGAGAGCCGTTTGCCCACGTGAGATAAAGAACCAGATAGCTAGTAATTATGAAAAGAAGCCTACTGATACCTAGAGGCGTAAAGAGCCCTCGCTCTTTATAGAAAGCAATGAGACCCATATGTACCGGTAATAGAACGGAGATAGAGCTGAACAGTACAAAGGCATCAGGTTGATTAAGGCTTGTTTGGAGACCGTTTTGAATTAACCAGTAGGCACCGCTTAAATTTAGGGCTGCAAAAAGGATACGGCTTCGGTTAAATCCATAGCCTAAGAGGGTAACAACAATGGCTAAAAGGTAGGGCGTTAAAGTGAGTATCTGCTGATACTCATTACTCAGCTGGGCTGTAATGGGTAATAGTAAGCCCGCACCACATAAGAGAATAAGTGAAGGTACAATTAAACCTGCAATTCTTAAAAACAAATTCGAGCCCAGGGTAGTTAAAAAACCCTACCATTGTAACGGCTGTGAATAAAAAAATATTGCCTTAACGCAATAAAAAAAGCCGGATTAAAGAATCCGGCATAAGGTTGTTTTGCTCTTTTGATTAATCAGCGGTAGAGGCCATGATTCAGTGTTAAGAGCCGAATTAACGACTAGTTTCGCTAAGAGGCTCTGTCTTTTTAAATCCAAGCATTGACGCAACCATCATGGCTGGACACCAGCCGGTAAAAGCTGATTGGGTTAGGCTTGCTCCTACAATCGCCGTGATAGCTAAAAGCATAGGGTTGAGGTTAAGTAAAATGACAGACCCAACACTGAGTAGAACAACACTCCCGGCGATAATATGTAAGCCTTGGTGAATACTCATTCCAGTGGTGTCACAACTTTCAGCTTTGAGTCCAATTTTTTGGAAAATGAACACCGCTGGGCACCAGCGGGTAAACCCGGATTGCAATAGATTAAAACCGACAAAAGCAGTTAAGTAATACCAGTTAGCGTTAATGTATGTACCTAGCGCTAGGCTTATAAGGATGACTATACCTGCCATTAGGCGTAAGGCTGCATTGATTGACATATCGGCTCCTGAATAAAGGTAGTGATGAGGTAGATATTATATATAAGTAATATCTAATATAAAAGATATTTTTATATTTCATTCGTCTCTAATTGGCGTTCCTTAAAGATAGCGTCCAAAATTAATGTGGATGTCGAACTTTCTCGTGGGAAAAGCCGAGGGGATAAAATGGATAAGATTCTGGTTAATATTGATTTTAAATCAGAGACTGACAGCTTATTGAAGAAGGCTATTCATATCGCGCGTCAACATTCCGCTTCTGTTGAGTTATTTTGCTGTTGTTATAATCGATTTATAAAACATGGATACCTTTTTGATAAGCGAGAAGAGCAGACAGCTGAACATGCCTATGTTTGTCAGATGGAATCTAAACTAGAAGCGTTATGCTTCAAGCTGCAAAGTGAAGGTATTGAAGCCGGATACGATGCATGCTGGGATCGGCATGCAGCAGAAGGAATTGTCAGAAAAGTACTGCGCTATAATCCCGATCTGTTAATACACCCCATACAACCTCATAATCGTGTAGGACATTATCTGTTTGCCCCTGTGGATTGGCAAATTGCGCGTAAATGCCCCGTTCCTGTTCTGTTTTCTAAGTCACGCCCTTGGAAAGACCTTACCCGGTTAGTTGCTTGTATTGATCCCCTGCATCAGGGGGATCAAGAGGGGAAACTCGATAGAGAGATATTAAACCAAGTGAAGAGGTTTTCAGCCGATGGTTTTAGTGAACTTCGTGTACTCCACTGTTATCACACCTTGCCCCATGAAGCTATTTTCGATGAACAGTTAGTGACGGACTATGATGCGCTTCAAGTCAAAGTGGAGAAGCAGCATTTTACGCGCTGTAACACGTTACTGGCAGAGTTTGATATCAATACTGACTCCCATTTAGTTGATATTATAAAAGGTGAAACTGAGCTGACGATCAAAAACTATGCGGCTCATAATAATATTGATGTTATTGTTATGGGAGCTGTTGCAAGGAGTGTCTTTGATCGATTGCTGGTAGGCAGCACTATGGAATATGTTGTCGATCATGTTGATTGTGATGTATTAATTGTAAAATCGCCTGATTTTGAATGCCCAGTCTCCGACTGAAAGGACCTGTCATAGGGGAAGTTGTATCGTGCGTTATCTCATAGGGGTTGTACTGCCTGCTTTATTTCAGGTTTTGGTAGTGTTTATTATCGCTGAAACAAATCAAGGAAACGGTTCTTGGGCAGGTTTAGGAGCTTTTTTAATCGGTATGTTCGCTATCCCTGCTACCGCCTTTATCAATGCATTACATGTGTGGAAGAATCCCAATGTGAGTTTTATACAATTGATTGGGAAGTGCTTTACGCTTGCGATGATTGTGCCCGTGTTAGCTATTTTTACCCTGTTTTTATAACCCCTATCCCTGAGCTATAAATGGGTATTTCTATACTAAATAGCTCTCTTTTAGTTCATTAATAACTGGCAGAATTGATACGACTAACAGTAGAGCCATTGTCATATTGAATGCGCGCTGGTATCTCACTTCTTTTAAAAAGCGCTTAAGCCACGTACCACATACTAGCCAGATGCCTACACAGGGCAAACTCGCTATTAGAAAAGCACCGGCAATCAACAGAACCTGAAGTAACATGCCTGCATCTTGTGTTGTATAGGCGGCGACTGCACCTGTCGCCATCACCCACGCCTTAGGATTAACCCACTGAAACAACGCAGCCTGCAAAAAAGTTAAGGGCTTAGGGTTATCTTGGTGTTTATCTTTATTTGACGCATCGTTATTCGACGTGCCTTTATGCATTGTTTCTCTATCACTTGCCTCTAATGATTTAGGCGCTGATGTAGCGACAAGATAAGCTAGGTAGAATAGGTACAGTACCCCAAGGATCTTGATGATCTCGTGTACCATGGGGAATTTTTCGAAGACAACACCAAAGCCAATACCCACGCCCGCAACCATCAGTGGAAAACCAAGGCAGATACCCATTAAGTGAGGCAGGCTGCGTTGTAGGCCAAAATTAAGCCCAGAAGTCATAATCATGATGTTGTTTGGGCCGGGTGTAACGGTGGTCGATACTGCAAAGACAAATATCGCGATATAGAGTTCCATGTTTAACCCTTAAAGTGTATGACGA
>DJLT01000111.1 GCA_002435145.1 Neptuniibacter sp. UBA6509
CTACCAACTGAGCTAACGACCCACTCAGAGGACGCGTATTCTAACGTCTAAGGTTTGGAAAGCAAGGCTTTTCTTTATTGATATTTTGTCGGGTCTTTCAAGCCCGCATTTTCAAAACCTTTGGCGCGCAGTCTGCAGCTATCGCAAGCACCACAAGCCTTGCCGTTATCGTCAGCTTGATAACAGGATACGGTTAAACCGTAATCAACATTCAATTTTGTCCCGGCAAGGATGATCTCTTCCTTAGTGAGGTCAATCAGAGGCGTTTCAATAGTAATGGGGTCACCGCTGACGCCTCTTTTAGTAGCAAGGTTAGCCATAGTTTCAAACGCGGTGATATATTCTGGTCGACAGTCAGGATATCCAGAGTAATCAACGGCATTTACACCGATAAAAATTGCATCCGCTTCCAATACCTCTGCCCATCCCAACGCAAGCGAAAGAAATACGGTATTTCTTGCAGGGACATAAGTAACAGGAATATCTTCTGTTTCCTCTTCAGGCACATCTATTGAATGATCCGTAAGCGCAGAACCACCAAAATCCTCCAGATGAAGCCGAATAACTCGGTGCTCTACTGCACCTTGCTGCTTTGCAATCTCTTTAGCTGCATTTAGCTCAGTTAACGAACGCTGACCATAATCAAAACTTAGGACGTAGCAGTCATAGCCACGATCAGATGCCATTGCGAGTGCTGTAGCCGAGTCTAAGCCGCCAGAAAGCAGCACAACTGCTTTAGGGGAAGCAGGCGTATTCATGTGTATTACCAGTATTGTTTAACGAAGTTTGAATTCTTTAGCGCGAGTGACCACAGATGAGTCTGGATATTTATTGATAACCAGATCGATGTACTCATCCGATTTTTTTCGATCGCCTAACTGATCAAAAACAATCCCAAGCTTATACGCTGCATCCGGAGCTTTATGGCTCTTAGGGAAACTAGCTACCACTTCCATAAATGAAGCACTTGCTTGCTCAAGGTTTTTATTCAGAACATAGATCTCACCTAACCAATAATACGCATTCGGCAGCCTAGGACTCGTAGGATAATCCTTTATGAAGGCATTAAACGCTTCTATTGCTTTAAGGATGTTTCGATCTTTCTTAACCAAGTTGTAAGCATCTTGGTAGGCTTTAGCATCATCAAGAACCGGTCTATTGGGTTCTAAAGAAGGCTCTTCTGTCACACTAGGCACGCCCGACGCATTACCACCTGCGACAGCAGCAGTACCTGTAGCTCCTAGAGAAGCTGAAGAAGACGCAGAAATACGACGATCTAGATCGCGGTAACGATCAAGCTGCTTACTTTCCATCTGTTTAAGACGATAAGCCTGCTGCTCAACCTGCCCCCGTAAAGTGCGAACTTCATCCTGAAGCTGCTGGACAATAAGCATCAACTCACTATTGCTAGAAACTTGAGGGTTATATGAGGTTGAATTCGGCAGATTAGAGCCTGAACCCACACCTAGCTCAATAACAGGAACTTCTTCAGCAACAACTGAAGCGCTGATAAACAGCGCTAAAGTTGTGCTATATGCGATTTTTTTTGAAGTCATAAATTAACGAGATACGTACTTCAATTCCACGCGACGGTTCTGGCTCCAGCTAGATTCGCTGTGACCAAGAATCTCCGGTTTTTCTTCACCAAAGCTAACAGATTCAACTTGAGAACCTGATGCACCGTTAACCTGAAGGAAGCGTGATACTGCCTTCGCACGACGCTCACCAAGTGCCATGTTGTATTCACGCGTACCGCGCTCATCAGCATGACCTTCAAGAACAACCTGTGCTGAAGGGTTAGCAGCAAGGTAAGCTGCATGCTTTTCTAGATCAGAAAAACCATTCGCTTTTACAACTGACTTATCGAAGTCAAAGTAAAAAACAGTTTGTAGGTTGGCAACGTCAGACATTGAAGAACCGGTAACACCCGTTCCGTTATTTACGCCTTGAGTAGTGCCTGTATCCGTACCTGTTTCCGTTCCGCTCATAGAGTCAGAACCACTTGTACTACAACCTGCTACCCATGCTACTGATAAAGCCAGTGCTACTGCTTTTGTTACGTTGGAAGCTCGCATTGATCACTCCTGAAATTCACTGACTTACCCAGTGATTTTAATATTATTAAACGCCGCCACGTCCATATCTGGACATAAGTTAATGTCTATCGAAAATTATTGCAAGTAGGGGCTCCATGCAGGTTCCCTTACATCTCCACTTGAAGCAGGTAATATGAAACGAACATTGCCATCCAATGTCACACCACCTAACACCCCTTTCACACCTTTTTGTGTAGCATATAAAATAATACTACCGTTTGGCGCAATAGTCGGAGACTCATCTAAATAGGTATCTGTAAGCACATCTAAGCGCCCTGTTTTCAAATCCTGAACCGCAATATGAAACACATTATCTATTCCTCTATGTACCATCGCCAAAAAACGACCGTCATGAGTTAACCGTCCGCGGGAGTTATAATTCCCCTCAAACGTCACACGCTCTAACTGACGTGTAGGTAGATGGATACGGTATATTTGCGGCTGACCACCCCTATCTGAAGTAAAGATAAGAGATTGACCATCGGGAGACCAAGAAGGTTCCGTATCAATACCATAATGATGCGTTATTCTAGAAAGACTACGCGAATTAAGGTCTAAAACGTAAATCTCTGGATTTCCATCCTTTGATAAGACTATCGCAAGTTTGTTACCACTAGGTGACCATGAAGGCGCACCATTCAGACCTCTGAAAGATTGAACCTTTTCGCGTTTGCCCGTAGCAAGGTACTGAATATAAATTGCCGGTTTGCCGCTTTCAAAAGACACATAGGCCAACTTAGTTCCATCTCTTGACCAAGCAGGAGACATCAATGGCTCACTCTGCTGTCGAATAGTGACAGGTCTGGCACCATCTGAATCAGCCATTTTAAGGCGGTAATTCACTTTCCCCTGCCCAAGCTGTTTAGCAGTTACATAAACAATGCGCGTAGAAAAAGCCCCTCGAATACCTGTCAATTTCTGATAGATCATATCGGATATGTAGTGAGCCACATCACGTAAATTATCCTGAGTGCCCGAAACACGCTCTAATAATAAACGCTGCTCTTTCAAAACATCATAAAGCTCGAATTCAACCTTAATCTGACGACCTTCAGCAGCAATTTGACGACCAATAATCAAAAACTCAGTTTTACTCACTCGCCAATCACGAAAATACACCTGATCTTCTTTAGATGGAAAACTCAGCATATTCTGAGGGCTCATCATCTTAAATAAGCCTGTACGACCGAGATCAGCAGAAACTATTTTAGCTACATCTTCTTTAAGTGCTGAATTGCCATCCCAAGCGAAGGGTACAACGGCAACAGGTGTTGGCTCATCAATACCTTTAGTAATCTCAATAGCAAGATCACTCTCAGCTGATGACCATGAGGAAAGCAACAATACACAATTGATAAGTAATAGCTGAAATACCTTTTTCACACTTATTCCTCTTTATAACTTAATCACGAAGATCTTCCGGTCTAAACCTTAAGACTCGTTTTCGAAAATAACGATCAAAAACCACCGGATCCAAATCCTGCAGCTTTTCAAACACTGAAACACGATCTATAGCACGCAATGCATCTTCATCGAAACGAGAATCACCGCTTGGCTTAGTAACATATCTATCATTAACCCGACCAGAGGGTAACAAATGAACAGTCACTTCAACGACCATTCCATTACGTGCGGAAGGTGAACGACGCCAGTTACGTGTCACCTGATCAACTATGTAGGCTTCATAACTCATAGCTGAAGCCCGCTGCTCCTCTGCAAGAAGAGCGGCTTCCTCCTCTTCCATTGCACGAATTAAAGCTGATTTTTCTGCCGCTGCAGCTTCCGCTTCTTTACGTGCAACCTCAGCCTTTTTAGCATCGGCTTTACGCTTGGCTTCTGCCGCTTTTGCCTTTTTAGCAGCCTCATCTTTACGTTTTTTCTCTGCCGCTTTCTTTAATTTTGCGTCTTCTATTCTTTTCTGCTCAGCTTTTTTCTTAGCATCAGCTTTCTTTTTGATCTCTGCGGCCTTCTTTTTATCAATCTCCTGCTGACGCTTTTTATCTTCAGCTTTCTTCTTATCCGCTTTCTCTTTAGCTAATTGCTTTTTCTTTTGCTCAGCCTTTCGTTTTTTCTCAGCATCTGCAGCCCTCTGTATATCTGATTTTTGCTTTGCTTTATCTTCAGACGCTTTTTTCTGCTGAGCTTTATGGGTTTTCATGTCCACAATGCTAGCTTGAACATGCCGCGGAATCTTCCGAACCGGATCATCATGCTCAAACCAACTTTGAGCCAATAGAACAACCACAACAGCGTGTAAAATTACCGCTAGAACAGTGGGAAGAAGGTAACTACCTAGACGCAAAACCCAACCCTACTCTGTCACTAAACCAACGCTTGGGGCGCCGGCTTGCTGCAATAAAACCATTAGCTGTACAACTTTATCGTAATTAACATTACGATCCCCCCGCACCAATAACATTTTCTTGGGGTTGCTCGCGATTATTTTACTAATGCGTTCTTGAACTGTTTCAGCGCTAACCGCTTCTTTAGGATCACCGCCCACATCGATAAAGTATTCCCCTTCTGCATTAACCGTAACAATGACAGGTTCACTGTCTTTATCATCTACCGGCTCAGCGGATGCTTTAGGTAACTCTACATTAACCCCTTGGGTTAACATCGGCGCAGTAATCATAAAAATTACAAGCAGCACCATCATCACATCAATATAAGGCACTACATTGATGTCGGCGTTTAACTTACGCTTCTTCTTGTGTCGTCTGATCATTTCATCACACTCCCAGTGAACGGTTAGTGAGATGCATGCATGCGACGATGCAGGATAGATGAGAACTCATCAGCAAAAGTTTCATAATTACCTAGGAGATATTCAACTTGTGCAGAATAGCGGTTGTAGGCAATTACCGCCGGAATCGCGGCAAAAAGGCCAATTGCAGTTGCAATAAGCGCTTCAGAAATACCAGGAGCTACAGAAGCTAACGTTGCCTGATGAACATTAGCTAGACCACGGAAAGAGTTCATAATCCCCCAAACAGTACCAAACAAACCAACATAAGGGCTTGTCGAGCCGACCGTCGCAAGAAATGGCAAATGACGCTCAAGCTTATCTTCTTCGCGGGCAAGCGCCACACGCATACTACGTTCAACACCATCCATCACAGAGTCTTTATCATAGCCCTCTTGCTGAGTTAAACGCGTATACTCTTTAATACCAGCACGGAATATATTTTCAGCACCACAATCAGAATTTGGCTGTTGGTTTACTTCTCTAAATAACTGGCCCAAATCAACACCAGACCAGAAGCGATCTTCGAAATTTCGCAGCGATTTACGTGCAGTCGACAGAACTGCCTGACGCTGAAAAATCATAATCCAAGAAAGCACTGATGCCATTAACAACATTAGCATCACTAATTGCACAACCACACTTGCGTTTGCAACTAGACTCCAGATCGACATTTTTTCGGCCACTGCGCCTTTCCTCTAAATTGAACCCGTTAAAGACAATACAAATCCATGCTCTGATCACTCAAAAACAGATAAGTTCCATCTAATTCAGGACAGAAAATTTAGGCTCAACAATAACAGTCAGGATAATTAATACAAGAAAAAACCAGCCCAAAAGGCTGGTTCAATATAAGGAATTTTTAATCAGCTCAGAAGGGGATCTAAACTATGCACTCTTTTTAATAAGCCCTTCATGTGCAGACTGACAGCGAATACAACGTGCCGCTGTCGGGCAAGCCTTTAATCGACTTAATTCAACTTCTTCATCACAATCAGTGCAGATACCAAATCCACCCTGATTTATACGTTCAAGCGCGGCTAAACATTCAGCTATCTCCTCACTATGACGTGACAAAGACTCTACTTTAAGCATGAAATTGACTTCAGCATCCGCCTCTTCAGATGAATCATGCACAGTCATACTCTCTTGCTGTAAATCAGCACTCCGCTCAACCTCTTCTACAATCTCTGAACGCAACTGCTCAAGCAAACTCACGAGCTCAGCTTTAAATGAAGTCACCTCAGAAAGTGTAAGTCCAACCGTCATGGTAATACCTGCCATTTATTATTGTGTATTAATAGGCATAGTAGACGCAGGGATATAAATTTGTGTTTGATTGAGATCAGGTTTACATAAAAAGCACACTTTATATGCGACTTTTTGATCTAGATCGGGTTAATTCACTCATATAGGGTCAAAATAGAGTTAAAAACAGAAACCCCAATTCTTTATAGGCGTTGAAACTGTAAAAGCGATATAAGCCTTTGACTGTACAAAATATCGCCTTAATCGCGTCCCACTTTATCAAAAGAGAAAAAGCGAATGGGCGCTTAGTTGTTACATCGCTAACTTATAGTTGGTTTTTCAAGACCAAAGTGCTGATAAGCATGATCTGTAACCACACGACCTCTCGGCGTACGCATCAAAAACCCTTGCTGAATAAGGTAAGGCTCCAGCACATCTTCAATCGTATCCCGCTCTTCACTAATAGCAGCAGCTAGGCTTTCAACACCGACCGGACCACCAGCGAACTTTTCAATCATAGTCAGTAACATGCGTCTATCCAGATGATCAAAACCATGATCATCTACGTTAAGCATATTTAAGGCGCGATCAGCCATATCATTATCAATATTACCGCTACCTTTGACCTCTGCATAATCACGTGCTCTTCGCAAAAGACGGTTAGCAATACGTGGCGTACCACGCGAACGCTTGGCTACCTCTTTTGCTCCCTGCCCATCGATCTGAGTACCAGATAAATTAGCTGAACGCGAAACAATACTCGTCAAGTCTTCAATATTATAAAACTCTAAACGCTGTACTATTCCGAAACGATCACGCAATGGTGATGTTAGTAGTCCAGCTCGAGTCGTAGCGCCCACCAATGTAAATGGAGGCAGCTCTAACTTTATTGATCGTGCAGCCGGTCCTTCACCAATCATAATATCAAGTTGATAATCCTCCATCGCTGGATAGAGCACCTCTTCAACATTTGGGCTTAATCGATGAATTTCATCAATAAACAAGACATCATTAGGCTCTAGATTGGTCAGCAACGCAGCAAGATCTCCTGCCTTTTCCAAAACTGGACCAGAAGTTGTCTTGATCTCTGAGCCCATTTCATTGGCAATGATATTTGCTAAAGTCGTCTTACCTAGACCAGGAGGACCAAAAATAAGCGTATGATCGAGCGCCTCTTCCCGCATCTTTGCTGCCTGAATAAAGATCTCCATCTGCTCACGAACGACAGGCTGCCCAACATAATCCTCAAGCGACTTAGGGCGAATTGCTCTATCAGTCGCTTCTTCAACAGGATTACTTAAAGGGGAGATAAAGCGATCTGCTTCAATCATTTACCAAAACTCCTATCCAACCATTGCGCGTAGCGCATAACGGATCAATTCTTCACTGCTCGTCGCCGCACCTAGCGCTTTGACTGCTTGCTGAACCGACTTAGAAGCTTGCACAGGCTTATAACCCAAAGCAACTAACGCACTCTCAGCCTCATCTCTTGAATCTGGCACAGACTCTAATGCAGTCATATCAGGCCCATCAGCTGCAGAAAGCTGGAATTCACCCGAACTTTCTAGCCCAAGCGCCTTAATTTTATCTTTCATCTCGACAATCAAACGTTCAGCTGTTTTCTTGCCGACCCCAGGCAGCTTGATTAACGAAGCGGTATCTCCATCATTAACACAACGGACAAACTCTGATGTCGAAATACCAGATAAAATAGTTATAGCTAGCTTTGGCCCGACACCATTGGCTTTAATTAAAGTACGAAAAAGCACACGCTCTTCGCGCTCATAGAAGCCATACAGCAGCTGCGCATCTTCGCGTGTTACAAAATGAGTAAACAACGTAACTGGGGCACCACATTCTGGCAAACGATAGAAAGTATTCATTGATGCTTCGACTTCGTAGCCCACACCATTCACATCTATCAACAATTGCGGTGGACGCTTCTCTATCAATTCGCCTCTTAATCGACCAATCACTTATTTTTTCCTTTTTTAATCTTCTCTAGCTTATGCCCTGCGACAATAAATTCAGGGAGCTTAAGGTCAGCAAACATAGCGGCCATACGTAAAATAAATATGATGAGCATCGCAATTAGAGCCACTAACTGCGCATTCATATAGTCATAAGACACTATATAAAATACAGCGCCCGCCAATGCACAGGTTGCGTATAGCTCACCATCTTTTTGTAATATCAGTGGTATTTGGCCAGTAAGAATGTCACGAATCATGCCACCAGCACAGCCCGTGATTACAGCCATCATGACAACTATTAGAGGCGAAAAATCTAAAGCTATCGCCTTTTCGGCCCCCAAAACAGCGAACAATGCCAAGCCCATCGCATCTAAAACAAGTAATAGCCGGCGTGGATATTGCACATAACGACATACAACAAAGGCGACTACGGCAGAGATGATTGCCGTCCATAGATAGACGGTATTAGCAATCCAAACCACGGGATGAATGTCTAAAGTAATATCTCGAATCGTACCTCCACCCAAGGAGGTTACTATTGCCAAAACCACCACACCCAAAATATCTAATCGTTTCCCTTGGGCCGCCAAAGCGCCGGCCGTCGCAAACACTGCAACGCCCATTAAATCAGCAATATAGATAAATGCTTCGTAACTCATCGTTCACCCACTTGAGCCCCGCAAATTAGCCTATTCAACCTTGGCGCCAACCTGCATTTCGAGAGGACATTGTCCCCGCTGTTTTAATAAGACTACTACGCGTATGAGAATGACACAGGGCGATTGCCAAGGCATCCGCCGCATCCGCTTGAGGCAGACCCGGTAATTTAAGGATATGCGCTACCATATGCTGAACCTGAGACTTGTCTGCAGATCCTTTTCCCACAACAGATTGCTTCACTTTGCGCGCCGCATACTCATAGACCGGCAGCTCCGCATTGGTACCTGCGACAATCGCAACACCGCGCGCCTGCCCAAGCTTTAAAGCAGAATCAGCATTACGGGCCATAAAAACTTGCTCAATAGCCATCTCTTGAGGGCAGTAGCGCTCGATCACTTCAGCTACGCCTTCAAAAACCTGCTGTAAGCGCCCTGGCAATTCATCGCCTTTGATGCGGATACAGCCACTAGCAACATACTCATTTTTATTGCCCACACAGTTTATTACCCCATATCCGGTAATTCTTGAGCCAGGGTCTATTCCTAATATCAGCATTGAATCTATCTATCAAACCTATCCATCGAACTTATACTGGTTATTTATACAGGCGAGAATACCGTAGTCTTATTATTTTAGAAAGCCTCACGTCAAACTTAATCAGCAATATACATTTTTAACAGCCGAGAATTTGTGTCAGGTACAAAAAAAACGGAGCAAGCCCCGTTTCCATTAGAAGCAACTTGGAACAACTATATA
This sequence comes from Neptuniibacter sp. UBA6509, assembly GCA_002435145.1. GTDB lineage: Bacteria > Pseudomonadota > Gammaproteobacteria > Pseudomonadales > Balneatricaceae > Neptuniibacter. The sequence goes on from DJLT01000111.1 coordinate 9,480, forward strand.
TCCATCGCCTCTTCTGGAATTATCGCATTGTGATAAACATTCTGAGAATCATCAAAATCCTCTAAGGCATCAATCAATCGCAGAACCTTTCGACCTGCATCAACATCTAACTCAACAGTCGTCGACGGAATCATTGAGATTTCAGCATGAATAGCTTTAAGTCCAGCCTCATACATCGATTGCTTTACATCGATAAAATCATGCCAATCGGTAAGCACCTCGATAGAACCATCCTCATTGCTCACCACATCTTCTGCACCCGCATCCAGTGCCGCATCCATGACAATCTCTTCATCAACATCATCGGCATAGGTAATATGCCCCTTCTTTTCAAACAAATATGCAACAGAACCGCTGGTTCCTAGATTCCCACCAAATTTATTAAATGATGCCCGCACACCTGCCACAGTACGGTTGACGTTATCAGTCATACACTCAACAAGGATCGCTACACCATTTGAACCGTAGCCTTCGTAGGTCAGCTCATCATAATGATCACCTTCAGCACCACCCGCACCACGCTGAATAGCCTTTTCAATCGTATCGCGCTTCATGTTAGCGCCAAGGCTTTTATCAATAGCCGCTCTTAATCGAGGGTTATCATCAGGATTACCACCCCCTCTTTCGCTGCGACCACCAGCTCACGAATTAACTTAGTGAAAACTTTCCCACGCTTTGCATCTTGTGCCGCTTTGCGATGTTTAATATTGGCGAATTTAGAATGACCAGCCATAAAATCTCCCTGTTATCCAAAATGCCTAACCTTAATTCACAGCCACAAACAAAAAAAGCTGCCCGTTGGCCACTGCTGTCCCATAGTTAG
>DJLT01000020.1 GCA_002435145.1 Neptuniibacter sp. UBA6509
CCAACGCCAACGCCAACACCAACACCAACACCAACACCAACACCGACGCCGACGCCAACACCAACGCCAATACCTACAGTGAGTGGTTACTCGAGCCACTATCTGGGTGATGATCGTATTGATTGCGTGAACCCAAGTGATCAAGGCTGTGCTAAGGGACAAGGGCAGGGGAGGTTGAAGAATGCAACGGCGATTACGGATGCTCAGTTAGGTACGTTCACTGTGATATTAGAGGGTGAAGATTCGGAATTGCTCTTGGAGGCAATAAAATCCTATATGGTTAACCCAACGGAGGGTTCTATTGTCACATCATTAGAATTTGTCGATTCTCCAACTAACGATGCCACAGGAACGCTGCTTGTAACGCTTAATAATGAGGGAGAAATAAGTACATTAGTTGTTCCTGCTCAATATGGTTTGTTTACAGAAGGAGTTGATGAAGATATTTATCTGATGCAAGGAACATGGAGAGATGGAACATTTGAGGTCGAAGAGTCTAACAACCCGAACCAAGATCCTACACTCGTATTTAGTGGAGCACTAGGAACCTTTGTATATGGTGTACAAACAACTCAAGCTCAGCTTGATAGCTTTGTTAACGGATTAGCTGAATTGGGTGGCGTAAAATCTGCAAACTACACAGGTGCGACAGGTTTTGGAGCTGATGTAAGTTTAGACATCAATTTTACTGACCGAACCTGGACAGGTACTTTTAATAACGGTATTGATACGGCAAGTGACCTTCAGTTTGGACCCGAATCTTTAGGGACCGCGGCCGTGACAGGTAAGCTTGGCTTTACCGCAACGGGTTCTATTAGTGGCACAACTTTAAATGCCACAAATATTTCAGCAGGCGATCTCAATGTTAATTTCGGGAATGATAGCTATACCCGGACTATCAGTGGGGAAGTTAATGCAACCTTCTTTGGATCTTCGGCACAAGGTATAGGAGGCAGTGCTGACATTACTAAACAGTTCTATGAGAAAAAGAAAGGTGTCGTGACGTCATTTGAGGGCGAACATACCACCACTTTTGCAGCTGAATACGAACCTTAATTGTAAATGTAGAATGATATAAAAAAGGCGCTATGCGCCTTTTTTATTGTTTAACGTTTTACTTCGTAGTGAACAAAAATATTAGTAAAAAGTTCGCCATCTAAAGGACTGGGCCGTCCATGGAGTAATCTGCACCCTTCGTAAAGCAACATTTGCCCAGGCAGTAGGAACATAGAATGTTTTCGGTATAGATGGTCTTCAATAACTAAAGCCCAGTCTGAGTTAACTTGTTGGCGTATATTAAGAATCAGACTTATCTCATGGGTTTGAAGGCGATCTCTATGGGGTTCGAGAATTGCCCCATTGTAATATTCCCTTATCCCGTAAACAAAAGTGGGTTTTAGAAAACAACCACTCCAAGATTCAGCGATAGGTTGTAGTACTCTATGGATCTCACCTTTAAGTTCAGAGTTCATTTCAATTATAGCGCTGGCTTTAGATGATTGACTGTGGATAAAGCCGGGGACATGTTCATCTTTGGCAAGATGTTTTTGTTGCATATAGAACTTTAAAATCTGTCGGAATAACGTCTGAGGTATATGTGTACGAAGAAATCCTTGTTGGGTGTGTGGGGGAATAGTTTCATTAACATCCCGGAAATTATCATTACCGTTTAGCCTAAACCACTTTGTAATGATCGCTTTATACCCTAGTTTTACAGGTTTTCCTTGATGTAGAGTATTCGGGTTGGGTGTTAGATCTTTTAAAAGATTATTCCAAATGACGGCGGTACCTTGGTTTGGGTAAAAGCTTTTATCTAATTTTTTAAAATATGTTTCGCCGCCAGCTTGGGTGTTATTTAAATAGATCATAAAGGTCCAAGTTCGCTGGCCTAAGGCTTCACCAAACTCCTGAAACTCTTTGCTGTTGGGCTCAAAGTAGTCGGTGTGTTCTTTGAATTCGTCGCCAACATCGTACCATTGTCCTTGGATCCCCTCGGCGTTTTCGGGGGATATTCCTAGCATTTTGCAGATTCGTCTATCAATTTCTTTTATAAAGTCAGAGTCGATCAAGCTTAGATCGCATGTTTTGCTTGTTCGGTAATCTTTATATTGGCCGGCGTCGTTGGTTGTTGTGGATGGGCGTAGATTTTGGCGAATTAGTTCTATGAGTTGTGTGCATTCGTGATCATTTAAAAACTCTCTGACAGTGAATAGCTCAATGTTCGAAGTATATTTGTCGCTCTCGGCTTTAGGGATATAAGTCACTTGTGTTACCGGCGTTGATGAACGCTCTCTTGATAAAGAATTTATAACGTCGGTACAAACATCATGTTCAAATCCATTAAGAGTTAATATCGATAGCATTTCACCGGTATCGCACCCTCTCGTGAGATTTTCATCAATCCAATCTAGCCAATCGGAAGGTAGGCTTTTATCAGTCATTGTAGCTTTCCTTTTTTACTATCTATAGATTAGCAGCTCCTTTTATTTGTGCTGAATGGCCGTTTAGTGGTGGTTAATCTTGACTCAACAAAGTAAGTGATAGTGTGTTAAATGTTCTAGAAGTCATCTCTTTTGACTTATCCCAATAATCTGTGAATAACTTTGGGGGTAAGTTTTGGGTAGATGTCTATAGGGCCCGTAATATCTAGCTTTTCTACTTTTGTTGCTTATCTGAACTATATCTTTAATAACTTAATAATCAGTGAGTTAGGTATTGAAGGGTGTTATTAGGCTTAATTTAGTTTCTTTTATCCACATTTGAATTTCAAATTTAAGTTGTGTGGACTGTTAATAATTAGAGCTTAGATATGTTGACTTTTGTAATGGCCTATTTCATTGCTTTTTAGAGACAGTGGGTCCTTACATTTTTGAGTTTTTGTTCTTTCGAAGGGCGAATTTACCTCAAATTTAGGATGTGAGGAGTCGGTAAGTTTGAAGTTATCGTTAAAGCAATCTGATTGATTAGATTAATCTTCATGTAAAATAAATTCTAAATAGATGTAACTATGGGTTTGAGGTCATCAATATGGGTACTTGGCATGTGTATTTATTAGAATGTGCTGATGGCACTTTATACACAGGCGTTACCACCGATCTAAAGCGAAGAGCTCGTCAGCATAACGGCGAGCTTAAAGGTGGTGCTAAGTACACGAGCGTACGTCGTCCTGTTGTAATGGTATGGAGTGAGAGTCAGGTAGATCGCTCTTCCGCTTGTAAGCGTGAATATGCAATTAAACAGTTAAGCCGAAAAGATAAATTAAAGCTTTTTGCATCTCAATAGCTGAAAGATAGCTAAAACGTGCAGAAAAAATTGCCGGTGTTGGGGGCACCGGCAATTGGGGGGAAGAGTAAGGTGATAGCTTCTCTCGAACCGTAATTCGCTAATCACCTTTCTCTTGTTCTGTTTTCAAGATCTATGTTCTCTTTAGATAGTCCCTTTAGATAGTCCCTTTAGATAGAGACTATAAAGCTGAAGAACTTTTTATTTGGGGCCTAGAAAGGTACTTTTCTTACTTGCGTAAAATTGCTGTTGCGTGAATGAAAATTCAATTTCACTCCTTGAGGACACGTATTTTTTCGGAGCGCATACTCTATAGATATAGGTGTTGTTTTGTTCAGTGAGATTAACTTCTTTAGGTCCAATTAATCGAAGTGGTATAGATGGCGTTTCATGGGTTATATGCACATTTAAGCGTGTTAAATTTTTAGAAAAAGCTTCTAATTCGATCTGGTAATTATTACAAACTTCCGAGCCTTCTACTTGATAGAGTGAGCCACGTTCTTTGGCTATTTCAATGATCAATTCAGTTTTGTTTTGTAGCCCGTAAAATACACTGGCCAGTGTAATGATGAAGATGGCCAAGTAACTGAATAAACGGAAACTCATAAAGGAAGGTGTGGAATTCTTTTCGCTTAAATCATTTGCAGACGACTTTGTTGCTTCACTCGTGAATGGTACAGAGCATAGATTATATTTGGCTTCTGTAGCTGTATTCATCGAGGTTGAGATGGAAACGTTGAGCTGTTCTTCAGAATAGAACTCGATTAATCCCGTTTCTTTGCCCAGCTTTAGCATCACGTTATCACACGCATCAATACAGGCGCCACAGTCTATACAAGCAGCTTGTAACCCATCTCGTATATCAATGCCTGTTGGACATACCTGCACGCAGATATGGCAATCGATGCAATCTCCAGCGTTATCTAAGGCGCCTCTCTTGTGACTACGCGGCTCCCCCCTAGATTTATCGTAGCTGACTGTGCGTGTTTTATTATCAAACATAACGCCTTGAAAACGTGAGTATGGGCACATGTGTAGACATACTTTCTCACGTACGAGTCCTGCATTAGCGTATGTTAATAAGGCCATCACGATGATCCATGACAGGCTGAATAGGGAAGCATCAAAAGAGAGTAAGTCATTAATAAGTTGTTCAATAGGAATAAAGTAACCGCTGAAGGTAATAGCGGTAGCGAGAGATAGGACCACCCATAAAATATGTTTCAGTATCCGTCGTAATAACGTGAACCCTTGCAACTTTTTATCTTCTGCTTTTGATCGCTTGGCTGCTCGACCCTCTACGAAGTCTTCTATACGGATAAAAAGCCAAGTCCAGATTGATTGTGGGCAAGCAAATCCGCACCAGACTCTACCCCAGCCCACGGCCATAAAAAATAGTAGGCTTGCACCAGAAATCATAATGCCTGCCAGAATGGGTAGGTCGTACCAAGAGAGTTCTAAACCAAATAGAAATATACGGTGGGCTTCAAAGTCAAACATGACAGCCGGTTGACCATCTATTTTGAGCCAGACAAAACCAAAAAACATCGCTAGCATCGGCCAGCTAGTGGCCCTTCTCAGGTTTTGATAAAAACCTTCTACTAATCTGACATGAAATTTACCATTTCCAGGCAGAGGTGCGGCTTCCTGAATGGAAACTGTGGGAATTTCCATGTTGTTGGGTTGTTGCATTGTCTGTACTCACTTTGCTCATCTGTGATAGCTGCATACTCTAACTAAATTAAAAAATAGGAACAGGCATAGAAAAATAATTTATAATAGGTACAGATTGGAGGGTATATGAGATATCTGTATCAAGATTTGGAGCAGGAACTGACTGCTAGCATTGCATCTGGAAAGATCCAAACAGGTGAAAAACTGCCATCAATTCGATCGCAGTGTTCACAAAGGGGACTGTCCAAAGCAACGGTTATACATGCCTATCAAAGGTTAGAAGCGGCGGGCTTGGTCGAGGTTCGGGAAAAAGCAGGATACTTTGTTACGGCAAAGAAAAATCAGCACCCAGTGCCTACGCAGCCTAAAATCGTGACGGTTCCGCGTTTAGTTGATATGAGTGACATCATGCGAGATATCATGGCGCAAAGTGCTGCTTTTGATATCTCTCCTGAAATTGGTAAGCGCTCCGATGCTGCCGTTAGCGTCATAGAGTTAAATCGTTGTTTATCGCGTGCACTTCGCAGTCAGAGTGGGATTGAACATCAGTACTATGATGAGCCCGCGGGGCTGTTTCGCTTACGTAGTCAGATTATGAGTCGTTATCAACGTTTAGGCTGCTCCCTGCAAGAGAGCGATATTATTGTCACTGCGGGTTGTCAGCATGCACTCTCACTTGCGTTACAGTCATGTTGTAAAGCTGGGGATATTGTCGCGGTTGAGTCACCAGGTTTTTACGGTGTTTTACAGCTACTTGAAAGTATGGGGCTGCAAGTATTGGAAATACCCGTGACAGCAAATGAGGGACTCTCTGTTGATGCTCTAGAACAGGCTTTAGCACAATGGGATGTTAAAGCCTGCGTTGTGACTCCTTCTTTCTCAACGCCAGCAGGTGGGGTTATCCCTGATGATGAACGATTGAAACTGCTTAGATTGGCGGATGAGTTTGATTTCACAATTGTAGAAGATGATATTTACGGCGATCTATCTTTTGGTTCTCGTATCCCGCCCCTGAAAAGTCTGGATAATGCTAATCGGGTTATTTTATGTGGCTCCTACTCGAAATCATTGTCTAGGGAACTGAGGCTAGGCTGGATCATCTCTAATAGTGGGCAGCAAGAGTTAATGCGCCTAAAAATGGTGAATATGCTGGCTTTGAGTCAATTTTCACAGCGTGGTTTAGCTGATTTCCTTGAGGGCGGTAACTACGATAAACATGTTCGTAAACAGAAAGAGCTACTACAGCAGCAAAGGGATCAATTAATTGATCTTCTTTATACCCATTGGGGGCATCTAGGGGAAATACGGGTAAGCCAACCTCAAGGAGGGCTTACGCTCTGGGTTGAATTAGAGTCAGAATATGATGTCTCAGGGAGTTATTTAGAAGCGCGTCAGCAGGGTATTATTATAACCCCAGGCAATTTGTTTACCGCTCAGTCGCAGTATCGAAATTGCCTGCGATTGAGTTATGCGCATACATGGAATGAAAGACGCCAGCATGCGCTCATTAAATTAGGTGAGATTTTAGCTAAACAGAGAAATGTTTAGCTTATGGGATTTATAGAGGGGGCGCCTTATTGATCCATCACAATACAATCACGCCCTTTCTTTTTGGCTTGATAAAGGTTTGTATCAGCTCTATTAAGAATTGAAGTAAAGTCTTCCTCTTCGTGTCGCACCGCGATGCCAATGCTCAGTGAGAGATTAAAGTTTTCACTAAACCTATGTGCTTTCACTGTTAAACGAATCCTTTCAGCAAGTTTTAGTATGCTTTCTTTGGATGTATTTAAGGTGAGTATGACAAACTCTTCCCCACCGTAGCGCACACATAAGTCTTCGGGGCGTGTTTGATCTTCTAGAATGGCTCCTAAACCCCTTAATACATCATCACCGACTTTATGGCCGTAGTTATCATTAATCTGCTTGAAAAAATCTATATCCAGAAACAATACATATAAATGACTGTTTTTATCCTTCATATCTTCGCGCAAAAAGCCGTACTCTGTTTCATTGAGGTATCTACGTGTATAGAGGTTGGTTAATGGGTCACGAATGGCCAGATTTTTAATTGCCTTTGTACTTGCTCGTGCGATGTAGATTGATAGCAAAGCGCTAAAGAAAAAGGCGATCATGATAAAGCCAATAGATTTAATGAAAATCACATTTTTCTGTTTTGCTACATCGTCTAAATACAACCCGGTACCAATAACCCAACCCCATGGCTCAAATAAAGTTACATATGAAAGTTTGGGTACCGTAAGCTCTGTCTGACCGGGTTTGGCCCATATATACTCTACCCAACCGCCACCGGCGATCGCTTGTTCAATGAATTTTCTAAAGAGTAGTAAACCTTCGCCATCAGTTACTGAGTTTACGTCTGTTTGTTCCAAGTGCGGCATGGTTGGATGGATGATCATAAAGCCGCTTGCATCCGTAACCCAGAAATAACCATCAATATCATATTTGGCACTTTTTAAGGCGTGTAAGGCCATTTTCTGTGCTTCTTGACTGTTGATTTCACCATCAAGAGATAGTTCATAAAAGCCTTCAACGATCGCATGAGCGGTACCGGTTAAATGCTTTGATTCTTGTTGTTTATCTGCATAAAAGGTATTGCTGAAGGCATTAAAAAAAAGATAAAACAGGAGCAACATACTGACTAAGCTAATGATACACATCACAGCTAACTGCCGACCTATTTCAGAACTAAGGGATATTTTCATCGCATAACCTACCGCTATATGGCATGCCAGTTTTATTAGAGCTACATCTACTTATAGTCAGCATACGCATAAAGCTTAGAATGTTTTTGATCGCTATCAATTAATTAGAATGGTTATTTTTGACAATGAGTTATTAGCTGATGCGGATCAATTGGTAGCGTAGCAGTAATCGGGAAGGGCATCGATTGTGTTCTTCCTCGGAATCAAGATATAGTAATGTTATATTGTATCAACTTGTTTGCTGGAGATAGAACGTGATCAGGAATGTTTTAGCCCTATGTTTAGGAGTAAGCGCAGCGCTAGTAAGTGTAAATGCAGCAGCTTTTGAGCAACATGAAGCTCATGTACATGGTGAAGCAGTGCTTAATATAGTGGTGGAAGGGGGAAATATTGAGGCCCACTTCCAGTCACCGCAAATGAATCTTACCGGATTTGAACATCAGGCAGAAACCGCTGCTGATAAAGGGTTACTTGCTCAAACTCTGGTTAAGTTGCAAGATACAAGCGCGTTAATCAATCTGCCTGACCAAGCACAGTGTAAGGGCGTTAAGGTTGCTGCAAATAACTCTGATATTGTTTTAGATGATTCATTTAAAGAAGAACATGCTGACGAGCACGAGCACGAGCACGA
>DJLT01000030.1 GCA_002435145.1 Neptuniibacter sp. UBA6509
ATCCAGTTTTCTAGTCCTAATAGGTCTCTGACGAACTCTTCTGCGTTCATTACACGCTTATAGCGTGGCTCAGGATCGGGCTCTACTGTTGGTGGAAAGAACAGCCCGTCTTCATCAGTACGCTTGATGCCAAGTAGGTAATTACTTGTTATCTCTTGGGGCTGAGTATTTGCGGGATCGAAAAGCGTCTCTACTTCCTCACCTTCTGTATTCAATGCCATTCCAACAGATAGCGGATCAATCGTTAAATCAGTTTCAACATAGCTTTCAATATCAGACCAGCGCCAACTTGATAGATACAGATTTTCACCAAGCTGTGTAACTGTACAGCCTGAGTTAGCAGCTGCTTCCTGAAACACAGCAAGAACCGGTGAAGATGCGATAATTAATGTTTGTAAGCTCATTTGTTATGCTCCTTTGATTACTTTTTTGACTGTGTAAGTTGCATCTAACACTTCACCCAAAACTGGGGTTCTATCTTCTATAATGATGAAACCGTTATCTCTTGATGTGATTATCTGAGAAGACTGTAAAGACTGGTTGTAAACCGCCTCATTGTTATTGATCTTCCAATCGCCACCAATAACTTCGTTAAACGTCACTCCAACATAGAAATCTTGGGCAATAGTTTCGCCCCCAACCCTCATGCTGACACCGCCCCAGCCCACCCCTGTAATACGCTCCACTCTGACTCGATTACCATCAACAGTAAAATTGAGATTTTCAGAAGCTCCATAAAGGGAAGGTCGGAGATCATTACTAGCAGGCCCCAGCCAATCATCACCTTTCTTAGTCCATTTCTGAATATTAGAGAAATCAGCAGGCATACCGTTATAAACACCATCCATGCTGCCATCAGTGTGCAACTTATCTTCAAGATAACCAGCGGGATTGTAGACGTAGAAACTTGAGCTGTTAGGGTCTGCATAGTCCTTTATTAAGATAGGTCCAGCATGTCCGCTCAAATAGCGTCCAAATCCACCAAAAAAACTACATTCAATCGTGATTGGCACATCTTCAATCGTTATCGTTGAGCCGATCTGTTGTGCCTCATTTAGAAACGCACTCAGCGCCAAGCCTCGTTTTGAGATTGTTATTTGATTCAAAAACCCATTGAAAATGTCAGTTTGGCCACCGAAAATGTGGCGTGAAAATCCGGTTCCTGAGTTACCAATAAGAAATTCAAGACCGTCTGGATTATCAATGTAGATTAGCGAGTATCCCTCTTCACCATCTAGTGCGAATTTTGCGCTATCATTTAGCGCGACATCACTTGATAGATCAGATGAATTAACCCAAAACGTTAAATCAAAATCACCTGTAAGTGTTTTTTCTGGCGCGCTGGGATAGTCGTTAACGCCATCTAATTCAGCCAGCACCATAGACTTTTCAGCTTTAGCTAGCTGCTTTTCAATCTGCTTTTCAACAATCGAAAGATCGTGTTGGCGCTGAAGTTCTGCGGAGAGGGATAGCGTTTCAGTAGCGCTAACATAAGCACCTTGCTCATTGCGCGTATAAAGCTCGGTACTTGAGAAATCAGCTGGTAAGCCCTGCCATTCTCCGTATCCGTAGACTGCGTACACATCCAATATAACCGCCTGTATAGTATCCCCGACAACATTCCCAAGCCGCCTCTCAATTGCTATGCGTGACTCGGTAGAGGTAGCAGTGAATGCTAAATAAACCCCATTGCCATTAGCTGCTTCTTTAGCCGCTAAACTAACGAACCCATCCGAGCTATCCCATACACGGGCCTGCCATAAACCATTTTCCTGAGAAACACTTCCAAGCGCATGGAGCACATATGTCTGCCCTATAACAGTAGTCAAATCGCGAGCAATATAACTCCAGTTCTCTGCAGTGGTTATTATTGTGTCTCCAGCCAACGTAGCGTTACCGGCTTTGAACAAATCGCTAGAATCAATAAGAACGCTAGCCGCACCATCTTTAGCAACAATATTGCCTTTCTTATCTAAGCCAAGTTTGTTTGCTGCAATTGTCCCCGGCTCATCATCCAGAGGCATAAAGAAGGATTGCCCCCCCTGACCAAGCGGGAGCGGTGATTCATGGTCAATAACTGTAAAACCTAAAACCTTTCCTGAAAAATAATACGTGCCCTGCTTAAACAAAAGTTCTATTAGGGGATTTGGGCGGCTACCAGATGTCGCAACAGGCTGTCCATCTAGAAGAATCACGCACTCAGTTGCACTATTTAACATCCCTAATCTATGAACTGAGTTGGCTACCAAATCAGATATAGTGCCGTAGTTTGTATAAGCTCCATCTATCTTTTGGACTAAATCGCCAGCGTTATTAATACTGAGACGTTGATTATCATTCGCTGTTTCAGCATCTTCGAAAAAACCTATGCTATCTGTAATATCTGAAACAAATTCCCACTCGACATAGTAATCAGTGCCCAGTTGGGCACTTAGACCTGCTATATGGTCATCAACACTGTCTGTATTAGTAATATACCGACTCTTATTCTTCGCCTGATACGCAGCAATCGCAGCCTCAGCTTGCTCAATCTGATAGCGTTTAAGGAGATAATCAGAGAGCGTTACTTTTGGATTAAGCTTTATGCGAGACAAGCTTTCCCCGAGCGCTGTATTAGAATCAAACCAAATCCCTTTAAATGGCACAGAAAAATCAAATACGTTATTACCAGATACAAGAGGCGTAGGTGTATTACCTGTATCTGTCTCGTTTCGCGTATATAACTCAATAGCTGAGCCATCAAGGTCATAGCTAATCTGCCAATCTCCCGGCTCCTGTATTGTCCCAACACTCCAGTTCTCTCCTAACCCTCCCCAAGCGTTTGCGTTTTTAGTGTACGTTCTCCCAGAAACATCCCATGATGCGTCAAGATTTGATGGCCCAAAGTAGTTTTTAGTACCTACCCAGTGCCCATCACCACGCTGCACCATCGGCTCGAAATCATCAGCAAGGTTAGCACTAGGGCTTTGCAGTAATAGAGCGTTGGGGATGTTGTAGATTTCGGTTTTAACATCCCCTGCAAACCGATCACCATCAGCCGCGCTTTGTGTAGATATGTAACTGCCAGGATCAGTAATTACACCCTCATAAACACCATTAGCACCAAACCACGGAGAATCTTCTAGCTCACCGTTAACTTTAAGCTTTCCTTGCGTATGGTTAGTAATAGTTATGCGATAAAAAACAGGGTCGCCAGAAATAAGAGAAGCACCCAAGCCCAGCGAAATGGTCTTATAATTTGGCTCAGTACCATCAAGTGACGCATTGATATTTGTTAATACAATGTTGCGCTTAAACTCAAACCCTTCAGGCAATACATAAGCAGCTATAGCTTTCGTAAAATCGAATTCAAACGACTGGGAATCATCTTGATACGATATGTAAAACGGCTGGAATTTCGCACACTCAGTACCATTAAATCGAGCAAACAAGGTACCCAGCTCAAGGTCGGTTAAATCACCTGATACGAGAATCTCAACTACTTCGTCATAAATGGCATAGTTATCTATTTCATTAACTTCAACAGTCAACGTGCCTGCAGATAGTACATCGGTACTATCATTAAGGTTTACATATAAGCGATTGAGTACGCCTTCACCGTCCAGCAGCTTCACGGTCGCGTCTATATCAGACAGTTTACCGCGTAGTGTGATAGTGCCTGCACCATCGCCCACAATAGTTTTAGCAAACCTGTAGTGTTTACTCACCCCATCAAGCTTTGGAATCATCCGCACATTATCTTTTGTGGGTATGATGTGACCGACGCTGCCAGGTTGCTGAGCGGTCACGCCCACTTCGTGACCTATATTCATGACAAAATTACCGCTATTTTTGTTTTCTGTTTACCGTGCGGGCATCGTGCTCTTATTTCGCCATCCCAACCTGCGAATGGAGCGCGCTCTAACGATCCGTATATGACGCCCATGCTGTCTTCATCGGCTGTACGTTCAGCATCGGTACGTTCATCAACGATTATTTCTGCTGAATTTGAGCCGCGCACTTGTACTGTCGCGGTGCTGTAATCAATGCTGTCAGCGATGACTTGATAGTTTTCGTCTAGTTCCAATTCGATAGTTTTAGACATCCTTAGCTCCAGGTAATCGCGTTAAGCTCAGTTTCAGTGGATGCGCTAGCTATAGCGCGCATTAGCTGCTGCTTTTGGGCAAACTTAGTTTGGTAATCGATACCTATAGCTGCGGCTATGATTTTGCCCGTAGCTATATCAACTAAGTGTTCTGTGTTTTCA
>DJLT01000005.1:0-67656 GCA_002435145.1 Neptuniibacter sp. UBA6509
TAACCCCCGGGACAGAGGATGTAATCAGTAAAGGTAGTGATACCGCCTTATTCGTTGCCATTGTGATGGCAATTTTCGCCATTCTATTTGGTACAAGACATATAGATGCCACTGAACACCATGAAGGCCTAGTTCTTGCCGTAGCATTCGAATCGATTGTGAAATTAACCGCCTTTTTGGCAGTAGGTATCTTTGTTACTTTGGAAGTATTTGAGGGTTTTGATGATTTAGCCTACAACGTAGCAACCCAATTACATAACAACAGTAACTACAGCTCTTTTCTTGACGACAGTTTTTTGACGGAAATATTGCTCGCCTGCACCGCTATCATCTGCCTTCCGCGTCAATTTCACGTCACTATTGTAGAAAACACAAACTCAGGCCACCTCAAACTTGCTCGCTGGCTATTCCCTATCTACCTCATTCTGATGGCTATTTTTGTCCTTCCAATCGCAACAGCCGGCATGCTGTATTTCGACGGAACCGACGTTGACGCCGACACATTCGTACTCATGCTTCCACTGGCTGCTGATTACAAAGAACTCGCAACATTCGCATTTATCGGCGGACTCTCAGCCTCAACCAGTATGGTTATTGTTGCCAGCATTACCCTCTCAACAATGGTGTGCAATGACATCATAATGCCATTACTCTTCCGCATTTCCTGGCTAAGACTCTCGGACAATAAAGACGTAGGCGCCCTGTTATTACGCGTTAGGCGCATAACAATCATGTGCTTGATGATACTTGCCTATTTCTACTATCGAATTCTTGGCGAGCAATCCCCCCTTGCTTCATTTGGCTTACTCGCATTTGTCGCTGCTGCACAATTCTTTCCTGCGATTATTGGAGGAATTTATTGGAAAACAGGCTCTCGCCACGGAGCACTCGCGGGGCTAATTGGTGGTTTTTTACTATGGCTCTACACACTCGTACTCCCCTCCTTCAGCGAAGCAGGCCTACTGGGCCCTGAATACATTGAAAATGGCATTTTTGGTATCACCTGGCTCACACCTACAGGACTTTTCGGCCTACACGCATTAGACCCACTAACACACGGCGTTTTTTGGTCTCTATTTGTAAATACCGTTCTCTACGTTCTGGTATCTAGATACACCAACCCCCGCCTAGTCGACCGCATTCAAGCAAGTGCATTTGTTGATGTATACAATAAAGACCTCACTGAGAGCTCAAGACAATATGGCCAGGTCACTGTTGGCGACCTACAGATGCTCACAGAGCGCTTTCTAGGACTTAGCCGAACTCAACATGCATTCACAGGTTTCGCCCTACAACGAGGAGAAGAACCACCACTCACAGGCGATAAAGCGACGCCAGAACTCATACAATTTACAGAACGCCTTCTTGCTGGCGTGATCGGCGCATCCTCAGCACGCATCGTCTTAGCATCAACTCTACGTGGCAAAGACATGCACATAGGCGATGTCGTAACCATTGTAGACGAAGCATCACAAGCACTGCGCTTCAACAGATCTTTACTACAATCCACTATTGAAAATATCAGCCTAGGCATTAGCGTTGTCGATCAGCAGATGAGACTTGTTGCATGGAACCGCGTCTATGTGGAGATGTTTGATTACCCAGAAGGCCTTATCTGCATAGGACGCCCCATCGAAGAAGTTTTTAGATTCAATGCCATCAAAGGTGAATACGGTGCTGGAAAACATGAAGAACAGGTAAAGAAAAGGCTCCGCGTTCTCAAATCAGGCAAACGACACAGCTACGAGCGCTTTCGTCCAAATGGGACCGTTTTAGAAGTACGCGGCAACCCTATGCCAAATGGGGGCTATGTTAATACCTATATGGACATCACCGATCACAAGCACGTCGAAGAAGCCCTGCGTGAAAGTGAACAAAATATCCGTATATACACAGATAATGTACCTGTACTTATTGCATACCTAGACCCTGAAAGGCGATACCTATTCATCAACAAAGCTTATGCTGACACATTTGACTTAGATAGAAACACGATCTCAGGAAAAGCCTTATACAAAATCATTCCAGAAGATGAATATGAACTGCGCAGCCCTTATATTGCTGAAGCATTAAAAGGCATCCAGCAACGTTTTGAAACCACTCTACCGACTATGGATGGCAGCATCCGCTACGCCGAAGTGAAATACATCCCTCATATTGGCGAGTACGGCGACGTCCTTGGCTGCTTTACCCTTTATCAAGATATTACTGAACGACGCAAAGCTGAAATAGCACTGAAAGAAACCAATGAAACACTTGAACAACGCGTACGAGAAAGAACCCACGCCCTCTCCGTTGTTAACAAAGAGTTGCGTAAAGAGAATACAATTCGCTCACTTATGGAAGACGAGTTAAGGCAAGCAAAATCTGATGCCGATGATGCCAATATTGGTAAAACCCGCTTCCTAGCTTCAGCCAGCCATGACTTACTACAACCCTTAAATGCGGCACGACTGTTTACTTCCGCCCTTGCGCAGCAAAGCCAAAGCCAAAGCAGCGAAACCAATCAACTAGTTGAAAACCTCAATGGCTCTCTAACAGCAGCAGAAGAGCTTATTACAGCTATTCTAGATATTTCCAAGCTAGATGCTGGCGCTCTTGAAGCATCCATTAGCAACTTCTCAATGAGCGATATGCTTCGTGCTTTAAACACTGAATTTACAGCCGTTGCTGAAAAGAAAAATCTGAAATTTCACTTTGTAGCTTGTAACAAAATTGTAAAATCAGACCAACAACTTCTACGCAGAGTAATACAAAACTTTTTATCAAATGCCATTCGCTACACTCAGGACGGCAAAATACTCTTAGGCTGTAGACGACGCAAAAACATGCTCAGAATAGAAGTATGGGATACAGGCGTTGGCATAGCAGAAGACAAGCTAAGCGAGGTTTTTGAAGAGTTCCGCCGCATCGATAACCCTAGACACTCCCAAGTACAAGGGTTAGGACTAGGCCTTGCCATCACGGAACGTATTGCAAAAATGCTAGGCCATAAATTAAATGTTCGTTCGTGGCCAACCAAAGGAACCGTTTTCAGCATTGAAATTCCTTTAGGCGACCCGGAAAAAGCCGTTAAACAGAAACCTGAGAGCCGAGGCTGGATACGCAGCAAAGGCCTTAACGGTATTCGCGCCATTGTTATCGACAATGAACCTACCATCTTGCAAGGCATGTCCGCCCTACTGAATGGTTGGGGCTGTGAAGTATTAACCGCACTTTCAGCCAAAGAAGCTATTGAAAAGATTCAAAAAGAAAAATTCGAACCTGAAATAATTTTAGCGGATTACCACTTATCTGAGACACTCACAGGCATTATGGCGATTAACGAGATACAACCCTTATTGAGTGACCCAGCGCCTGCCATCGTTATCACCGCCGATAGAACTGATGAAGTTAAAGTAGAGATCCGTGAAAATAACGCTCAACTACTGACAAAACCGATTAAACCTGCAGCCTTACGCGCCATGATCAACAAAACCATTGCAACAGCTCGCGCTGAAAAGAGCTAAAATCTATAGAAAATCCATACCTAGCAGACAATAATAAAGGCGCTTTAAGCGCCTTTTTTATTAACTACTAAATCAAGCATCAACATCCGTCTTAGGCGGTTCAACACCTAATCGCTGAGCAGCAATGACAGCCTGCGTACGACTATGCACGCCAAGCTTACGTAGAATCGCCGTCACATGTGCTTTTATCGTTGCCTCAGAGACATTTAACTCATAAGCAATCTGCTTATTAAGCAAACCTTCGGTCAACATGGTTAAAACTCTAAACTGCTGAGGTGTCAGCGCCGCTAAAGCTTCAGCAAACTTTTGATCATCTTCACTTACATCAGGCAAGTTATCCGCAACCTCTTGCGGCAACCACTCTTCACCCTCTAAAACAGCAACAACAGCGTCCGCTATTGTTTCAAGAGAAGATGATTTAGGAATAAAACCAGACGCACCATAGTCAATAGCACGCTTCATGATGTACGGCTGCTCACTACCCGATACAACAACAACCGGTATTCCAGGACTCTGGCCGCGTAAAAAGACTAAACCAGAAAAACCATTGGTTCCCGGCATATGAATATCAAGTAATACCAAATCTGCATCTGAATGCTGATCAACAGCTTCTTGCACTGCTGGCAAAGAATCAGCCTCGATCACTTCCACTCCAGGCAAAGCCTGAGTTACCGCCTGCTTTAGTGCGGCACGAAACAATGGATGATCATCTGCTATGATAATTTTTTGCGCTAACTGCATGCGTCCAATTCCCCCTTAAGAAATCTTTACTCGAACGCCGACCGCTAAAGGAACGGTTTTCCAGTGATTAAGCCACTACTATAAAACAAAAAACTCCCGCAAGTCTCGATATTCCGAGGCTTACGGGAGTTTTTTAGACTAATTTATAAAAAATATTAGTCTGAACGGTTCATACGGTTGCTGATTAGGTCATCTACAACCGTTGGATCAGCTAGCGTAGATGTATCACCTAACGCATCAAAATCATCTTCAGCGATCTTACGCAGGATACGACGCATGATTTTACCAGAACGCGTCTTAGGCATGCCCGGCGCAAACTGAATCAAATCTGGAGAAGCGATCGGACCGATCTCTTTACGAACGTGTAGACGAAGCTCTTTTAGAAGCTCATCAGACTGCTCGTAACCAGACTGTAGAGTAACGTAAACGTAGATACCCTGACCCTTAACTTCATGCGGGTAACCAACTACAGCCGCTTCTGCAACCGCTGCGTGAGCAACCAGAGCAGATTCTACTTCAGCTGTACCCATACGGTGACCAGATACGTTAATTACGTCATCAACACGGCCAGTGATCCAGTAGTAATCATCTTCATCACGACGCGCGCCATCGCCCGTAGTGTATACACCTTTATATGTAGAGAAGTAAGTCTGGATGAAACGCTCATGGTCTCCCCAGATTGAACGACTCTGACCAGGCCAAGAATCTTTAATTACCAAGTTACCATCGCATGCACCTTCTAGTTCCTTGCCATCCGCATCAAGCAGAGCAGGCTGAACACCGAAGAATGGACGTGAAGCTGCACCCGGCTTAGCGGCTGTAGCACCTGGTAGAGGCATAATCATCATGCCGCCAGTCTCAGTCTGCCACCATGTATCAACGATTGGGCAACGACCCTGACCGATAATACGGTGATACCAATCCCATGCTTCTGGGTTAATTGGCTCGCCTACTGAACCTAGAATACGTAGCGTAGACAGATCAGAATCACCCAGAACGTCTTCACCCTGCTGCATTAGAGCACGGATCGCTGTTGGCGCAGTGTAGAACTGGTTAACTTTATGCTTCTCGATAACACGGCCAAAACGGCTGTTATCTGGGTAGCTTGGAACACCTTCAAACATTACAGATGTGCCACCGTTAGCAAGCGGTCCGTAAACGATATAACTGTGACCCGTTACCCAACCAACATCGGCAGTACACCAGTAGACGTCGCCATCTTTATAATCAAATGCATACTCGTGAGTCATGGAAGCGTAAACCATGTAACCACCCGTTGTATGCTTAAGACCTTTTGGCGCACCAGTAGAACCAGACGTGTAAAGGATAAACATTGGCGCTTCTGCTTCCATCTCTTCAGCAGAACAATCTGCAGAAGCATCAGCAACAAGATCTTCGTACCAAACATCAACACTGTCGTTCCAAGCAACATCTTGGTCAACACGCTTAACAACGATAACGCTCTCTACAGCAGCTTTAGCAGCATCATGCTCTAGTGCTTTATCAACGTTAGCTTTAAGCGGTACAGATTTACCTGCACGCAAAGAGTAGTTAGACGTTACAACAACCTTAGAGTTTGCACCCTCGATACGCGCTGCAAGTGCTTCAGGAGAAAAACCACCAAAAACGATTGAATGCACAGCACCAATACGTGTACAAGCGAGCATAGCAACAGCAGCTTCTGGGATCATTGGCATGTATAGAGTAACAACATCGCCTTTCTCAACGCCACGTGCTTTTAATGCATTGGAGAACTTACATACAC
Source organism: Neptuniibacter sp. UBA6509 (assembly GCA_002435145.1). Lineage (GTDB taxonomy): Bacteria > Pseudomonadota > Gammaproteobacteria > Pseudomonadales > Balneatricaceae > Neptuniibacter. The sequence goes on from DJLT01000005.1 coordinate 6,016, forward strand.
GCTCGTGTAACTGGCGGTAGGTAATATTTTCAGATTCACTTGGGTCATCACCTTCCCAAATGATTGCAACTTGGTCGCCACGTGTTTCTAGATGACGATCTAGACAGTTGTATGAAGCATTCAACGTGCCGTCTTCGAACCAACGAATATCAACATTATGTGGATCGAAAGATGTGTTCTTAACTTTAGTGTATGGCTTGAACCAATCCAGGCGCTTACCTGCTTCACCCCAGAACGCATCCGGATCGTTAACAGATTGCTCATACATCGCTTGATATTTTTCGTTATCAATGTGCGCGTTTGCCGCAATCTCCGGACTTACTGGATATACCTTTTCACTCATCGTGATGCCCTTAGCTTGATTGTTGTATTTATATACTATCCTCAGATCGCCTTTTGTACTGTTTTTTATTATCAGGCGTAATGAGGTTAAATATCAGACTTAGATTTATACAGAAGGGGGCACGGCTCACTGAATTAGACATTGGTATATCCAGCCTAAGACCTTAGTCCCTATAAGCCATTAGAAGCCCTATTTACGGGGCCTCAGAAAATCAACTAAAGACGTTAACGACCGAGCAATTTATCCAGATCAAGACCCAATTCACGCATCTTTGCCAATTTATAGCGCAATGTCCGCGGACTTATTCCTAGATTTTCGGCTGCATCCTTACGACTTCCATGAGTTAACTTGAGCGCATCTATAATTAATTGGAACTCATGTTGCCTCATACCTTCCCCTAACTGCCCAGCCAAATCATCCTCTTCAACGGCAGGTGTATCTTCTACAATTTCAGCCTGAGAGATATCTGCAGGATCTAACATTAGATCAGCTACGCGAACCTCCGTACCCGACTGCAAAATGAGGGCTCGCTGCACAACATTATCTAATTCCCTGACATTCCCTGGCCATGAATAGGAAGATAACGCCTCTCCTACATCCGCTGATAAACTAACAGCGGGGCGCTGCATTTTTTGACAATATTTACGAAAGAGCAACTCAGCTAACGGCACTATATCTGCGGGACGCTCTCTTAACGGTTTCCACTGCAAGGGAAAGACATTGAGACGGTAATACAGATCTTCTCTAAATCGCCCCTCTGCCACATAAGATTCCAGCTTACGGTTTGTGGTTGCAAGCACTCGCACATTCAATGCAATAACTTTACGACCACCGATGCGCTCAACTTCTTGCTCTTGTAATACACGCAGCAATTTAGCTTGCAACCCCAAGTCCATCTCTGAAACTTCATCTAGCAATAACGTCCCGCCCTCAGCCTGTTCAAACTTACCCGGAGAACTTGCATAAGCCCCAGTAAACGCACCTTTTTCATGCCCAAACAGGGTAGCTTCCAACATATTTTCAGGTATTGCCGCGCAGTTAATGGCAATAAACGGCTTGCCTGAGCGAGGTGAATTATTATGAATATACTGAGCCAACACCTCTTTACCTGTGCCCGACTCGCCTGAAATAAGGACGGTCGAATCAGATGACGCCACCCGCCTAGCCAACTGCAATAACTGCTTACTACTGGCTTCTTCAGCAATAGGCTGCTGTACTTCGGAAGCCTCAACAGAACCAACAGCAAAACGCCGAACAGCCGAAATCAAAGCACTCGAATCAAACGGCTTCATTAAATAATCAACGGCACCTGCCTTAATCGCATCAACAGCCTTGCTGACTTGGCCAAACGCAGTAATCAACATAACCGGAAGACCGGGATGCAGCTTGTGAATCTCATCTAAGAGCTGATGCCCATCCATACCCGGCATATTTACATCAGTCACAACCATATCAACCTGATGAGCCGACAACAGTTTCAGCGCCTCTTCAGCATCGGGCGCTTCAATATAATCAAAACCGGCCAACTCTAATGTATCGCATAACGCCTCACGCAATTCATTATCATCTTCCACAATCATTATTTTATTTGGCATGATTTTAATCTTTAACTTTTAGTTATTATGTTGATAGACAAGGCAAGAGAAGCGTCGCTACCGTGCCTTCACCTAACGCTGATTGTAATTTGAATTCGCCATGATGGGCATGCGCAACCACCTGCGCAACCGCCAAGCCAAGTCCTGTACCATGAGATTTGGTGGTATAAAATGGCTCTAATGCATTTTTGATTTCCGCTGCATCCATCCCCTGGCCTTGGTCGATAATGCTTATACCTAATCGACCGTCAGTATCTTCAAACTTAATGACTAGCTCACTATTTTTGCCGCTCGCCTGCAAAGCATTTTCAACCAAGTTGATACATACACCCAACAACGCTTCTTTATTACACTGAAGCTGATAATCAGGGACATCATTTATACAATCACAATCCGCATCATGCTGGACAAGTGGCAAGTCCAGCATATCTTCCAATTCACGCATCAGGTCAACCGTGCTGATAACATCATCTAAGCGCATCTCACCTCGCGCGAAGATCAGCATATCTCTAACCTGCTGCTCTAGATTCGTTAAACGAGACTTGGCTTTGTTCGCGAACTTCTGTCTCTGCTCGGGAAGCAGATCCTGACGCGTTAGATGATCAACATACAAAAGCGCTGCTGATAACGGTGTACGGATCTGATGCGCCAGCGACGCCATCATCCTACCCATTTCTGAAAGGCGTTGATAATGAGATAAACGCCCTTGCAACAAGCGCGTTTCTGTCTGATCTGTCAGAAGAACCAACTGCCCCGGCTCACTATCCATAGCCCGCGTCATTAAACTTACACGCCGACCATCTTTTAATGAAACTTCATGCCCATCATCGCTTTTAGGTGCAAAACTACGACTTATCACCTCAAACCACGGCTGCCCTTTTAACGGGGTACCTAAAAAAGCTTCCGCCGCTGGATTTACTTCAGCAACCAAACCCGCACCGTTAATCACAACAACACCCGCAGGCATGATAGCTAACAAGTTTTTAAAGCGATCACTTAATCCAGCATTTACATCTTCATTTTTCTGCCGCTGCAATGCTTCACCACGCAATAACTCTTTAGCTTGAGCTAACTCGCGCTCTAACTCATCAATACGCGCTTGATATACCTGCTCACTACTCATATTACTTACGCTGCATCCCATATTTACGCATTTTTTCCACCAGCGTCGTTCGTCTAATTGTTAATAACTCAGCAGCCCTAGCCACCACACCATCATTTACAGTCAATGACTGCTCAATCAATGCTTTCTCAATCATTTCGAGGTGCGCTTTAAGATCTATTCCCTCCTCAGGCAGCAGATCCAGAGAGGGCTCAACGTTTTGAAAACTCACAGGCGCGCTCTGAACAACGGATTGATCCGCCACATATCTTTCAGGATTAGGCTCCGCCACATGCTGAAACCGACTCGGCAGCTCAGACACCCCCACAACACCGTTAGGGTAAAGAATAGCGAGCCTCTCTATTAGATTTGCGAGTTCACGAACATTCCCAGGCCATAGGTGCTGCGACAAAGATTCAAGCGCACTACCCTGAAGCCTGACCGACTCAAAACCTAAATCATTTAAACGCCGAACCAGCTCATTTAATAACAACGGGATATCTTCAGTACGCTCCCTTAAAGGCGGCATCTCAATCGGAAAAACATTTAACCGATAATAAAGATCCTCTCTAAACTCGCCCGCCTCAATCATCTCTTCTAAATTTTTGTGGGTAGCAGCGATGACTCGGATATCAGCATCGAGAGTTTTAACACCACCAATACGCTCAAACTTTCGATCCTGAAGCACCCTTAACAACTTGACCTGCATCGGAAGGGGCATATCGCCGATTTCGTCTAGAAAAAGCGTACCGCCTTTAGCCAATTCAAATCGACCGGCTCGGCTTGAAACCGCACCGGTAAAAGCACCTTTTTCATGCCCAAACAACTCACTTTCCAACAGATCCGCAGGAATAGCACCACAATTAATAGGCACAAACGGACCATTAGCACGGGCAGAGAAATCGTGTAAATTTCGAGCAACCACCTCTTTTCCGGTACCTGACTCGCCTGTAATCAGGACGTTTACATCTCGCCCTGTTACTTGAGCCATCGCCTGACGCACAAGCTGCATTGGCTGACTCATACCAACAAGATTGGAAAACTGATCAGCATTTAATTGGCAAGCAGCCTCACCGGCTAACTGTTTCTGAGTAAACAACTGCACTTTATGCAGCTGATCAAGAAGCTCTTGGTAACTGAAGGGAACATCCAACTGACCTGTTACACCGTTTTTAAGAGCCGCAGGCAACTCTTCAACTTCTAGCCACTCACCCAGAGTGACTACCGCAGCATTAGGTGTTTTCTCTTGCAGGTTTCTGAGTAATTTTTCTAATGAGATAGGAAGCTGACTTTGCCCTAATAGAACCATAGAAACTGATTCGCCACTAAATTCACATTCAGCAGACTGCAGCCAATCAACAAAGCCATAAAAAGTGAAGGAGCGATCTAAAAACGTCAGCGCCGATTGAATCAGCTCTCTGCGACTTAGGTCATCATCAATAATTAGTACGTGGGATTGCGCACTCATCCTACTATTCTCAATCTATCTTCGATAGCAGTATATTGGCAATCATATAGCTCAATGTCAAATAAATGACATAGAACTCAAGCCCTCACAGAAAAATGACATGGCGGCATTTTTTTGACTTTTAGCATAATTCCTCTATGCTTAGCCTTTATATAGATCTAAATAAACATTTGTTTTACGGTATCTGTAAAAAGACAAGCAAAACCAGTTTAAGTTTGTCCCAAAAATGCCGACCTAACCGTTTAACATTCATAACAACGCCAGACGTTATTTTTAACAAGTTAAATAACGACTCCCAGAGATAAGGAAAGATACACCATGAAAGCAGTAATCCTTGCTGGCGGACTAGGAACTCGAATTTCCGAAGAAACACACCTTAAGCCTAAACCGATGATTCAAATCGGAGGAAAGCCCATCTTATGGCATATCATGAAAATCTACTCCGCACATGGCATAAACGATTTTATTATTTGCTGCGGCTATAAGGGTTATGTCATCAAAGAGTACTTCGCCAACTATTTCCTACACATGTCAGACGTTACTTTTGATATGCGCTCAAATGAAATGGAAGTACACCATCAGTTTGTAGAACCCTGGCGTGTAACACTTGTTGATACCGGTCCAGACACAATGACCGGGGGTAGGCTTAAACGTGTTTCCGAATACCTTCAAGGAGAAGAAGCCTTTTGCTTCACTTATGGCGACGGTGTGAGTGATATTAATATAAAAGAGCTTATCGATTTCCATAAACAAAAAGGAGTTAAAGCAACCCTCACTGCGGCGATACCTCCTGGTAGGTTTGGCGCTTTAGACATGCAGGGGGATATGGTCAATAGCTTCCAAGAAAAACCAAAAGGTGACGGGGCAATGATCAATGGAGGTTTTTTCGTACTATCTCCAGACGTTCTTGATTATATCGTTGATGACACGACTACTTGGGAACAGGAACCCATTAGTAAGCTAGCCACAGAAGGCGATCTCGCAGCATATAAACATGAAGGCTTTTGGCAACCCATGGATACACTGAGGGATCACACCCTACTTCAAGAGCTATGGGAAAGCGGTTCAGCACCGTGGAAAGTATGGAAATAACCGTTAAGTTCTGGAAAGGAAAGAAAGTATTTATTACAGGTCATACAGGCTTTAAAGGCAGCTGGCTCACTCTATGGCTTAAAGAGCTGGGCGCTGATATCTGTGGCTACTCACTAATACCGCCAACAACTCCCAATTTTTTTTCCCTTGCCAATATAAATACGGGAATCACATCGCATATTGCAGATATTAGAGACCTAACAACACTTAAAGATTCTCTTAGAAAATCTGAAGCGGAAATAGTTATACATTTTGCAGCTCAACCTCTGGTTCGTAAAAGCTATCAAGAACCTATCGAAACATACACAACAAACGTCTTAGGTACGGTCAACATACTGGAAGCAGCACGGAACACATCCACCGTACGTTGCATTTTGAATATAACGTCTGATAAATGCTACGAAAACATCGAAAATAATAATGCCTTTACAGAGTCTGATCCTATGGGCGGACATGACCCTTACAGTGCCAGCAAAGGATGTTCAGAGCTCATAACATCGTCATATAGCAAATCTTTTTTTGAAGAAAGTGGCGTTATTTTAGCATCAGCCAGAGCAGGCAACGTGATAGGAGGTGGAGACTGGGCTCAAGATCGCTTAATTCCAGATATTATTCAAGCGTTCTCCACCCAACAAAACGCTATTATTCGTTCACCTAATGCCACTAGACCTTGGCAGCATGTATTAGAACCTTTATCTGGATACCTTATTCTATGCGAGGCTATGTACCGTCAAGATAAAAAATACGCTGGACCTTGGAATTTTGGACCCCATAAGCATGACATAAAACCGGTCAAGCATATTGTTAAAGAGCTTAGTAACTTATGGGGAGAAAACGCGGTTTATACACTCCAAGAAACCTCAACAAGTGTGCACGAAGCTCAGACATTAAGACTCGACTGTACAAAAGCCATCAAAACATTAAACTGGCAGCCTAAATGGACAATAGAGCAAGCCTTAAGCCACACAGTAAGCTGGTACAAAGCCTACTCCAACGATGAAGATATCCGCGCATTCACTCTTAAACAAATTCAAAAATATTGTGAATCATAGACACGCGATCACAGGCCGAGCTTTATAATGACACAAGATGATCTACGCAAACAAATTGCCGAACTCGTTTCACAATACTCGGCCCAAAAATTTGATACTAAGACATTCACTCCTGGAATTACTCCTATCCCTCCTTCCGGAAAGCTTATGGGAGAAACAGAGCTACAATATATGGTTTCAGCGTCATTGGACGGCTGGCTAACCACAGGAAGATATAATGATAAGTTTGAAGAACAGCTCAGCCGCTTTCTTGACGTTAAGCATACCCTGACGACTAATTCGGGATCGTCTGCAAATCTGTTAGCTCTCGCCACATTAACCTCACCAAAACTAGGAAATTTAGCGCTAAAACCAGGCGATGAAGTCATTTCAGTTGCAGCTGGCTTCCCTACGACCATCAACCCCATTATTCAATATGGTCTAGTGCCCGTCTTCGTAGATATTGACATCCCAACATACAATATAAACCCGGATAAGATTGAAGCGGCATTATCACCCAAAACAAAGGCTATTATGATTGCCCACACACTGGGCAATCCCTTTGATATTGACAAGGTTATGCAGATAGCCAACAAGTACAATCTATGGGTCATTGAAGATACTTGTGATGCCCTAGGTAGCACTTATAACAGCGAATTAGCTGACAATCCTATTAAAAAGGTTGGTACCTTTGGAGATATTGGAACACTGAGTTTTTACCCTGCCCATCATATTACGATGGGAGAAGGCGGAGCCGTTTACACGAATAACGGAAAGCTCAAACCAATTATCGAATCATTCCGAGATTGGGGAAGAGATTGCTTTTGCCCACCTGGAAAGGACAATACGTGTGGCAAGCGGTTTTGCCGCCAACAAGGCTCACTACCTGAAGGCTATGATCATAAATACATTTACAGCCACTTAGGGTACAACCTAAAAATTACGGATATGCAAGCAGCATGCGGGCTCGCTCAACTAGAAAAAGTAGATGACTTCATAAGCGCTAGAAAAGATAATTTTTCATTTTTGAAGCAAGCACTGTCACATCTGGAAGAATATATCATTCTCCCTGAAGCAACTCACAAATCGTCACCCGCATGGTTCGGCTTCCCCATTACTTTGAGAGAAGACAGCCCCATAAGTCGAGTTGAGTTACTGCAACACCTAGATCATCACAACATTGGCTCTAGATTACTCTTCGCGGGCAATGTAGCTTGCCAACCTTATATGCAGTCACAAAAATTTCGTATTTCAGAATCTCTAGAGATGACCGATATAGTAATGAAAGACACTTTTTGGATTGGTGTACAGCCTGCTCTGAGTAAAGAGATGTTAGAGTACTCTGCAGAAACGATCTCACAAGTGCTAAAGCAAGCATAATATAGAGCAGCACTAATATAAGCAGCAATTATTCACTGCTTTCCACTTCCACTGATAACAGCCAAGGAGACAATCTAATGTCTTCAACAGAAAATATTTCAAACTCGGCGCTTACTAGCTACGAGTTAACTCGGCGAAACGATTTAGCCACAAGAAAACCCTACATCGCATCCAAGCTAGCCAAAGTTTCAGAAATGGAAGCGCGTGGAGAAATTAGCCCGATCATTCGCTTAGAGAAAAGCTACCTATGTAATTTTCAGTGCACTCATTGTTCTGCAGAGTACTACATGGATCGGCACTTAAACAAAATCCATCACATTCAAGATGATCGCCGTAAAATTGATTTAGAGGCGGTTAAAAAGCTGTCCGAGGAAGCCGATGAGTTAGGTTTAGCTAGGTTCGTTATCACTGGTGGGGAACCTTTAGTCATGAAAGACTTTGATGAAGTCGTCGCGGCAATAGATCCAGAAAAACATTATATAATTACGGACACCAACGGTTGGTTTCTTGATGATAAAAGAGCGAAGCATCTCAAAGAGATTGGAGTAGAAAAAGTTCAATTGTCTCTCGATAGCATGAACGAAGAGGAACACGATAACTTCCGAAATAAAAAAGGTTCATATAAGCGTGTCATGCGTGCGATTGACGCTTCTATCAATGCAGGGCTTAATCTCCTATTATCGACCGTGCTTATTAAAGGGCGAGTTAAAACAGCTGAATTTAAAGAGATGTGTGAATTCGCAACAAATAAGGGAGTAGGGCTTTATGTATCATATGCGAAACCGACTGGTTCATGCACTGAGCACCCTGAATTTGTTATTGAAAAAGAAGATGCTGATATTTTGCGAGAATTAGAAAAGCAATATAACGTTTTCTCTCATATGACACCGTCATATGGTTCCTACAAAGGGTGCATTACCGTTAAAGGAATTATCACGGTGACTTCAACAGGCGAAATTACACCTTGCCCTTATATTGATATGTCTATTGGCAATATTTTTCAAACACCTTTACAAGAAATATTAAATCGAGGAATGCGTAACCCTTGGCTAGGACCTCACCGCCCTGACTGTCTAATTGGGGAAGACGAAAAATTCATCAAAAAACACACTGAGATCACATCTAGATACACCACTCTCCCTGTGCCTTGGGGTGAAGGTTTTTCTGATTCAGACAGCCTCACTGATTAGCAGCCCACATAACATTAATTAACGACTAATCGGCCTTAGAGTATTTATAAATGACAAGCTTATTTGATGAATTTGGACGCTGCATTCCCGACAACATTTCAGAATCGGCCCATACAACAGTTCGCCGTTACTTCAAATGTAATACCCCTGAAATTGATTTAGAAGCCATCTTTCACCAAATGACGGCTCTACTTGGGCAGGGTAGTACCGATTTAACTAATTTCAAAAGTCAGATCAAAGCCCTATTAAAACAATTAAAAGCTGACCCTGAAACACAAAATATTTGCAATGCGCCTTATGTTCCTTTCATCATTCCTAAGCAAAGCATTCATGATGCGGGCGAGCTGTTACAAAGCACATTTTTACCTGCTGTCTGCTCCTCCTATAATTCACGTTACCCCGAATACAGCTTTGATAATCACTACAAAGGCTGTCTTATTGAACGCTTAACCATTAGCCCTCAATCCCGGCATCAAGAACTTTTAGATAAACTACGACAAACCGATATTATCGGGCTGTACTTCCCGGCTATGGACGGGTATTCCCTTGCTGCAGCCAGAGAACGAATATCCTCACTTCCTAAACAGTTCAGCCTAGCGGGGGGGGTTGATACCTGCGCAGCATTCATTGCCTGTCCAGACCTTTTAATGAGAACAGATGGCTACCCTCCACTGCTTTGGTTTGGAGCTTTAGAAACAGCTAATCATAATGAAGGTTTTCATTTGGAAGCTTATGGATACAATTTGACCTTCAATCATAGAATGCACCTAGGCAATGCAGATGAATATTGGGTCAATGGCCTAGTATTTACTAACTGATTTACAACACAGATACAGAGCGAACAAATGAAAAGTTTACCGTTGTCGAAACCCTTGATTGTATTAGAACTAGCTAACAATCATATGGGAGATATCAGCCACGGTCTAAAAATGATCGAGGCACTTGCTGAAGTTTGTAAAAAGTTTCCTTTCAACTTTGCGATCAAACTTCAATATCGTCAGATGGGCAGCTTTATCCATCCGTCTTTTCAGGACCGAATGGATCTGAAATACGTCAAACGTTTTATGGAAACACGCTTAACTCAAGCCCAGTTCGAAGAGATCATTAGCAAGATTAAAGACAGTGGTTTTTTAGCAATGTGCACCCCGTTTGATAGCGAATCTGTTCCACTTATAGCTGAGCAGGGGTTTGATATTATTAAAGTTGCTAGCTGCTCATTTACTGACTGGCCGCTATTAGAAACCATTGCAGATACCAACATGCCGATCATCGCGTCAGCGGCCGCCGCAACAGTGGATGAATTAGACAGCGTTGTGACCTTTCTATCCAATAGGGGTAAAGAGTTTGCTCTTAATCATTGCGTGGCTGAATACCCTACGCCTCCGGAAAAAATCCAACTAAATCAAATCGACTTCCTGAAACAGCGTTACCCCAATATTCCGATTGGTTATTCGACCCACGAGCCTCCTTCATTTACAGGCTCAATATCTATGGCCGTAGCCAAAGGAGCTACTCTTTTTGAACGACACGTGGCCCTACCATCAGAGAAATATCAACCCAATGAGTACTCAGCTACCCCAGAGCAACTTAAAGAATGGCTGAGAGCTATTGAAACAGCATTCAAACTTTGCGGCACTAGCGAAACCGTTCGTGTTACACCTCCTATAGAAGAAATTGATAGTCTTAGATCGCTTCGTCGTGGCGCCTACCTTAAGCACAACGTTGAAGCGGGGCAGCAAATAACAGACGATGACATTTATTTTGCAATTCCATGCCAGGAAGGCCAAGTCACTGCAAATGAATGGTCTAAATATATCCACCGCTCAACGACTCACTCCATCGAGGCCAACAGCCCTCTTTTGGCCATAAATTCTAAAGAAAAAAATACCCGGCTGCATATCATTGATATTGTGAAAGAGGTTAATAATATTCTCACCAAAGGAAAAATTGTTATCCCTTCTGAAGCGTCACTAGAGATCTCTCATCACTATGGAGAGAGCTCTTTCTCGGAAATAGGCGCTGCCATGATTACGATTATGAATCGTCAGTATTGTAAAAAACTGATCATTTTACTCGCGGGGCAACGACATCCAGAGCACCTCCACAAAAAGAAAGATGAAACGTTCTACGTTTTACATGGTTCTGTAGAAGTAAATCTAGAGGGGACTTGGCACCAACTTAATGAAGGCGAAATGATCACGGTGTCAGCTCACACAAAACATAGCTTTAGATCATTAACAGGAGGTGTCTTCGAAGAAGTTTCCACTCGCCACTTTTCCGATGATTCATACTATACCGACAACAGTATCATGCAAAACAGAAACCGAAAGACTTACTTAAGGTTCTGGCAAAACCTTGAATTTAATGATTAATACGATTTAGTTTAATTTAGGATACGTTTCATCTGCTATGAATAATAACATCAGACTTGCTGACTATATTTTTGATTTTCTCGCCAAACGCGACAGCAAACACATTTTCCTTTTACCCGGCGGCGGAGCCATGTATCTTGTCGATGCTGCTGCAAATACAAAAGGACTAACAGCTATTCCTTGTCACCATGAACAAGCCGCTGGCATTGCTGCTGAAACACACGGCAGAGTATCAGGCAAGCCTGGAGTTGCGCTCGTCACGACAGGGCCCGGTACAACAAATATAATCACCCCCGTAACCGGGGCTTGGATTGAATCTGTTCCTATGATCATTATTTCAGGTCAAGCAAAGCGAACAGACCTGATGGGAGATAGCGGAGTACGCCAGAAAGGCGTTCAAGAGGTCAACATTGTTGAAATGGTCAAATCAGTCACGAAATATGCAGTGACAGTCACCGATCCTCTTGAAATTCGACAACATTTGGAAAAAGCTTACCACTTAGCAACAACCGGGCGCCAAGGCCCTGTTTGGCTCGACATTCCTCTCGATGTTCAGGCCAGCATGATTGACCCTGAACAACTAAGTAGCTTAACAATTGAGCCTGATTCAAAGACCCAAACAATACCTGTAACCGCCGTTGATACCACTCTAAAAAAGCTCAAAACAGCTTCACGCCCTCTATTTATAATAGGGCACGGCACTCGATTATCAGGCGCTGAAAAAGCCTTAAAAACGGTCTATGAAGAACTAGGGATTCCTGTCGCCACAACATGGAATGCAATGGATTTAATCCCTTACGAACACGATCTACATGCAGGCAAGCCAGGCTCTGTTGCATTACGCGGAGCAAATTTTGCAGTTCAAAATTGTGACTTACTTATCAGCATAGGCGCACGATTAGACCCTGTAGTGACAGCCTATTCTGTAGATAATTTTGCCCGTTCCGCACAACGTATCGTTATTGATATTGATCCAACCGAACTTAAGAAGTTTACTCAGAGCAACTTTCAAACATTCTGTGCCGATGCTAATACATTCCTCAAAGCTCTGCTGGATAGGTCCCGCGAGGAATCACTTCCAAATTGGCAACACTGGGTAAACACCTGTAAATCGTGGAAAACAGAATATCCGATTAATGACGGACAACCCTTTCCTACTCAAGGCGAAATAAGTTCTTATCATCTAACTGAAGCACTTTCGGATGCACTCCCCGAAAACCAATTAATAATCACAGGAAGCTCCGGACTAGCTATTGAAGCTTTTTATACCGCTTTCAAAAATAAAGAAGGGCAACGCATTATGCTGACATCCGGTCTCGGCTCAATGGGATACGGATTACCCGCAGCAATTGGCGCATGTCTTGCGAACGAGCGCCAACCGATCGTTGCTATTGAAAGTGATGGTAGTATGCAACTTAATTTACAGGAACTCAGTACACTTGCAGGGCTAGAATTACCTATCTGCATATTCATCATGAACAATGCAGGTTATGCCTCAATCAGAAATACACAAAGAAACTATTTCGATAGCCGTTTTGTTGGAACAGGTTCAGAAGCGGGCTTATACATCCCTGATATTTTAGCCGTTGCGAACGCTATAGGGCTAAAAACTCAACGTATCACTAAGGTTGAAGAATTAGAAGAAGGTATCAAACAAGCTCTCGCTACAACCGGGCCACTAATATGCGATGTTTCAATTATAAACAATGAAACACTGTGGCCTAAATCAGCGGCAATCCCTCAAGCAGACGGCTCTATGCTCTCCATGCCCTTAGAAGACATGTCTCCATTGCTACCCCTAGACGAATTAAAAAAGAATATGCGAGTTGATCTAATGCCTACGTCCTACCATGCCAGAAGCAACTAATGAGTTCATCTACAATGTATTTCAATATACCTCATGAAGATCTTTCCGAAATTTTATCTCGTACAGAAGATATCTGGCAAAAGCTAAAAGGCGAACGGGTGTTCATCACCGGTGGAACGGGATTCTTTGGCAGGTGGGTTCTTGCTAGTATCGCCTATGCCAATGACATCTTAGGCGCCAATATTCAAGTCACAGTGATGTCAAGAGATCCAGAATCGTTCCGGCATAAGTTCCCAGAATGCGAACAGCATAATATTCATTTACATGCAGGGGACCTTCGACACTCAAACTTCCCTGCTGGGACGTTTCCCCATGTCATCCACTTAGCTACGGACCCGGGTTACTTACCGGAAGAACAACACCTGCAAATAATAGATGGCACGATTAATGGTACGCGGAGAGTATTAGACTTTGCATCTAAAAGAGCCGAAACAAAAAACTTTCTTTACTGTAGCTCTGGAGCAATATATGGCCCCGTTTCAGGAAAAGAGAGTATTTCTGAAGACTTCAAACCTGCTCCTGACTGCACAGCCCCTGAGTCCCTATTCGGTACAACTAAACGCCTTACTGAACAGCTATGCACCCAACACCATAAACAATTTGGTCTAAATGTAAAAATTGCACGCTGCTTCTCATTTGTAGGTCCGCATCTACCCATGGGACACTATGCCATAGGTAATTTTCTACAGAATGCGTTGAAAGGAGACAAAATTACAATTGAAGGTGATGGAACCCCTATACGTTCATACCTTTACATGTCAGACCTCACCGTTTGGCTATGGCACATACTGCTTCTCGGTGCTCCCGGCTCCCCATACAATGTTGGTTCAGACCAATCATATTCAATCAAAACGCTCGCTGAACTTATCAGAACCAGTACCAACACCAATGAAGAAGTGGAAGTAAAAAGAAAAGAGAATAAACACGCGCATCGCTCATGTTATGTACCTAACATTACTAAAGCCAGTAATGAATTAGGTCTTAGGGTTTGGACTTCACTTCCTAATGCATTAAAACGCCATATAAAGTGGCAACAAAACAATACTGAAACAGCATCAGAACAGAAAACCAGTTACGCACCTGAATCTAAGAAATTTGTAGTGGATATTGACGGTGTCATCGCATCTATAACAGAAGGTAATGACTATACCCAATCCACACCTTTAGCAGAAAATATTCGACATATAAACAGACTTTACGCGCAAGGAAACTACATTGTACTCTTTACTGCCAGAGGATCAGAAACCGGCATTGACTGGACAGAACTCACTCAACAGCAAATGGATAGCTGGGGCGTACAATACCATGAACTACATTTAGGTAAACCCTCAGCTACCTATTATATAGATGATAAAATGCTGCCTCCTGAAGCGCTTGAGTACATTAATTAGCATACGAACTGATAAACAGCAGCGTTGAATGAAAACTTTTCACAAGGAATTCAACGCTAGTCAAAAAAAATAGACCTTTAAAAAAGCGTCAACAATAATAGAACAAAAGACGTTAATCTAGGTTAAAATAGAGATACCCATATGACTAATGTTCTCTTCATTATTCCGCCTCACATTGCATTCGAGGATTTTCTTAACCCTCTTAGTAATGCTAAACAAATTCGCAAAAAAGATGGAAAAATGTATGGCAGCTTAGTTACCGATATGCCTCTTGGGGCCCTATCTCTAAGTGCCTACGTAAAACAAAATAGTAAAACCCCCGTTAACACTGAACTATTAGATTTTAATATTGAGCTAAATGAACTAGATACCTTTGCTTTTCCCTCACCATCTGAATACTACAAAGACTATCTCCGTAATCAGCTTACAACCACACCGGATATCATTGGCCTTTCTGCGCTATTTTCTTCTTCGTACTTTAATATATTAGAGATAGCTGATTGCTGTAGGGATATTTTCCCAGACGCCCTTATCCTAGCAGGAGGAGGCGTTCCAACCAGCATGTACCAACAAATACTCTCCTCAACTGAGGCCTTTGATGCTCTATGTTACGGTGAAGGAGAGAAACCTTTTATAGGGCTTATCGAAGCGGAAGATCGAAAACAATATATTGATCAACATACAAGCTGGATAACGGCGGATAAAGCTCAAAAAAATCTCTCATTCCAACATAATTTCATAGAAAACCTAGACGATATTCCATTCTATGATTATGAGCTATGCAAGATGGAAAAGTATGGTGCTAATCCTGCCATCATGGCTTATGGTTCCTTAAAAAATAAAGTTGATAATTTCCATATTATGACCTCTTTGGGCTGCCCCTTTAAATGTACCTTTTGCGCTTCTCATAAAGTACACGGTAGAGCCATGCGCTACTACAGCCTGGATAGAGTCAAACAGGATTTAAAAAAACTGAAAGAGCAGTATGGGGCCCAAATATTTGTCTTTCAGGACGATCACTTTATGGCTGACACTGAAAGAGCGAAAGAGATTGCACGTTATGTCACTGAACTTGGAGTTAGAGCAGTCTTTCAAAATGGCTTAACGCTATATGCACTAGACAGGGAAATGCTCGAAGTACTCCAAGCTGCAGGAGCAGACCAGCTGGTGCTCCCTGTTGAATCGGGCAGTGCTAGAGTTCTAAAAGAGCTCATGCGAAAGCCTCTAAGATTATCCATTGCTGAACGAGTCGCTGATGACTGTCGAGATCTAGGAATCTATACCAACGTCAACATTCTTATTGGTATGCCTGGTGAAACAAAAAAAGATATTGAAGACACTCGGGAATTTCTGAAAAAACTAAATGCTAACTGGTTTATGATTTCAATTGCGACACCATTAGTTGGCGCTGAAATGCATGACACTTGCACCGATAAAAAATACATAAAAATCAAAGATATTGGATGTGATTTCCGAAAGGCCGTTGTATCAACAGAAGACTTTACACCGGAATACATTCAACAAATCACATACGACATCAACCTCGATGTAAACTTCATTCATAACACAGATTTAAAGCTAGGCGAATATAAGCTGGCTTTAAAAGGCTTTGAAAATGCGATCAGAGCCTTGGACAATCATGGGTTTGCCTACCATTATGCAAGCCTCTGCCACGAAAAACTTGGAAATAAAGAAACCGCTACCAACTATCGCCTTAAAGCAATTCAGGCCTACGAGGAAGACCCCCTTTGGCGAGCATATTTTGACCGTTTCGAGATCAGCCCTTATACATCTGCAGCCGCTCTGACAGCAGAAATATGACAATTAAACATATCAACCGATGTCGAGTATGTAAGGGAAATTTCTTCACCCCCCCTCTACTTTGCTTTGAAAACATGCCTAGCATGGCACAAAACTTTCCTGATGAGGCTTCAGTCACAGAAGATTGTGGCGAAACTCTTGAGGTGCATCAATGTGAAAAATGCGGGCTAGTTCAATTAAATTCAGAGCCTGTTCCATATTATCGTGAAGTAATCCGGGCCGCAGCCTTCTCTGATGAAATGCAAAGCTTCCGCATAAAGCAGTTTTCAGATTTTGTGAATTCATTTTCGCTGCAGGGCGAACGTATTTTAGAAGTAGGGGCTGGACAAGGTGAGTATCTGCAACTTATGGCTAAACAAGACGTTCAAGCGTTCGGAACAGAGTGGAGTGACCTACCTATCCAAAAGAACCCTGAGCGTATTTTTAAGTGTTACCTCGACAGTGCCGACTGTATAGTTCCCGAAGCGCCATTCAAAGCGTTCTACTGCCTTAATTTTATGGAACATATGCCTGATCCAGTTTCATTTCTACAAGCGGTACACAACAACATTACACCTGATGGTGTTGGCCTGATTGAAGTGCCTAATTTCGATATGGTCGTTAAACAAAAACTTTTCTCAGAATTTATTCGCGATCATCTTTTTTACTTCACCCAAGCCAGCCTATCTAACCTTCTAGAAAACAATGGATTTGAGATTATTAGCTGCAAACCGGTATGGCACGATTATTCACTTTCAGCCATAGTAAAAAAGCGTTCCTCCACTGACCTGACCGGCCTGATAAAAGACAAAACGCAGATTCATCAGGAGATAAAAAAATTCACCCACGATTATACCGTACAGGAAACGGCTATCTGGGGAGCAGGCCACCAAGCACTTGCGGTTATTAGTTTACTTGAACTGCACCAGGACTTTTCTTTTGTCGTTGATTCGGCAACATTTAAGCAAGGTAAATTCACACCTGCAAGTCACCTAAAAATATTATCTCCTGAAGCAATCAAAACCCATAAAACAAAAGCGATCCTGATTATGGCCGCCAGCTATTCCGATGAAGTAGCCCGAATTATCAGATCCGAATACTCTCCAGACCTAAAAGTTGCCATACTTAGAAATAGTGGTTTGGAGTTGGTTTAAATGAAAAATTTACAAAGCGCGATACAAACGATTGATCAACATATTGCTAAGCAAAAGAATGGCCTTGGTGAAGATCTATTTTTTTTAGTGAGTCGCTGTACCCCTATGGTCAATGTTGATTTACTCATCAAAAATGATGAAGGGCAACTATTGCTTACTTGGCGAGATGACCAGTTCTACGGGCCAGGTTGGCATATTCCAGGAGGAATAATCAGGCACAAAGAAACATTTAGCCAGCGAATACATCAAGTCGCCGAGAAAGAACTCAGTACCAACGTTCAACACGATGAATCACCGAGTATGGTTCAAGAGCTAATGAATCATGAACGTGACACGCGGGGGCATTTTATATCCTTACTATACAACTGCACACTTCTGAAGAACTTATCCCCAGAGAATGCCTTTAATACCGATAACCCTCAGAACAACCAATGGCAATGGCACTCAACAATGCCAACAAATCTGATTGCGGTTCATAAAAAACTTTACAGCACCCTTTTCACTTAGTATTGAAATGACTGATAAGAACTTAACACCTAAATTAGTAACAATTGTAGTTCCGGTCTACAACGCCGAAATTTATCTGAAGAACTGCATTAATAGCATTCTCTCTCAAACATACACTGAGCTTGAGCTGATCATCATCAATGATGGTTCAACAGATCATAGCTTGGATATAATTCAGACCTATTCAGACCCTAGAATAACGGCGATTTCTTCCAAAAACCAAGGCGTTTCCGCTGCAAGAAATATCGGCATAGAACATGCCACAGGTGAGTTTTTACTTTTTTTAGATGCTGATGACTACTTAGAAAGCGAAGCGATTCAAAAACTCATGCTCGCCCAGAAAAAAGTAAATAGCGATTTAACCGTCTGCGCATTCAATAATTTTGGACATAATGCGAAAAAAAAACCTACCGTAATCTTTGAAAACAATACACTCCTAGGGGCCCAAGAAATTACTCACTATGTAAAAAACTATCTAAACAAGCCCAATAGACATTCATTATTTGTTTACTCCTGGGGACGACTATTTAGAAATAGTATTATCCAAAAAAACTCATGCTTTTTTGATACAACTCTTTCAAGCTATGAAGATGTAAAATTCAACTTTCAAACACTTCATCACATTGAAAGTATTTATTACCTTTCTGAGCCCCTATGCCATTATCGCGCACACCCTATGCTTAGCTCTGCCACCACCAAACTAACCGGCGACCCACATAGTATGTTTGGCTATGTGAATGCTCTTCAGTTCTCAAAAACATACCTCAAACGTCATGAGGTAACTAAAAATGAAATCGAGAACCTGTTGGGTAACGCGATTACTATATACACCATCATCCAGCTTATCAGGCTCTGTGCAAATTTGTCCCCTTCAAGTTTTCTCCCTATCTACCGATATATTAAACAGTTGAGTAAAAGGGAATGGGTTGGTAATAATTTTTCTCATTACAATCCCGACCCTGGTGAAAGTGTACTTATCCCTCAACTCCTACTCAAAAAGCTCCCACTACTAACCATACTGGCTTGTTACTTCAAAGCCCGAAAACGGTATACATGAGTAAACAGTATATGAATATTTTTGAACGTATTACAAAACAGAAGGTTCCTGTAATTATTTTTGGGGCAGGTTATGCAGGACAGGTTATTTTGAATACTTGCATTGACCACAATGTAGAAATAGCAGCGTTCTGTGATAACAAAAAAAACTATTCAGGCCAATTTATGCTTGGCCATCGTATTATTCACAGCTCCGAGCTACACGACCTTTTCCCTGAAGCCATTTTCATTATTTCAGCGGCTGATATTAACGATGTGGTCATCCAATTAAATGACCTGCACTATTCACAATGGCATGCAGGGGGAGATATTCTAAAATTTGCTGAGATAGGCAAGCATAAGTACGACACTGAATTTTCTTTTTTAGATTATGCGGTATCTACCTGCATACAGTGTCATGATGCTTATCAATCACCTGATAAGCTTTTTCTTAGAAGCGTGGATATAGTTATCACGGAAAAGTGTTCGATGCGTTGCAAAGACTGCTCAAACCTTATGCAGTACTATGAGAAACCTGTAAATTACGATGCTGCAGAGTTAACCGCTTCTCTAGAGTCCTTCTTTTCCCATATCGATCAAGTCAATGAATTCAGAGTGATTGGGGGGGAACCCTTCATGAACAAGCATATTTCGGAGACGATTGATTGGCTCAATAATCAAGAAAAGGTCGGTAGAGTTATTATCTATACCAATGGTACCATTTTACCTAAAGGGCAGACCCTGGAATGCCTCAAAAATAAAAAAGTGATGATGATGATCACAGATTATGATGAACTCTCAAAGAATCATGATCGTTTGATCGGCACGCTCGACGAACACAACATTGAATACCATACCGACAAGGCTCAAAACTGGACCGATTGCGCTTCGATTAAAGAACATAACCGCAGTATAGAAAGCCAAAAAGAGGTATTCAAAAACTGCTGCGCCAAATGCCTATTTACCATTATGGATGGAAAATTTTATAGATGCCCATTTTCCGCCCATGTGGATAAACTAAGAGCTACGCCATTATATGAAGATGACTATGTCGATCTACTATCATCTTCCAAAGAACTCGGGCATAAAATCAAAGAGTTCATCTTTAATAAAGACTATCTAAATTCGTGTGATTATTGTGTAGGAAGGTTTTTAAGTGATAAAAAAATAACACCAGGTATTCAGGTAAGTGAACCTTTAAAATTCAAACAATATTCTTAGCTATATATTACTTGGCTCCAACATATCTCTGCCACATCTGTTCAAAGGCCTGCATGAAATCCTCAGCTATTAACGAAGGGTTAAAAAAACCACTCGTTTTGATGCTCTCATGCAAAATCATTTTAGTATTTTTTAGCTTACTTGGGTCCTTCGCATAATTAACCGCAGTATCTATATACTCTTGCTCATCACTCGCAATTAACTCCGATAAGTTGACCCCTTTGAGTATTGAAGACCCTGTTCTACCGATGATGGTATCACCAAGCAGTGAAACATAAGGAACCCCCATCCAAAGTGACTCCATATTCACGGTAGAGCCTGTATAGGGAAAGGTGTCTAACACCAGATCAATTTTTTTGAAGCTGGATAGGTACCCTTGATAGGTGCCATCGTGATACTCAAGAAGCAAGCGGTCTGATTCTATTCCTTTGCTCAAAAACCGATTTAGAAAGCTCTGCTTAAATTCATCATCTTTAAACAACGACGAATTAAGATATAACTGCGACTGTGGACACTTTGCTAAAATATTAGTCCAAACATCAATAACGCTATCGGATACTTTATCTATACGATTCATACAGCCAAAAGTAAAAACATTACTATCTTCTGACGGAAGATAGCTAAAACATCGATCTATATCAATACCGCCCATCGCTAGGCACTGAAAGCTATCTACCGTCCACAATTCTTCCACATACAACGAGCTTGTTGTTTCTGCTCCGACTTTATCTGCAATAAAATAATCCATTTCAGCTAAACCGCTACTCGCGAAAAAGCCTAACCAACTAACTTGTATTGGCGCAGGTTTATATGCAAAAACAGGCAATCGATTATGAGCCGAATGCCCTGACATATCGACTAAGATATCAATAGAATCGGTATGAATTTTTTTAGCAAGGGCTAAATCATCAAGAAAATTAACCGGATACCACTCACTAAAAACGGATTTTAAAGCCGTAGTCATCGCATCATCTTTTGTCCAATTGTTGTGATATGCAATTAATTCTACATCTAAATGCGAGAGTTGTTCAAAAAAAGCCGCCGTTAATTTAGTGACAACATGGCTCCTAAAATCACCCGAAACAAACCCTACTCTCAACCTTTTTTTAGGGTTAAGGTTTAAGTTTGGCCATTCCTGAAACTTCTTAGCCTTCTTTGCAGCCGCCGCTCCATAGCTAGCAGCCTCATGTTCATATAACTCATTTGCTTTTTCGCTCATAGCGACACACATAAGTATATTGCTAAATATATCCAACCTACTAGAATCAAGTTCATAGGCCTTTTTAAAAAATTTAACCGCAAGCATTAGCTCAGAAATGGTTTTGTATACATGGCCCAAGTTATTATAAGACTTCACTGAATTCTTATCGTATTTTAGTGAGAGTTTATAATTCTTGATGGCGGCAGTTACATTTCCAGTAGCTGAATATATATCCCCCATTCCTCGATACGATGCGGCGAGTTCGGGCTTCAAAGTAACTGCAATTTGGAAGTTTTCGAGCGCAGCCTCCGTTCGCTTTAATTCCAATAAAGCGCAGGCCAAGTGATGAAAAGCATCACCGCTCTTCGGCTTTGCCTGTATAGCCGCTACCAAATATTGAATGGCGTCTTCATAAGATCGTTTACGAATGCAGAGTATGCCAAGAAAGTGGTTCGCATCAAAATTTGAAGGCGCTAGTGAAAGCACCTTCTGGAATACCATTTCAGATTCATCCAGCTTGCCCGAGGAGTAACATTGAAAACCCAAATCTAACGCTTTCTTTACAAGTTGTTGCTGAGCAAGCTGATTCATCCTACTTATTACTTTCCTGAATCTGAACTTCTACTGGCATCGAAGCCCACCCAGAGCGCACTTCAAGAATAAGATCCATTACTTCCTGAACGGTCTCTGCACTATTCTCACGATTAGCCTTCACGACTTGACGAATCATGTAGTTATACAATTCATCAAGGTTAGCTGCCATCTCCCCACCAGTTTCATGATCTAAGGAGCCTTTTAAACCCACAATAATATCTGTCGCTTTGTTTAAGCTCTCGGTTCTATCTTGAATTTGCTTCCGCTCTATTGCCCCTTTAGCTTGCGCTAAAGCAGTCAAGGCACCTTCCAGTAACATTGAAATAAGCTTGTGCGGACTTGCGGTCTCAACGGTCGCTCTAAGATCTACACTTTTATATTCTTTAAGGGCGTTCAAATTTACGCTCATAAAACATACCTACCTAAATTAATTATATTAAGCGCGATTCTTCTAAAGAAAGCCCTTTAACCTTTACGTTTTAACCATTGGATGCAGTAAACGGTAATCGATCAAGAATACCATCTAACTGATTCCCAGTACTCTGGAAACTATTCACGATTCTTTCCATGGCTAAAAACTGTGAATATAATCGCAGTTCTAACTTCTCCATTTTACGATCAAGCTCAACCCGATCATCAGCCACGCCTTCCAAAGCGTTATTAATATTCTCTTCGCGTAGTTTAATGGCACCATTTGAAGATAAAAAGCTATTAATCAGATTATCCAGCTCTCCTGCAAAACCTCTGGAAAAATCAACAGTAACTGAGCCTGCCGCGACAGCATTTTCACCAATCGTAAAATTCAAACCATAAGGATCAGAATCAATTGCGGGCAACAATACATTACCAGAACCAAATCCAGCGACGCCATCAATAGTACCGACAACATCGACACCTGTATCAGACTGAGTAATAAACCCTAACTCCGCAATATCAGCACCAAAATCGGTATCATCAAATGAGACACTGGAAGCTGAACCGTAACTTCTAGAAGTGAAAGCAAACTGATCCGTTGCTTCATCATAAGTTACATCTACGGCAACATTCGCCCCGCTTATATTAGTATCACCATTAATCAAAGACTGCAGATCAGCACGAATTTCATCCGCTGTTGAATAGCTACCAGTCAAAGTAATTGTATCTGACTCAACACCATCAACCGTTACCTTAAAGGACAAATCCAATAAACTAGCATCGGCAATACTAACTGTATCTGCTGCACTATCGAATCCTATATTACCACCATCGACCATTGCATCAGCAGTAACCGTCGCTTTTTCCGGATCGGTCGTCACAACAACATCATAACTACCTGGAACGGTACCCGAGGCATAACTACCTACAGAGACACTGACTTCATCATTTGAAGATCCTACATCTGTAGCAAACAGTGTTTCTACTAAGGCAAAGTTATTTGCCATAGCATCACTAAAATCATCTTCATCAATTGAAAGGGAGCCATCTAACTCCGTACGGATACCCACATTTGTCAATGAAGTGAAACCATCTTCAATACCTGGGACTAGCGAGCCAATCGTATCTCGAATCTGGTTAACTAACGCCTTGGCAGTACCGTCAGTAGCTAGGTCTCCCCTAACAGTCTGATTTTCCTCATCCGTACTATAACCGACTAAATTCTGCGCGGTTTCGTAGAAAAGGTTATAAGCCTCAACAAAATCTCTGATCGCTTGCTCTGCCGTGGATGTATCCTCACTCACGGTAAAGGTAAAACTGGTTCCTGGCTCAGCTTTGTTTAATGAAAAGTTAAAACCTTGAATAACATCATCAATTTCATTGGTTTCACGATAAACTGTAAGACCGTTAACTAACAGTTCTGCATCCTGAGCTTGCTGAGTTTCTGTGACCTGAGAGTGCTCTGTTTCATTATATTCAAAAACACTTAAGCCCGTAGAATCGCCTTTTGTTGCATCATCGCTACTGACCCTAAGTGCGTTATCTGCACCTGACGGAGCAGTAAGAAGTAACTGGTATTGCCCATCCACCAATAATACTGAGGCTTGCACATCCGCATCTTCAGCATTAATTTTATCTGCGATGTCTTGCAGAGAATCGGATGCCTCAACGGTAATATTCAATGCTGCGCGCGCATCGTTAGTGGCAAAAGAATAAGGATCTTGATCAGTATCTACATCTGCACCGGGATCAGCATCTTCATCATAAGTCCAGGTACCAAAACTAATCGTCAGCGTTCCAGCTTCGTTTAGTGCTTCATCTTTATCAGCGTATGCACCGGTTGCCAGTGACTGTGACTGAGCAACCTCAACGACTTCAATCTGATAAGTACCGGTCTGAGCACCCGCATCAACTGAATTAGGGGTAATAACATCGGTATCAGGAAAGGCAACAGAACGAGCATTAAAGGTATCGTTATCTGAAAGAGGGTCAAGAACACTTTGGAGTTCAGACAAACTGCTTTGTAGCGTTCCATAAGCAGAAATTTGAGCTTCGAGTTTTTCCTCGGTGGTATCTAAACGTTCCTCACGAGGGGCTTTCTCAATTTCTACAAGCTGGGTAACAAGACTGGTGGTATTGATACCAGAACCGGCGCCCAGTGAGCTAATGATGCTATCACTCATGGTGTTTGCCTCTGGTTTTTAATTGAATGGAAAAAAGCCTGTGTTGATCAGGCCTTCTTATCGAAAAGGAATCCTATCATCCGATCCAATGATTCAGCAAATTCTAGCGCTTCTTCATTTGGAATCTGGCGGATAACTTTATCTGTAGTTAAATCACGTACTTCAACAACAACTTTATCTGACGCTTTATCAACAGAAAAACTTAAAGAACGTTGACTGCTTTCCATCATCTGATTTAAACGATCGATAGCTGCTTCGAGTTTCTCAGCAGACACCGCTTGTGTTTCTTTAGCCTGCTGCTGGACACGTTCGCTCTTTTGAGGAGGTTCTACGGGTTCACGCTTAACCTGCTCTGCTTGCTGAGGCTGCTGTGACGGCTGAACAACATTAGCAGTAGCTGCCCCCATTGATTCAATAGCCATAAGTCAATCCTCTTCTTAACCTTTTGAGAGTTCCCCCTTCACCGTGAACGGTTTAGGGGGATAGATACTCTACTTAGTACTTTGTTTAATAGTATAGCCGCTATCTTACTGAAGCAGTGATAGCACTTGCTGTGGAGCCGCGTTCGCCTGAGCCAACATTGCAGTACCTGCCTGCTGTAGTACCTGCGCTCTTGACAGAGCAGCTGATTCAGCAGCGAAGTCAGCATCTTCGATACGTGAACGGGCAGCCGCTACGTTTTCAGATACGTTAGACAGGTTATTCACTGTAAAGTCTAGACGGTTATTAACCGCACCCAAGTCGCCTCGAGTCGAGTTAATCTGTTCTAGTGCAGAGTCAATGATACCGATAGCTTCTTGTGCACCACGAGCAGAAGAAATATCAATACTTGAGACGCTACCTCCAGCACCTACAGCAGCATTCGTTTCGTTTAAACCGAGGATAGTTTCCATTGCAGCTTCATCACCATCCTTATAAGAGATAGAGATATCGCTACCATCAACCGAAGTCAGTTTTAGAGCATCTGTAATACCATTTGCACTATCAAGAGATGCTGTGACACCAGTTTCATTCGTGTAAGTATTTATCCAAGCTACCAAGTCGCTTTCTTCACCGGCAGTATCGTTACCATCGTAGTCAACAGTAGTATCATACTCACCCAAAGAAATACCATTAATAGTTACCTGACCTGCATCGATATTCGCCTCTGCTTGAGCTTGGTATCCAGTAATAGTTCCTTGCTCAAGACGAGCATCCAGACCTAGAACGTTGGCATGAGCAGCATCGTTATACTCAACTGTAACACCATCCACATCGGCATCAGTAGTCATCGTCAATGCTGCCTCTAGGGTACCTACGTTTGCAATTGTACCGACTGCATCAGCAAGTGTTGCACCACTTGCAGTAATAGCAATGTTGTCAGCCCCCTCGGAGGATACATTCAGGTAGCCACTATCATTAACTTCAGCCTTTACTAAGCCATCAGAAAGATCAGTAATCTTACTCGCTAGCTCTTCTAGAGAGCCAGTCTCTGAAACTTGGAATGTTTGAACTTCTGCATTTGCCATTGTTACAGCAAACTGGATGTATTCACCCTGGTTAACAATACCGTCACCTGCGGTTGTCGCAGTTGCTTCAACCAGAGTACCTACAGTAACACCTGAAATGTTATTGTTGATTGTATCTAGAGCTTCCTGAAGCACAGTCTCGCCCGATAGATCACCGATATCTATACCATTAATAGACATGGTTTCAGTGCCATCAAATGTCTGCAAATCCGCTAGAAGGTCACTGTTATCATTAGTTGCACCAACAATTGATGCGCCGGAACCACTACCCAGAGAACCAGTATCTGTAGCGCCAATGTTCAAAGAAATAGTTTCGTTTGCATCAGCACCTGCCTGCAGGTCAACCTCACCCAAAGTACCGTCAAGAATCTGAAGGCCGTTGAATTTAGTAGTTTCAGAGATACGATCGATCTCAGAAATAAGCTGCTGAACCTCTGCATCTAGAGTTGCACGGTTACCTTCATCGTAAGTACCGTTGGCAGACTGGATAGACAGTTCACGCATACGCTGTAGGATGTTTGTTGTTTCGTCCAACGCACCCTCAGCCGTCTGAATTAGAGAGATACCGTCGTTTGCGTTTCGGATAGCCTGGTCTAAACCACGAACCTGAGAAGTCATGCGGTTAGAAATTGCCAAACCTGCTGCATCGTCTGCTGCAGAGTTGATACGCTTACCACTGGTTAAACGCTCCATCGCCTGGTTCTGGTCACCTTGTGACATTGTCAGGTTACGCTGAGCGTTCAGCGACATAATGTTTGAATTAATTACCATTGCCATGAGTTATTCTCCTCACATTCAGCCGATTCTGACCGGCCGGAATAAAATGTTTGCTATTTGAACTTCCCAACTTGAAGGGACGAGAAATCCAAGCTTGAGTAGGTTATCGACCGTTTCTAAAAACCCTTTAGAAAAAATGTTAAATTCTTTCCCAAGCGTTCTTGAAACGATCTAATGCCTCGTTGCTTTTTGTTATCGGCACCTTCAAACTGATCATTAATGTTTTTTGGAGAAAAAAATGAATTCTTTAATAGAGCTGGCGAAACAAGCCTTAGATCAGTCGAATCAAATGGAAGAGTTTGCTAAACAAGCTCAGTGGGAAGAGCTAACAGAACTGCAAGGGAAACACAGCCAGACCGTAGAAAAAATAATGTTTGCAGAAGCAGAAGACTCTATCAAGGCAGAACTGCGTACTTTATTAATAGAAGTAAAAACTACAAACAACCGTACGATGAAACTTGCCGACACACACAAGAAAAGCCTCGTTAAAGAGAAAAAAACAATGGGTAAGGCAGCCGCCATGCAAAAAGCACTAGATGCATTAAAGTAAAAAAACACCTATAGGGCAGCTACCCATCTTTATTTTGCTACGTCAGCCGAACCACCTTTACGAAGCAAACAAGCAATCGCTGGAAGCAGCACTAAAGCGCCCAACATATTCCAAATAAACATAAAGGTCAGCAACACCCCCATATCCGCTTGGAACTTAATTGGCGAGAATGTCCACAGAACCACTCCGATTGCTAAAGTAAATCCTGTAAACGCAACAGACTTACCTGTGCTTTGCAGTGTTTCGAGATAGGCCTTCGTTAAGGAATGACCTTGATCTAAATACATCTGTAATTTTGAATAGATATAAATACCGTAATCAACCCCGATCCCCACACCTAAAGCGATAACGGGCAGTGTCGCCACTTTGACGCCTATCCCTAGCTTGGCCATAAGCGCCTGACAGAGCACGGAAGTTAACGCTAACGGTGTGATAATACATATAACAGTACGGATAGAACGAAAAGTCAGTAAACAAAGGAAACTTACTACGGCATAAACCCAAATGAGCATCTCATACTGAGCCTTCTCTATGACCTCATTAGTCGCTGCTTCAAAGCCTGCTTTACCTGCCGCCATATTAAACTTAAGACTTTCAGTCTGATATTCAGCCGCAAAACGCTCGACGGCAGCCGTAACACCCTTAAGTGTCTCGGCTTTGTGATCATCTAAGAAAATAATCACCGGTAACAAAGAGCAATCACTGTTCATTAAACCGGCTGGCACATAAGAGAGAGACGCATTAATAACGTATTGATTACGAATAATAGAACGCCACTTAAGACTCCCTTCATTCAGTCCTGCCGTAACACGTTCAGATACATCCACTAAAGATATGCTCGATTGAACGCCCTTAATGTCACGCATATAGAATTGAAAACGATCTACTGTGGCTAAGGTTTCATACCGGCTACAATATTCAGCAGGCGTGGACACCATTACAACGAACACATCACTCGATGTTGAATAGTTAGAGGTTATAAACTCATTATCCAAGTTATATCGAGAGTTAGGACGTAACTCGGGCGCACCCGCATCCAGATCGCCTATCTGCAACCCTTTACTGGCATAGCCGCCCCATAAGGCCAGCCCTAAAGCAACAACTACAGCAATAGCTGCCCCTTTAGGCTGAGTAAAGACGGTTAACAGATGCCAACGTGAATGCTGTTTTTCTATCCCCCTTTTCGCTTTGGCAATCGCATGACGTCCTACGCCCACATAACTCATTAACAGCGGCAACAGCATAAGATTCGTCAAAATAATAACAGCAACCCCTAAGGAAGCAGCCACAGCCAAGTCCTGTATCACCTCTATCTCAATAACCATCAATGTCATAAAACCGATGCCATCAGAGATTAGGGCCGTTAAACCCGGTATATAGATTGTTTTAAAAGCATGCTTAGCTGCTTGTAATTTACCCGCCCCTGTCGTTGCTGACTCTAAGGTAATCGTATTTACAATCTGCACACCATGACTAACCGCAATTGCAAAAACTAAAAAAGGCACGAGCATCGAGTAGGGGTCAATCCCGTAGCCCAGCAGGTTCAATATTCCCAACTGCCATATCACCGCCACCAGCGAACATAGCAACGGAATAATCGTTCCCATCACACTGCCCGAATAGAGATACAGCAAAACCATGGTGACTATAAAAGCGATAGCAAAGAACAGAGCGACCTGCACCGCCCCGTCTATTAGATCACCTACAACTTTCGCAAAACCAGTGATATGAATGCTGACATTTTCCGAGCTATACTTATCCCGAACTAAACGCTCAATCAACTGAGAGAACTCTTTATAATTCAGCTTCTCTCCAGTTTTAGGGTCTTTATCAAATAAAGGCACCTGTACCATCGCTGATCGGAAATCATTCCCCACTAAAATACCGACCTGACCTGAACGAAGTATATTCTTACGAACCTGCTCTAAGCTCTCATCAGAACCATCATATTTAGGCGGTATAACGGGCCCACCAACAAATCCCTCTTCGGTGACTTCAGTCCAACGAACATTGGGCGTCCATATGGATTTCAACGCTGAGCGATCTACACCGGGAATAAAAAACAGCTCATCGGTTACATCTTTAAGCGTTGACTGAAACTCTCGAGTGAAAACATCTCCTTGCTTAGCCGCCACGACCACCCGAATACTATTGCCTAAACCGGAAAGGTCATCTTGATAACGGATATAGTTTTCAACATAAGGATGCTCAGCCGGTATCATTTTAACGAAACTCGCATCAGGGCGAATTTGTGCGGCCTGCCATGCCAGCCCCAAAGTCATAATAAAGAAAAGCAACAGAAATACTTTTCGATAATTAAACAACAAGCACTCTGCCAATAACTGGCTACTATTAATCGGCCATAAGAGAATAGAGGACAGCTGTTTCATTATTTTCCGCCCTCATTTAATGCAATGCGGCTAACTCCGCCTTCACCCACCAAGACCAAATATGAACCCGAAGAAGTAATAGCGCTATAGCTTCTTAAACCTCGTTTACTAAATGGTTCGAATCTCTTGCCATTTTGTCGTAGTAAAACCCCATCTTGGCCCACTAAATAAAGCTGACCATCAACGAGAGCTGAATCATTAATCGTTGAGGTAATATCTAACTGAATTGTGCGCCACCCAACAGCAGGCGAACCGTCACTGCCCAAAAGATACTCCCCTGAAAGCACCTGTAACAGCGTTCCCCTTAAGCCCATGACATAGAGTTCATCAGCCTCAGCGATCGAGAACAAAGACCCTTCATAAGGCACATTTATGCGACTCCAAGTATTACCAAGGTCAACGCTGCTCAGCATCAAACCCGCCTCCCCGATAATGATAAGAGTTCCTTCTCGCGTTTGAAAAATCTTATTCAGATGAAAACCGTCAGGATTAGGCAGCTTATGCCCTATATAGGCCCAACTATTACCACCATCGCGTGTTTCTAAAAAAAGGCCATACGCTCCCAGCGCATACCCATGTTGGGAATCCAGAAATAATAGGTCCAATAAAGGTGTACTTGGCCCTTCCTCCGAAGCTAACTCAGCGTCATCTAGCAAAAACTCTAACTCTTCTAACGCTAATTCATCCTTAACCGTTAACTCATTAAAACGCGCTATCTCTTCCTTAATCGCTCCAACTCTCAACTGATTGATCACAACCCCATCAAGCTGACGCGTCCAATTGGCACCACCATCGGTAGTCGCCAATACGATCCCATCATGACCTACAGCCCAGCCTTTTTGATTATCAAAGAAGTGCAGTCCAGTAATCAAAACACTCGCTGGCACATTGGCCTGCTGCCAAATAGCACCATCATCATTAGAAAAAATAACAATTCCCTGCTCCCCTGCCGCAACAAGTCGATCACCTGCCTGCTCAATTGTGAGCAACAGGGCGGTACTTGGCGAGGACTGCTGTAACGCTATTTGTTCTAGCCGTTCAGCCTTGGCCCATGGGGTTAACAGTAAGAGAGTGAGTAAAATTAAAAAAGATGACCCTATTCTTTGCATCGTAAGCCCAATTATTATTTTTTTTGGTTTACCAACATCCAAAAATCATGCATTAGCACCACACCTATTCACAATAACATTCCACCCCAGATTCACTAACATTAAGCGTCATGAGTATTCAAATTCCTGCCCATTATCTAATTCGCGAACATTTCACCATACATAAACTATAAACAATTTAATGGAATAATTCGGCAATCGGTATATTCATTTCACATCCCGGAAAAGAAACTAACAGCGGAATTAAACTTACTATGCGCTATAAATAACCTGCATTTTCTTTTCAAGAAACAGAACGTTAACTAGATAGCGCTGAACTTTAATCCAAGTAAAACCAATCAAGCATATTAGAATTTTCATACATAGTTTTCCCAAAGGAAAACAACTACATATCTGCCGGAATACAACACTAATCAGACAATAAAAAGCCAGGTTCACTGTTGGAATAGCCACTAACAGTGAGCATTCACTTTTTAACTAACAGACAGATTTGCAAGAAATTTTTAATAGAAGACAACAAAATAGGTACGACTTTCGTTGCCAATAGATCGGTGATTCCTTAATTTTTGTGCACAAATAAAACATAGCGATGAAAAATAGACTAAAAGCCCCTATTAAACACCTGACAATTCCCCGCTAAAGCGATAGATTAACCTATTACTGTAAGATAACTTCATTTGCTCACTGTAAAGAGTTGTGACTAGTGAAGATAAGCCTTACTTTAATCACAAATTCGCTCGGAGAGTTATTGATGTACCGACGTTTATACGATCCACTAATCTGGCTTCTTTTGGCTATCTCTTGCTCATCACCTGTCCGAGCTGAAGTTAATGCTCAATACATCCGATTAAGCGATTACGTCAACCTGCACCCAGAACAAACCGAGAAAATGAATCGATTTTCGACCTTGGTTCGTGAGCCGGCCTCTCCTCTAAAATCCAATAATACAACACCCATAAAACTGGCCATTATCTATCCTGGAGAGCAGACGTCTGACTATTGGCGCCGCAGTGTTTCCACTATCGAAAAAAGATTAACTGAATCAAGTGTTGATTATGAACTCAAGACGTTTTTCTCTCGACCCGGGATCGACATTGAACTACAGAGCCAGCAGCTCCGCATCGCTATCGACTGGAAACCTGACTATTTGGTATTCACACTGGATGCGTTGAGGCATCAAGCCATGGTGGAGCGCATACTATTACGTGGCACTCCTAAATTAATTTTACAAAACATCACCACACCATTAAGCCACTGGTCCGAAGTTCGCCCTTTCATGTACACAGGATTTGATCATGAATATGGATCGCATTTACTAGCAGAGGAGATGCTGACTCAACAGCCCACAGGCAAATACAGCATGCTATATTTTGCCCCTGGATATGTCAGCCAAATGCGCGGGGATACTTTTGTTAGCCATACAGCCGAACGCCCTGATCTACAAAAAGTAAGTAGTTACTATACAAAAGGAGATAGAGATATTGCCTATCAAGCGACCTTGGCCGCGCTTGAAGCAGACCCGGACCTAAACATGCTTTTTGCTTGTTCTACTGATATTGCTTTAGGTGCCGTTGATGCTTTAAAACAAACAAACAAACTCGAACAAGTACTCATTAATGGCTGGGGCGGCGGTCAGAGCGAAATCACAGCGCTTAAGAATAAAGAGATCGACCTTACTGTCATGCGCATGAATGACGATAGCAGTGTCGCTATAGCCGAAGCAATTAAACTAGACTTAGATAATATGGAAGATCAAGTACCTCATGTTTATTCTGGGGATATAGTTCTACTAAATCATCAAGCTGATGCCTCAAGAATTGAACAACTTGAGCAACGCGCATTTCGATATAGCGGCTTGAAGTGATATCTATGAGAAAATTACGCTTTTCCACAGCCCTGCTATCTATTGCCTTAATAGCATTCTGCACTGTTATTTTGATGCTGCTTGTCCCAGCTTATCAAGGCTCCCAAAGAGCCTTGCTTGAAGAGATCGGTATTACACACAAAAAAAACCAAAAAGTTTTACAGCAGTTCTTTGATAAATATCTTCAGGTCGCTACTCACCATGCAGAAGAAACCAGCCAACGAAAGCTATTGGTTACTGCTCTAAAAAACAACAACCTTTCAGCGGCTAGGAGCTTCCTGAACGCGCAACTTTCAGGACAAGCAGGTGAAAGCATACATGCCTTTTCACTGCATAAAGGCTCAGAAAGCAGTTCCTCACTTCAAGTTTTTAACACTGCACTTCTAGGTATGAGGATTGATCTAACAGAACTGCTTGAATCTGTTGAAACAGACCGCAACTGGAGCATTAAAAGCCTAACAACCAACGAAGGCTCGTCCCATCTACTTCATATCTCCTTTCCCGTTATAAACGACCATCTTGGTGAGGTCATTGGTACGCTTAACGCTTTTATACTATTGAATGACAATTTCCAAATAATAAGTGAAATTCAAAGCTTAACGGGGGCGGATAATGTTGGTTTATTTGCGAAAAACAAACTAATTTCAGGATTGTCTCTCACACCCAAAGCATTACCACTTCTTGAAAATCTAGACCCTAGCCAGCCTTTCAATATAAACGAGAGCGGAAAAACGATACATCAGTACACTCTATCGTTAGGTCAGAACGAACATTTCCACACAAAACTGACCCTACCTAATACATCACTAATTGTATTAGAAGACGCATATACCAAAGACCTTGGCACAGCCTTGCTCGGCATAATATTAATCATTATCATCACCGTATTCCTTATCTCTTACCTAACCAGAAGCTCTTTAACCAAACTTGTTAATTATGCTGATCGTATGGCAACCCGCAAAGAGATAGAGCCCTTTCCTCCAGGCCCTTTTTCTGAATTCAACGGGCTAGGGCACACCATTGAGCATATGGTGCACAAAATAAGTGAGCATGAAAGCCAGTTAAACGGCATCATTGAAAACACACCCAACATCCTATTTATTAAAGGAATCGATCTACGTTACAAAATGGTAAGCGCCAACTACTCAACGCTTGCAAAGATAGATTCAAGTCAAATCATTGGCAAAACTGACGAAGAAATTTTCAGCAAAGAACATGCGAATATTATCCAAACAAGTGATTTATATGTCATTAAGCAACGTACTTCTCAGCAAATAGAATACAGCTTGGGCAAGGATACGGATAAACGACAATACCTGAGCACCAAATTTCCATTAACTGACGACAACGGTTTGATCTATGCTGTTGGCGGTATAATCACCGATATTACAGACCTTAAAAGAGCCCAATCTCACAATCATTTAGCAGAACAAATCTTTGATCAAGCAGGTGAGGCCATACTCGTCGTCAACACTAATTTTGAAGTCGTCTCCAGCAACAGTGCATTCAACGCCCTCAGTGGATTACTCGTCGACGAGATTTCACAGTTTTCCAAAAAACTGTTTATCGACAACCCCATCATTCAGCTTAGACTGCAGCAGCATAAACGCTGGCAAGGCGAAACAGAACTGCGGCATAAAGATGGTCGATCAATTCCAATTTGGTTGTCTGCAAGTAGCATTACAACCGATGATGAACAGACGCAGTTCCTGATTATTTTCTCAGATATTTCAGCCCTTAAAAGTGCCGAAACTCAGTTAGAGCGACTTTCAAATTATGACAATTTAACGAATTTACCTAACCGCAGTTTATTCTTTGACCGCTTAAGCTCTGCGATTGAACGCTCCAGCAGAGCAAACAACAAAACCGCTCTATTTTTTATTAACATCGATCGTTTTAAAAACATCAACGACACATACGGACATGCGGTAGGTGATCAACTATTAATCGAAACGGCTAACCGCATCACACAATGTATTCGACCCGATGACACTGTATCTCGTCTGGGGGGGGATGAATTCGGAGTCATCATCCAAGGAGTCCAAAGTTTAGAAGTTATCAATTACATCTGCCATCAAATTCAGGAAGCTCTTCGCTCACCGTTTCAGCTTGAGAACTTCTCAAGCTCCTCGCCAGCCAGCATTGGTATATCGCTCTACCCAGATGATAGCGCTGATGCAAAAACCCTGCTTACTCATGCAGACACCGCTATGTACCAAGTAAAAAATAAAGGGCGAAACGGTATACAGTTCTATGATCAAGCCCTAAACCAAAAAGCTGAAGAGCAAGTAAAATTAGAAGAGGACCTGAGAAACGCACTCATCCATGATGAGCTATTTTTAGCGTTTCAGCCTCGTTTTAATATTGATGGTACCCACATATTAAGCGCTGAAGCCTTAACGCGCTGGAACCACCCTCAACAAGGGATCATCCCACCCGGTATATTTATAGAACTAGCAGAACAAACAGGCCTCATTGTAGAGCTTGGGCGCTACATTCTTCAGACTGCTTGTGTAGCAGCCAAAGCATGGAACGTTAATCCAGACCACCCTATACCCGTCTCCGTAAATCTTTCAGCCCGACAAATTTATGATCCTGATCTAATCGATGATATTTCTCAGGCATTATCCGTTAGTCAATTGCCACCAGAGCTTTTGGAGTTAGAGATCACCGAAACATTAGCCATTGAAGACCTTGATAAGGTTATCGACAAATTAAACCGAATCAAAGATATGGGAATCCGCATGTCTGTTGATGATTTCGGCACAGGCTACTCATCACTGATTTACCTAAAAAAATTACCTGTGAGCACTGTAAAAATTGATCGCTCTTTTGTCATGGACGTACCGGGCAATCAAGATGATGAGCATATCGTTTCTGCAATCATTTCCATGTCTCACTCTTTACAGCTAACAGTGGTCGCCGAAGGCGTAGAAACGAAAGAACAATTAGAATTTTTAAAGGCACACCAATGCGATGAGATCCAAGGCTTCCTCTTAGGAAAACCTGGTCCATCAAGCGTTTTATTGGAACATGCCCAAAGTCACTTATAGTTTTAAATGGCGACTATACAGACACGGCATATAAAATAAGCAGTTCCCATAAAGCTTGAGATTGATTATCATTAACAAAAATAATCTCTGAGTTTGCAATGACCAAGCAAAAAACCCTCTGCAAATTTAAAAAAAGCGAGATCGATAACCATTTCAAGGAAATTGCAAAGATCACTCGGTCAAGCCGATACCTTTGTAAAAAATGCGCTCGCTCAGCCGATGCAAAAAGCTGGCTGTGTAAACCAGAATTAATTTAACTGAATTTCCAAACCTTATACAAAGGATTCACCCATGCTTAGCCCTGCAATGCTTGAAAAGCTTAACGAACAAATCAATTTAGAGTTCTTTTCTTCAAACCTGTACCTCCAAATGGGCGCGTGGGCAGAATCAAAAGGCTATGAAGGCTGTTCTGAATTTCTCTATCAGCATGCTGATGAAGAGATGTCACACATGAAGCGACTTTTCACATACGTTAACGAAACAGGTGCTGTCGCCCTAATAGGTCAAATAGAAGCACCAGAAGCCACCTATGAGTCAATCAGTGACCTATTTGAAAAAGTGTACGAGCATGAGTGCTTTATCACTGGTAAGATAAACGAACTAGCCCACACAGCCTTCACAAATCAAGACTACTCTACGTTTAGTTTCCTTCAGTGGTATGTTGCTGAACAGCACGAAGAAGAAAAACTATTCAATGGTATTCTTGATAAGATCAAAATTATCGGTGAAGATGGCAAGGGCCTATTCTTTATTGACAAAGAGATTGGCGAATTAGCCAAGAACGGCTCAGGCGGCAGCATCATGGAAGGCTCCACCGTCGAAATGTAACACAAGCAATTTCAATAAGTTACATAAAACTCTTACATAGAAAGATAAGTATCAGTAAAAAACTTATGTTTTTATTAAGTTTTATCTAAAGATTTTTTGAACTTGCCCGATATTTATATAGCATCACCTCATGCCTCATATAGGGAAGGATAAAAGCGTGAATACTGACTGCGTACATTGTTTTGAACTGATTAAAACGGGCAAGGATCATCCGTTGTTAAAAACGGTTAGCGATCTAGGTCACTCTCAAATATGTAAATGCGGGCAATGCGGCTCTCTTCTGATGAGCACTGCAGGGCAATGGGAAATGGTGCTTAAAGGCTCTATCTCTCGCCGACAAAAACGTAACAAAAGAAATGCTGCATAAGCTATTTTTATTATTAAAAAGCTTGGCAGCATCGATCTCTACGCGTAGTTTTATCTAGACAGGAATCAGATAAAACTACGGTAATCATGAACTCTCTACGTGAACTGATCGAACAGGATAATAATCACAGTCTACTGGATCTATTATCAAGCCTATGCCAAGGCTCAATTGCGGTAGATGAGCACTGCAACATCCTTTGGATGAGTGATGCTTATCGCAACTTGATCGATATTCCTGAGGGCACCAACCCAGTCGGCTCTCCGGTAGAAACCTTTCTGCCCACCACCCAACTTCCTCGCGTTATTAAGAGCGGCAAACCTAGCTTTGTTGACTTGATGCAAATCAAACAGCAATGGTGTGTTGTTACTCGACTCCCTATTAAAAATGCTGACCAACAAACGATTGGTGCGATTGGCTTCGTCTTCTACGATGACCTAGATAGCTTACAGCCTTTATTCGATAAATTTGCGAGGCTTAGGCGGAAATTTGAAGATGAGAAAATACTTAGACCGAGCCGCTATGCTTTGGAAGATATGCTGGGCAACTCCCTTCCTACGCAACAATTGCGCAGACAAGCGCTACGTGCAGCCCAACTAGATACCACTTTACTTCTTCTAGGCGAGACCGGTACAGGCAAAGAACTACTGGCCCAAGGCATTCATCACGCCTCTACACGTAGAAGCGGGCCTTTTGTCGGAATCAATATGGCCGCATTACCTGAATCACTGGCGGAGGCTGAACTCTTTGGCAGCGCACCTGGCGCATACACTGGCGCGCACAGCAAAGGTCGTATCGGAAAAGTACAACTTGCAGATGGTGGCACTTTATTTCTCGATGAAATAGCAGAAATGCCACTCGAAATGCAAGCAAAGCTTCTACGTGTACTTCAAGAACGTGAGATAGAAGCCCTAGGTTCCAACAGACTCGAAAAAGTCGATGTTCGCATCATTGCTGCCACCGCGAAAGATCTGCGTCAAGCAGTTGAAAAGGGCACTTTTAGAGAAGACCTCTATTACCGTCTTAACGTTCTACCTATTCAATTACCACCGTTAAGGGAAAGACAAAACGATATACAAACCCTATCTTTTCATATGCTAAAACAAATTCAGCACCAATCCCAACTACCGGAATTAGCGCTATCAGCATCTGCTTTACAGTGGCTAGAAACCTACCATTGGCCTGGCAATATTCGTGAATTACGTAATCGCATTGAACGCGGCTGCGTTATGGCTGAAGGCGAGTTTATCGAAGCCGATGACTTAGGCGCACTGGATGACCTACCTAAGCAGCGAGATGAACAGCCAGAACACACACACCCTTTCGAAAACACTCTTAGAGAGAGCCGTTCACAAGCTGAATTAAAAGCGATTAATCAAGCCATAAAGCTCTGCAACGGCAACAAAACAGCAGCAGCAAAGCACTTAGGCATCTCACGCGCCAGCTTATATCTTCGACTAAAACAAGCACCTTAATGTCTATTTTATTAGACAGCAAAAAAGACAGCGTCTAAAAAAACAAACAAAAAACACAAGGCACGGCCTACCATAAAAAGGTAACGCCTTGTTTTATATAAACAAACATTAAATGGCTCTGATTTTGCTATACCTAACTAATACTAAAAATAATTAATCGTCAGGTAGATCCTATGAGTCAATGCAAAATCATCACGGCAGAGCAAGCCGCCGACCAGATCCAATCAAATGATATGATCGTTACAGGCGGCTTCATTGGTATTGGATTCGCAGAGACTCTCGCCAAAGCGATAGAGAAACGCTTCTTGGAGCAAGGCCAACCCAATAATTTAAGTCTTCTTTACGCTGCCGGCCAAGGAGATGCTCAAACCCGTGGACTTAATCACTTTGGTCACGAAGGGATGATAAGACGCGTTATTGGCGGACACTGGGGGCTTGCACCCTCCTTAGGCAAACTTGCCATCGACAATAAGATCGAAGCCTATAATTTACCTCAAGGCGTTATCTGCCATATGTTTCGTGATATTGCTGCAGGTAAGCCAGGCACACTCACCTGCGTGGGGCTTAACACGTTTGTCGATCCTAGATTTGAAGGCGGTAAAATAAATGTCCGCTCGGAGGAGGAGCTAGTTCAACTGCTCGACATAAACGGTCAAGAATGCTTGCTGTATAAGCACTTCCCTCTCAATATAGCCCTTCTGCGAGGTACTACTGCGGATAAGAGCGGCAATATATCAATGGAACGAGAAGCCCTACCTCTCGATTCATTAGCCATTGCTCAAGCAGTAAAGAACAGCGGAGGAAAAGTATTTGTACAAGTTGAACAGGTCACAGACCAACACCTTCTAACCCCAGATCGAATCCGCATTCCAGGCATTCTGGTTGATCATGTCATCATTTCTGAACCTGAAGATCACCCGCAGACATTTGCAGAAAGCTTTAACCCCGCTTATACCGGCCAAATAAGAGCAACACCTGAACAAGAGAGTATCACTGAGCTGGACGCACGAAAAATCATCGCGCGTCGAGCGCTTATGGACCTGCAAAAGAATTCCGTCGTAAATTTAGGCATTGGCATGCCAGAAATGATCGCAGCCGTTGCTGCTGAAGAGGGTAAAATCAACGATTTTACTCTCACCGTAGAGCCAGGTGGAATCGGCGGACAGCCGGCCAGCGGTCTTAGCTTTGGAGCGGTAAGCAATGCTGAAGCAGTAGTCGATCAACCTGCCCAGTTTGATTTTTATGATGGTGGAGGCCTAGACCAAGCCTTTTTAGGCCTTGCTGAAACCTGCCCCGAGGGGCATGTCAACGTGAGCAAATTTGGTTCTAAGCTCGCTGGGGCTGGCGGTTTTATTAACATCACACAGAACACTCAGGATATATATTTTCTCGGGACATTTACCTCAGGAAAACAAGAGATTCAAATTAGTGATGGTAAGCTAACAATTATCAGCAACGGCAAACTTAAGAAATTCAAAAAACAAGTTCAACAGATCACGTTCAACGGCGAATATGCGACACAATGCCGCCAGAAAGTCACCTTCATCACAGAACGCGCAGTATTCAAGCTAACAGCAAAAGGGTTGCTATTAACTGAAATAGCACCCGGCTTAGATCTTCAAAAAGATATTTTAGACCAGATGGATTTCGTGCCATTAATTGATGATGATTTAACGCCGATGGACTCCCGACTTTTTCACAACAAACCGATGCGTCTAGAACACCCTGGCAGCCGTTCCATGCAGCATATGCGAGCACTCATGAAAAAAGTCCTAGAAAAATCAGCACCCAATAACCCTATATTGGAAACAAAAGCGATCAGTTAACGCAAAATGTAAGCTCATACATAGAGCCTAAACGACTACAGCAAATCCTTTAGGCTTTATCGCCCCTCCATCCGAGAAGGTGCATCAACACTTATCTATCTAACGCAGTGCGGCGTTATTGTGCACAAGATAAGAGGCACCTGATTAAAAAAGTAGCGTAGAAAATTCAAACACTTTTTGCTTTGCTGGCTTTGATTGCAGAGTATTCAAAAAACATTTGGATTGATACTTAGCTCGAACGCGGAGCATATCCCTACGCTACTTTCTCGGGTGGTTTAAGAGAATCATAGGCCCGATTCTTTAAATAAAACTTTGTGTAACCCCATCTCCACTAAGGCACAGTTGAGCCCTTATGCTAAAATAGCATCTCATCAAGACGAGATACCTTCTGTGGAACTCTACTTAAACTCCCTTAGCTTTACCGCCAATATTGTAGCCCCAATCTTTTTTATCG
This sequence comes from Neptuniibacter sp. UBA6509, assembly GCA_002435145.1. GTDB lineage: Bacteria > Pseudomonadota > Gammaproteobacteria > Pseudomonadales > Balneatricaceae > Neptuniibacter. The sequence goes on from DJLT01000005.1 coordinate 47,154, forward strand.
TTTTTTTAGGCTACTTGTTAAAACGTATGCATATTATTGATGATAATTTTATTAATACCGCATCAAAGTTGGTATTTGTCATCACCCTACCCGCATTGGTTTTCATGTCGATCTCAAGGACTGATTTTCATGCGGTATTTAACCCTGAACAGCTCGGGTTTGTTTTTATCAGCATCCTGATATTTTTTATTGGGTTATGGGTCATCGGCAAATACTGGATCAAGCAACCCCAAGACTTAGGCGTGTTTATCCAAGGGGGGTTCCGGAGTAATTATGGAATTATTGGGCTAGCTGTCAGCTATAATCTCTTTTCTGATTCAGGTTTAGCACAAGCATCTTTACTACTCGCACTTGTCATCCCCCTATTTAACGTTCTATCCATTATAGCGCTCGCCTTGCCGGCCAAAAAAACCGGCGTCTCAAGCTTTAGCAGCACTGTATTTGAGATTGTAAAAAACCCTCTCATTATCGCAGTATTACTCGCATTACCTTTCTCCTATTTTGACTTTCAATTACCTGAAGTCGCCGAGAAAACCGGTCGTTACTTTGCCAATCTAACCCTACCACTTGCCCTATTAGCGATAGGTGGATCACTCAACCTCGCAAGCTTAAGAAGCACTTCCGCACACGCAACCTGGGCCACGATCAGCAAACTGATATTAATGCCACTGATCCTAACGTTCGCTGCATGGAGCTATGGATTCAAAGGCCAAGACTTGGCAATGCTTATGATACTGTTTGGCTGCCCAACCGCAGCCGCGAGCTTTGTGATGGCCAAAGGAATGGGAGGTAACGCTGAATTAGCCGCAAACATTATTTTAATGACGACTCTAGGCTCAGTACTCACTCTCAGCGCAGGAATCTATTTGTTGCGTGTTACGGCCGTGATTTAATCGGCCTTAGCACTAAGAGCAAAATCAATTCGAAGTAGTACAAGAGCTCTCTTCCACTGAGGATAAATAGTGCTGCAGATTAGTATGCTCTGTCGTTTCAAAAAAACGAGAGAGTGGGGATAACTTTTGTATTCTATCCAATCTAAACATTCGATAGTCGTTGCGCAATTCACACCATGCAACAAGCGTCCAAACCGCACCCCAGTAGAACAAACCTAAGGGCCACAATGCTCGTGTTGAAGCTTGCCCATCTTCACGGCGATATTCAATTTCAATGACCGTCTGATTTTTAATTGTATCCCTAAGCTCATCGCTGTACTTAGCACTCCAGCTGCGATTAAATCCAGGCACTAGTATCCACTCTGGAGCTAAAGTGTACTGCTGATTTAACGACTCGGGGAGAGCTGCACGCACTTTATCTAATACCCTTCCCGCAGCATGACCTATCCGTGTATCACTGCACCCTTGAACCATTCTTACGCCCAAAAGCAACGCCTCAAGCTCCTCCTCATCGAACATCAAAGGCGGAAGATGGAATTCCGGGCGTAAGCGATAACCCACACCCGCTTCCCCTTCGACCGGAACACCAGAAAGCGAAAGCGCTTGAATATCCCGATAAATAGTCCGCTCCGAGACCTCTAATGCATCAGCTAAGCTTTTAGCTGTCAGCACCGAGCGCCGCCCTCGAAGCAGGGTTAATATCTGAAACAAACGCTCCGCTTTTCTCATTAGACGCCTTCTGCTATTTCACAACTCATCATCTCTGTATTAACGGGCATATGCCGCATAAAACAGCTATCCATATCAATTAACTGACAAAGCTCTTTACCTATGTCTGCAGTCAAAAACTCTTCCCCTGCTTTTTTAGCCGCGTCCATGTTTTCCCAGTAGACAATATCAAACCACTGATCCGCATCATCCTGACTCAGGGAACGGTATAAAAAACCAGGCTGGGCTTTAACAAAAGCGTTCACACCCTCATTGGTCGCTTCTAACTCTTTTGGCGCCACTCCCTGCTTCAAACGATACGTTACCATCTCTACTACTGTCGTCATGTTATTTCTCCTTGGCTAATTAAATAAGACAGCAGCAATGCTAAACTAGCCCTACTGACAGCATCATGTCAGTAGTGTTTGACTTAACCCTTTCATCTGACGAAAAAGGCCCTATCCAATATGTTAACGCTATTCAAAAATGACAGACTGGCCAAAGCATACCAAGCCATATTGACAGATGATCAGGACAAGTTACTTAAACAGCTTAAGAAGATCAAAAAAGAAGATATAGACAAACCAACCTCAGAAGAAACACCCGGACTGATTGAAGCCTGTATCCAGCAGCAAAAACCTAAGCTTCTAAACTTAGTTTTAAAGCATGGCGCAGCGCCATCAGGCATTGGACTAGATAACACACCTTACGCAATAATCGCCATCCAGAAAGATGAGAGCTTGGCACTGCTTGGCGAACTTCTAAAAGCGGGTAACGAAGAAGACAAGAACCATCTATTAGATCAATGTTTTGAGCACTGCCCTGCTACACAACGGATGCTACATATAGCCTTACTACTTCAATACGGGGCTGAAATAGATCAACAAATATTAATCAAAGCGCTTGAATTGGGGGAGCTACCTCTTATTCACTTCCTGATAAATTCCGGGGCAGAGCTTCCAGAAAACCAGTCAAACGATAACATCAGTAAAGCAGCGTTTGAGTATGCAAAAAAGTGTGCGGCAGATCTTGAGATAAGAAAAATGTTTCTCTAGAAATAAACCGAAAGCCCATAGCCACTCAAAAAAATCACTAAAAAGAAGCACTGAAAAAAAGGAGTCACTGAAATAAAGGAGCCACTGAGAAAAGATTAAGCGGGCGTTTTTATCGCAAGCGCAGGAATATCTATCTTTGGGCACCGATCCATAACCACAGTTAAACCGTCTTTCATTGCCCGCTCTTCAGCTTGATGATCAATCACACCCAATTGCAACCATACAGCCTTAGCCCCTATAGCAATTGCCTCATCCACAGACTCACCTGCTACATCACTATTTCGAAAGATATCCACCATATCAATAGGCGTCTCCACTTCAGCTAACGTTGCCTTTACCACTTCCCCATGCAAACGTTCACCAGCCAGCATCGGATTTACAGGAATCACTTTATAGCCACACTGCTGCAAATACGCCATCACTCGATAGCTTGCTCGCTGAGGCTTTTTGCTTGCACCAACCAAAGCGATCGTTGCTACATTTTCTAAAAGCTCACGTACAATTTGATCGCTACTCATCATTCGATACCTGATGAGCAGCCATTGCGTCCGGAGAACAAACTGAGCAGTGAGGATCTTTTCTCAATTTTAACGTACGCCAATCCATTGTCTTTGCATCCAGCAACATTAGCCTCCCCACTAAACTGTCACCCACTGAAGCTAAAACTTTAAGCGCCTCCATTGCCTGTATAGATCCAATAATGCCCACCAGCGGAGATAAGACACCGGATTCAGAGCAGGTCAACGCTTCATCACTGCCCTCTTTATAAAGACACTGGTAACAAGGGGATTCTTGCTTCAATGGATCATATACAGCCACCTGCCCCTCCATCCGAATAGCCGCGCCTGAGACTAAGGGTTTTTTATGCCTAAAACAGGCACGATTGATAGCAAATCTTGTGGTGAAGTTATCGGTACAATCAACAACTAAATCAACCGTAGCGATCAAACGCTGCAAAGCATCCTCATCTAGACGATCGTAGATAGATCGCACACGGATATCAGGATTTAATGAAGCAATCGTATTTCGTGCAGAGTCAACTTTAGCCTGACCTATGCGTTTATGGTTGTGGGCGATTTGACGCTGTAAGTTAGACAGTTCAACTTCATCATCATCCAATAAGACAAGCTCACCTACACCCGCTGCGGCCAAATACATTGCCACAGGGCTGCCTAATCCACCTAATCCAATAATTAGAACCGTAGAGTTCAACCACGTCTCTTGCCCATTGATATCCACATCCGGCAACATAATTTGACGACTGTAACGTAATAACTGCTCATCATTCAGCATCAAACTCTCCACAACTTTATCAATTCAAAAATTAAACATTGCTCTTTCAAGCGTGTACTTACTTACCTGCCAACCAGCGTCCAAAGGTAACGCGATCATTACCGCCATAATCTTTAACGGTCTCGACATTGCTAAAACCTAAATAAGCCAACAGCTCACGACAGCGTTCGCCTTGATCAAATCCATGCTCAAACAGCAAAACACCATTAGGAAGCAAATAATCCCGCGCTTGCTGACTAATCAACTCAATATCCGCCATACCTGAATTTTCAGCAGTTAATGCCGATAAGGGCTCAAACCGCACATCCCCAGACTGAAGGTGAGGATCAGCTGGATCAATATAAGGGGGATTACTAACAATTAGATCGTATTTACCTGAGTGGGGTTCAAACCAGCTACCTGCCACTACCTGAACATTATCCAGTTTTAACTTCTGCCGATTCCTTTCAGCCAACGCCGCCGCATCGGGAATAAAATCCGAAGCAATAATCTGCCACTTAGGGCGTTCCCACGCAAGCGCCAGCGCTATTGCACCCGTTCCTGTACCAAGATCAGCAACCCGAGCCTCATTTTGCACACAAAGCGCTAACGCCTGCTCAACAAGCGCCTCAGTATCAGGCCTAGGGATCAGTGTCTGAGGTGAAACCTCTAAGTCAAAATCCCAAAAACCACGACTACCTAAAATATGAGCAACCGGTTCGCCATTAGACCTACGAGAAATTAATTGCTTAAGCGCTGTTTCTACGTCTTTATCTAACTCTTTATCTGGCCAGGTAAAAAGATAGCTACTTGGTTTTTTTAATAGATGACACAACATCATCTCTACATCTAATGCAGCGCTTTCAGATTTTGATTCTAACTGCTTATACAGCGCAAGAGCCTGCTGAATCTGCATTGCTATAATCCTTAATCACCCAGATAAAGAAAAGGACCTTACGGCCCTTTAATTTTTAACTCTCTTCAGAAAGTGCGCCTAGCTGCTCTGCCTGATACTCCTGCAGCATTGGCTCAACCACATGCTGCAACTCACCACTGATAATCTCTTGCAGTTTATACAGAGTTAAATTAATTCGATGATCCGTTACTCGGCCCTGTGGATAATTATAGGTTCTGATTCGTTCAGAACGGTCACCACTACCAACCAAACTCTTACGAGTACTCGCCATCTCTGCTGCATTGCGCTCATCTTCAGCCGCTTGTAAACGCGATGCTAGTAATGACATCGCTTTAGCGCGGTTCTTATGCTGCGAACGCTCTTCCTGACACTCAACCACTACGCCGGTTGGAATATGCGTAAGACGGATCGCCGAGTCGGTTTTGTTGACGTGCTGACCACCCGCTCCGGATGCTCGGAACGTATCAACACGCAGATCGCCTTTATTAATTTCAATATCAGCAGACTCATCCATCTCCGGCATGATCGCCACCGTACAAGCAGACGTATGCACTCGACCTTGAGATTCCGTTTCAGGAACACGCTGAACACGATGCGCGCCTGACTCAAATTTGAGTTTTGAATATACATCAGTACCGACAATACGGGAGATAACTTCTTTATATCCGCCATGATCACCGTCGTTGACACTAACGACTTCAACACGCCAGCCTTGTACTTCCGCATAACGGGAATACATACGGAACAGATCACCAGCAAAGATAGCCGCTTCATCACCACCAGTACCCGCGCGCACTTCCAAGAACACATTGCGCGAATCATTAGGGTCTTTAGGCAACAATAGGATTTCTAAATCCGCTTCCAAGCCTTCGATACGCGCTTTAATACCAGGATACTCTTCCTTCGCCATCTCACGCATATCCGGATCAGAATCCGTCATCATCTCTTCTGCTTCTGTTAGATCAGAAGAAGCTTCATTGAATGCAGCAAAAGCTTGAACCACTGGCTCTAGTTCTGAATACTCTTTAGAGTAATCACGAAATTTATTCTGATCCGAGATCACATCCGGATCAGACAATAAAGCGGCAAGCTCTTCGTAACGATCACTGAGCTTTTCAAGCTTAAAAACTATTGATTCTTTCATCGTTTCTCATTTTTCTGATGATCTCCAAGCTGATGCAGCTCTTGCACCAACTCCAATAGATCAGTACGACCTTCAGCACTTGCTTTACGCATTTGAATAGTCGGATGATGGAGCAACTTATTTGTCAGCCCACGCGCTAACATGGTTATAACTTCATCTGCGGGCTTGCCATTCGCGAGTTGCTTAAGCGCTTTTTCTAATTCTTGATCACGGGTCGATTCCGCCTGACTACGAAATGTTGTCAGTAGATCAACCGCATCAAGTGAGCGAAGCTGCCGCATGAAATCATGAGCACCAACTTCAACAATTTCTTCCGCTTGCCGAGCAGCATTCTCTCGACTTCGCTGATTTTCCTCAATAACTTCCTTTAAGTCATCAACGGTATATAGATAAACATCGTCAAGTTCAGCAACCTGCGCTTCAATATCGCGCGGCACAGCAATATCTACCATAAAGATAGGACGATGCTTACGTTTCTTTAAAGCTGTTTCGACAGCCCCTTTTCCTAGAATAGGTAGCTGGCTTGCGGTTGAGGCGATCACAATATCGGCATCCCCTAACGCTTCAGGAATATCGCCTAATAAAATAGCCTTACCGTTAAACTCTTCTGCTAATGTCAAAGCACGGCTTAACGTTCTATTTGCTACGGTCATATCTTGCACGCCCGCCTGAGACAAGTGGCGCGCTACTAACTCTATCGTTTCACCTGCGCCTATAAGCAGCGCTTTACTTCGTTTTAAATCCGAGAAAATATGCTGTGCTAAACTTACTGCGGCATAAGCAACAGAAACTGGATTTTCACCGATCGCTGTATCAGTACGAACCTGTTTTGCTACCGAGAAGGTCTGCTGAAACAATCGACCTAACCCTGCATTCACATGCCCATTTTCTTGCGACAAGCTATAAGCGGACTTTAACTGCCCCAAAATTTGAGGTTCGCCCAACACTAAAGAATCTAAACCACTTGCGACCCTCATCATATGCCGAGCGGCTTCCTCATCCCAAAAAGCATATGAACACTTTTGTAACTCATCGGGATCCAATTGGTGATATTCGCCTAACCACTCTAATAAAGCGCGCGTACCTTCCAAACCCGCCGAACAATACAACTCGGTTCTGTTGCATGTTGACAGTATGGCGATCTCTTCTAAATTCGCAAAATCACGGGCAGCCAGCATCGCTTCCGTCAGTAATTCAGGGGCGAACGCAACGCGTTCACGCACCTCTACCGGAGCTGTTTTATGATTGATGCCTAATGCTAATAAAGCCATTCTTTCCGCCACTACGACTTACAGCCATCGCTGTACAGTTGAACAAGTCAGCCTAAACTGACCCAAATAAGCGCGCTATGATACAACGCTTTGCCTCAAAGGTTAAAACACCGGGCCATAAATATGGGAACTTATCGCAATAAACAGCCCCTTATTACTATGTAAAACCTACTCAAGTAGCTGACAAGCCGTTATAGATTCAACTATAGTGACCAAACAACCTCAGGGATGACAGAGACATTAGTGCGTTTTTATGAATAGATCTCTTATATTTTTTATTATTACATTCACTCTTTTACAGGGCTGCCAAAGTACGTCTGTCAAAAAACAGACTATAGCCCCAGAACCCACTCCTTATGTTGCGGGGGAATTCAATCAGGAGTCCCTCTACGAATTAATGCTGGCTGAAATTGCGGGCCAACGGCGTTTATTTCCAGTCGCTCTGGAAAATTACTTATCCCAAACCGAAAAAACCCGTGACCCTAGCGTCGCCGAACGCACAACACGCATTGCTCAATACTTAAGAAACTCGGAAAAAATCATCCAATCGGCGAAACTGTGGCGTGATATAGCACCAGAAAATCCAGAACCTTATCAAATTGAAGCCAATATGCATCTGCATAAGGGCAACTATGCCGGTGCTCTGCCATTAATTAAAAAAGCACTTGAATATGATGCACTCAGAACCTTAGCCTTGATTCGCGGCCAAAGTGAAAAAATGGATGCTCAGGTCATTACTGGCTATGTATCTATGCTGGAAGAACATAAGAAGAGCAATGAGCCACGCGCAGACTTAGAGCTTACTTTGGCACTATTGCTTCGCGCCTCAAATCAAAAAGACAAAGCACTTATCGCCTTTAACCGAGCATTATCAATTGATCCGGAAAACCCTGAGGCGTTGATACAAAAGGCTGAACTTTTACGCGCAGATAAGGACCTTAACGGCGCATTATCCCTAATCCAAGCCGCCTATGAACAACAACCAAACAACCGCCAACTGCATATTCTATATACCCAGCTACTTTTCCAAACCAAGCAGCCGACGAAGGCGGCCCTGCATGCAGAAAAGCTCTTAGAAAAAAATGCTGCCGACCATCAGCTCACCTATTATTTAGCCCTATTGCTTCTTGAAAATGAGCAATTAGAAAGCGCGCAAAAAGCATTTAAACACCTGCTCATTCTTAGACCTGAAGACAGCGCCCCCCATTTTTATCTTGGACATATCTCACAATCGCTCGATAATCTGCAAGAGGCTATATCCCATTACACATCAGTAAAAAGTGGCGCGAATATAGTACAAGCACTATCTAGAGCCGTAAGTTTATTAAAAAACACGGAGAATAAAGAGCAAGTACAGAATATTCTTAAGGATGCACGCGCTATATCTCCCTCTCTAGCTTCTAAAATCTATACATTAGAAGCTGAGTGGTTAAACCTTCACGATTTCAGCGACGATGCCTTTACATTACTAGACGATGCCATAAACCTATTTCCAAATGACACGACCCTGCTTTATACCCGTGCGATGATGATTGAATCATTTGATTTCCCTCAGGCTGAGAAAGATTTGAGATTGATCCTCTCTCTAGAACCCAATAATCCGACGGTTCAAAACGCATTAGGCTACACACTGCTACTACACACACAACGTTTTGATGAAGCTCATCAATTGATTCAATCTGCATTAAACGCTGAGCCGGAAGACCCTGCCATCCTAGACTCTATGGGATGGGTACTTCACAAAATGGGGCGTTCAAATGAAGCACTGCCCTATTTAAAAAAAGCACACGCACTCTATTCTGATCCAGAAGTTTCTAGTCATCTTATTCAAGTTTACTGGGGCACAGGACAGAAGGAGAAAGCAAGTCAGCTGCTAGAGGCTAGCCGTAAGGAAAATCCTGAAAATCCTTATTTAGATGAAGCCACTCAAATAATTAATGCGAAGTAATACCCATCCATACACTTCGATATACGATTATAAATCGCAGGCCCTTATGTTTAAAAAGCTCCTAGTCATAATAACCTGTCTTACTTTGGCGGGTTGTAGCATATTCAAAACACAGCCTACATCTCCTGAAGCGCCTATTTCATGGGAGCAACATCAGGCTTTATTAAAAAACTATGCCAGTTGGGAATTAAGCGGAAAAGTGGGCATCCGTACATCTCAAGATAGCCAATCAGCTAATTTAAAGTGGCTACAAGCACAACAAAGCTATCAGATTGATATACACGGCCCCTGGGGACAAGGTGGCGCGTCAATTACAGGTCAACCCGGTAATGTGACCATTCAGACGGATGGTAAAGAGTTCAAAGGAGAAAATCCGGAACAGATATTACGTAATCAATTAGGCTGGGAGCTTCCGATCAGTGATATTTACTGGTGGATCAGAGGACTACCCTCCCCTAGAATGAATTTTAGCCAGACGCTAGAAAATAATCGCCTTAAAACACTCCATCAAGACGGATGGAATATCAATTACCTGCGTTACAACAGCCTAAGCCCTGTACTGCCCAGCAAACTCACCCTATCACGGCAGGATTTAAGAATTACTGTCGTTATAAATAGCTGGATTAAGCGCTAAAAAAACAACCTCTCAATTAAGTGCCTCATACGCCTTAGGTTTGACATTAAAATAGCAATCCTAGATAATCTGCGCCTCTTTCAAAGGGAGGCCGAACCTCCAGGAGAAATGTTGGGGTATCGCCAAGCGGTAAGGCACTGGTTTCTGATACCAGTATGCGGAGGTTCGAATCCTCCTACCCCAGCCAAAAAACCTATGAACGGTTCCCGATCTATAGATTCCGAACAAATTACAATCGAAAAGGTGCACGCTGTGTCCGAGATGATGGTCTTCACTGGCAATGCAAACCCGGAACTTGCGCGAAAAGTAGTTGATCGCCTTGATATCCCTATGGGTAAAGCAAATGTTGGTCGCTTTAGTGATGGCGAAGTAAGCGTTGAAATCCAAGAAAACGTTCGAGGAAAAGACGTTTTCATCATTCAATCTACTTGCGCTCCAACTAACGACAATCTAATGGAATTGATTGTGTTAGCTGATGCTCTTCGCCGCGCTTCTGCTTCACGTATCACCGCGGTAGTGCCTTACTTCGGTTATGCACGCCAAGATCGCCGACCACGTTCAGCACGTGTTGCGATTACTGCGAAGGTTGTAGCAGACATGATGGACGCGATCGGTATTGACCGCGTATTAACAGTCGACCTACACGCCGATCAGATCCAGGGCTTCTTTAGTGTTCCTGTAGATAACGTATACGGTTCACCTGTACTTCTTGATGACATCGTTGATCAAGAGTATGAAGATATCTTAGTTGTTTCACCTGACGTAGGTGGTGTAGTGCGTGCGCGTGCTGTTGCCAAACAACTAGATTGTGATCTTGCTATCATCGACAAACGTCGTGAACGCGCAAATGAATCACAAGTAATGAATATTATTGGTGATGTTGAAGGTCGTACCTGCGTTCTTGTAGACGACATGTGCGATACAGCTGGTACATTATGCAAAGCTGCGAAAGCGCTTAAAGCTAATGGCGCTGCACGCGTTGTTGCTTATGCAACCCACGCAGTTCTATCCGGCCCAGCCGTCAGCAACATCACGAATTCAGATTTAGATGAATTTGTTGTAACCGACACAATTCCTCTTTCTGAAGCAGCTGCTGGCTGCAACAAAATTCGTCAGCTTACACTGGCTCCGCTTCTTGCTGAAGCTGTTCGCCGTGTATGTAATGAAGAATCTATCAGCGCGATGTTCCGTTAAAAGTTAACTTTTACAGAACATTGTGCCGATAAAGCGCTCGCCGTAACACGCGGGCATTTTGCTCTTAACAGGGCGCTATATTGTAAAACCTGGTCGCAAGGTTTTACGACTTATTTATTGAAGGTATTAAAATGTCTAACTTTGTAGTAAATGCAGTTGCACGTAACGACGAAGGGAAAGGTGCGAGCCGCCGCCTACGTCGCGAAAACCTTGTTCCAGCTATCATTTATGGTGGTGACAAGCGTAAAAAACCAACTGCTATCTCTGTAGCAAATAACGAGCTTGTTAAGCTTCTTGAAGACGACGCGTTCTACTCTTCTATCTTGACTGTAAACTTAGATGGAAAAGAAGAGCAGGTTATTCTTAAAGACCTACAGCGTCACCCAGCTAAGCCAGTAGTGCTTCACGCTGACTTCCAGCGCGTAACAAAATCCAACTTGATCAAAATCACTGTTCCAGTTGTATTTGCTAACTTTGAAAGTTCTCCTGCATCTAAAGCAGCTTGCAAATTTGCAGCAGAGAAGAACACTGTAGAAATCATGTGCACATCAGCTAACCTTCCAGAAAACTTGGTTGTTGACCTAGCTGCATGCGATTCAGATGGCGTTCTTCACTTGTCTGACATCACTCTGCCTGAAGGTGTTGAGATCGTATCTCTACGTCGTGGCGGTGATCACGATCAAGGTATCGGTTACGTTTACGCACCTCGCGGCAACTAAGTAATCGGTAGAGCATCAGTATGAAAGACAAGATCCAGCTTATTGTCGGCTTAGGTAATCCTGGCGATAAATATGCACAAACTCGTCATAATGCTGGTGCTGAGTTTGTCGAGCAGCTTGCTGCTCGGCATCTCTCCCCTCTTAAGCCAGAAAAGAAATACCACGGGCTTTATTCTAAAGCTCAGATCAATGGTTCTGTCGTCCACCTCTTAGTGCCGACCACATTTATGAACCTAAGCGGTCAATCTGTTGCCTCTTTAGCTAATTTTTTTAAAATACCAGCTGAGTCAATTTTAGTCGCACACGATGAACTTGATCTTCCTCCCGGTATCGCGCGTTTCAAGTTAGGCGGCGGACATGGCGGGCACAACGGCTTACGTGACATCATAAGTAAGCTTGGCAACAATAAGAATTTTTATCGCTTACGCCTTGGCATCGGCCACCCCGGCCACAGTAGCCAAGTTAGCGGTTTTGTTTTAAATAAAGCTCCAATAAAGGAACGTGACGCAACGCTTGCAGCAAGCGATGAAGCTGAACGCTATTTGGAGCTTGCCCTCACAGGTGACTGGGCGAAAGCTATGAACCAGTTACACAGTTTCTCAGCTAGCTAGTTTCAATAAACAGGAATCGATCATGGGTTTTAAATGCGGTATCGTTGGCCTGCCTAACGTAGGCAAATCCACACTTTTTAATGCGTTAACAAAAAACGGCATTGCCGCCGAAAACTTCCCATTTTGCACGATAGAGCCTAACGCGGGCACTGTCGCAATGCCTGATCCTCGCCTTGATAAATTAGCCGAGATTGTTAACCCAGAACGCGTTATTCCAACAACAATGGAATTTGTTGATATTGCGGGCTTAGTTGCTGGCGCATCCAAAGGTGAAGGTCTGGGCAATAAGTTTCTTGCCAACATCCGTGAAACTGATGCCATTGCGCATGTAGTACGTTGTTTCGAAGATGAAAACGTTATCCACGTTGCGAACCGCATCGACCCACTGGCTGATATCGAAATTATTAACCTTGAGCTAGCTTTAGCTGATCTAGATTCAGCAGAAAAACAGCTTCAGCGTCTTCAGAAAGCAGCTAAAGGCGGCGATAAAGAAGCAGTCGCCCAAAAAGCGATGCTAGAGCGCCTTATTCCTCACTTAGAAGAGGGCAAACCTGTACGTGGCCTGGAACTTAATGATGACGATATGGCTATCGTTAAAAACTTCCACATGCTGACAGTTAAACCAACCATGTACATTGCCAATGTAGATGAAGATGGTTTTGAAGATAACCCTCATCTAGATAAAGTACGTGAGCTAGCGGACTCAGAGAATGCCGGCGTTGTTGTGGTATGCAACAAACTAGAAGCTGAGATATCTGAACTAGACGATGATGAGCGTGACGAATTCTTAGCAGATCTTGGCATGGAAGAACCTGGCCTCGATCGTGTAATTCGTGAAGGTTACAATCTATTAGGTTTACAAACTTACCTAACCGCAGGTGTTCAAGAAGTACGTGCTTGGACTGTAAAAGTTGGTGCTACAGCACCTCAAGCAGCCGGCGTAATCCATACAGATTTCGAAAAAGGCTTTATTCGCGCCGAAGTTGTTAGCTACGATCACTTTATTGAGTTCAATGGTGAAAACGGCGCTAAAGACGCTGGAAAGTGGCGCTTAGAAGGTAAAGATTACATTGTACAAGATGGCGACGTGGTTCATTTCCGTTTCAACGTCTGAACAAAAAATAAGCAAAAAAAACCGGCATTTAGTGCCGGTTTTTTTTTATTCATTTTTTTATGATTTTTCTCACTTAAAGTGTTGACACAAAAACGTAAAAAGAGAATAATGCGCGCCTCTGAAGCGTTGGCAATATAGCTCAGTTGGTTAGAGCATCGCATTCATAATGCGAGGGTCGCAGGTTCGAGTCCCGCTATTGCCACCATTTCTTCAGACATTGCTGGGGTATAGCCAAGCGGTAAGGCAACGGGTTTTGATCTCGTCATGCGGAGGTTCGAATCCTCCTACCCCAGCCACTAATAAACATTAACTCTTCGAGTTAAGCAGTGGCAATATAGAGCTATACGCCTATCGTACCGCTATTACCACTGCGTTTATTATCTCCTGCTAACATTCGAGTTAGCACCTTCAAAAAGATGATCTTTCCAACTTAAAGCTTCTGCTCAGTTGGCACTAGGCCTAGCAACTAATTTAATGTTGTTATTTAGCCTAACACTGTTGGGGTATCGCCAAGCGGTAAGGCACTGGTTTCTGATACCAGTATGCGGAGGTTCGAATCCTCCTACCCCAGCCACTCAAGACTTTCATCGCCAATATTCAGCTTCTATACTAAAATCTGACACTGCTATATCGATTAGCGCGACATATCACGCTAAAACGGATAATATCGACTAATGCTCATATACACTCTAGAGCAGATCACCTTGACCGGTATTAAAAAGGAATATGGCCTCAGGAGTTCAGCCCCATATGTCACAAGTCATAGAAGTAGATGGTAATGCGCTATTAGAAAAATACGGCAGTGGTCAGCCACGCAAACAACGCCTGCGTAAAAACGTACAACTACTTTTTCTTGGACTCTCCGCCGAAGAAACAGCCCCCATCATTACCCTACTAAGAACCTCTCGCATCTCACCTCGTGGAAAGCAGGTTGCGACAGAACAGGAGTTCTTAGACGCCCTGAGCGAGCGCTCATGGGATTTAGTACTATGCACCATCGACAGAGGCAACTTTAGCTCCAAGCAAGCCATAAGCCATCTAAAACGCTTAGATAAAGACATTCCGGTCATACAGATCATCCCTAGCTCAGACAGCCACCTATTACTACAAGGACTAAAAAACCATATCCAGGCAGTGGTACCGCTGGATGAGAAAGAGCTTGTATTAATAAACATAAGACGCGAGCTTGATCATTTAGACCATCGCCGCCGCTTACGCGCAGCTGAAGCCGCTCTTGCAGATTTAGAGAAACGCTCCCAGCAATTAATGGAAAGTTCCAAAAACGCAATTATCTGCTGCGACAAAGGCCAACTCATTTATACAAATGATAGCTTCCTTGATCTCTTTGGACTCGATAGCAAAGAACAAGCTCTCAAAAAACCTCTTACCAGCTTTTTCACCCTTGAAGATAAAGAAGAGCTAACCGAACAACTTAGCTACCTACAAACTGAGCACCTAAGCGAACTCATATTACAACTTAATGCCCAACGCGGTGACCGCTCAGAATTTTCGGCTAATATCGAGTTATCGCCGATTGAAATGAATGGCAATTCCGTTGTGCGCATTTTATTCAGAATTGACGAACAACATTCACACCAGCTTCTCAGCGAAGATCTAGACTATATCTCGGGGCTTTTTAATAAAGCCCATCTACAGAAACAACTTGAACAAATAACTCAGCGAGCATTGCGCGGTGGCCACGACTGCTCATTGGTTTATATTGAGCTTGATCAACTTGAACAAATTAGAGCCAAACTTGGACATGAAGGCAGCGATCAGCTGATCAAAGAGATCTCTGTCGTTCTCCGCAAAACGGTGAACAAGGTCCATCTGCTAACTCATCCGGCTGAGAATGCTTTCGCCATTGTTTTCAAAGATCCCAACGTAGAGAAAGCACAAGCACTTGCAGAAAAGCTATGTAACAAAATTGCGAGCACCTGCGCGACGACGGCTGGGGTGGAAGTGCAATCTACCTGCTCTATAGGCATTACAATTATTAATGACAGCACACCGCCTCAAGATGAACTAATCAAACGAGCACAATCGGCTATACAGTCATTAAGAGAGGAAGAAAATGGCGGTAATGGTGTAAGACTTCACGTTCCAGAAGCTGCGATTTTAGAAGAGCATGAAGATGAATTTGAAGAGATACGTCAGCTTATTCAGAAAAAAGAGTTCAAACTCCTCTTCCAGCCAATTGTTAACCTAACAGCAGATGGAGCAGAACAGAATTACGAAGTCCTTCTTCGCTTACTTAAAGATGACCAGAGCGAACTCGTGCCTAATGAATTCATGAGCGCTATCGGCGATTCAGAAACCGCTATTAAAGTAGATCGCTGGGTAATTGAGCAAAGCCTTAAACAGCTCAAGAGAACACTTAATAACGACGCAAAGAACACTCTGTTCATTAACATTTCAGCTCATGCACTCAGTGATACCAAACTCCTTACGTGGCTATCAGGCGTTTTGAGAAAGAACAAGATCCCTGCCGATCAACTCGTTTTTCAGATTAGTGAGTCAGACATCGCTATATCACCAAGACAAGCACAAGCGTTCACTGAAAAGCTTCACCAGATCCATTGCAGAGTGTGTATTAAGCACTTTGGTAGCGCACCTAATTCCGATGAAGTCTTAGCGATGATTCGTTCTGATTACGTCAAGCTTGATGGTTCCTATATACAAGACCTTGGAAAAGACCCAGAACAGGATGAGCAGTTTTTCAATTTGGTCCAGCAGCTTGCCAGCTTAGACAAAACAACCATTGCCCCGCTTGTGGAGAATACAAAAGCGATGGCCTCATTGTGGAAGGCCGGAGTAGATTATGTTCAAGGTTTCTACCTACAGCCACCTCAGGAAAATATGGATTACGATTTCTTTGCCGAATAAATGGCAAGAAGCGCAAAAAAAGCTACTTTTAGTGAGTAGCCTTTTTCAACAAACTAAGAAGCTTTATCTATCAAGCTATCTCGATCCCGAAATCCAATTAAGTACAAAATCCCATCCAGCCCAAGTGTACTGATCGCTTGCTTTGCACTTTCTCTCACTAATGGCTTCGCTCGAAATGCGATACCTAAACCCGCAATAGAAAGCATAGGCAGATCATTAGCACCGTCTCCTACAGCAATCGTTTGCTCTAAACGAATACCTTCCTTTTCGGCAATCTCGCGCAACAGTTCAGCCTTACGCTCACCATTCACGACGACACCTTTTACTTCACCAGTCACTTTACCCGCATCATCAATATCAAGTTCATTAGCGTAAACATAATCAAAGCCTAACTGTTTCTGCAACTGTGCAGCAAAGTAATTGAACCCACCAGAGAGTATCGCCGTTTTGAAGCCAAGCGCTTTAAGGTTAGACACTAACTCTTCAGCGCCCTCAGTCATTGGCAGGCGTCGAGCCACATCATCCAGAACTGAGACATCAAGCCCTTTAAGCAACGCCATACGGCGCTTAAAGCTCTCATTGAAATCGATCTCACCCCGCATTGCAGCTTCAGTGATTTCAGAAACCTGATCACCAACACCCGCTTCTTTAGCAAGTTCGTCAATTACTTCCGCTTCGATAAGTGTCGAGTCCATATCAAACACCACCAGTCGACGATTTCTGCGATAGATATTGTCTTCTTGGAACGCTATATCCGCATCAAGATCACTGGCCGCCGCCAAAAACTCGGATCGTAATTTAGCCGTATCCGCCGGTGCACCACGCACTGAAAACTCTACGCAAGCCTTGGTTTGATCAGTCGTATCATTCAGACTTACTCGCCCGGACAAGCGATTTATATTATCGATATTCAAACTATGATTTGCAGCGATCTCTGTAACACGCGCAATATGACCTGAATTCAACTTGCGTGAAAGCAAGGTAATGATATGTCGTGACTTACCTTGACCCTCCACCCAACTTTCATAATTATCTTCTTCAACCGGCTGAAAGCGAATATTCATATTTAACTCATGAGCCTTAAATAGAATATCCCTCAAAAGAGGAGATGATTCTGCCTCTTTTGGCACTTCAATTAATATCCCCAACGACAAAGTGTCGTGAATAACCGCCTGACCAATATCTAAAATATTGATCTGATACTGGGCTAGAATATGAGTGATAGCAGATGTAACTCCAGGTTTATCTTCACCTGAAATATTGAGCAAAATAATCTCTTTCATTAAAAGCGGTTCCAATGGAATCTCGTATTGCCTTAATTATATCAAAGACCTTTATACTGGCCTATCCAATCCTTTTAACTAACGGCTAGGGCTCTTAACCTTCAATCCTTTTTGCTTTCCTTTTAACTTAGGCTTTCCTTTCCCTGTCGCTTTTCGCTTTTTAGCTTTTTTACTCTGCCCTTTACCGCCACCATTGAAAGCCATCAGCTCTTGCTCAGCGGGTGACAACGCACCTTTCTTTGCAGGTCTAACACGCTTAGCAGGCTGCGCCTTGCTTGTAGCCTTACCCGAAGACGGGCGCTCAGATGAAGATTCCTTTCGCTTACGGGATTTAGCTAACTCCGCTCGTTTAGAGCCTTTCCTTGGGTGTGACTTATCTTCACTACCTGCAGGACGATTTCCCCACTCATGGCGATGACCGGGTAATTTTGTCTTATCACTTGGGGCATCAAGCTTGCCTTCAGCCAGCAGTTCGCGTGTAGACTTTTTCTTAACTTTCTTCTGTTCTGCTAGCTCGAAATCTATTTTTCGCTCATCAAGATCAACGCGAACCACTTTAACCCTTAGACGATCACCCAGCTTAAACGTTTTACGTGTTCTCTCGCCCACTAGACGCTGCTTAGCTTGGTCAAATACATAATAATCACCCGGCAAGGCTGTTATATGTACTAAGCCCTCGACAAACAACTCATCCAGCTCAACAAAAACACCGAACCCTGTTACCGCGGCAATGACACCTTCATACTCATCGCCCACATGCTCCTGCATGTATTCACATTTGAGCCAAGCAACCACGTCACGTGTTGCATCATCAGAACGGCGTTCAGTCATAGAGCAATGCTCACCTAGCTCTAACAGCTGAGCCATAGAATACTCGCAAACAAAATCCTGATTGATTGCAAAATCATCCGGTCTTTTTATCGCTTTATCATCTTGTCCTGAATGTATTGCCGCACGGATAAGACGATGTACCAACAGATCAGGATAACGGCGAATGGGTGAAGTAAAATGCGTGTATGCAGGGTAAGCCAAACCAAAGTGCCCCTGGTTATCAGGGCTATAGACCGCTTGGCGCATTGATCTAAGCATCATTGTCTGAATAAGATGCCGATCAGGTCGATCTTCAATCCACTCAGCTAATTCTTGATAGTCTTTAGGTGCTGGCTTATCACCGCCACCAAGATTCAGACCTAATTCTCCTAAGTAGGCACGAAGGTTTTCTAGCTTCTGCTCTTTAGGCCCTTCATGAACACGATAAATAGCAGGAATTTTCAACTTACTCAGGAAGCGTGCAGTCGCCACGTTTGCACACAGCATGCACTCTTCGATCAATTTATGCGCATCATTACGATGTACAGGAATAATCTCTTCGATTTTACGCTCTTCACCAAACACCATACGTGTTTCAGTGGTTTCAAAATCTATCGCACCACGAATGTTACGTGCTTTACGCAACGCGAAATACAAGCCGTATAGATCTTCTAAATGCGGAACAACATGCCCGTACTGCGCTCTCAGCTGCTTAGACTCTCCCTCTTCCGAGCTCATCAGCATTTTGCCCACTTTCGTGTAGGTCAAACGCGCATGGGAACGAATCACCGCCTCATAAAACTTATAACCCGATAGATTGCCGCTATCGCTGATGGTCATTTCACACACCATCGCTAAACGATCTACCTCAGGGTTTAATGAACACAACCCATTAGAAAGTAACTCCGGCAACATCGGCACCACAAACTCAGGGAAGTAAGTTGAGTTTGCTCGCTGAAAGGCCTCTTTATCTAGCTCTGAATCAGGTCTGACATACCAAGAGACATCTGCAATTGCTACCCATAAACGCCAACCACCAGACGGTTTACGTTCAGCATAAACGGCATCATCAAAATCTTTCGCATCTTCACCATCAATTGTGACTAAAGGCAGATCACGCAGATCAACTCGATTGCCTTTAGCACTTTCTTCTACTTCTGCTGAAAGATCACCCACCTCTTGGCGAACCTGATCCGGCCATTCATGGGGAATTTCATAGTTATGAATTGCCACAGTAATTTCCATACCGGGCGCCATATGATCACCCAACACTTCAACAACTTTAGCTTGCGGTAGATCACGCTTACCTGGCTGGCTGATTAATTCTGCAACGACTAACTGCCCATCTTTATACGCTAATGGGTAGTCAGCATCCGGAACGATCATTATTTCTTGGGTGATGCGCTGATTTTCTGGACGCAGGTAACCAAAGCCCTCTTGACCGCTGAAACGGCCCACCAGTTTACGTGTATTACGCGCCACAACTTCAATAATCTTGCCTTCACGACGACCTTTAAAATCGACGTTAGTTTCCTGAACTAAAACCTGATCCCCATCGAAAACCTGACGCATCTGTCTTGGGCTTAATTTCAGGTCGTTGCCACCATCTTCAGGCTTAACAAAGCCAAAGCCATCTCGATGCCCAATCACTCGCCCTTTAATGAAAGACATTTTGTCCATCAACGCGAACTCTTTACGCCTATTGGTCATGAGCTGACCATCACGACACATCGCTTTAAGACGAAAGAAAACGGCATCACGACTTTCGCTGTCTAACACACCCATTCCGTCACACAGCTGCGCATGCCCAATCGGTGCGCCTTTCTCTTGCATAAACTGCAAAATAAAATCGCGACTTGGTACAGGGTTGCTGTATTTTTCCGCTTCTGCTGCGGCTTGAGGGTCGTTATTAGTCCAGTCGTTACTCATAGGGGTCTCAAAACAAGAAAATCAAAAACATCATCATTGCAGCATAACATGCCATATAAAAAGCAAAAGTGATGGCGACAATTAGTCGTAATAAAAAAGCCGGCTACTGCCGGCTT
>DJLT01000005.1:67947-78759 GCA_002435145.1 Neptuniibacter sp. UBA6509
AAAAAAGCCGGCTACTGCCGGCTTAGGAAACACTTAAGGACGATCATCGACCTCTTCATGCTCTTTTTCCTCAGGAGGCATAAGATCTTCCTTACATATATTCATTGCCATCAGCACGTTTGCTGCCACATAAATAGAAGAGTAAGTACCTACAAATACACCTACAAGGAGAGCAATAGCAAAGCCGTGGATCATTTCACCACCAAAAACCGCTAGCGCCACCAATACCAGCAACGTGGTCAAAGACGTTACCAAGGTACGGCCAAGCGTTTGGCTTAGTGACGTATTCATGACCTCTTCCGCACTGCCTTTACGCATCTTACGGAAGTTTTCACGAATACGATCAGATACAACAATCGTATCGTTCAATGAATAACCGATAACAGCAAGAATCGCCGCAAGTACTGTCAGATCGAAATCGATCTTAAATACCGCAAAGAAACCAAGCACAATCAACACATCATGCGCTAACGCAGCCACTGAGCCCACAGAGAACTTAATCTGGAAGCGGAAAGCAACATAAACCATGATCATGAAGAGTGCTAAAAGCATCCCCAAACCACCCTGTTCACGTAGCTCTTCACCTACCTGCGCGCCGACAAACTCATTACGGCGAAGTGTCAGTTCCTGAGTTTCACCCGTCTGCAAAGCAGAAAGTACCTTATCTCCCAACTGAGGGTCATGATCTTGACCAAGGCGAATTAGAATATCGGTTGGCGAACCAAAGGTCTGCACCACCGCATCCTCATAGCCCACAGCCTTTAACTGATCACGAATCTTATTCAGATCAGCCGTCTGCTCATAACCTATCTCAACTAAGCTACCACCCGTAAAGTCCAAGCCAAACTTCAGACCATTAACGCTAAGGGCACCAATAGAGATAACAAGTAAAATAACAGAGATCATCGCAGCAACTTTGCGAAGCCCCATAAAATTGTAAACCTTAAATGTAGACATCATCAGCTCCTTATATTGACAGCTTTTTGAGTTGACGATTGCCATAGCTCAGGTTAACCAAAGCACGGGTAACCAATATGGCCGTAAACATCGATGTTAAGATACCTACGGATAGGGTGATCGCGAAACCTTTAACAGGTCCGGTTCCCATCGCAAATAAGATAACAGCAGCAAGTAAGGTTGTTATGTTGGCATCAAGGATCGTAGTAAACGCTCGACCAAAGCCTGAATTTATCGCAGATTGAGGCGGCAAGCCATTAGCGAGCTCCTCCTTTATTCGCGAGAAGATCAATACGTTCGCATCAACCGCCATACCCACTGTCAGTACAATACCCGCAATACCCGGTAATGTAAGTGTCGCTGAAAGCATCGACATAACAGCAATCAACAGCATCAAGTTCAAAGCCAATGCAACATTAGCCAGTAAACCAAATACGCGGTAATACACCATCATGAAGATAAGAACGAGCGCCAGACCGATTTGAACCGAGGTTACCCCCATCTCAATATTCTGCGCACCTAAGCTTGGACCAACTGTACGTTCTTCAACAAAGTAGATAGGAGCCGCAAGCGCACCCGCACGCAGAAGCAATGCAAGCTCAGACGATTCACCTGCACCATCCAACCCTGTAATACGGAACTGGTTGCCTAAAACAGACTGAATCGTCGCCAAAGAGATAATACCTTTCTCTTGGTAACGAACGGTTTCTTTAATCTGCAGACCTTCTACAGTTTTATAAATTGTACGCTCTTTATCTTCCACAAAAAGCACAGCCATACGACGCTGAACTGCATTCTTAGTGGTACGCGCCATCAGCTCGCCACCTTTAGAATCCAGCGTAATATTAACTTGAGGCTGACCATTTTCATCAAATGAAGATTGCGCGTTAGAAACGTTATCACCTTTAATAATGATATCTTTCTCAAGCGTAGCTTTACGACCCAGCTCACTGCGGAACTCATAAACTTCAGTTCGAGCAGAGCTAGCGCTGCTTTTCGCTTCTAAACGAAACTCCAATGTTGCCGTTTTACCAATGATACGTTTTGCTGCAGCCGTGTCTTGAATACCCGGCAACTGAACCACAATACGGTTACGACCCTGACGCTGAACCAAAGGTTCTGCAACACCTAACTCATTGACACGATTACGTAATGTTGTCAGGTTCTGTTTAATCGCATAAGTTTCAATATCACGAATAGCTTGCTCAGTTAGATTCACTATGGTGAAAAAGGCACCATCTCTATCTTCACCAGACACAACAAATTCTTGATATTCACTTTTTAACAGCTCGATCGCTTTATCACGAGATTCAGCGTTCATAAACTTAACCGCTAACGAACCATCGTCTTGACTATCAAGCTTGCGATAACGTAGTTTCTCTTCACGCAAGCGACCTTTAATTTCAGAAGCATAGTTTTCTAGCTTCTGAGTGACCGCTTTCGGAAGGTCAACTTCTAACAAGAAGTGGACACCACCACGTAGATCCAAACCTAGCTTCATCGGACCTGCGCCAATCGACAATAACCACTCAGGCGTAGTTGGCGCTAAGTTTAAGGCAACAACATAATCATCGCCCATCACTCTACTGATGATATCTTTTGCTTTTAGCTGTTCGTCTCCGCTTGAGAAACGAATCAAACCGGCTTTTTTACCTAGTTCTGCTGATTTAAAAACAACGCCTTCACGTTCTAGCTCGGCAGTAACTTTATCTAATAACGGCTGGTCAACTTGGAAAACATCTCGACTACCTGTCAACTGAACAGCATAGTCATCTGGATATAGGTTAGGCGCAGCATATAAACCGCCGATAACCAATACAAATAAAATTAGGAGATTTTTCCAGAGGGGGTATCGATTGAGCATGGGTGCCCTTTCCCTGATAGAAACAGAAACGCCACTGCAAAACAGTGGCGTCTGTGGATTAGCTTAGATGCTCTTTAGAGTGCCTTTTGGCAGAGCAGCAGATACGTGAGTTTTCTGGAACGTAAGTTCAGTTCCCTCACACACTTCTAGAACAACGTAATCATCGTTCAAGTTAACAACTTTACCTAGAATGCCACCTGCAGTGATCACTTCATCACCTTTGCTGATGCCATTTAATAACTCTTTATGCTCTTTAGCGCGTTTAGCCTGCGGACGCCACATGAAGAAGTAAAAAATTAGACCGAAACCAACCAAGAATAGAATATTGAACATACCGGATTCCATTGGCGCACCGGCAGCACCTTCAGCAAATGCTGGGGAGATAAAGAAGCTCATTGCTACTCCTAAAAAATAAAAGATATATTATCGTTATCAGCTATTACAGCTATATGGTGTCAAACTGAGGAGTTTCAAGGCCTCGCTTACTATAAAATTCATCCACAAAGTCGCTCAATTTACCTTGTTCAATAGCTTGACGCAATCCAGCCATAAGTACTTGGTAATAATGTAAATTGTGGATCGTGTTCAATTGAGCACCGAGCATCTCTTTACACTTGTCTAAATGATGCAGATAAGCACGGCTAAAGTTCTTACAAGTATAACAATCACAGGTTTTATCTAAAGGACCTGTGTCAGTTTTATGTACCGCGTTACGGATCTTCACAACACCCGTATCAGTAAACAAGAATCCATTACGAGCATTACGCGTCGGTATAACACAATCAAACATATCAACACCGCGACGCACCGCTTCAACAATATCTTCAGGCTTACCTACACCCATAAGATATCTAGGCTTATCCGCTGGCATTTTATGCGCTAGATGATCCAAAACCTTAACCATCTCATCTTTAGGTTCACCCACCGACAGGCCACCAATGGCGTAACCATCAAAGCCAATATCTTCAAGCCCTTTCATCGATTCATCACGCAGTTGCGGGTACATACCGCCCTGCACGATACCAAACAGTGCAGATGGGCTATCACCATGAGCATCTTTAGAGCGCTGTGCCCAGCGCATTGATAGGCGCATCGATTCAGCCGCTTCAAGCTCTGTCGCAGGGTAAGGTGTACATTCATCAAAGATCATGACGATATCGGAACCCAAGTCT
Source organism: Neptuniibacter sp. UBA6509 (assembly GCA_002435145.1). Lineage (GTDB taxonomy): Bacteria > Pseudomonadota > Gammaproteobacteria > Pseudomonadales > Balneatricaceae > Neptuniibacter. The sequence continues at coordinate 71,941 of DJLT01000005.1, forward strand.
TTCTGAACCTGCATAGATTCTTCCGGCCCCATAAACACCTTGGAACCATTCACCGGCGATTGAAACGTCACACCTTTTTCAGTGATCTTGCGCATTTTGCCTAAACTAAAAACTTGGAAACCACCCGAATCCGTTAATATCGGGCCTTTCCACTGCATGAAATCGTGTAGATCGCCATGCTGTTTTACAATCTCAGTACCCGGACGCAGCATTAGATGAAAAGTATTACCTAAAACAATTTGCGCACCCGTCGCCTCAATATCTCTTGGCGTCATCCCTTTAACTGTGCCATACGTGCCTACAGGCATAAATGCAGGCGTCTCAACCGTTCCACGTGGAAACTGTAAACGTGCGCGACGCGCCTTTCCATCTTCTGCAATCTTTTCAAACTGCATAAAACATTCTCTAGTCATCATTACCTCTTACACTTGCAGCTGATTGCAAATCTGTCTGTCGGGTTAAATACATGGCATCACCGTAACTAAAGAAACGGTATTTCTGCTCAACTGCTTGTTGATAAGCATGCTTAATATGGTCATAGCCAGAAAACGCGCTCACCAACATTAAAAGAGTCGATTCAGACAGGTGGAAATTCGTAATCATGGCATCCACTGATTTGAACTCATACCCTGGAAATATAAAAATATCACTGTCGCCAAAAAATGGGGCAATTTCACCATTCTGGCTCGCACTTTCTAAGCTTCGAACACTGGTGGTACCGACAGCAATAACTCGGCCACCCTTAGCACGTGTTTGCTTTACTTGCTCACAAACCTCGTCACTCACCTCTATATACTCAGAGTGCATCACATGCTCATCGACATTATCGACTTTGACCGGCTGAAATGTGCCCGCCCCTACATGCAAAGTAACAAAGGCACTATTAACGCCTTTAGCTGCTAACTCAGCTAATAGCTGATCATCAAAATGCAGTCCGGCAGTCGGTGCAGCCACAGCACCCGGTTTTTTGTTATAAACCGTTTGGTAACGTTCACGATCTGAAAGCTGATCTTCACGTTTCATATAAGGCGGTAGCGGCATATGGCCGAACTCTTCTAATACTTCGACCAGATTACCCTCAATAAGAAAGCGCAGCTCAAATAGGTTTTCATGGCGAGCCACCATCTCCGCCTCAATGCCACCATCAAGAAACAATTTAGCGCCTGGCTTAGGAGATCGACTTGAACGAACATGAGTAAGCGCACGCTTACCATCAAGCACACGTTCAACAAGAACCTCAACCTTGCCACCCGATTCTTTTTGACCAAACAGCCTTGCGGGGATGACACGGGTATCATTGAAAACCATCAAGTCGCCTGGCTCTATTAGATCCAAGACATCCTTGAACATCCCATGTGTTAGCTCACCACTATTGCCATCTACTGACAATAAACGACTAGCGCTACGCTCCTCCAATGGGAAGCTAGCAATGAGTTCTTCGGGGAGATCAAAATAAAAATCTTTTACCTGCATGCAGCGAATTCTTCACTTTTAATTAAAAATGTTATCAAAGGGCGCGAATTGTAACGGAAAGAAGACTTTTTTTCAGTTTTTCGACAGTATTGATTGACGAGAGCGTTCAGATTTCTATAATACGCCTCTCTTTGATGCCAGCGTGATGAAATTGGTAGACATGAGGGATTCAAAATCCCTTGCTCGCAAGAGCGTGCCGGTTCGAGTCCGGCCGCTGGTACCATCTCTAGAGAACGTAGCGTAGAGGGCATTCTAGAGCCCATACGCCACGGCACTCTTTAAGAAGCCTTCACCCTATCTTTAGTTTTGTTGTCTCTTGATCTTGTCACGGAGCCAACTAGTCATGCCCAGCCTTAACCAAAGCGCTATCAGAACGAACGATAAGCATATCTATCGCAAACCGAATGGCATCTATCATTACCGCTTTAATATCAAAGACAACGGTAGCTATCGCAGCCTCCGCCTATCCATGTATAGTCGATGTCCATATGAAGCCGGAGCATTAGCAGGGCTTATTACCTATAGAACATGGATATCAAAGATTATGGAAAGCGGTTTACCCTACTCAGAAGTGCGCCAGCGACTCATCTCCCTATTCCGTGACATCCTTGCCGAGCATAAAGAGGGGATAGACAAAGAAGGATTACTAACAGAACCGCAAAAAGAAGCATACAGAAATACAGCTTCATTTGGTGCGGACCCTACCATTCAACCAGAGCTAACTCATCAGATTGCGGAACGCATAGGACTTACGTCACCAACAGATCAAGAACGTAAATATATAAATCAAGACAAACCGGCTTTACTTCAAGGCCTTACTGACGCTGTTCTAGCCTACAACCAGTCTCTTCAACAGCCATATACAGACACTACAGCCACTACAGCCACTTCGACGATCTCTGAAACAGTCCCTACAACCCCAATGAAAAGAGTTTCAGAGGTTTTTGAAGAATTCTCAATAGACAAACGCGCAGCAAATAAACTCACCGAGAAAACTCTGGCTTATTACAGGGGAGGGCTAAAACGATTCATAGACGCCGTAGGGGATTTACCTATTAATGAAGTAGACAAGCTAATCATGCGCCAGTTCAGAGATACACTTACGGGTAGCGATAGCAATAAGAACAAACGTTTAATGGGTATGTCTTCAATATTCACATGGGCAATAGATAATGATTACAACATAAACAACCCTTTTACGAGCTCAAAGATAACCATAGCTGGGCATGAGCAAGGAAAAAGAGATGCATTCAACATACAAGAAGTGCAACAAATCTTTAAACACGTCGAGAACCCTGAAAACACACGTTTTAAAGATCACCATAAACTGATCTGTAAGATACTTGCCTACAGTGGTGCACGCCTTAACGAAATAGCTCAACTGTATTGTGATGATATACAAGAAAAAGACGGGATATGGTTCATTACCATTAATGATGACAAACCAGACAAATCGATAAAGAACACTAATGCAAAACGTGTTGTGCCTCTACATCACGCTATAGCCGCTCAAGTCATAGCTAGGAAGCGTGAACTAGCTACAGGCCGATTATTTCCAGAACTAACCAACCCCAAACCAAGTTACGGAGCTCGATACTCTGCATGGTTCACTACTAATGTTAAAAAGCGCCTGAAGTTAAGAGAAACAACAACACTACATAGCTTTCGACATACAGTGGCAACTCAACTTCAGCAAGCAGATATAGCAGAGACAGTTACTGCTCAGCTACTTGGGCATAGTAGAGGAGAAACCCTTTCATATACTCACTACGGCAAAGGAGCTGACCTTATTAAGCTAAAATCAGCTATTGATTTGATAGGCTTCGATTAGCCTTAAAAAAGGGCCCTATAAAAATTGGTGCATAGCTTACCTAAGAAACACTCAATACCATTTAGATAAAGCACCATAGGGGGGGAATAATACCTATCAAACAATATGAGGGGTGCATCATATGCTTAGTAGGCCTTTGGAATATTTTGATATTATTTTTTCTAAACCTACTCAAACAATCGCTATTAGGTTTCCTAACCAACTGGCAATCAAATAGACATATGCACTGAAGCTCTTGATCTACTTTATTAGCCGCTTTATTTCACAAAGAGTAGATGGCCGCCCCCCCTTTAACAGCTCACACAAGCCATATGATACCCACCAGCGCAACCTAATAGGCATCAAAAGAAATAACTACACAAAAAGTTGGTTAATAATTGTACAATATAAAAAGTGCGCAATGAATGATTAGCTACAGGCCACGGGAGACTAAGGCTGTAGCGATTTTAGGGTGCCAGTTTTGCATATATAAGGAGTGCTAACGACTGAGGCCACTGCCTCCCGAACACAGTTCGCGTATAACGCTCACACTTATATAACTTCGTACAGAGTACTCGTACAAACATATACACATCACTGCCTGATTATGCCGCTCGCCATCAAACATCACTAAGCGAAATGTTTATGCGCATGTTTAAATTATCTATCTGTTTAGTGACACAATGGTGTAAATGTCTTTAACAACAAACTCACAGCATCTACGTTATTCGCAAGCGTACACATAATATTTGTTATGCGGTGAGCCCGTCGAACAGACAGCTGCGAAGCAACTGCGCATAATGCGATGTTATGTTGAGCTTCTCCTACTTAGCAAACCAGAAAGAACCATGTATAGGTCTAATCTTAGCATGTAAATTAATGAGCCATGCACAACAAAAAACCAGCCTCAAATTTTGCAACGATTTGATCCTTAAACATCTAAGATAAAACAAACTATTTATGTTACGTTCGCAGTAGAATTGTTTATACATAGGACATACTCAATGCTTAACCAGCATAGCTTCAGCTACCTTTTACTCACCTTCTTAATGATTACTTACCCCGACAATTCTCAAGCACAGTTAGTAGACTATGTCTCACGTGTAATTGACAGCGAGACAATAGAGTTACAATCAGGAAAAACAATTAAAATCGCTTATACCCGCAGCATTCCAGGCTCTACAGAGGCAATTAAAACCTTTCTCCCTCAAGGAACAGAATTAAAGCTTAGTAGCCCCGTAGCTGACTCCAACAGCGACTATAGGTATACAGTACACATTAAGATAGAAGACACCTTTATCGATTATCAATTAATCGCGCTGGATAACGGGCTTGCTCTGTTAGATACCCGGTATCAAACGACAAACAATCAAATCAACCCTGAATACGCTATTTTTCTATCGAGTGAAGCTCCCTTTCAAATAGGTGCTATTAATAATGGTATTAATAAAACAAAGTTCAATGAGATTGCAATACTCCGCAACGCATTACAAACAGCAATCAAGGCAGTAATAACAAACAGCACACCTGAATACCAAAAACGCTTAGATCGTTTAGCAAGGGATTTATATACAGGAGAAAACAGAGAAGCGTTATTATCGTGGCACTTTATGAACCACCCATCTGCACGACCAACTGATACAAACCAGTGGATAATGATTGGTGACATGTACATGGATCATAAGGCACAGTTGAATTACAACCAGATGGCAATGTCAGCAGATGAGACAGTACCACAATCGGGAAGGGCACCAATACCAGAGGACGACGAATCTCCGCCCGTTAACGCCCGTAGCATAACAACACTAGCAGGCATATTTTTAATTATATGTCTTGTTACAGCTTTGGCGTACACCGCCAGAAAGTACATATTCAACAATTCCAGAGAAACATCTAAAGAGTCAATTCAACCCATTGAGAGGATTACAACCAAAGCTATTCATCCATCCTTTCATGGAATACCACCAGCCGTTATCTATGCAACAGCAGCAATACTATTTACCGGAGCACTCAACCTACCTCTTGATTACTACACTGTAATTAAGACGATCGCTTTCGCTATATTCACTTGGGGTGGCTATATTGCTCACAAGAGGAACTACGAAGCACTACCTTGGCTATTAGGCATCTTTGCTATTACCTTCAATCCATTCTTCAAGGTTTACTTAACCCGAGAGCTATGGATGTCTATAGACGTACTTGCAGGAATATTTCTATTAATTAATACCAAAGCAATACAGGCTATAAAGGCCACTGACGAAGAATAACCGTCATCTACCCACAGAGTCCTCGCGCTAAAAGCTAAAGATATATACAGATACTGCATGCATTGACCTGCGGTATCTGTAAAACTAAGAACAGCTTTATATACCCTATGTACCCTATGTACACTAAGCTCTATTCCTCACCCTTGCCCCATTCCCGTGACTACGTTTAACGAATCACTATACATAGCTTCTTTCACTATCTTCTCCCTTCTACTGTTAACTCTTATGTTCTTTCCATTACTAAACACACTTGGTTCTACCTCGATCGTTCATCACAATCGTCTACACACAATGACTATTACTGTTATATGGATGATGTTATTGTCACTCTTAGTCAGCTATATATAACTTTACTTAATCGTTAAATCACCAATCTGAAGAGGCATCAATTAGCTATAGGGTGCGGTACCGATACTACAAAGGCTCTATAACCTTCTGTAAGAGCAATTTAAGGTTTGTCCGGCCGCTGGTACCATCTCTTCAACCTTTTGAAGAGTAAGAGAAAAAGCCCATCCTATAAGGGCCCTAGAAGAAAGCGGAACCGAAAGGTGACCGCTTTTTTTGTGTCCAAATTTCACCTCCGGTCCATAACCAGAAAATTTCCTGTGCGGATCCTGTGCACTATAAAATCCAATAGATTCTAATAACCTCTAAAGAATCTACATAGATTTAGCACAATTGAAGAATCAAAGAGGGAATTAAGAATTCCCTCTAGTCCGGTCTTATCCGATCTTTCAGCAAGCGCTTTTCTTGTGGTTAGGATTATTTAAGGTAGATATAACCCATCCAGACCCGGTAACGATAAGAACTGCGAAGCTTTGGCATTTCTTAGCTGATAGTCACTGTTGAACCTTTGAGTACTTGTTACTAGTACACAATGTTCTTTTGCTCTGGTGATACCCACAAAATGCAAATTAAGCTCTTGGTCCCAATCATCAAAGACTTCATCATAACACCCCCTTATGAATTTCCTCTTCGGATGTATCCAATCATAAAGATCTACATGAAAGACTAAATCAAATTCCAGCCCTTTCGATTTATGGAGAGTCATCACCTGTACTTCACTATCGATTACAGGCTTGTAATGTTTCAACATTCTGCTCTCCGAACATATCTCTCTGATTAAATTACTATCAGAGCTCTCTAGATCAACATCGAGGAACTGATTAGTTACAGCAATAATTTGACTTGCTAATTCCTGATCATCTTTCTCGCCAATAGAAGAAACCAGCTTTCGAACTTCAGTTTGGTAAGACCCCAGTTCTCTAG
>DJLT01000069.1 GCA_002435145.1 Neptuniibacter sp. UBA6509
TCTTTAACTTCAGCGATATCAGATTTACCAATTTTTAAAGCAACTTCATCCTCGTATAATGCGATCTGCCCTAACTCATTTTGCTGCTCCAAAACCTTTTCAGCGTTAGAAATACAGAAATATCGTCCACGCCCCTTAGCTAAACCATAGGTAAGATTAACACCCGCCTCTGAAACTAATTGAGGCAGATCTTTCATGATCAACTGTTCCTGTAAAGCGACCGTCGCTGTTGACACAACAACCTTCTTCTTACGTTGCTGAGCCACAGGCACTGAGGCTAATAGGTAAGCTAAAGTTTTACCTGTCCCTGTTCCAGCTTCTGTCACACTGATATGCGAACCACCAGAACGTTCTCCCTCACTGTTTTGAGAGATTGCTGCCAACGTCCTAGCAATCTCCGCAATCATCATTTTCTGACCATAACGTGACTTAAGACCTCGATTACTCAAAAAAGCACTATAGGCCTGCTGGATTGACTGTTTTAATGGCTTATCTAACACAAAGGTTACCTAGCAAAATTGACCGCATAATTCTAACAGTTCAGAGGTCCGAATAACAAAAACACTGTATAAAAAAACATAAGTTACTTTACAAATGATAAATACTGTATAAAAATACACCTACTGTATAAACAAACAGACAACGATTATGAAGCTAACTAAACGACAGACAGAAGTTCTAGAATGCATTAAGCGCCATATCGAAGATACAGGCTATCCTCCAACACGCGCTGATATTGCAAAAGATCTTGGATTCCGATCAGCTAATGCTGCTGAGGAACACATGAAAGCCCTTGCTAAGAAAGGTGCTATTGAGATTATTCCAGGCACATCAAGAGGAATAAGAATACCCGAACTTGAACAAGAAAAAGATTTGGGACTTCCTATAATTGGTCAAGTCGCTGCTGGCTCGCCTATTCTTGCAGAAGAGCACTTAGAAGACCATTGCACAATTTCTTCTGACTTTTTCCAACCAAAGGCTGACTATTTACTTAGAGTCAAAGGCGAAAGCATGAAGAATGTTGGCATCATGAATGGCGATCTACTTGCTGTACATCAATGCCAAACAGCAAAGGACGGACAAATTGTAGTCGCACGAATAGAGGATGAAGTTACCGTTAAGCGCTTTAAGAAAAAGGGCAACATCGTCTATTTAATCGCAGAAAACGAAGATTTTGAACCTATTATTATTGATCTAAAAGAGCAGAACATTGCTATTGAAGGGTTAAGCGTTGGCGTAATTCGTAGAGGTAACTGATATGATGGCACTTTCAGCAAACAGCAACTCATCTTCAATTTTCGTAACAGCTAAAGCAAAAAGAAAAGTTGCTAAAATTGTAACAAAAAAGCCAACAGCAAAATCGGATTTAGCTGGAAGTGTCACAGAAATCGTCGTTCAGGATGATAATTTTTCTAATATCCCGATGCTAATGCCTCTACTAGCTCAACTAAGCCAAGACGATCGCTGGTTCGTATGGATAGCACCACCCGTATTGCTACCAAAACAATTATTACTCGATGCGGGTATTGATCTGAATAAAGTGATTTTGCTAAATCCAGATAATAAACACAGCACTTACGCATTAGCTAAACAAGCATTGAGTACAGGCACTAGCCACTCTGTTATCTCTTGGCCTGGTTACCTTTCAGAGGAAGAGCTAAACGAATTAGAAGGAGCCGCTAAGGAAGGTCAGAGTCACGGCATTATCATTAGACGTAGACAACACAGCTAATATATCTAACAGGATTCAGATTTGAACTTAATAGATTGAAAGAAACCTTTTAGCTAATTACTTTTTAAAAGGTTTCTTTACTACTTTTAGGTTACCTAGTGGATAGTTGGTTCAGGCTCAGGCTCTTCTTTCTCATTTAACTCTAAGCCAGTCTCTGCAACCATTTGAATACCTGCAGTTAACATCACTCTTGCAACATCAAGGTACTCTCCGCTTAACTTATCCCTAAGTTCTTCAGAAAAATTAACCTTAATCATTGGCTCATCGTCACTATCAGCATTCCTGATAGCTAATTCGCCATTTTCTAATTCAATGATTTCCAATACCATTTCTGATGTTAAACCTGACACTTTGTTACCACTCCTGCATGCCTTCTCTAAGCGAATCAATCAACTCAGATAAAGCCAAAAACCAATTTTCATATTCGCTAATAATGGCCTCATCTTCTGCATGATCGGGGTTTACCTGCAGTACATGGATCTCAGACACACTATTCGTTTCAGTTATGGAACTCTGCTTATCTGCACCATGCCAGCATGCTTCATAGGCAGCCATCAGTTTATGTAGCCACCCCGTATCATCAACTTCTAGCTGCGTAAGCTGTTTCAGCTCAGGGCTTTCAACCCCTGTCACTTCAAGTTCAGCGGCTAAAGAGCGATAGCCATCTAGAGACTCAGTATCAACCGAATAAGCTTCTGCAATCTCTCTTAAAAAAGCATCGTAGGCAGATGTCATATGAAATAGGACTGACTCATTGTACGACTCAATCAACGCATGCTTATTCCAACTCGTATCATCTTGAGCTTGCTTTAAGCGATCAAGATGAATACGAGTAAAACTCAACTTCTGATTAGTCCGTGCTAAATATATACCGCTCATGATAGACCCACTGATTCCTAACTATTTCTTCTTAGTTTTTTTGCGGGCTTCTTCTATAACCCACGTCCCATCACGATAGAATGCACGCCAACCACTTGCTTTACCATTGACCTCGGTCATAACGTACTGTTCCTTTGTCTTTCGACTATAACGAACAACCGTTAAATTACCTTCACCATCTCTTTCTGGAGCACTAAAAAGGAACTCATATTTAGGATCAATTTCAGTTTTATGTGGTAGTAGCTCGACTATTTTAGGTGCACGCGTTTCTCTGTTACGCGGAAACTGACTCGCAGCTAAGAAAAGACCTGACGCTCCATCACGCAAAATATAGGTATCCTCCACCTTCTCGCATTCGAGTTCAGGCATAGGAACAGGATCCATTTTAGGCGGAGCAGCTTCACCACTTCTCAGTAACTTACGTGTATTTTTACACTCAGTACAACCAAAATACTTACCAAAACGCCCTGTTTTCAACTGCATTTCAGCACTACATTTATCGCACTCTAATACAGGACCATCATAGCCTTTGATCTTGTACTCACCGACTTCAACCTCAAACCCTGAACAGTCTGGGTTATTACCACAAACATGCAGCTTACGTTTTTCATCAATAAGGTAAGAATCCATCGCAGAATCGCATATATCACAACGATGCTTGTTTCGAAGAATACGGGATTCCTCTTCATCATCGCCGTCCACACTGACAACCTCATCACCTGAAATAAGATTGATAGTGCATTTGCAACGTTCCTTTGGAGGCAAACTGTAGCCAGAGCACCCCAAAAATACGCCTGTGCTCGCAGTTCGAATCATCATATCTCGACCACAATCAGGGCAGCTTATATCAGTCTCGGTAGGATCATTAAGACGCATACCGTTCTCTTCACTCTGCGCCTCTTCCAACTTGCTAGAAAAATCCGCATAGAATTCATCCAACAAAGCTTTCCAATCAGCTTTACCTTCAGCCACATCATCTAAGCTCTCTTCCATGCGCGCGGTAAAACCGTAATCCATCAGGTCAGAGAAATTCTCACCTAAACGTTCAACGACAATATCTCCCATCTTCTGGGCATAGAAACGTCGATTCTGAACTTGAACATAACCACGATCCTGTATCGTAGAAATAATCGCCGCATAAGTGGAAGGGCGACCAATACCCTGCTTTTCAAGTTCTTTAACCAAACTCGCTTCCGTAAAACGCGGGGTTGGCTTTGTAAAATGCTGTTTCGGTAACAATTCCTGCAACGCAAGGCTTTCACCCGCCTTAACGTCAGGAAGAATGATATCTTCCTCACCCTTACCTTTAGCTGGCATAACACGTGTATAGCCATCAAACTGCAGGATACGTCCCTTAGTCACGAGTTCAAACTCACCTGCCGCAACAGTCACTCGTGTACTCAAAAACTTAGCAGGCGTCATCTGACAAGCTAAGAACTGACGACGAATAAGCTCATACAAGCGCTCAGCGTCTCGATCCATACCTTTCAGTGCAGTCGCTTCGATCGTTACATCGGAAGGGCGAATCGCCTCATGGGCCTCTTGAGCGCCCTCTTTACTGCTGTAACTAATGGCATTTTCTGGAAGATATTTGCTACCAAAATGGTCACCAATATATTCACGGCAAGTCGCCACAGCTTCTGCACTTAAGTTTGTAGAATCTGTACGCATATACGTAATGTAACCCGCTTCATACAAACGCTGGGCCATCATCATCGTCTTCTTAACACCAAAGCTAAGACGTGTGCTTGCTGCTTGCTGCAGCGTAGACGTAATAAAAGGTGCGGAAGGCTTACTCGTCGTAGGCCTATCTTTACGATTTAGAACCTCAAATGAAGCAGACTGTAAGCTCTCTAAGTGCGCTTTAGTTTCAGCTTCAGAGTTGGGTCTAAACGTTTCACCATTGTGACGATGTACTTGTAACTTAAGTGACTCTTTAGATTCTGTAAGCGCATTCACCTGCACTTCCCAAAATTCTTCAGGAATAAAAGCGCGAATTAACTTTTCTCGCTCAACAACTAGTTTTACAGCCACCGACTGTACGCGTCCTGCCGATAAACCCCGTGCTACTTTCGCCCACAAAAGAGGCGAAACCATATAACCCACAACTCTGTCTAGAAAACGACGCGCTTGCTGAGCGTTAACACGATCCATATCTAAAGACGAAGGCTCTTCGAAAGCTCCTTTAATCGCCTTTTTTGTAATCTCATTAAATACAACTCGACGATAACGACCTTCATCACCACCAATCGCTTCGCGTAGGTGCCATGCGATCGCCTCTCCCTCACGGTCCAAATCGGTCGCGAGATAGATTTCATCAGCATCTCGAGCTAAACGCTTTAACTCATCAACAACCTTCTCTTTACCAGGCAGCACTTCATAATGAGGATCCCAGCCTTTATCGGGATCGATCCCCATACGACCAATGAGCTGTTCGCGCGCTTTTTTCTTCTTATGCGCAGCTTTAGCATCAGGCGACATTTTACGCGTCAAAGCAGCTAAACGAGCTCTTTCCTTTGGATCGGTCTTTTTAGTACTACCGCTTGTAGGCAGGTCACGGATATGACCCACACTAGACTTTACAACAAATTGGTTACCCAAATATTTGTTAATAGTTTTCGCTTTAGCGGGTGACTCGACGATAACAAGAGACTTTCCCATAGAGTTCTTCTTTCCTCAGGGCTATATAATCAAAGAAGCCATAATTCAAATAATTTAAGTTTAACGACAACTCAACGGCAAAATTCCAAATAAAAAGTATCTATATACATTTTGCCTTTTATTTAACCTACGATACTGTACAAAATTCTACAACGCTTCTTTCGATGACTACTGAATAAATAATAATTGGGAGCATATATAAGTGTTGAGAATGCTATGGTCAAGCTACAATTGCGATAAAAGTAGACCAATGGATCAACTAGAACTTTACCAATGCGGTCTTAAAGGCCACAATAATCAACATTACAAACCCTTTTCTTAGCTGGCAAATAGAACCAAATGTTAAATGACAATATTCTTCTTGTAATTCTAATTGCAGTCGTCGGCCTCGTTGCGATCACTGTCAATTTTGTTATTACTACGCGTGAACAACAAGAGGAAGCAAAAGAAAAACGCTTAACCTGGATTAAAGGGCAAGCTGAGCATATATTTCAAGCATTATCCGTACTTAGAGAAGCCAACTGTAAAATAGAGATCATCCAGAAAATTGATGAGCATGCCACTATTCTACTCGAAGAGGTCGCACTGCTGGCCCCCGATTCTGAACTATTTAAAAGCCTAGCAGAACAAAAAGATAGCGCTGATCGAGCGGCCCCATCTGCCGATTCTTTTGACAGTGACCGTTCTCTTAAACGAGCACAGATCTATATAAACTTCTCAGAAAAGCTAGTTCTGCAACTAGCCAAGGGCGGGAAGATCACGCTAATTTTGGCAAAGAGCTACCAACAAGAACTGTATTGGTTAAGAATCACCGTGGTAGCGGATGCCCATTTAGTACAGGGAAATAAATTTAAGGCAAATTCAGATTTGATGACAGCCGTATCCCACTACCGGCATGCAAAAGCACTTTTGGTAAAAGCCAATATACCGATGCAAAAGAAAAAATCGCTGCTTGAACAAGTCGACGCTTTGATTGAAGAGATCCAACCGAAAAAGCCACGCTCTCACGGCTCTTTAGCTGAATCTCTAGATCGTCTACTCTAAGCTTTTCCGCAGTAGGCAAATCGTTGAGTTTGTGTACCATCCTCTAAATCCACAAGCTCGACAAACATCGACAAAGGCCTTATCCATAGCCCCTCATCACCGTAACACTGCCTATAAATCACATGCCATTCTTCTGTTTCAGAATGCCTAGCGACATCGATAACTTCATATTCAGGCCCTTTATAGTGCTTATAGCGACCCCTTGGCAGTTCAGTCATGTTTAGAACCCCTCTTTAACGAATGCATCAAGTAACTCTTTAAGCTGCTCTAACACTTCATCGCCGCCCTCTTCATCCCAATGAAGACCCACATAAGCAGGAGTGGATTCAAATGAAAAAACGCCGGCAGGAAGCTTAGAAATTGCCTCTAATAAAGTATCTAACTGGCTATCCGTTAATGTTCTTTCACCATCCCCCCAACTCCAACCGGAGGGAAGCCCGATATCCGCTATCGATTCAACTCTGAATATCTGCCAAGTCTTAAAGTTGTTCTTTGCTTCTCGACTCAACCCTGTTCTTAATACCCGGTACCCGGTCATATCTCGGGACTCGGCTTCCATTTCGCCTTTTGCCCTTGGTGGCGTCACTTTTTCAAGCTGAACTAAAAAACCTATCTGTTTAGCTTTCAATCTCAAAGCTGCTTGGTATTTTTGTCGTGGGGTAGGCATGACCCACATCATTGAGCCAATAAGGGACATCATAATGACAACGATGATCATCCATTTCATGCAATCAACTCCGGTAAATTTACAACACTAATTTTAAAGATCTGATCGGAAAAAGCTCTACCCTGATCAATGCCCCTTAAACTTTTGATAAGAATCAATTTGAAGAAGTCTAACAGAGTACAAAGCCGCAAGCTCTATGCTAATCTCATTAGTAGCCATTCTGAATCCAATCGCTACTCAGAAGCGAGCCACAAAACTTATCTGGGGATAACAGCATGAGTACTTATAACAAAATCTTACTCGCATTAGATCTTTCTTCTGAATCAGATCAATTACGAGAAAAAACATGCGAAATTGCGAAATCTAACAAGGCCGAGTTACACCTCCTCCACGTTATAGAACCTCTAAGCTTTGCTTATGGGGGAGATGTACCTATGGATTTAACTTCAATCCAAGAGCAACTAAATGATCACGCAAAAGACAAGCTTGCAAAATTCTGCAACCAGCTAGATTATCCGGTTGCAAGTCAGCAGGTATCAATCGGACAAACTGAAACAGAAATACACCGAATAGCAGATAATGAGAATGTGGATCTAATTATCGTTGGTAGCCACGGCCGTCACGGTATCGCCCTTTTACTCGGTTCTACCGCCAACGGCGTGCTCCATGGAGCAAACTGCGATGTATTAGCAGTTCGCATTCAAGAAGAACAGAATAACGGCTAGCGTAAATGCTACTGCAGGAAGAGCTATGACTCTTCCTGCATTGCTTCTAGCTCAACCCAACGCTCCATCAGCGTTTCCACCAAGGCTTCTTGCTCTTGCAACCGCTCAAGCGTTTCATTCACAACAGTTTGATCTTGTTGATAAAATTCAGCTTGACCTGTTTCTGCCTGCAATTTTTCTAAAACCTCTTCAGCAGACTCGAGTACGCCAGGTAACTCATCAAGTTCTCGCTGAATCTTATAACTTAATTTTTTCTTTTTAACTTTCTTGACTGTTTCTGCAGGCTTATTTACTTCCTTTGTACTCTTTTTAGTAGTCTGCACTTGAGGTGCCGGACGCTGACGCAACCAATCTTGATAGCCCCCAACATACTCTTTTAGCCCAGCCTCTTCCTCAAAAACTAAGGTACTTGTGACCACATTATCAAGAAAAGAACGATCATGGCTTACCAATAAAATGGTGCCATCAAAATCAAGAATTATCTCTTCAAGCAGCTCGAGCGTCTCGATATCCAGATCATTGGTTGGCTCATCTAATACGAGTAAGTTCGCTGGCTGACTAAATAGTTTTGCTAGCAAAACCCTATTTGTCTCACCACCCGATAACGCTTTAACCGGCGTTCTCGCACGTTCAGGGGCAAACATAAAATCATTCAAATAACTGATTAGATGGCGTTGTTTCCCATTAATCGTAATACTTTCACGGCCTTCAGCAATATTATCCATTACCGTTTTTTCTGGGTCGACCTGTGCACGTAACTGATCAAAATAGGCCACTTTTATATTGGTGCCCAATTTAACAACACCGCTGTCAGGTTCTTGTTTCCCTAGCAAAACACCCAACAAACTACTTTTACCTGCACCGTTTGGACCAATTAAACCAACTCGATCTCCGCGTAACAGTGTGAAGTCAAAATCACTGAACAATGTTTTATCATCATAACCCAGTGCAACATTCTGTAATTCGGCAACAATTTTGCCACTACGAGCAGCTTCCTCAAGTGCAAATTTGGCCTTTCCACTGCGTTCTCGTCGATCAGAACGATCATTTCGCATCTGCTTAAGCGCTCTTACACGGCCCTCATTACGTGTTCTACGTGCTTTAATCCCTTGGCGAATCCACGTCTCTTCTTGAGCCAAGCGTTTGTCAAACAAAGCATTTTGCTTCTCTTCATCTTCAAGCATTTTCTCTTTAAGTTCCAAGTAAGCCGAATAACTACCCGGAAATGACGCCAAATTACCTCGATCAAGCTCGATAATGCGTGTTGATAAACGATCGACTAGAGATCTATCATGGGAAACAATAAGTAACCCGCCCTTAAACTCTAGTAGCTGTTGCTCTAACCACTCTATGGTTTCAATATCCAGATGGTTTGTTGGTTCATCTAAAAGCAGTAAGTCTGGCTGCTGCACCAACGCTGCTCCTAGCGCAGTTCTTCGTCTCCAACCACCAGAGAGTTCTGACATCAACTTATCGCCTGGTAACTCCAGCTGTTCAATTACGCGTTGAACTCGCTGTTCTAGGTGCCAACCATCGACCGCTTCGATTTCATGCTGCAATTTATCAAGCTTCTTCATATCGACATCAGAAGATGAAGCTAATTCATCATAAGCTTCACGCAATGCCAAAATATCTTGTAGCCCGGCGGTCACAACATCTCTAACTCTACGCTCATCTGCAGCAGGCATCGCCTGCGGTAATTCAGCGATACGGCAAGTAGGAGCAACCCAGAACTCCCCTCCGTCAGCTTTATGATGTCCAGCTACGATTTTAAGTAAAGTAGATTTACCTGCACCATTGAGCCCTACTAGAGCAACACGTTCACCTGGATCTATTTGAAAATCTACGTTATCCAGCAAGGGTTTTGCGCCAAAGGCAATTGAAATTTTATCGAGTCTAATCAGAGGCATGATTGTTCAGCTTTTGTTCTATGAAGGCGGCTATTCTACTGGTTTTTAATTTATATGCATGAAAATGCTGCATTCAGGCAAATTATTATTTAATAATCTCCTCAAACTGCCGTATAACAAGGGTAAAGGAAATATCATAGGATTTGATGATGCACCGTGTTTTTCGCAACTCTATCGCTTACATAGCATTTTCTGCTATTTCACTAACATCGGTCTCTGCTTTTGCCTCATTGGAAGAGCAACGTAAACAATTCACCCAAGCCGAATCATTACTTAAACAGAACAAAACATCTGCTTACAGAAAGCTTCGCGCTCAACTAAACGACTACCCGCTTGCACCTTATTTAGACTATCAAGAAGTATTAAAAGGGCTTAGCCGTGCGAAGACTCAAGATATTAGTCAATTTATCGATACTTATAGCGATTTACCCATCGCCAGCCGTCTAAATCGCACTTGGCTTAATCATCTAAACAAGCAAAAAAAGTGGGGGGCTTATTCTCAGCATTTCACCCAATACCCTGTTAACCATGTACATTACGAATGCAAACAGCAGCAAGCGCTACTACACGGCTCCGCAAAGCAGAAAAAAGAGGCTCTTGATAAAGCAAAAGAGCTTTGGCTTGTCGGCTACTCACAACCTACTGCATGCGATCCCTTATTTAAAGCATGGATGGCTACAGGCCGCCCGACCTCTGGCGAAGCCAATGAACGCTTTTGGTTAAGTGTCGAACAAGGCAATGTAAAATTCGCGCGCTATCTAGATAAAAAAATCGCTGATAAGAAATATAAGGAAGGCACGAAGCTATTTTGGGCCCTTTATGATTCACCACAAACAATTAATAAAAAACGCCTAGCCGCCCTGCCCCAAAAACAGCAGGTCATCGCAGCTAAGGTAATATTCAAGAAGTGGTATAGATCACAGTCAATTGCAGCAACAGAAGCATGGATCAAAAGCCGCGATGAATTAATGCCCATTGAAGCTCAACAATCTGTGACTGAATACATGGGGCTCAGACTTAATCGTAACTACTACTCTCAAGGGATTAAACTTTCTGCCCTGCTTGATCCTGAATACAAAATTGACAGTTTGAATGAGGTCCGCATAAGAAATGCTCTTGTGTATCAAGACTGGGAAGCAGTACGACAAGGTGTTAAACACCTGGATGCAGAGCAAGCATCTGACCCTAAGTGGCAATATTGGAAATTAATCGCTGAGCGTCATTTAGCCCCAAGCACCGATCACAAAGAGGAACTTGAGCTTTTATCCCAGGACAGAAGCTTCTATGGCTTTCTTGCAGCTGAGCTGAATAACAGCCCTTTCAAACTCAATGCCAAAAGTGACGCCCCTACCTCTGAACAGCTAGCAGAGCTTTCTAAACATCCAGCTGTTGCACGTGCAAAAGAGTTCTTTACCTTGGGCCGTTTAATTGAAGCCAACCGTGAATGGAATTCTGCACTGTCAAAAATGACACCGGAAGAGTTTGCAGTCGCCGGTTATTTAGCTAAATCTTGGGATTGGCACCTACAGGCGATCATAAATGCAGCCAAAACAAAACGCTGGGATCACATTGATCTCCGCTTCCCCCACCCACACGCAGATTTATTCGAAAAGTACGCGCAGAAGAATGAATTAGATTTAAGCTTCCCCGTTGCCATTGCACGCCAAGAAAGCGCCTTTCTTTATAACGCCCAATCCCGCGTAGGTGCTCGCGGCTTGATGCAATTAATGCCAAAAACCGCAAAAGAAACAGCGAGTAAACACAAAGTACCTTATAAGCGCACAAGCCAACTATACAACCCTGAAACTAATATCACACTTGGCTCAGCCTACTTGGGAGATATGCTAAAACGTTTCGACAACAATCCAGCCTTCGCAGCCGCAGCCTATAATGCGGGCCCTCATCGTGTAAAAAAATGGCTTAAACAGCGCGGAGAGCTTCCGTTAGATATTTGGATAGAAACCATTCCGTTTACTGAAACTCGAAAGTATGTACAAAATGTTTTAGCCTTCAGAGTTATTTACGACCAACTCGAAGGTAGACAAGCAAGTCTTCTAACGGAAAAACAGATTCAGCTTTTGGCATTGAATCAAAGCAAGAAAACCGCTTTTTAAGCTTCTATATTTCAGATACACAAAAGAGCCTATGACTTTCCCATAAGCTCTTCATTCATCGATTCATTTTTTTAAAACTAGAGATAAAGATGGAAAAGCAATATTCATGGACTGATATCGGCGTTAACTTAACCGATAGCAGTTTCGATAAGGATCGAAACGAAGTTATTCAACAGGCCATTTCCCAAGGCATTGAACGACTCATTATCACGGGAACAACCTTACAGGAATCTATTCAGGCCATAGAGCTATGCCAACAGTACCCGCAACACTTGTATTGCACTGTCGGCATACACCCCCACTACGCCAAAGATCATTCGGAATCAGATCATCTAGAGCTGAGTACTTTAGCCAAAGAGGCCAATGTCCTCGCTATAGGTGAAACAGGTCTGGACTTCAACCGTAATTTTTCATTACCTGAACAGCAAATAAGTTCATTTGAAAAACAACTTGAGCTTGCTTGCACTTTAAAACGGCCACTTTTTTTACATGAAAGAGACGCCCATCAAAAACAACTCGAAATGCTCAAAGCTTATCGGGACCATTTTAAAGATGCCGTTGCACACTGCTTTACGGGATCAAAAAAGGAACTTTACAACTATTTAGATTTGGACCTATATATTGGTATTACAGGATGGATATGCGATGAACGGAGAGGTACTGAGCTGCAAAAGCTTGTCAAAGAGATCCCATCAGATCGTCTTATGCTAGAGACTGACGCCCCTTATTTGCTCCCCAGAGACTTGAAACCAAAACCTAAATCAAGGCGTAACACCCCAAATCATTTACCGCATATTGCGCAAAAGGTGGCATCACTCGTGGGTAAAGACTTAAATCTACTCAATGAAGAAACACAGAAAAACTGTCAACGTTTCTTTAATCTGGTTTAGCAAGCCCAGCTAAAAAAACATTTAATGAAGACTCATCAAAAGGCCAAGGTAGAGAATTTCCACTTAGAACATCAACCAGTACAGGAATTGTTAAGGCATATTGCTCCATCAATTCATCATCGCCGGCAATATCTACCTGATAAACAGCATATTTCGTCATATCCGTATGCGTTGAGATAACCGCTTCAGCAACCTCACATAGATGACAACCTACAGTCCCCATTAATTCTAGTTCTCTCATATCACCTTACACCTCAAATAAGTCAATTTCATTTCAATGATCACTACATCTCTATTATTACAAATAAAAATTGCAGTCGAATACACTTACACACTCTCAGAAGCAACTTTACAGATTCAGCATCAAACACGAAAGGCGCATTATAAACGCTACTTCCAGCCGCTAATTTAAAGAAATTCAACCGCACAAACCTGACTGTGGGAAATATTTTATATTCGTCAAACTCTAAGCGGTAGTAAGAAACGAGAAATCAAACCCTCACGCTTTCTCTTGCTCACTTATGAATCTATGCCTAAAGAGCATCGTCAACTGTAGCGCATAGCTATGCCCAACTAGATATTCAAAGCGATACGAACAAGAACAGCGCAAAAGGAAAAACACCTTTTACTTCTATCACTTAGGCTATTTTTGCTTACATTATGCTGCAGCGCAGGCAATCAATATCCATGAAGACAAACAAAACTGCATAAGCTCATAAATATAATTACGAACAGTAAAAAACCTTTTAAAAACCCCATCAGGCACGCAAATCAAGGAAAGTAACGATAAAATCAGTCATCATTATTATCAGTAAAAACATAGCTTTTAGTCTTAACACCTTAGTGTGTTCGACCAAGGAATACCTTGCTACACTGCATTGCACAAGAATATGCTGGTAGCCAAGATTGCGTTCTTGCAAATACAACTTTGCGAGCATATGCTAAAAAATTAAGTAAGTAATTTGCTAACAGTGCCTCCATATTCATAACGATTATGTGAAGCTAGCAAGATGGAAGACCGATATGACAAAGAAAGATGATCCAATGGATAGCAGCAACCTGCTTTCAAACCCTCAGGAATTTATTGATTACCTGAACACAGAAACACAGAAGGTTTTTGATATGTTTTCAGCCTCTGGTGGCGAAGACATTTTTGCTAAATTCACTCAGTCATGGACAGAGTTAGCTAACCGTTCTTGGGAAGATCCAACTGTATGGGTTCGTGCTATCACGGATTATCAACAGAGTCAGATGAACCTTTGGACAAACCTTCTTACAGGAAAGGCTGCTACAGCCGTAGCAGAACCTGCAAAAGGTGACCGCCGTTTCCAAGCGGAAGAATGGTCTCAAAACCCTATTTTTGGTTATATCAAGCAATCTTATCTTCTTAGCTCTAAGCTTATGCAAGAGATGGCGGCTAATGCAAACTTGTCAGAGAAAGAGCAGAAGAAGCTAGAGTTTTACACTCAGCAGTATATCGATGCCCTTTCACCGACCAACTTTGCAATGACTAACCCAGAAGTTTTACAACAAGCTCTCGAGACAAAAGGCCAAAGCCTTGTCGATGGCATGAAAAACCTTCTAGGCGATGTAGATAAAGGCCGTATCTCTATGACGGACGAATCTGCATTTGTGCTAGGTGAAAACATTGCAACAAGTGAAGGTTCTGTCGTTTTTGAAAACGAAATGTTCCAGTTGATTCAGTATAATCCAACAACTGAAGAAACATTCACACGACCAACTTTGATTGTCCCTCCTTGCATCAACAAGTTTTACATTCTTGATCTTCAAGAGAGTAACTCTTACGTGAAGTACTGTGTTGATCAAGGCCAGACGACTTTTCTTATCTCTTGGTTAAACCCAACGATTGAGCAAGGCGATATCAGCTGGGACGACTACGTAGAAAAAGGCATTATCAAAGCTTCTCAGGTTGTTAAAGAGATCACTGAAGCAGACAAGGTTAATGGTGTTGCTTGGTGTGTAGGCGGAACATTGCTTACAACAGCTCTAGCTGTATTGGCTGCCCGTAAAGACGCAACATTCGCTTCTGCTACTTTCTTTACAACGCTTCTAGATTTCACAGATCCTGGTGATCTATGTGTCTTCATCGATGAGCAGCAAGTCAAGAAACTTGAAGATAAAGTTACCAATCAGGGTTACTTAAGCGGTCGTGAACTCGCTACATCATTCAACATGCTTCGTTCGAATGATCTAATCTGGTCTTACGTGGTGAACAACTACCTTAAAGGTAAAACGCCACCTCCGTTTGACATCCTTTACTGGAACAGCGATTCAACTAACTTACCTGCCAACATGTACACGTTCTACGTGAACAACATGTACTTAGAAAACAATCTAACCAAGAAAGATGCCCTAACCATCTGCGGCGAGAAGATTGATCTAGGCAAGATTAAGATCCCTTGTTACTTCCTTTCTACCATTGAAGATCACATTGCTCCTTGGGGCGGTACCTTCAAGGGAACTGAATTACTTAAAGGAAAGAACGAATTCGTACTAGGTGCGAGTGGTCACGTTGCTGGTGTTATCAACCCAGCGTCTAAAAACCGCCGTAACTACTGGATCAATGGTGAGCAAGGTAAGAGCGAAGACCATTGGTTAGAAACCGCTGAGCGTCAGGAAGGCTCATGGTGGCCTCACTGGGCTAACTGGTTGAAAGCACGTGCAGGCAAGAAAGTAGCAGCACCTGCTGCAACAGGTAATGATACTTATAAAGAGATCGAACCAGCTCCTGGACGTTATGTAAGCGTTAGAATCGACTAACCATAACGTATAGATTTTCGACACAAAAAAGGAGCCAACAGGCCACTGCTGTCCCATAGTTTT
>DJLT01000045.1:0-33344 GCA_002435145.1 Neptuniibacter sp. UBA6509
AACAGCCAATTCAAAAAAACATCAAAAAAGGGCCAAATAATCGCAAATAATTCCGATCCATCCGCAAATAGATTAATAAACATCCATAAGCGATTAAAATCCGAACAAACTTATATACTCTATATACTCTAAACTTACATATAGATGCTTTACTCTTTCGTTTGCTACAGCAGATAGCTGCCATTACAGTTATTAAAGAGCCGACTTCATTAATGAGATTTTTGTATGTACATCACACCTACACTAAATGATTCAGAGCCCACATCTAAGCCGCGAGCTATAGCGGTACTCACAAGCGGCGGTGATTGCCCCGGCATGAACCCTGCTATTAGAGGCGTTGTTCGGGCTGCTCTCCATAAAGGCATAAAAGTATTCGGTGTTCAAAGAGGCTATAGCGGCCTAATTATTGGTGATATGCAAGAGATGGATTCCTCCTCTGTTTCTAATATTGTGCAGCGAGGAGGAACCTTTCTAAAAAGTGATCGATGCCCAGCATTCAAAGACCCTGCTGTCCGATATCAAGCGGCAGAAGTACTTAAGGAAAAAGGCATTGATGCGGTCGTTGTTATTGGCGGCGATGGCTCCTTAACTGGCGCCCACTTACTCACATCAGAAAATGACATTCGAGTTATTGGCCTGCCCGGAACTATCGATAATGATATCTACGGTACCGACCTAACGATTGGATTTGATACTGCAGTCAATACCGCTGTGGAGGCAATTGACAGAATACGTGATACAGCCCTTTCGCATGAAAGCTTATTTCTTGTAGAGGTTATGGGACGAAACTCAGGTTTTATTGCTACTCATGTAGGCATAGCTTGCGGCGCCGAGATGATCATTATCCCAGAATATGAGCTACAGATTGATGCAATCTGTTTTCAACTTGTTAACAATCGCCTACAAGGTAAAAGCTCCAGCGGTATTATCGTTGTTGCTGAAGGACCAAAACCCGGTGTTACGACGAATATAGCTAAACAGCTAAACCAGCAAGAGCTTGACCCGAAGGTTTGTATTTTAGGCCACATACAACGCGGAGGAAGCCCATCCGGGCACGATCGAGTTCTCGCCTCCTGCCTAGGAACTTCTGCAGTAGATTATTTATGTGCTGGCTATAATGATGTCATGATTGGCGTACAAAACGGAAAAATTAAAGAAACACCACTTCACCAAATCATCGAGAATAATAAACAACTTGATAACCAATTATTTGAACGCGCATTAATGTTACATAAGTAATGCGCCATCATTTTGCACGCCACCACTCAAATAGATCTGATTTATGAATTTAGTCACACAATCACTAATCACTTTATACAAACAGCATGCATATAATTCCAAGCTCACAGCTGATAGTCACCAGAATGAAGTTATTCAACAACTTCAATGCTCGTTAGATCAACTATCTGAGCAAGACCCTACAATTGCCCAGCAACTCAGGCTCAAATTCCGGAAGCGCACACTTTATACACAAGGGATTTATTTATGGGGCCCCGTTGGACGTGGAAAAACCATGCTTATGGATCTATTTTGTGAATGCCTTCATCCAGAAAAACACTTGAGGCTACACTTTCATCACTTCATGGAAATGATTCACCAACAGTTATTTGCCAATTCTGGCGAGCGTGACCCTCTATCTCATATTGCCGACAAACTCTCACACCAATATAAGGTCATCTGCTTCGATGAATTTTTTGTCAGCGATATTGGTGATGCGATGCTCTTAGGTCGCTTATACAAACACCTATTCCGTAACGGTACTTTCATAGTCAGCACATCCAACACAAAACCCGACAACCTTTACCATGACGGCCTTCACCGCGACCGATTCACACCCGCCATCACCCTGATCAATGAACAAATGAAAACCATAGATTTATGTGATGGGCTAGATCATCGCCAAAGAAAACTGACTCAACAACGGGCTTACTATATTAAAAACGAAGCAGCTTTATATTCAATTTTTCAACAAATTGCTTCTCCTACTCACAAGCATATAGCAAGCCTTCATCCCAAAAGCGGTTTATCAATTACGAGAACAGTCACACTCTGTAATCGAACGATTAACTGTAAAGCTCATACCCAAACTACCATTTGGTTTGATTTCGCAGAACTATGTGAAGGACCACGCTCATCACGTGACTATATTGATCTAGCTTCACTCAACAAACACATCGTTTTGAGTCATGTACCTCAATTTACAGGCATTGCTAAAGAGCAGATTAAAGCAAGAGGGACAGAAGACGGGGGAGGAAACGTAAATTCAACTGGATTAAGGAAAGTGACCCAAAATAATACGGATGATTCAGCGCGTAGATTTATAAGCCTAGTGGATGAGCTTTACGACAATCGAATTAACCTATTTATCAGTGCGGAATGTAGCATGGAAGAACTGTATAAAGGAGAGCTTCTAAGCTCGCCCTTTAAAAGAACACTCAGCCGATTACATGAAATGTCGTCAGCTGAGTATCAACAACTACAACTCAAAGCTCTCAACGAACATGAGGATTGCTACGCATCTCAACCCCAAATGTTGAGCTAGGCCCATGACCTGGTATAAATTCAATTGATTCACCTAGAGGAAATAGCTTGTCCTTAATTGAACTAATCAACTCTTGATGGTTACCTTGCGGAAAGTCAGTTCTCCCGATTGAACCATGAAAAAGAACATCACCAACTAATGCCATTTGATCTTCAATATTATAGAAAACAACATGCCCAGGTGTATGACCAGGGCAATGGATCACTTCAAACACCCCTTCTCCTACCTGAACTTCATCCCCACAATCCAGCCATCGGCTAGGCTCAAATCCCTCACAATGCGGAAAATTGAACATTGAACATTGCTGCGCCATACCCTCAATCCAGAACAGATCACCTTTATGAGGCCCTTCTATAGGCAAACTCTTTTCACCCGACAGCTCAGCAGTTCCACCCGCATGATCTATATGCGCATGAGTTAGCATTATTTTTTCTAGCTCAACACCTTCTTCCTCAACAGCAGCTAATATACGATCTAAATCTCCGCCCGGATCAACCACTGCAGCTTTCATACTTTTCTCACACCAAACGAGTGTGCAGTTTTGCTGAAAAGGCGTCACAGGAATAATGCGATACTTCATAAATATCTCTACAGTGTGAATAATTAAAAGACGCATTATATCAGGGAGCACTCAATAGCAAAGTACTCACTTCACACAATGATCTCTATAAAACAGACTTAAACAATCTCCACACTCATAATTAAGTCTATTTATTTGAAATGGATCTTGTTTTCCTTCAATTTTCAATTCAAAGTGACGTTAACTTATGCATAGCCAAGTCTATGACGCACAATATAAACAAGCATACGAGATAGAGTCTTCATCATGAAAAAAAATAAGCACGAAGTCGAATTAGTCAAAGAAGCCTTGCGCGTTGGAGCCATCTATTTTGAAAAACGCGGCGCAGGAAAATTTGAAGCCACTGATAGCGCTTCAAATAAGCTCACAGCAATCTATCGCCTACTCGTTCAAGACAAACTGATACAACCTTTAGCAAAAGGCCAAGACAACGAATTAAATATGAAGCACAAGCTCGCACTCTGGATGGAGAGACAGCTACCGGAAGGCCATGAACTAAAACAAAAATAAGGAAGACTCTCTTTCGATAGACCAGCCATCCACTTGGGATCTGTGACTTTGCGTCCCCAAATTACTAAGGGTTTGCCATTATCGAGAGAGGATCTATTCGCTGGAATAGAGCTTAAAAGACCACTAAAGCTTGAGCTAAAGCAAAATATTCAGAATCCATTAAGCCTCGTTAAATACTAGCAGGCTTATAAAGTTTTGCTAAATATAGAATTAGTATTACCAGCAAAGAAATGATTATTAAGATAGTTTTTGCTATCTAGCAGCGGTTGAGGCTAATATTTCCATTATAAGCGCTTCAATACAAAGGCCTAATCTGATGAACAGTGAACCAAACGACACTCCATCCACTAACCGTATGGACTTCCTTGAATGCCTTCGCTTAATAGAGCGGCTACATCGACGGATACTCGATATAATTAAATTTAGGCTAGAGGCTTTGGGCTACGGCGATATCAACAGTGTTCAAGCTCTACTACTGCACAATATTGGTGATCGAGAGATGACTGCCGGGGAACTGCGAACTCGTGGCTACTATTTAGGGTCTAACGTTTCTTACAATTTAAAGAAGATGGTCGGAAACGGCTACATCATTCAAGAACGCTCAGAACACGATCTTCGCTCCGTACGCATAAGGCTGAGCCCAAAAGGCGCAACCATTCATTCTTTAATTGCCGAACAGTTTGATCAACACCTTGAACTTATAAACGCAGAACAACTTATACAAGAAGGGGAACTAAGCTCTTTACGCTCCCAGCTACGCAAGCTCGAAACCTTCTGGGACCAACAGGCCTGTTATTATTAAGACAGCCCCACTGAAGAAATCAAGCATGAGCGCTCAACAAATATCCCTCCTCTAACTTTCGTTGGAGCTATCGCGTTTTGCCGCCGCTTTCTTTTTCTGCGCTTCTAAATACTGCTTATCAAGCTCTGCATACTGACGCTCATAAGCTTCAGGGTCAGCCCTCCACATTCTATAAAGCTTTCGATCATTTGCAGCCATAGGCGGCGGGTTCTCTTTTCGACGACGCAATGCATTTAACGTAACAGGGGTGAATGCAAATACAATCAACAGCCCCACCACTAGATACTTTAAAAACTCTTCAGACACTTCACTCACCACTCAACAAAAAAGCCGCTGAAACAGCGGCTTATTCATTCATCAACGCTTAAACTTTATGATAAATTTCTGCGCCTGACTCTTTAAATTCAGCTGATTTTTCCTGCATCCCTTTGTCTGCGGCCGCCTTAATCGCTGCAACCTCAGTATCATCCAGATTACGCACTTCCTGTGATATTTTCATTGAGCAGAATTTCGGTCCACACATTGAACAGAAATGCGCAACTTTTGCTGACTCTTTAGGAAGCGTTTCATCATGATAAGAACGCGCAGTATCCGGATCTAAACCAATGTTAAACTGATCTTCCCAACGGAATTCAAAACGCGCTTTAGACATCGCATTATCACGAATTTGAGCGCCCGGGTGACCTTTAGCTAAATCAGCCGCATGAGCCGCAATCTTATAAGTGATAATACCGGTCTTAACATCATCTTTATTAGGTAAACCTAAATGCTCTTTAGGTGTTACATAACAAAGCATTGCACAGCCATACCATCCAATCATGGCAGCGCCAATACCGGAAGTAATGTGGTCGTAGCCAGGCGCTATATCCGTTGTTAATGGACCTAGCGTATAGAAAGGCGCCTCATGACACTCTTCTAGCTGCTTATCCATATTCTCTTTAATCATGTGCATTGGCACATGACCAGGGCCTTCGATCATGACTTGAACATCATGTTCCCAAGCAATTTTCGTTAATTCACCTAAGGTTTCCAACTCTGAGAACTGCGCCTCATCATTAGCATCATAAACAGAACCTGGACGTAGACCATCACCTAAAGAGAACGACACATCATATGCCTTACAGATCTCACAAATTTCTTCGAAGTGCGTATATAAGAAATTTTCTTCATGATGCGCAAGGCACCATTTCGCCATGATAGAACCGCCGCGAGACACAATACCCGTCATACGCTTAGCCGTCATAGGCACATATCGAAGCAATACACCGGCATGAATTGTAAAATAATCCACACCCTGCTCTGCCTGTTCGATCAACGTATCGCGAAAAACTTCCCAGTTAAGATCTTCAGCAACACCATTTACTTTCTCTAGTGCCTGATAAATTGGCACCGTACCAATGGGTACCGGGGAATTACGCATGATCCACTCACGTGTTTCATGAATATTTTTACCTGTAGAAAGATCCATAATGGTATCGGACCCCCAACGAATCCCCCACGTCATCTTCTCAACTTCCTCTTCAATTGAAGATGTCAGTGCTGAATTACCAATATTACCGTTAATTTTCACCAGAAAGTTACGACCAATAATCATCGGTTCTACTTCAGGGTGGTTAATATTGGCGGGAATAATCGCACGCCCTTCAGCCACTTCCTTACGTACAAATTCAGGTGTAATTTCATCAGGAAGTTTAGCGCCAAAACTATGACCAGGGTGCTGCTCAGCAACAACATTACCTTCAGCCTTAGCCTTCGCCAACTTCATATTCTCACGGATGGCAATATATTCCATTTCAGGCGTGACGATACCTTTACGTGCATAATGCAGCTGGGTAACGTTTGCGCCCTCTTTAGCTTTTAACGGCTTACGTGTTAATTCAAAACGTAAATTATCAAGACGAAGATCTTGCTCACGACCACGCCCATACTCAGAACTTAAACCTTCCAGCTGCTGAGTGTCTGCGCGTTCCGCAATCCAAGCTGCACGTACAGGCTCCAAACCTTTACGTACATCTATACTCGCTTCAGGATCAGTATATGGCCCCGAAGTATCATAAACATAAAGAGGATCATTCTTTTCGCCACCCATATCTGTCGGTGTATCATCTAGCGTAATTTCACGCATCGGAACGCGAATATCAGCCCTAGAACCTTGAACAAATACTTTACGGGATTTTGGGAAAGGTTGAACAGAATCATGATCAACCTGCGCAGTTTGGCTTAACGCCTTATCCTGCTGTTCTTTATTTGTATTATCTACCATCGTTCAACCTATCATTATAATTATTCAAATATCTGCAACTACACGCTACCAGATATTATGGAAGTGATTAACAGGGCCATGACCTCGACCCACATTTAAACTATCTGCGGCCTTAATTGCGGCCGTAATATACTCTTTAGCCTGAGCCACAGCCTCTGAAACTGCCCCCCCCTTAGCCACATAAGCCGTAATAGCTGAAGCTAAAGTACATCCTGTACCATGTGTATTTTTTGTCGTGATACGCGCATGATGGAATTCAATAAATTCATTACCATCAAACAAAATATCTGGAGAGTTTTCACCGCCTAGATGCCCCCCCTTTATCAGCACATTACTCACCCCTAAGCGCTGTAACTTGACGGCTGAAGCCTTCATCTCATCAATAGAAGATGGCTCATCTTCACCAAGCAATGCAGCAACTTCAGGAAGGTTCGGCGTCACCAGATAAGCTAAGGGTAGTAATTTATCTTTAAGAACATTGACCGCACTTGAACTCAATAAAGCATTTCCACTTTTTGAAATCATGACCGGATCAATAATCATTTTCAGATCAGCAACGTCAGAAAAGTAATCCGCTACAGCATTTACCATTTCAGCATTACCCAACATTCCCACTTTCACCGCTTCGATCTGAATATCAGAAAAAACAGCTTCAAGCTGATCCGTAACAAAAGAAGGAGAAACTGGAAACACGCTTTTAACGACTTGAGTATTCTGCGCAGTTAATGCGGTTATGACAGACGCGCCGTAAACGCCCAAGGCAGAAAAGGTTTTTAGATCTGCCTGAATCCCCGCACCACCACCAGAATCAGATCCAGCAATCGTTAAGGCATTAGCAATAGATGGAAGGCTATTCAAGATTACTGCCCTCCGCATTTACTCGCAGGCCAGCAAAACTGTCTTTCAATAATTTAGTCATCAACATCTCGATTTCCTACGCCGGAACAAACCGGATCAGGTTCAACGGGTGTAGTCTCAGCCCCAAAAAGGGCACCCCGACCAAGAACAAGTCTTATTTTAAATTCTAGCGAGCCTATCTGTCCAGCATCCTTGACCTTTCATGCCATAAAACTCTCAAAAGAGGGATTTAAACCCTATAAAAGATAAAAATTAGGAATTTTTCTTATATTTTTATCCACTATTAGGATCCATACTAGTTCACATGGATCTCCTGTTCATGGACAGAATAACCGGATGGCCAAGACAAGCGGATAGAATGCAGGATGCATTACAAGGACACCCTTCGGGGCACCGCACGGAATATGGATGCCAATAAAGAGGAGCGCTTCTAAGGAATGAAGCGCTCTTTTTGTTTCTGCCATTTGCAATCATTAATACAACAAACAAAGACCTCAAATTAAGAGTTTTTCCTATATCAATGTTGTTAGTAATAGCGATAATGGTATATGTGGATCTCCTGTTCATGGAATGAATACGAAGGATGGCCTCGAAAAGCGAAAAGGATGGCATTGATGCCCTAGGATATATTGTCGCAAGGATTACGGAAGCCAGCAGGGGGATGTTTCAAGGAATGAGACATCCCTTTTTTTATTCCTATAGAAAGCATACAGAGAACGTTTCTAGTCAGCCATCAACTCAGCACCTGCACCTGCACCTATAACACCAAACCCTATATCAGCTATTTCGACCATGCCTTTCCTAACAAAGTTTCAATTGAAGCTTTGCATCCCGAAGCAATCCAAGCTGAAAACAAGCTAGCCATATTAGGTATCGGCAATAATTGAGGGGAACTTTGCTCAAGCCAAGCAGTTACCTGATTACTTTCCAACGCAGTCACCACTGTACCTAAATTTAAAATCTGTAAAATTTCGGCATTTGATTCTTGCTCAACCTGCCCCAGCTGAGGAATCGTCATAATCTTCTTCCCATATTGCAACGCCTCGCTTAATAAACCAAATCCAGCGTTACAGATAACCCCTTCACACTCCGCAAGATCCTTTTGAAAGCCAACTCTAGAAAATGCTTTTATATGGCAATTGCCATCTGCTTCAGGTCGGTCAATCGCTGCATAGATATGAAAATCAATATCAGGACACCTCTTAAAGATTGGCTGAATTCGCTCTAGCCCATCATGCGGTAGGTACACGACAACCTTTCTAGGAATTAATGTCGATTGATTGGCTGCTGGCTGAATTAAAGGGGGAAAGATAGCTTGATCAAAATGATTCCAGTGCAAACCGATAGGAATATCAGCTGGAGCAAACAACTTCACTTGAGCCTTCAAAAAACGATCAGATTTCGTATCAGGCAACTCATGCAAAAAGGCATATTGATGAGCAAGACCAACGCACTTCACTCCTTGAAGCTTAGCGGCCCAAGCACTTACTGGCTCAAAATCAGTAATTACCAAGTCATACGTACTAAGATCAATTTCCTTTACGTCCCTTATTAACCGAACCACACTGTTTTTAGTCAACGTTTGCCAGCGACTAACCCGGCTGCCCTGCATATAGAACGTTAACCCTCGTCGACAGCGATACTCACCAAATGGTTCCATATTGAATAAATTTTCGGGTTCTCGGCCGCTAAACAAATAGTCGACCTTCACACCTGCTTTTTCTAATTCTGGAGCCATTACACGCGCACGCGTTATGTGACCATTACCCGTAGCCTGCACCCCATAAAGTACACGCATGATTCAAGCCAACCCAACGATTGCAGGAAACATAGCGATAGCTACAAACGCACTACACAGCCCTAAAATTGCTCCTGCCAATATATCTGTGGGGTAATGTACACCCAATAGCACTCGAGAGATCCCCACCGAGAGCGCAAGCGTATAAGAAATGACAGAAAAATCTGGGTAATAATTCGCAATCAAAGCCGCGAAAACAAAAGCCGCAGCAGAATGCCCTGAAGGAAAACTAAACTTATCAGAGGGAACGATATAAGCCTCAAAAGGCAGTGACTCGCAAGGCCGATCGCGCCTGATGGTATTCTTGAGTAATAAATATAGAGGAAGTTCGATAGCGTAAGCCAAAAGCCCCACCACAAGGAAAATCGGCCCAAACGCTGGCTCATAAGCTGCTAAAACAAGCCCTACAAGTAGATAAAACCCACCATCACCCAGGCGAGATATTTGCCGACTAACAAAAGCTATTTGCGCTGCTCGAGGAAGCCCCAAACACCAATTAAACGCGACCAAATCGAACGCAGTCAGAAACCTAAAAGCACCCATTCCAGTATCTCCCAATACTTTCATCATGCTTTCAGATAATGGAAGTACTAGGTGACAAGGGGATTAATATTCTTTTACAGTTAGATTACAGTACCGCAGTGACCATCTCTTTAGCAAAATGTCGGTCAAACCATTGCGCAGCCATTTCCGCCACCAGCTCTGGCTTAAAGAAAGGAACCATATGCCCCTCTCTTTCTATAACCAATAGCTCCATAGGCTGCTCGCAGTAATTCATCACTCGATTAGAGTAACTAACAGGGAGTATCTCATCCTGATCACCGTGCAAAATTGCAGCAGCAAAATCATGTTCATGGTTAACTATTTTGCAGCGGTAATTAAATAAACTAGACAGTGTACGAAGGGGGTAATCAAAGACAACCAGAGGATCTTCATTAATTTCCTGACCCGCAGGATGACCTTTCAACAATTGCTCAAAATCCACAAATGACTTCAAAGGAACTTTAAAACCAGGCATAAACAAAGATGAGGCCCATGTCCAGTTCCAGCTCATTTTATAGGAAAGGTCAGGCGCCACATCAGGCACTAACAATGTACCGCAAAGCACAGAGCATAAACGATCATCTTTCTCTGCAGCGGCCATAGCTAACAAGGCTCCAATGGAATAACCATAAACACCAAAAGGACCATCAAAACGTTGCTGAAGGACATCAATAACATCTGATACCGCTTCACACATCTGATCGACAGAGTAATCCCCTCGCACACCCGCAGAATAGCCGTGCCCTAAAGGATCAATACCAACCACATTAAATCCTTTAGCCGAAAGGGTCGCTAACAGCTCAGCATAAAGCTCGCAGTAAGTCCCCATTCCTGGCAGAAACAAAATGGTTGGCGCATCCGGAGCGTATTCGTATAACTCACAGTGCACTCCTTTCTCACCAACACAGAAAGCTGTTCTCTCTTTCAAATGAGATTCAATATTCAACTTATCACGTAAATTAATACGAAACGCGCAATTTTCCTGAGATAAAACCGGAGGCCTAATTTGTACAGTCATAATAATCCTTGGCTATCGCTGACAATGCTTACAAAAAACCGTAGAGCGTTGTCCTAATCGCACTTCAGTCAAAGGAGACAAACAATTCACACAAGGCTCACCTTTTCGGCCATATGCATTCAATTTCTGCTGAAAATAACCTGGCTTTCCATCGCCACCGACAAAATCTTTTAACGTAGTTCCACCTTGCGTAATAGCAACAGCAAGAACCTTCTTAATTTCAACCACAAGCTGCTCAACTCTCAATAACGAAATATTGCCTGCAGCCCTTCTTGGATCTATGCCACATAAAAACAAAGCCTCTGTTGCATAGATATTTCCTACACCCACAACCACTTTGCTATTCATAATCACTTGCTTAATGGCTGTTTTCTTCCCTTTGCAACACTCATGCAAATAATCGGCATTAAACTCCTCATCCAGAGGCTCTGGCCCTAAACGATATAAGAGCTCATGACACTCACCTTTTGGCTGCCACAGAACAGACCCAAAACGCCGAGGGTCAGTCAACCTGAGCACCTGACCATTCTGAAAACAAAAATCAACATGATCATGCTTTTGAGGCGCCTTCTGCTCACCGACAACCCTCAAGCTGCCAGACATTCCCAGATGCACCATAACATCACCGCTTTCAAAACCTATTAGAAGATACTTCCCTCTGCGCGTAACACTTTGAACCGATTTCCCTTCTATCGACGCTGCTAGAAAATCAGGTATAGGCCATCTTAAATTAGGGTTTCTAATGTTAAGCGCTATCAACTTTTGTCCAGATATATGAGGGCTTATTCCACGACAGGTTGTTTCTACTTCTGGCAATTCAGGCATGTATTTGGCTAATTTCAATCAATATAAAGAGAATACATATCCAGACTACCATAAAAACATCAAATTAAACGCTTAAGCTCATCCACAGTGACAAATAAGCATGTTACATTCCACACTTAACTCTTGGGCAGCTTTACTATCTTATGGACTTTATCTGGATTCTCTTTGCATTTGTTTGCGGTTATACACTTCGACTAATCGATATGCCTCCCTTAATTGGCTATCTTTTCGCTGGCTTCTTTTTACATTTCATTGGAGTAGAGCCTGTCGATAGCTTAGATACCTTAGCGGATCTAGGTATAACGCTTATGCTATTCACCATCGGATTAAAGCTGAACATTAAAGATCTCTTAAAGACAGAGGTATGGGCCAGCAGCCTTTCCCACATGACCTTATGGTCACTCCTCATAGGCTCAATTTTCCTATTATTGTCTGCCGCCTCTGCCCCCTTCTTTACCGACCTAGATCTTAAATCTGCAGCGCTGATTGGTTTCGCCCTCAGTTTCAGCAGTACTGTCTGCATTGTGAAACTGCTTGAAGAAAGTGGTGAGATGCAAACCCGACATGGCCAATTAGCGATCGGCGTTCTTGTTATGCAAGATATTGTCGCTGTACTATTTCTCGCTTTCGCTACCGGCAAAGTCCCTTCTATATGGGCGGTAGGCTTATTTGGACTGGTCTTTATTCGTCCCCTACTCAACCATTTATTGATGCGCGCTGGGCACGGAGAACTACTTCCCCTTGCGGGTTTTTTCCTCGCATTAGGGGGCTATGAGCTTTTCACCCTAGTTGGCGTCAAGGGAGACCTTGGAGCACTTGTCTTCGGAATGCTACTCAGCACTCACCCTAAGGCGAGCGAGCTAACGAAGTCCTTGCTTAGCTTCAAAGACCTATTTCTTATCG
This sequence comes from Neptuniibacter sp. UBA6509, assembly GCA_002435145.1. Taxonomy (GTDB): domain Bacteria; phylum Pseudomonadota; class Gammaproteobacteria; order Pseudomonadales; family Balneatricaceae; genus Neptuniibacter. The sequence goes on from DJLT01000045.1 coordinate 12,643, forward strand.
GCTTTTTCCTTTCGATCGGCTTTACCGCACTGCCTGATTGGTCAATGCTGGGGATTGCAACGATTCTAGCGATACTCATTCCACTGAAGTACATCATGTTCTTCTACATGTTCACCCGCTTAAATTTACGCGGTCGTACGTCATACCTATGCGCTCTAGCGTTGAGCAACTTCAGTGAATTTGGTCTTATTGTTGCCTATTTATGTGTTGATAATGGCTGGTTAGCAAAAGAGTGGCTTGTCATTCTGGCCCTAGCGGTTTCCATATCCTTCATTATCACAAGCATCGTTTATCGATCTGCTCACTCAATGTACCTACGCTATAAAGATCTAATTAAAAGCCACGAAAGCAACGCACCACTACCCTGCGATGTTTTCATTCAACCGAAAGATTCCGAAATTCTGGTCATCGGATTAGGCCGCGTAGGCAAAGGTGCCTTTAACGCTCTACACAATATCGTCGGCGATAAAGTCTGGGGCATGGATGCAGACAGAAACAGAATAAAGCGCTTCCAAGATAAAGGCTTACATGTGTTCTACGGTGACGGTGAGGATGCAGACCTATGGAGCAATATGAAAACGAAGGATATTAAGCTTATCCTGCTAGCTTTACCTTCTATTGACGATATCATCAATATTGCTGAACAGCTCCATAGCGCCAACTACCCTGGGGAAATAGCCGCTATTGCCCGCTTCCCTGATGAGCATGACAAACTCATTGAAGGCGGCATAGATAAAGTCTTTAACTTTTATACTGAAGCGGGCTTAGGTTTTGCCGAAGAAAGTTTGCAACTAATTGGCCACCCCAAAAAAGAATCTAGCCAAGCCTAAGAAACCTACGAATAAGCCTCTCTAAAACAATTAAGGCGGATGAACTTACAATTCATCCGCCTTACATTTCAAACCCTATCTAATCAAAGCACACTCTATTCAATGCTCTCTATTCAAGACACTTTCGCTTCAAATCACTTCCGATCCCAAACAGCTCTGACTCAAGCCTGCTAAGGGCTGCCAAACAAGCACGGCCCCTGCATTAGAGAAAACCACTCGACTTAATACACAGATACCTCAACTATCCATAAAGAAACAGCAGGCAATAAAAAACCCGGCACAAAGGCCGGGTTTTTCGTAAGAATAAAAAATCTTATTTGATTTTAGATTCTTTGTATTCAACGTGTTTACGAACTACTGGATCGTACTTTTTGAACACCATCTTTTCAGGAGTGTTACGCTTGTTCTTATCAGTAGTGTAAAAGTGACCTGTACCGGCAGAAGAAACCAGTTTGATCTTCTCGCGAGAGCCTTTAGCCATGATTCAGTTCCTTATACTTTGATGCCGTTGGCACGAACATCAGCAAGAACTGCGTCGATACCTTTTTTGTCGATAATACGCATACCTTTAGCAGATACACGGATGCGAACAAATTTCTGCTCACTTTCTACCCAAAAACGATGCCAATGCAGGTTTGGAAGAAAACGGCGACGAGTTTTACGCTGTGAGTGGGAAACATTGTTTCCTGTAACTGGGCGCTTGCCAGTTACCATACAAACTTTAGACATATTAATAGCCTTATTAATTAATGGTTACGTTTCTACCCTTAAAATTTATTAAAACAGCCCTGAGCATTATGAGCAGTTTGGACTGCTTTTCGGCTCTTGGATCAATCTGCACTCATCAGATTCCAAACTATTTTTCAGGCGGAGCGTCCCGTAACTGAACAAACTACCGTACCGGAGTGTGGATAGAAGGTCGCGGATTATACACAACACTTACCGGGGATACCAGCATTAGTCTAATTTAAACGAACAAATACCTCACAGCAGCCCTCGTTCAGCAAAGGAAACGACCTCCTGATCCCCGATCACCATATGATCAATCACTCTGACATCGATCATATCCAGTGCTTTAACTAAACGATCAGTTATCTGCTGATCAGATGTGCTCGGCTCTGCTATACCCGATGGATGATTATGAGCAAGAATAACAGCTGCAGCATTATTAGCTAAAGCCCTAGCAATCACCTCTCTAGGATAAACCGCAGCCGCATTAATAGTTCCGAGGAAAAGCTCTTCATAATTAATAACTTGATGCTTATTATCTAAAAATAGGCAGGCAAAAACTTCACGCTGCTTATGGCGCAGCTTGGAACTTAGATAAGCGCGCACTTGATGCGGGCTTTCCATTGCATCACCACGCTGCAACGATGAACGCAGGTGACGCCTTCCCATTTCCAGCACAGCCTGTAACTGAGCATATTTAGCAATACCTAAACCATGCGCATCACAAAATTCTTTTTGATTACTTTCCAACAGCGCCCGTAAAGTGCCGAAATTAGTCAGTAGATCCCTCGCCAAATCCACTGCACTTTTGCCCTTAACCCCCGTTCGCAAAAAAATAGCAAGCAACTCCGCATCAGATAACGCTACGGCCCCTTGCTGCAATAACTTTTCACGTGGCCGTTCAGAAACAGGCCAATCTGTAATTGACATATAAATTCCCTTTTAAAAACTCATCATTCCTTGATGATTTTGCTGAAATTAGACTTATACAATCTACGAAACTTTGTATAGAAATGGTATGGTTGATGCCGATTTATTTTACAGTACAACGATAGCCATTATTTTAGCAATCTCAACGAACACAGTGGCCACCAAGTATGCAGAGACTTACTAACAAACAGATCATTTTAGGCATTACAGGCGGTATTGCTGCTTACAAAAGTGCTGAACTTACCCGCCTACTGAAAACAGCAGGTGCTGATGTTCGTGTTGTCATGACACCTTCAGCAACAGAGTTCATAACTCCCCTAACTCTACAAGCTCTATCTGGCAATCCAGTACACCTACATCTTCTAGATGCTGAAGCCGAAGCAGGCATGGGACATATTGAGCTCGCTAAATGGGCAGACCTGATTTTGATCGCCCCTTGCAGCGCCAACTTTATGTCTCGACTTGCTTCAGGTCATGGTGATGATCTCCTCACAACTATCTGTCTAGCCACTGACGCACCTATCTGCCTAGCGCCAGCAATGAATCAAGCAATGTGGCGAGACTCAGGAACACAAGCCAACGTTGAAACACTAAAAAACAGAGAAATCAAACTCTTTGGCCCTGGCATTGGGGAGCAAGCATGCGGAGACAATGGCCCTGGCCGAATGCTTGAGCCAGAAAAGATTACAAATTTAACAGCATCTCAGTTTGAAACATTTGCACTGACAGGCAAAACTGTTTTCATCACTGCAGGCCCTACACGCGAAGCACTCGATCCTATTCGCTATATTTCCAATCACAGTTCAGGAAAGATGGGATACGCCCTTGCAGAAGCAGCGATTGAAGCTGGCGCCAAAGTGAAACTCATTACGGGACCTGTCACACTTACTCCACCTGAGCGCGCCACAACAGTAGCGATAGAAAGCGCTAACGAGATGCTTGAAGCATCCCTACTCGATCTATCACTTTGTGACATTTTCATTGCAGCCGCCGCCGTTGCGGATTACCGCCCCACGGCTATTGCGGAACACAAAATAAAGAAAGGCACCGAAGAGATCATGGAACTTCACTTAGTGAAGAACCCTGATATTGTTGCGACGGTGGCATCCAGCACGCCAAAGCCCTTCACTGTCGGCTTTGCAGCAGAAACAAAAGACGTTCTCGAATACGCGAAAAGTAAATTAGAACGCAAAAACCTCGATATGATCATCGCCAACGACGTTTCACGTAGCGATATAGGTTTTAACAGCGATGAGAATGCAGTTACCGTGATAACTCATTCAGGCTCAGAAACTTTACCGCAAACATCAAAGCGTAAGTTAGCCAGTCTGCTTATTGAAGAAATTGCCACCCAGTACAAAGCCAATCGTTAGCTGAAGTATGGGCAAACCATTTATTAAACTCTTATGCTATTTAAAGGATTAACATGCGTTACACTTTAAAAAACCTAGACCACGCAATTTTTCGCGCTTACGACGTACGCGGGATTGTTGAAACTGCACTGACTGACGACACGGTATACCATTTAGGCCGTGCCTTTGCCGCCGAGTCTAAATCCCAAGGTGTCACCCATGTAAACGTTGCTGCGGATGGTCGTTTATCCAGCCCCTCGCTAAAGAAGATATTCAGTGAAGGCCTTATTGATGGCGGCTGCAGAGTAACAGACGTAGGTTACGTCCCAACACCAACACTTTACTACTCTGCCCACCAAGATGATCAATGCACTGGCGTTATGATTACAGGCAGCCATAACCCTGCCAATTACAACGGTTTCAAAATGATGATCAATGGTCATACCCTCTCTGGGGATGACATCCAAGATCTAAAAACTCGCATCATCGACCAAAACTATTCAGAAGGCGAAGGCTCGTCTGAAGAACTCGACATACGCCAAAGCTATCTAGAGCGCATTCTTGGCGACGTAAAGCTTAATAAAAAGCTTAAAGTTGTTGTTGATTGCGGAAATGGCATACCGGGCGAACTAGCACCACAGCTAATCGAGAAATTAGGCTGTGAAATCATCCCTATGTACTGCGAAGTTGATGGCACGTTCCCTAACCATCACCCAGATCCAGGCAAACCAAAAAATCTACAGGACGCTATTGCCAAAGTAAAAGAAACAGGTGCAGATTTGGGCCTAGCTTTTGATGGCGATGGTGACCGTGTTGGCGTTATTACGAACGAAGGCAACATTGTTTATCCAGACCGTGTCATGATGCTGTTCTCTGAAGAGATCTTAAAGCGTAACCCAGGTGCAGAGATCATCTTTGATGTAAAATGCTCTCGCCTACTAGCTAAAGTAATCGAAGAAGCCGGTGGTAAAGCCACAATGTGGAGAACCGGTCACTCATTAATCAAACAGAAAATTAAGCAATCCGGCGCTCTACTGGGTGGCGAGATGAGTGGACACATATTCTTCAAAGAACGCTGGTATGGTTTCGACGATGCACTTTATAGTGCTGCACGTCTTCTAGAGATCCTAACAAACACAGATGAAACAGCCGACTTCCTTTTCAATCAATACCCAGAAGATATCAGCACACCTGAACTGAATATCACGGTTACCGATGAAAACAAATTTGATATTGTTGCCGCGCTACAAGAGAAAAGCTTCCCCGGTGGCAATGCCAACACCATCGACGGTATCCGTGTCGATTACCCAGACGGTTGGGGACTAATTAGAGCCTCCAACACAACACCTGTACTGGTTTTACGTTTTGAAGCAGAGACCGAAGCCGCATTGTTAAGAATAAGAAGTGAGTTTGAACAGAAACTACATGAAGTAGACAGTAGTTTAGTGATCCCTTACGAATAAACGAATGATCCGCGGTTAGTGCTAACTTAACCTAACCGCGTTTAACCTTTTACAAGGATTAGCTATGCCTCTTACGCGCAAAGAAGCCATGACAACCGCTCACGTACTTAGTGAAGCGATGCCTTACATCCAACGCTTTGTCGGAAAAACAATCATCATCAAATACGGCGGCAATGCCATGATCGATGAAAAGCTGCAGAATAGCTTTGCCCGCGATATCGTTATGATGAAACTGATCGGAATCAACCCTATTGTTGTTCACGGCGGAGGTCCACAAATAGGACAACTGCTTAGCGATCTAAAGATTGAATCGCACTTTATCAATGGCATGCGCGTAACAGACTCTAAAACCATGGATGTAGCAGAGATGGTACTTGGTGGTGCGGTTAACAAACAGATCGTTGGTCTTATCAATGCTAATGGTGGTCTCGCTATAGGCCTAACAGGTAAAGACGGCCAGCTACTGCGCGCCAAAAAACTTCGCGTAGAGCACAAAACACCTGAAATGGAAGCGCCTGAAATTATCGATATAGGCCATGTAGGTGAAGTGGAAAGCGTTAATGTCAAAGTACTCGACATGCTCGTTAACTCGGACATCATTCCTGTCATCGCACCTATTGGTGTTAGTGAAGATGGCACCTCTTACAACATCAATGCTGACCTTGTTGCCGGTAAAGTCGCTGAAGTACTGCAAGCGGAAAAACTAATCCTTCTTACCAATATCGAAGGTTTGATGGACAAAGATGGCAATATCTTAACAGGATTAACCACGAAGCAAGTGGATGACCTCATTGAAGACGGCACCATTTACGGCGGCATGCTTCCTAAAATCGGCTGTGCATTAAGCGCTGTTAAAAGCGGCGTAACCAGTGCACACATTATCGACGGCCGTGTAGAACACTCTTGCATGTTAGAAATCTTCACCGATGAAGGTGTTGGTACCCTGATCACCAATCGCGGTTAAGGATAAAAACAGATATATGAGCGCAACCGAAAAGCTTTCTCGTCGTGAACAAATCCTCCAATCTTTAGCACATATGCTAGAGAACCCTGGACAAAAGATCACAACAGCAGCACTTGCAAAAGAGGTCGGTGTATCTGAAGCGGCTTTATATAGACACTTCCCAAGCAAAGCCCGCATGTTTGAAGGGCTAATTGGCTTTATTGAAGAGACTGTATTCAGTCGTGTCACAGCGATTACACAAGTTGAAGCCGACGGCATCAAACAGTGTGAGCAAGTACTTACATTAGTACTTGCATTCGTAGAACGTAACCCGGGAATGGCTAGAATCCTAACTGGCGAAGCTCTCGCTGGCGAAACCGATCGACTTCGCCAACGCATAAACCAGTTTTTCGAGCGCCTAGAGACACAACTTAAACAAATTATGCGTGAGGCTGAAGCTAAAGATGGGCTTCGCACTCAAACGACGGCCGGTGCTTCAGCCAATCTTCTAATTGCAACAGTTGAAGGTAGAATCCGCCAATTTGTGCGCACTGAATTTCGCAAGAAACCAAGTGAACAGTGGCAGGATCAATGGCCTCGTTTAGCAGCAGGCATCTTCCGTAACGCATAATTCTGCTACACAGCAAAAACGCCAAGCCTCTCTATTTGAATTAGAAAGACCAGAGGGACTTGGCTGTTTTTGTTACTAAAGCTTTCCTGCCCACGATAACGTTATCCCACCAGCCAATTGGATTTAATAGAATCTATGCTAGAACAAGGCGCATTACTGCTTCTTTCTCTCATCGCAAATACATTATCAGCTATGGCGGGCGGTGGCGCAGGCTTATTGCAACTTCCTGTACTGCTCTTTCTAGGATTAAGCTTTAGCACAGCACTGGCCACTCATAAAATTGCCAGCGTCGCTTTAGGCGTGGGCGCTACGCTACGCCATATGAGAGAAGGCAAGCTCGATTACCGCTTCTGCGGATTCATCCTGTTATGTGGTTTACCGGGCGTTATTCTAGGGGCCGATATTGTTCTGAAAATACCTGAGGGCTGGACCATATTTAGCCTTGGTTGCCTAACCTCTGGACTGGGACTTTATTCCTTTAAAAAGCGCACCCTGGGTTTAGAGGTATGCAGCAAAAATAGAGACCGCCGCGGACTAATAATTGGCGGTATAACGCTCCTTATAATTGGTGCACTTAATGGCTCCCTCACATCCGGAACAGGGCTATTTGTAACGCTCTGGTTAGTTCGCTGGTTTGGGCTTGATTATAAAACAGCAGTTACTTATGTGCTTATCCTTGTAGGGCTCTTCTGGAATTCAGCAGGCGCGATAACCATATCTCTGCAACAAGCGCCTCGTTGGGAGTGGCTACCTGCGTTACTTATTGGAGCAACAGCGGGTTCATATCTAGGCGCACATCTAGCCATTACTCAAGGTAACAAGCTGGTTAAACGTGCATTTGAAACATTAACCATTTTGGTGGGTATAAAGCTGATTTATGACGGTGCACAAATACTCATCGGTGCTTAGCCGTTACCGTTAAAGATGCACAATGCCCTTCATCACGATCACAATTTTGCTCTAGCTTAGGCTCAGCCAGCATTAAACGCGTTTGAGAGCGCATTTGTAACAATTCTGAAGCCGTCACCAATCTGACCCCTAACGCCTTAAGAATCGGCAGCACCTCTTCTAAATAAGAAACAGTCTCTGGATAAGGATGCCCAATAACAACTGCATGTCCCTGAGTCACAGCGATGGTGAGTGCTTCTTTAAACTGCTTATGAATGTAAGCTCTTTGTTGCCTGTTATCCAAAAACACATCACGCACTAAATAGGGAATACCATGCTCATGCGCAGCTTTCCAAGCCACTGTGTTCGACGTCGTCACACTATCAAGAAAAAACATATTCCTTTTTTGCACAACCGACATCACTGCGTTCATGCTCTGCCGTTTTTCTGTCAACAAGCTCCCCATATGGTTATTCATACCCACCACATAAGGAATTGAATCCAAATTACCGTTCAAAATAGCGTTTAATTGCTGATCATTATGATCATCTTTCATTGCACCGGGGCCAAGCCTCAATCCCGCCTTGTTTTCCATAGGCGCATGCAAGATTACTTCTTTACCTAAGTGGTGCGCTGTTTTTGCTAACTCAAAGGAGTGAGGCGTATGCGGCAGGAAAGCATAAGTTATTGCACCGGGAAGGTTTATCGCAGCTAAACCTTTACGACGATTATCACCAATATCATCAATGACAATTGCCATCACAGGCTGTTCGCCATACACCGGGCGAGGGTCCGCATACGCAGTGCTAACCATGCCATAAGGCATTAGCAATGCGCTGCTAAGCAATAACGTTCTAATGAGCCCCTTCATTATTTCTGCACTATCACCAAGGCTTTCAATAAATTCAGTGCTTCATATAACTGATAATCTCTCGTCGCAAGATTGTCAGCTTTTGAATTAGCACCCTCTGATTTCTCATCGTCACCATTTTCTAGATGACCACTTAAATCACTTTCTTTCAAAAACTCAGGACGATCACTTCTGAAAGTTATTTCAGCATCCTTAACCTCTATATCGGGCTTAATCCCCTGAGCTTGAATGGAACGTCCTGCTGGCGTGTAATAACGGGCAGTAGTTAATTTCAATGCACGCTCTTTCGTTAAGGGTAAAACCGTCTGAACAGAGCCCTTACCAAAACTAGGCATCCCCATAATAATTGCGCGTTCTTGATCTTGCAGGGCACCCGCAACAATCTCGGAAGCAGACGCCGAACCGCCGTTAATCAACACAACCATAGGCAATTCAGGCACAAGCGTATCACTTGTTGCACTAAACTTTTGCTCCGTATCAGACATACGTCCCTTGGTATAAACAATCAGCCCTTCACTTAAGAAGGTATCACCTATATCAACCGCTGCCTGCAAGACCCCACCTGGATTATTTCGCAAATCCAGCACAACACCTTTAAGGTCATTTTTCATTAAACGCTTCAGATGTTTATTAACTTCTCGACCTGAATCAACTTGGAACTGAGAGACGCGAACATATGCAATATTGTCATTAAGCATACGGCTCTTCACGCTCGCAACTTGAATAACATCACGAACAACCTCGATCTCTAGAGGCTTCTCTTCACCTTCACGCACAATGGTTAGAATAATTTTACTGCCGGGCTTACCTCGCATGAGCTCAACAGCCTCATTAAGGTCCATCCCCTGTACCGCATGATCATCTAGCTTAGTGATCAGATCGCCCGCTTTAACACCTGCGCGCTGTGCAGGTGTATCATCAATAGGCGTAATAACACGAACAAAGCCTTCATCAATGCCCACTTCAATACCCAACCCGCCAAACTCACCACTGGTATGAGCCTGTAAATTCTCAAACTCTGTCGGCTCCAAATAGGCTGAATGGGGGTCAAGACCGGCAATCATTCCGCGCAATGCATCTTCTAGAAGCTGCGCATCATCGACCGGCTCAACATAAGATGACTTAATTCGCTGAAAAACCTCTGTAAACAAACGAAGTTCATCAAGTGGTAAAGTTTTCTCGACAGGGATAGCCTCTGTTTCGGCTCCCTCACTTTCAGGAATAAATTCTTCCGCAATCACAGAAAAAGAAAAGCAACTGCCCAGGGCAACGCCAAGTAAACTGCTTTTTAAAGCGCCAGAAAGAAAAGCTGACTTCATAATCTATCCCTTTTTATTTTCGACTAAGCCAACGTGATGGATTACTTGGCTTACCTTTATAACGTACCGCGAAATACAGGCCATTAACATCACGACCACCGCTACTGCCTACAGTAGCCACTGTATCACCGGCAGAAACCCAATCCCCAGTTTCTAACAATAAGCTTTGGTTATAGCCATACAGACTCATATAGCCAGATCCATGATCAATGATCAACACTAAACCGTAGCCTCTTAACCAATCAGAGAACACGACTCGGCCATGATGAACCGCTTTAACTGACGCTGCTTCCCTTGCAGTAATCCAGATACCATCATAGCTAATATTATTGGTAACCGAACCGAAAGTTTGCTTTACCTTCCCTTTTATCGGCCAAGGAAGCTTTCCTTTTAACAGAGAAAACTTTTTATCATCTTTAACTAACGTAGCAAAATTAAGACTTTTCTCGATCTCTTTTAAAACAGCTTGTAATCTTTTTTGGTCAAGTTGTAACTGCTTAAGCTTAGTTTTGTCGGTCGAAAGCGTCTTACGTAATTGAGTGAGTGTATTTTTACGCTCATTTCGAGAAAGGCGCAGAGCCGCCACTTCTTTACTCAATTCATCGCGTTTAATCACCATCCTCTGTTCTGTATCTGTTAATTCACGCTCTGTCCCTGTCAATTGAGACAGTTTATCCTGAAACTGCTGCATATCATTACGCAGCTCAGCATTTACAAAATCGTAATAGCGAATCACACGATCCAAAGTTTCAGGGTCACGCTGCGTAAGGAGTAACTGTAAACGTGCTTGATTCCCCATCTTATATTGCTGCGAAATCTGTTTCTCAATAAGCGCTGCACGCTTCTTCAACTCGGCCTTTAAAGCATCCCTTTTAACTTCAAGGTCTTCAGCATGAGTCCCCAATCCAGTTAACTGTTTATCTAGCAGCTGAATTTGACGCGCAAGCTTACCGATAGCCACTTCACTACGTTTCAGTTCAGAACTTAGCTGACGAGAGACCCCTTCCTGCTTTTGCATATTTTTTTGCAAGGAAGAAATACGAGAGGAAAGCGCCTTAACTTGTTTTTCAGTTAAAGCTTGTTTATCCGCAGCCAAAAGCCACGAAGGTGTCAGCCCAGAACAGACTATGACAACGACAAATACACAGATACGCAACATATAATCAGATCAAAAGAAAAAGGGATAATACCTTATCCCTTTTTACTTAAAACTAGAAAGAAGCCAATGAGCTGCCGCCCATTTCTGCTGGCGGCTCGAGCCCCATCATATCTAACAGTGTAGGCGCCAGATCACATAGCGCACCATCTGCCAATTTAAGGCTCTCTTTACGCGGACCATCATAAATTAACGCAACCGGCCAATTAGTATGCGATGTATGTGGCTGCCCAGTTTCTGGGTTCACCATCAATTCAACATTACCGTGATCAGCCGTAATTAACGCCTCACCTCCGACCTCATTCAGCGCTTCAAGTACCTGACGCACACTTTCATCAACCACTTCACACGCTTGAACCGCAGCATCGAATTTACCCGTATGTCCCACCATATCGCCATTAGCGTAGTTACATACGATCAGATCATATTTACCGCTTTTGATTGCACCTACCAGTTTTTCAGTCACTTCTGGAGCGCTCATTTCAGGCTGAAGATCATAAGTAGCAACATCAGGTGACGGTACAAGAATACGGTCTTCACCCGGATACTCTTCCTCCTGACCACCATTGAAGAAGAAAGTCACATGCGCATACTTTTCCGTTTCGGCAATTCGCAACTGCGTTTTACCAAGGCCTGAGAGATATTCACCCAAATCGTTACTGATCTCATTCGGCGGATAAGCACATGCCGCATCAATATCAGACGCATACTGAGTTAGCATCACAAAACTTGATAGCTGAGGTGTTTTTTCACGAACAAAACCCGCGAATTCTTCACCTTCAGTGAAAGCGCGTGTGATTTCACGTGCACGATCAGGGCGGAAATTGGCACAAATAAGAGTATCGCCATCTTCAATCGTACCCACAGCCTGCCCACTTGCATCCGCAATGACTGTCGCTTGAACAAACTCATCGTTCTCATCGCGCGCGTAAGCGTTGCTTAATGCATCTAAAGCAGATTCCGTAGTGAAAGGTGCTTTACCTAAGGCCATCGCATCAAAACCAAGTTGAACTCGGTCCCAACGATTATCACGATCCATACTAAAATAACGACCTGCAACACTCGCTATAGCACCTACACCTAACTCAGCAAGTTTGCTTTCAATTAGAGAAATAGAGGGTTCTGCTGATCTAGGCGGCATATCACGACCATCTAAGATCGCATGTACAAACATTTTTTTCGCACCACGTTTAACAGCCATTTCTAATAAAGCGCATATATGCGCTTCATGGCTATGCACACCACCTGGAGAAAGCAAACCAAATACATGTACCGCTTTGCCCGCAGCCACTGCGTCATCAATACCTTTAGTTAAGGCCGGATTTTCGAAAAAATCGCCATCTGTGATCGCTTTAGAAATACGCGTGAAGTTTTGATACACAATACGGCCAGCCCCAATATTCATATGACCTACTTCAGAGTTACCCATTTGACCATCAGGTAAACCTACCGCAAGTCCAGAGGTTTGGATTCTGGCATTTGGGTTATCTGAGAGCAGCTTATCCCAAACAGGAGTATTGGCTGCTTGAATAGCGGAGGATTCTGAAGCCTCTACGCCATAACCATCAAGAATTATCAAAGCTTTCGTTGCGCGATTCTGTGTCATATCTGCAGGATTCTGTCTTTAGCTATTATCAAATGACGAAAGATTTTACTGTGAAAGCCCTCTCAAGGCTACGAATGAACCCAATGAAAGTAATAAATCCACCTAATTCGACATTTTCACGCATTTTTCCCCTTATACCGTCAAAAAACGCAAGGTATACTATGGCCCACTTAAAGCGGATCAATAGCATCCTTAGTGTTTTTTATTAGCCGTTAAATTTCGGCCCTATCTGGATACATAATGGACCAACTTATCGAATTTATTAGCAACCACCCATTTATGGTTGCAGCCTGGGTTCTGACTCTGGTTATGTTTATTCTTTTTGAACGCAGCAAAGCAGGTAAAGCAGTAACACCTGCCCAAGCAACTAATTTGATCAACAAAGAAAACGCAGTAATCATTGATATTCGCCCGAAAAAAGAATGGGATACTGGCCACATTACAGGCGCAAAGCATATCCCTCTTGCAGATCTTGATCGCAAAATGGATGAACTCATCAAATACCAACAACGCCCAATCATTGTTGTATGTAATTTAGGTCAAGCAGCTAGCTCCGCGACGAGAAAACTTAAGGCAGCAGGCTATGAAAAAGCTGTACGTCTTGCAGGCGGCATGACTGAATGGAAGGGCCAAAGCCTTCCAATCGTTAAGTAACGCTTATGCAAAATGTAACTATATATACAACCGCTTGGTGTCCGTACTGTATTCGAGCCAAAATGCTGCTCGATAAGAAGCAAGTGGAATATACCGAAGAAAAAGTGGACGGAGACTTAGCCAAGCGTCAGGAAATGGCGAAACTAAGCGGCGGTCAAACAGTTCCACAAATATTCATTGGCGACACCCCTATTGGTGGCTGCGATGAGATGTTTGCCCTTGAAAGACAAGGCAAATTAGATGAGCTACTAAACGCCAAATAAACTCTATAATGATAAGGATTAGACATGGCTGATAACGAACAGAATACTGCAGCTCAAGAAGAGCAAGGCCCACAATTCGCAGTTCAACGCGTATACATTAAAGATGCTTCTTTTGAATCACCTAATGCGCCTGAAATCTTCATGAGCCCTTGGCAGCCAGAAGTTGGCCTTGAGATGAATACTCAGACAAACCAAGTAGGCGACAGCGCATTTGAAGTTGTACTGACTTTAACAGTAACCGTTAAGAACGATGACAAAACTGCTTTCTTAGTTGAGCTTCAACAAGGTGGCATTTTTGGTATTTCAGGTCTTGGCGAGCAAGAGATGCACCACACTCTTGGCGCATTCTGCCCAAGCATTCTATTCCCTTATGCACGTGAAGCTATCGACGCTATGGTTGTTAAAGCAAGCTTCCCTGCACTTATGCTTGCACCGGTTAACTTTGATGCTCTATATGCTCAGCAGATGTCACAAGCTCAGCAAGAAGCGACTGCTGAAGCACAGCACTAAAAGCGGTTCTACTGTTTAATTACAGTAAATACGCATATAAAAAATCCCGCTTATGGCGGGATTTTTTATATGCACAATATCTTCATACGAGGCAAGCGGCACAACTAGCTATTCAATAACTGCATTATCTGCCGTTGCTACAGCGCCCGCTTTACGTTTAGCTTTATATTTAAGCCAACTCACAAGATCAGTCCACATCTTATCGATATCACGCGGCTTCGGCATAATACCAGCGTACGGCAACTCAATCGTAACGACAGGAATCCCTTTCATAAACCAGCCATAATTACCTAGCGACCCAGGATAGGTACCCAATTGACGCAAATGTAGGGGCCCAAGTTTTCTTGGAGCCTGAATTCCACCATCAAAATCTAAAATGCCATGTGGCGCATGCACAGACACAATCACTGTTGGCTTATAACTATCAATCAACTCATGAATCACTCGACTTTCCGGCTCACTCAACGGCTCATGCCCTGGGTAATAACGTAAGCGTTTTTTAGCCTGCTTCTGCCAATGCACTAATGGCTCAGGAAATTCGGGGGCTGGTAAAAAGTTTCGATTAAGATCAACTTTATTAGCGTTAACCCTCGTAGACTTACGTTGCAAAAGACCGTCAGGATTAAGTACGGGTAAAAAATGCCAATCAAACGAACCGCTATGGTGACGCTGTAACGTATTTAACCACTTAAATGTAACACTCACGCTCGAATATTCATCACCATGAATACCACCAATAAAGAGAATACGCGGCGCATCCTTATTATCATCACTCGCGGGAAAACTCGCCTCTAGAATAGCCCTTCCATTTACCGAATAGTAACGAGGCTTAGAAAAAGGGTTACTTAAACACTCCTTTGTAGAAACGCTGGCAAGCTTACGACCAACCTGCTGACAGACACGCGCAACATCTGAATATAAAGTATCAGCACTACTTACCGTCGAAAAAAGAGATAAACTAAACCAAAAAAGCGGCGCAAGCGCCCCAAAGAAAAAGCGAAAAATCATACTAAAAGAAAACCCAACAACTGTTCATTAATTAACCAGTCGATATATTCTAACACGCTTTCAAAGAAAGACTCTGAAGAATTTCTTCTGCCTTACCCGCATCCAAAACACCCTTTATTGCGGAAGCCGCAATCGGCACGACACTCACCAAAGCAGTGGCGGGAATAGTGACATTATCATCGGGCTGCAACTCCATCTGATCAGCAAGCATCACCATGGGCAACACCTGACTTTTCACAGTCTGAATATTAATCTGCTGATCAACGCCCCCTAAAAGACAAATATTTCGCTCACGAAAATCAATTAGCGTTAAACGAAATACCTCACCAGCATTTTCCGTGACAAAAGCATCAATTTTGGTAATCACAAACGCATACTGCATAAAACAGCCTAAAAATCCGAATGAATAATAATTTTACTATAGCCGTTAAATAGCGCTTAGCCGCCGTCAGCACCAATAAAACCTTGCTGACGCCATGCTTCGTACACCACAACTGCACACGCATTGGAAAGATTCAGACTACGGCTATCAGACCCCATTGGAAGCCTTAGCCATTGTTCCTTTGGCAAACTCTGTCTCACTTCAGGCGGCAACCCTCGTGTTTCAGGACCCAGAAGTAAAACATCACCAGCCTGAAAATCTGCTTCTACGTGGGTGACAGTACCTTTGGTTGTTAAGGCCCACACTTTACGCGGTTCAATCTCAGCCAAACAGCTTTCCAGATCAGGATGAATTTTTACCGCGGCAAACTCATGGTAATCCAACCCCGCACGCCTAAGACGCTTATCATCCAACTCAAACCCTAAAGGTTCCACTAGATGAAGATGGAAACCTGTGTTGGCACACAACCGGATGATATTGCCCGTATTAGGTGGTATTTCAGGCTCAAAAAGAACAACGTGTAACATAAAAAAATCCCCGCAGCGTTTATGCAGCGGGGATTATATAGGAAATAGTCGTTAAGCGTGACAATCAAGAACGCGGGCGCTACAGAGGCTCCCTAAGCAGACTCAGCTAGTCTTTGCCACCCTCTTCATCCATCCCTAATTCTTTAATTTTTCGAGTTAAGGTATTTCGCCCCCAACCTAACAATTCAGCAGCATCTCTACGGCGACCCGCAGTATGCTTTAAGGCGGTTTCAATCATGATGCGCTCAAATACTGGCACAGCTGAATCCAAAAGATCTTTTCGCCCTAAACTTAACTGCTGGTCAGCCCACGCGCGCAAAGTTTGCTCCCAATCACCGGCAGCAACCAATTCTGCCCCACCGCTCTGCTCCATCAGTTCCGGGGGAAGGTCATCGATTAGTACTTCACGTCCAGTTGCCATTACAGTCAACCAACGGCAAGTATTCTCAAGCTGACGCACATTACCAGGCCACGATAAATTGCAGATAAAACTCTCGGTATCACTCGCAAGAATTTTAGGCTCAACACTCAACTCTTCAGCTGAGGTGTTTAAAAAGTGTCGCGCTAGACGCGGAATATCTTCACGTCGCTGTGATAGCGTAGGTAGATGGACACGGATAACATTTAAGCGATGAAACAAGTCTTCACGAAAACGCCCCTGCTCCACCAGTTTCTCAAGGTTCTGATGTGTCGCTGCAATAATACGCACATCAACCTTTACAGCCGTATGACCACCTACACGATAAAACTCACTGTCAGCCAAGACCCTTAAAAGGCGCGTCTGTGCATCAGCTGGCATATCCCCAATTTCATCTAGAAAGAGTGTTCCGCCATCCGCTTGTTCAAAACGACCATGCCTCGCTGCCGCAGCACCTGTAAAGGCCCCTTTTTCATGACCAAACAGTTCTGATTCAATTAAGTCAGCAGGGATCGCCGCCATATTCAGTGGAATAAAAGGCCTATCTTTGCGTGGACTATGCTTATGCAAAGCATGAGCAACAAGCTCCTTACCTGTACCCGACTCACCATTGATCAGTACAGTGATATTTGATTGCGACAAACGACCTATCGCGCGAAACACCTCTTGCATAGCCGGCGCTTCACCAATGATCTCCGTAGTATCCTCCATAACCGATTCAGCAACCTGCTGACGCTGCTCAAAAGCATGAGCTAATGCACGCTTTGTTAACGCTACAGCTTCATCAATATCAAACGGCTTAGGCAGATACTCAAAAGCTCCTCCCTGATAAGACGCAACCGCAGATTCTAAATCAGAATGAGCCGTCATGATGATGATCGGCAGTTCAGGATGAGTTTCCTGAATATTTTCCAGTAATTGCAAACCATCCATGCCCGGCATACGAATATCACTAACAATCGCATCGGGTGAATCTGTCTTTAATCTAGATAACAGCTGGTCAGCACTTTCAAACGCCTCAGAAGACAAGCCCTCAGCAGACAGTGCTTTATCAAGCACCCAACGTATCGAACGATCATCATCGACAATCCATACTTTACCTGGAAGGTTCATTGTTAAGCTCCAAAGGAATTAATAATTGAAATTTGGTTTCACCAGGACGTGTATCACACTCAATCAGCCCGTTATGCTGATTAATTATTGACTGGGCTATCGACAAACCTAAGCCCGAGCCTTCAGCTCGCCCGCTGACCATGGGATAAAAAATCTTACTTAAAATATCTTCAGGAATACCCGGGCCATTATCAATAATATCTACACAACAGACTAAACGATGCTTTTCAGCCCCTAACGTGACCTGACGAAAAGCGCGAGTTTTAATTTTTATACTGGGTGATTCGATATTAGCCGACTGCATAGCCTGCATGCTGTTACGCATGATATTCAGCACAGCCTGAATCAACTGTTCTGCATCACCAGTAAATTCAGGAATACTTGGATCGTAATCACGGGAAAGCTCGATATCGCCTTTAGTCTCAGCTTCTACCAACTGGCAAACACGCTCTAGAATTGCATGGATATTGACACTTTCCAGATTAGGTAGTTTTCTTGGCCCTAATAGACGGTCAACTAAATTACGTAACCGATCAGCCTCTTCAATAATGACATGTGTATAGTCATGCAAACTTGGGTCATGCAATTCACGCTCAAGTAGCTGAGCTGCACCCCTAATACCACCTAAAGGATTCTTTATTTCATGGGCTAACCCGCGAATTAAAGAGCGCGCAGTATCATGCTGATCCAATAGATCCTCCTCACGTTCAATACGCATGAGACGATCCCTTGCTTCAATCTCTATCAGTAGCTGCTTACCTTTATCTAAGAAGAGAGGATTTATACTGTAATCAACTGTTAATTCCACCCCACCGAGCGTAACTATTTTCGCCTCACGGTGTGTATACGGGTGACCACTATCAAAACACTCTTTAAGATCTTTCTGTTCATCAGCACTAACAATAAACCATTCAGAAATAGCTAACTTGCTTAACCGACGAATACTCGCCTCAAGCAACATTTCTGCGGCCGGATTAGCGTACTCAACAACCATTTGATCATTAAGTAACACGACTGCCGTTGAAAGATTTTCTAAAATCTTTTTTGAAAATTCAGCTTTTACCATTGATCAATACCCTGGGTCCTTACCCGTTACTAAAGCAAAAAACAAACCAAGTTGCTCAAGCACTATAAAAGACCGCAAACTCCCTATTTTCGGACACTCCAGCACTACTAGATTAGCTTAAAGAATTAAAAAACAACAAAAACGCACCAAAACAGCGCACCAAAACAAAACAACGCACTACTAAGGTCACACAAAGACTAAAGAAAAAGCAAAAAAAAACCTCCACAAGGGAGGTTTTTTTCAGAAGAAAACTAACTTATACAGAGTAGTACAGGTCAAATTCAACTGGGTGAGTAGTCATGTTCACTTTCTCAACTTCTTCACGCTTCAGTTCAACAAAAGCATCAAGCATGTCATCAGTGAATACGCCACCAGCAGTTAGGAACTCACGATCATTCTCAAGAGCATCTAGAGCTTCTTCTAGAGATGCAGCAACCTGTGGGATCTCCGCAGCTTCTTCAGCTGGCAGGTCATACAAATCTTTATCAGCAGCATCGCCAGGGTGAATCTTGTTCTTAACACCGTCAAGACCAGCCATCATAAGTGCAGCGAAGCACAAGTATGGGTTAGCAGATGGATCAGGGAAACGTGCTTCTACACGACGAGCTTTCGGGTTAGTCACGTATGGAATACGGATAGACGCCGAACGGTTACGAGCAGAGTAAGCAAGCATAACCGGTGCTTCAAAACCTGGTACAAGACGCTTGTATGCGTTTGTAGAAGAGTTAGTTAGCGCGTTAAGTGCTTTAGCGTGCTTGATGATACCGCCGATGTAGTAAAGAGCAGTTTCAGACATGCCCGCATACGTATCACCAGCGAACAAGTTAACACCGTCTTTAGAAAGAGACATATGAACGTGCATACCAGAACCGTTATCACCTACTAGTGGCTTAGGCATGAAAGTAGCAGTCTTGCCGTACGCGTGTGCAACGTTATGTACACAGTACTTAAGAATCTGAACTTCATCTGCCTTAGCAGTAAGGGTATTTGGACCTACACCGATTTCACACTGACCAGCAGTTGCTACTTCGTGGTGATGCACTTCAATTTCTAGATCCATTGCTTCCATCGCGTCACACATAGCGCCACGTAGGTCATGCAAAGAATCGATTGGTGGTACTGGGAAATAACCGCCTTTAACACGTGGACGGTGACCCGTGTTACCACCTTCAACGTTATGGCTAGAAGCCCAAGAAGCTTCTTCAGAAGCGATAGTGTAACCACAACCACTGATGTCTGCGTGCCATTTAACTTCATCAAATACGAAGAACTCTGGCTCTGGACCAAACATAGCTGTATCAGCAATACCTGTAGACTTCAGGTATTCTTCAGCACGTTTAGCTACAGAACGTGGATCACGCTCGTAACCTTGGCCAGTAGCAGGCTCAACGATGTTACAACGAACGATGATAGTCGTTGATTCAGAGAATGGGTCTAATACTGTAGCACTGTCATCCGGCATAAGAATCATGTCGGAATCGTTAATACCCTTCCAACCTGAAATAGATGAACCATCGAACATTTTGCCTTCTTCAAAGAAGTCGTCACCCATATCGGAAACAGGGATAGTAACGTGCTGCTCTTTACCATGAGAATCGGTGAAACGCAGGTCAACCCATTTAGCTTCGCTTTCTTTGATAAGATTCAGAGTCTTCTCTGACATGTGACTTTCTCCACTTTAATAATTACCAGGCTGAGTTTGTTCAACCTTGAGAAATCAGAATTTAACATCGACCTTAATGCAGGCAATAAATATGCCATAAGGCCTATCATAATGATTGCCCCGTAAATACAGGGATCACGACAACTTTAATCAACATGGAGCGCACCAAAATAAAGCATATGGATTTTTAACGCACCAAAACAGGGCGAGGCAGTTTTAACAGAGAATCCCCTATACCCTAGCTGGCAATATCATACTCCAACCCAGACGTAAAAACATAGCTCTAAGCTCTAGTTTTCAACGTTTATCACCACCTAGATCAATACCCGCTAGTGAGCACTCCTTGACGATAAAACAACAATTCCGCCCAATAAACATTA
>DJLT01000045.1:33653-38484 GCA_002435145.1 Neptuniibacter sp. UBA6509
CCAATAAACATTATTACCGCTGACGGATCCACATCACAACGATATGCAACCGAGTCCAAAAAACCAAGCAAACAGAAAACTCATGCCAAAAACATCGCCTACAAACAACAAACATCCCCCTTTAACTATCAGAACCATTTAGATAATTCTAAACAACACACCTGTCGTCCTTTTTATTTCTATCTACTGAGGCTAAAAACGGTTAAAATGCGCGCATTATTGCATGACCGCTAGCCGCTATTAGTAAAAGATCACTTTTCTAGTATGCACAAGCGCATGCTCAAACGTTTTAATAATTCAAAAAGATTGAGCTAATGTCGAATAACATCAACAACTTACGCAATATCGCCATCATCGCTCACGTCGACCATGGTAAAACTACGCTAGTAGACAAACTACTTGCACAGTCGGGTACCCTGGGCCGTCGCGATGAAGGCACAGAACGCATCATGGACTCCAATGACCAGGAGAAAGAACGCGGCATTACCATTTTGGCAAAAAACACTGCCATTACATGGAACGATTACCGCATCAACATTGTTGATACTCCTGGACATGCTGACTTCGGCGGCGAAGTTGAGCGCGTACTGTCTATGGTTGACTGTGTATGTCTTCTAGTTGATGCAGTTGATGGCCCAATGCCACAAACTCGCTTTGTAACACAAAAAGCATTCGACCAAGGCTTACGCCCAATCGTTGTAGTCAACAAAGTTGACCGTCCAGGTTCACGCCCAGACTGGGTTATAGACCAAGTATTCGAACTGTTCGACAGCTTAGGTGCTACGGATGAACAGCTAGACTTCCCTATCGTTTACGCTTCTGCCCTAAACGGCATCGCTGGTCTAGAACCAGACGACATGGCTGACGATATGACACCACTATTTGAAGCGGTTGTTGAACATGTAGCCCCCCCTGCTGTTGACCTTGAAGGTCCATTCCAGATGCAGATCTCTGCACTAGATTACAACAGCTACTTGGGTGTTATCGGTGTTGGCCGTATCAAACGCGGAAACGTAGCGACGAATGAACAAGTTAAAGTTATCGACCGCGAAGGCAAGATTCGTAACGGCCGTATCATCAAGATCATGGGCTATCACGGTCTAGAGCGTGTTGAAGTTGAAAACGCACAAGCAGGTGATATCGTTTGTATCACAGGTATTGATGAGCTAAACATCTCTGACACGATCTGTAACCCTGAATCAGTTGAAGCCTTGCCTGCACTAAGTGTTGATGAACCGACTGTCTCTATGACTTTCCAGGTTAACAACTCTCCATTCGCAGGTCAGGATGGTAAATTCGTAACTAGCCGTAATATTAAAGAGCGTCTAGATCGCGAGCTTATCCACAACGTAGCTTTGCGCGTTGAAGAAGGCGACTCTCCTGAGAAATTCAAAGTATCAGGTCGTGGTGAGCTTCACCTTTCTGTACTTATTGAAACAATGCGTCGTGAAGGCTTCGAGCTAGGTGTTTCGCGTCCTGAAGTAGTTCAGAGAGAAGTAGATGGCGAAATTCACGAGCCATACGAAGACGTAATGATCGATGTTGAAGATGAACATCAAGGCGCGATCATTGAAGAGATTGGTAAGCGTAAAGGCGATATGACTAACATGGAAGTGGACGGCAAAGGCCGCTCACGTCTAAGTTTCATTATCCCTTCTCGTGGTCTTATCGGTTTCCGTTCTCTGTTCCTGACAATGACTTCAGGCACAGGCATCATGACCTCTATCTTCGACCATTACGGCCCAGTTAAAGCAGGCGAAGTAGAAAGCCGTAACAATGGCGTACTTGTATCGATGGTTACAGGTAAAGCCCTTGGTTACTCTCTATGGAACCTACAGAGCCGCGGTCGTCTATGCATCGAACCTAACGTTGATGTATATGAAGGCATGCTTCTAGGTATCCACAGCCGTAGCAATGACTTAGCCGTTAACCCTATTAAAGGTAAGCAGCTAACCAACGTACGTGCATCAGGTACTGATGAGAACATCCAGTTAACGCCACCTGTTAAATTCACGCTGGAACAAGCGCTGGATTTCATCGAAGATGACGAGCTGGTAGAAGTTACACCTAACTTCATCCGCCTACGTAAGAAACTACTTAAAGAAAACGAGCGTAAGCGCGCTAAGAAGTAAGTAGCGTCCATATGAGAAAAGCAGCCTATTAGGCTGCTTTTTTTTGCTCAAAAAAACATAGATTGCCTCGCACCACCTCTCTATACTGATCACCATAGAGAAAAAACTCTGGAGATAAAATGCGCCCACTTTACCCCGAAATCCACCCATTTAATGAATTCAACTTAAAGGTATCTGAACTTCACAGCCTTTATGTTGAAGAGAGCGGAAACCCTAAGGGCATTCCGGTTATATTTATTCATGGCGGGCCCGGAGGTGGAACAAGCGCATCACATCGTAGCTTTTTTGATCCCGAAAAATACCGCATCATTCTTTTCGATCAGCGCGGTTGTGGTCGCTCAGCACCCCACTCGGAGCTGCAGGATAATACAACCCAAGCACTAATCGAAGACATGGAGAAGATCAGGAAACACCTCAAAATAGAGCAATGGTTACTTTTTGGCGGCTCATGGGGTTCAACCTTAAGCCTTTTATATGCTCAAGCGCACCCCGACAATGTTTTGGGCCTTATTCTTAGAGGTATATTCTTATGCCGAGACCAAGACATTCAATGGTTCTATCAAAAAGGGGCTAGCGCAGTATTCCCCGATTACTGGAAAGAGTATGAGCAAGTAATCCCACAAAACGAACGCCATGACATGCTCAAAGCCTACTACAAACGCCTCACATCCAGTAATGAACTTGAACGTATGTCAGCAGCAAAAGCTTGGTCTATATGGGAGGGCCGGTGCTCAACCCTTGCACCTAATAATGATATTGTTGATCATTTTGCAGACCCTCGCTTCGCACTAGCCATGGCAAGAATAGAAGCCCACTACTTTATTAATAACGCTTTTATTGAAGCCAACCAGATCATAAACAACTGCGAACGTATTAAGCACTTAAAAACAATTATCGTACACGGTCGCTATGACATGGTCTGTCCGGTAGAACAAGCGCTAGCGCTTTATGATGCACTTCCCAATGCAGAATTACATATTGTTAGGGATGCAGGGCACTCTGCTTTTGAAAGCGGCATCTCAGATAACCTAATAAAAGCGACGGACACGTTTGCAGTATCGTTAGCTTAAAAGCGCAGACACAGTAACCACGACAAGATTCAGACAAGCAGGAAACAACACACAAATGAAAGCCCTTATTCAACGCGTAAGCTCCGCCTCCGTCGATGTCGACAACCAACGAGTAGGCGAAATCAACAACGGCATTCTTGTACTATTAGGTGTTGAAAAGGGAGATAACAGAGAAGCCGCGGACAAACTACTTAAAAAAATTGTAGGTTATCGAATTTTCTCTGACAGTGACGGAAAAATGAACCTCAATGTACAGCAAACGAATGGCGGATTATTAATCGTATCTCAATTCACCTTAGTCGCAGAAACCAAAAAAGGATTACGCCCCGGATTCTCACTTGGCGCCTCTCCCGAACTCGGCGAGGAACTCTACGAATACTTCGTAGCAGAAGCTAAAAAGCTAAATCCAATCGTTGCGACGGGCCAATTTGGTGCAGACATGCAAGTAAGTTTAGTCAATGACGGGCCTGTTACCTTTTGGCTGGAGAGCTAAATAACTACTTAACACAGCCAACCTTTTGAGCATCCAGAAGCAAACGTTTAGCCTCTGTATCATCATCTAAAGGGCGACTCAGTCGGGCCGCCTTGTAATGATCATTAAAAATAGAAAAATAAGCCGACAAAATCTCAGACCCTCGCGGATCATGCGACTGCTGCAACATCGTTGCGGCCACTTCAGCCGTACACAACTGCCCCTCTACCGCCGCTTTACGCAACCGATACTCTGAAGATCGACTCACCTTAGGCTGAATCACCGGAATAGCATCCAAATAACGGCTGTGACGAAACATCCTACGCGCCTGACGCCATGTCCCATCAAGAATAATAAAGACAGGTCGCTTGCCAGCTTTAGGCTCATATTCAACCATTCTCTCCTCATACCCTTCCCCTTCAGGGAATACGATATAAGGATCAATACCCTCATCATCAAGCGCTTCTAACAGATCAGAGCAAGGCTCTGTTCGCGACCACTTAAAACGACGCGTATCCTCAATACAATCCTCTATTAAACGCCCCGTATTCGTTGGCTTATAGCTTTCATTATGATGCATCACAAGAAAAAACTGCGAAGCAGAACGGTGCGAAACTTTATATTTACAGATACAAACACGCGCCTGCAGCAAACATGAGGAACAGCGCTCAACCTTAGAGCCCCGCGCAGTAAACGGCTTAGTTTTAGGATTTAGTTGTTGCATAAATTACTGAAGGGTCGTTGTAGAGTGCACTGAAGCTGTGCGAAAAAGTTGATTATCCACACCCCATTCTAACGACACAGCGCCACGATGAATAAGGTAAAAAATCTGATGAAGCTCACTATAAGTCAGAATACTAACCGCAACAGGCTTATCCCCCCCAGTAAAAAACAACAAACGATAATTGCCACTCTGATGACTTATATCTAAACGGCACAGCAATTTAGGATTATATGCCTCAACAGAAGCTATCTCTTCACCTTGCTCAACCACAAAATCATTCTGAGCATGATCATGATGAAACTGGGCCAATTCCGCTTTATGCTGCTCTGCCGCCCCCGCAATATCCTCGGAGGTTTTTTCAAAAAGCTCACCTGCAGCAGACAACAAACGTAGAATCAGCTTTCGCGTTAGCCAAAAATCAATACGTTGCTGC
>DJLT01000065.1 GCA_002435145.1 Neptuniibacter sp. UBA6509
GTTAGTTTTCACACGGCCTGTGCCCATAAGTGTCATTTATCTGTTTAAAGCCATTGAGGTCTAGCAAGGCGATCGTTAAAGGCTTATCTTGTCTGGTTGAACGCAATATTTCTTCAGCAAAAAGTCGTTCTAACTGATGTCGGTTATAAGTAGAAGTTAACTTGTCGTAAATCGAAACTTCTTCAACCTTTTGAAAAGCGATATGCAGTAACTCTTGTTGTGCATTAAATGCATGCTCAATTGTTAGAATCTCTTTCAGATCTGAATCAAGGTCTAGGCGTTCGTTCAGATCATGATGTCCCTCTGTCTCTTTTAGTTTGCGACCTAAACGTTGAAGGGGAGTGATCATGTGAGAGAGTAGCTCACGTGAAAGAGTTAGATATGAGGTGATCATCGTGACCGAGAATACGAGAAATAATCCTAGTAAAACTTCAGAAATAGGAATACGAATGCGATTTGCAGAGAACGTAACATCTAGAACCCCTGCAGTCTCACCTGCTGTAACGTTCTGATGGCATTGAAGGCATTCGTTTTCAAATTTTATAGCGCGGTAGTAATGGATCTGCTCTATTGACTCTATCTGTGTAGCGTCATCAGTTCCTGCTATATGCTCTTTGATTTCCGGCGTTAACTTGCGCCCTTTACCAAACTGCTTCTCGATGGCCTCACCGCGGTACATTGAATAAGTGATCCCGGGGGCGTCGTGGTTTAACTCATCAATGAGGTTGTTTATTTCTTCGTAACTAGCGCCTCGATTCATCGCCCCTCTAAGCTCTTTAAAAACAAGTTGTCCGAGGTATTGCCCTTCTTGGCGAAGATCTTTTTCAATCGATAAAAAAATGAGTAATAGAACAACTAAAACAGCAAACGCTGTGCTGATAAAAGAAGATCGATACAGGGAGCGAAACAGAGCGCTTTTAAGGTTTTTGACGGGTCGCATTATCTGAAATTTATACTTTATATGGTTTTTTATAATTTTTGTGAGTGCCTAGTTTACTTTATGTTCGGTTGCTAGCAAGTAGAAAAGCCATTCATTTAGTAAGTCATCTGCTTGGTACTACTTATATTACTCTATAGGGTGCTGTTTTTTTTGAAATACCTTGCGGATCGACTCGGCTGTGATACAATTCGCGCCGCGTTGGTAAGGAGCTTTCACAGCTCACCAATTGCAGGATGGTCAGGTGTCCGAGTGGCCGAAGGAGCACGCCTGGAAAGTGTGTATACCGCAAGGTATCGAGGGTTCGAATCCCTCCCTGACCGCCATTTATTCCTTTATAAAACAACAGGTTAGAAGCCTGCTTTGATTTCTTGGGGCGTAGATGGGGCATTTTCAGTATTTTCTTTACTGGAAAAGCCAAATATTTTATTCACCATGTCTGCCATTGGCGGCGCATCTTCCGGTATCCATTTAGCATAATGATCATCTAGCATCTTCGTGCTTGTATGTCCCATTTGTTTCGCAATCCAATCTTTAGATATTACGCCAGTAGACAGAAGCTGTGATGCAAACGTATGTCTCGCATGATTTGGGCCTCTATATCTCACCCCTGCTTTAATTAAATGATTACTCCAGAATCGTTCGCGAACTGTTCCATCACTCGCATGGGGCTGGCCTGTATTTGAGTTCCTCCAGATAGGCCTCCATCGTTCTTTTCTGATTGTTCTATTGTCTGCTTGCGTTACATCCAGCTCGAGCGGAGGAAGGGCGAAGGTGTTTTTCTTCTGATTTATGAGAGCATCAATAGCAGGCTTGAGTAATTCAATGTCACGAATAGAGCCTTTGGTTTTTGGTATTTTGTAATACCCCTTCACATTCCCCCTTTTTACTTTGATAACTCCACGATCCAAGTCAACATCATCCCAGCCAAACGCAATTAACTCTGACACACGAACACCTGTCCAGAATGCAAATTGCATCATTAAAATTTCTTGGGTTCGATGCGTCTTGGTGCTTAGTATTTTTGCGATCTCTTTTTTCGTGAAGGGATCAGGCTCTTGTTTGCTTACTGTGCGGTTGCCAATGTATTCAGTTGGGTTCTCTGTAATAACCCGGTCGGCTTTAGCGTCCGAAAAAACTCCTCTCATGATAATCATGATCTCATTAAGAGTTTTATTCTTAAGACTGCTTAGTTCGAGTGATATCCATCGCTCTATATCGCTTTTTGTAATCTCATGGATAAAACGGTCTTCAAAACCGGGTTTGATGTGTTTATTTGCTTTTGATTTGTAATTGTCATAAGTGCTCTTGGCTGTGGTTTCTTTTTTTACAGAGAGCCAATGGTCCACTCCTTCCGTTACTGTTCTTTTAATAGCAGAAGGGCCAGAGAATAATGCGGCTTTTTTTGAGTCAGGAAAGTGAGAGGCGTAATCAAACACGCCTGTCGCTATTTCGTGAAGTATTGATGCGCGCTTATTAGATGCAAATTTGATATTTGCTTTGGTTGGTTTCATCCCTTTAAGGGATTCGCGGCACCGCTGGCCGCGATAGGTGAAAACTAAACGTAGGGTATCCCCTCTTAACTCAATGCCCGTTGGCAGCTTGCTTGTAGCCATTTTCAACCCACCCATCTATTTCACGCCAATTGTAATAAACATTTTTATCAGGTCCAGTTTTCCAATGAACCCCTTCAATCCAGATCCCGCTTAAGCGTTTTTTCTTTAGCGCTTCGCTAGAAAATCCACTGATCTCAACGTACTTTGACGTCTTGACCCACTTGGGAAGTAATGTAGCTATAGCATTTGCAGTCATAGTCTCGTCCTATTGTTAAGCGGGTGTCCAGTCCGCCGATCATTAAGGGGATGAAACCCCTTAATAGATAATTATTCTTTCTAGTTAGTGCTAACCGATTCATAACACTACGTTATGAGTCCTGCTCTTCTTTAAAATGATGTTTTAGCGAAGCGGGTAACCAGTACTGCATTCCATATTCCGAAGAATAAAACATTAACGTAGTTTGGCCCATATAATGATCAAGGCCTTTGTATTCAACTAGGCCATGGCTAGTGCTCATGTAAGCACTTCCTTTTGTGTATTCTCTTTTCATGTCGCATCCTCATAATAATCTAATCATATCCGAGCCTCGCTATGCTCGCCCATTTTATCTTTGAGTTATTTGGAGTAGTGCCCGAAAGCAGTCACTACAAAGTAGATTCCTATTAAAAATTCTGCGGCGGCTAGAGCTGTTAGGCTGTTTTTTGTAAGCACAACATGCTTTCTTTTCTCCCAGCAAATCCCTGAGTGAGTAAAG
Organism: Neptuniibacter sp. UBA6509; assembly: GCA_002435145.1. Taxonomy (GTDB): domain Bacteria; phylum Pseudomonadota; class Gammaproteobacteria; order Pseudomonadales; family Balneatricaceae; genus Neptuniibacter. The sequence continues at coordinate 3,249 of DJLT01000065.1, forward strand.
AAAACTGCAATGCAAAATAAAATCATTAACCCCATTTAGTCGCACCCACATGCTGATACTGTTGCCGTCCAGCTATAATCAAATTTGGGTTCTAAGGTGCATCCTTCAGAAACCCATTGTCCTAGTATTTTCCCTGCATCTATTCTATCGGTGTTCTTGAGATCCATTGCGCCAACAACCCTTCCGCACTGGCAAATCGCTATATAGCCAACTGGCTTTTTCTTCATTTCATATCTCCCGCGCCAAATAACAAGGCGCTTAATAGGTTACGGGCAAAGTCGATCTGATCTTTCTAGAGCGAACTTTAAAAGTTCATCATCACCACTAAGCTGAGCAACCTTAATCACACCTTCCCAGAACCCATCCGCATATCGCTCATCATAAGAATCTTCTAGGCCGTGGGCGTATTTCTGTAGTTCTTCTAGGTCGAATTTAGGCATTCCGTTTCTTCCTATTCCATCGGCGGCTTACTGCGCGCCAGTCCCAGTATTGAGGGTTCATGCTGCCAAAGCCTCTCTTTGAATTTTATATGGGTTGTTAGCCCGAGCAATTGCCGCCATTGGGGGAGGGCTTACACTGTTGCCGCACATAAAGACCTGCTGAGTCTTTGTGAACTTTCGCCCGTCATGCCCGTGATTGATGATGTAGTTTGGCGGGAAGCCCTGCGCAGCGTAAAGCTCATGCGGCTGTAGCATTCTCATCTGAATATCGACAATCACATAGGGGGTGCCTTTGATAAACACAGTAACAAGAGCAAGCCGATCTTTGGTTGTAATGGTGTTTACTGGCTTATCAAGACTGTCTGCATTTGTACCGGTACCGTAGTAGCGAATTAGAAAAGCAGCACACCGCAGGGCGTTCTCCTCAACTTCACGGGAAAGCTTTAATTCCATTAATGCCGTCTTACCGCAACCTTTAGTCATGATGGTTGGTGCAGGCTTATCAACTGCCTGACCCGTACTTGAGCTGAACTGGCGAGACAAGAAAGCTGTAATAAGCTGCTGCTGACTACCGGTATTGGTAATAGTTGTTACAGGATCATCCATAGATTTTGAGTGCGTAGTATTAAAACCGCCATTAGCTTGAGCTAGAAATGCGGTTGCAAGCGCGAATCTATTTTCTGTTGTCTGTGTACGCAGCGGATCACCAATAGAATGCGCTCTATTCCCTTTTTGCTCGCCGCCATAGAAGGGGGTGAGTACTGGGGCAATAATGGAGAATGCGCCACCTTTGGGCCAAGCGGTGATAGTATTTAGCGGTCTATCGACAGCATGAATGCTTTCTTGGCTCCAGTTCGCAATGGGTACGATAAAAGGCTCGTTTCTGTCTAAAACTTCACGCTTAACCCCTTTAGCTATACGCTTCATGGTTGCATCAGCTAGAGGCTTTTTTCTACCGAATATACTGTTTCCCGGAATGCTCCAATCAATACATTCAGATGCGGTTCTGTACGCCTTCCTTGTTTTAGATGGCTTAGCCGCGTGAGTTGGGGCAGGCCATTCGATAGGCTGACCATCGCAGCGAGCAATAAGAAATAAGCGCTCTCTACTTGTCGGGGCGCCAAAGTCACAGGCTTTTAATAAACGGTGCTCAACTGTATAGCCTAGCTCCTCAAGGGTGCTGATGAATCTATTCCACGTTTGCCCTCTACGCTTTGGGTCGGGTACTAAGTGCTGATTATTGCGCGGCACGCTTTCACCAGGTTCAGCAACACGGTTAGACTTCTTTCCTGTAATAGGGCATTCAACAACCTCTAGCGTTACTACCCGGCCTGTATTCTTGCAGCGCTTAGCAATGAGCGGACCCCATTGGCGAATCTGCTTCACGTTTTCAAGGCTGATTACTCGAGGCTTCCCAATTCCCGCCCACTTATTAACGACCCATGAGAGGTTACGTATTTCTTTTTTGCGAGGCTGTCCGCCTGCTGCTTGGCTGTGGTGAGTGCAATCAGGCGAAGCATGGAACCACCCTATATTTCGACCCTTAAGAACTTCAACTGGATCCACTTCCCATACATCGGTTTGCAAATGCAAGCAGCCCGGGTGATTTGCTTCGTGCATGCTAATAGCTGCAGAATTGTGGTTAATAGCAAGATGAACAGGTCTTTCTAAACCAATCTCTATACCTGTGCTCGCACCGCCACCGCCTGCAAAGATATCGACATTTATTTCGTGATCGAATTCATCAAGAGGCAAGCCGTACTGTGTTCTGAAGTGTGCGTTTATGGCGTTCATTATCTCTTTACCTTCCTAGTACGGGAAATGCACCCCGAGGTGCATAACCCGTCTTTGTCACAAGTGGCGCAAGCCATTAAGCGGCTTCTTCGGTTTCTAATACGGTGCGCTTACCTTCAGGCGAAAGTTCAGATACAACACCATTACTTTCAAGCATATCCATCAAGCGCTCGGCGCGGTTGTAACCAATCTTAAATTTTCGCTGGATTGCTGTTATGGATGTTGATTGCGCTTCTCGCACAAACCCAACTACATCGTCATATAGCAACTCATCGTTATCATCGATAATGTCGGCCTGATCAGGCTGTGCCGAGGGCTTCATATCGTCACTAGATTCATATTGTTCCATTTCAGGAAGAAGAATCATGACCTGCTGACCTGTAGCGTCTGCTAAGTCATGGGCACCTGAAGATGCTCCCCCAAATACTTTAAGCTTGGCCTCAATAGCACCTTTAAATACAACTTGCTCTACTTTGGCCTCTACATAGCTTCGATTGTCGGCTGCAATCATTTTTACGCACTTTTCAACTAGCTCGGCTGTCTGCTTGTCGATTGAATCTATGAAGTCTTGTTGAGTTTCTTCACTCATTTTCTGCCAAACATCAGGCATTGCTTTCATCATGCTGGTGATGGTGCCCATTAAATCCGCTTGCATTGTGTGGCATGAAGTCACCAGAATATCGTCTTCAGGTAGCTCCACCATTGCTTCTATAAGGGCTTGCTCTACTTCTTCTGCATCTACTTGCTTAGGTGTATCGTTCATCGTTTCGTCCTGTCTTTCGTCCAATTGAGAGGGTGGTGCGGTTTAGGCTGCTTCGTCCAAAGCGAGCACTGCCCAGTACACTTCCATGCAGGCAAGCGTATCTGCCATTGCTGAATGTGCGTTTTCTAGATCTTTGCCAGTGAAGTGCTGATAAGCATCGATAAGCTTTGGATTTTTGCCGCCGATAATAGATTGAGCCATACGCATTGAGCAGTGATGATCATCTTTTACGGCCCATTTTTCCTGAACCTCTTCAGTGCTGTAGCGCTTCGCGGCAATACGAATAATTCGCTGGTCGAATGTCTTGTTGTAAGCCACTCGCTCAGCATCGCCAGCCATGGCAATAAGCATTTCAAATGCCAGATGCTCAGGAACGCCAACCGCTTGTGCATGCTCTGTGGTGATGCCATGAATAGCGCTAACCTCTTCAGGAATCTCCCAGCCTTCGGGCTTGATAATGACATCTAGCGTAGAGATAACCTCCTTGGTTTCAGCGTTGGCTAGAACAGCACCCAATTGAACTAGGTGAGGTTGAGCTTCGCTATCAGATGGCTCTTTCCATACAGGTAAGCCGGTAGTTTCAGTGTCGTAAAAAAGTATTGTTTTCATTTTTATGTCCAGTTTTTTGGGTTAATAAAATTAAGCTGCTTTACCTAGAGAGCTAATCGCATCGCTGTAACCGCTCCAGTTATCAACACCGTGAGCCTGTAGAGCTTCTAGCATGTCTCGAGCCTGCTTAAGCTCCATGTATTCGGTGTTGGTAATAGAAACCATTGCTTCCGCTGCTTTCCGGGTAGGGGCTGAAAAGCGAGGTGATGCCGTTTGTGCTTCTTGCTGAACCGGCTGTTGAATAGGTGATACAGGCTCTGCTTGCTGGGCGGGTTGGATTTCGGCTTTTGCCGCTAATGCTGCATTTTCCTGCTCTTTACGAATGCGAGCCTGCTCCTCTAAGCGGATCTGCTCGCGCTCTTGTTCCAGCTTGGCTTCTGCTTCACGTTTTGCTTTGGCATCAGCTTCAGCTTGAATGCGCTGGCGCTCTTTCTCTTGGCGTTCAATTTCAGCCTTTTCATGCTCAGCTATACGCATTTTTATAAGGTTGATAAGGTCATCGTTATCTTTAAGCACAAGCTCTGCATGATCGGAGAATAAAAACTTATGATCGCTTGCCAGCTCGGTGAGGCTGTCGAGGTTTTTACGAATGGTCGTGGATATTTCGTTGGCCTTGATTTTTAGATTAGCCACTTCGACATCAACAGCTTCTTGCATTTTTTCAAAGCTACGCTTGCCTTTAATTATTGCGTCCCAGTTAGCTGAGATATCAGAAACTATGATTCCGTTTATTGATTTGCTTAGCTCTACAAGGTGGTTCTGAATGGCTGCTTGCGCATTAGTGGTGATGGCAAGCTTCTTATCAGCTTTAGCTTTTTTTACCTGCCCCTCGCCATGAGATTGAAGCTTCTGAAGAATAGAGTCTGCTTGTTTAACGTAGCCATTGAATTCAGCCAAGCTTTCAAATGCAGTTTCTATTGCACCCGCTTTTGCTTTTAAGGATGCTCGGCCTTCTTTTACTGATTTATTGAAAGACTCTTTATCAGCAAAATCTTGGTCCGACTCAAGCACGATGCTCATCTGCTCATCTGCAAGATTTTGGATAGTTGGAATGTAGTCGCCTAGATTTGAAATAACTACTGAGCCTTCGACTTTACATTCGATAGAAGGGAATTTAGCCTGCTGCTTAGCCACAACTTTTTCTTTTTTCGCTTCTAGCTCATGAAACTCAAGATCAACTATAAACTGCTTCCAACCAGCTATAAGCTGCTCTCTACGCTCAGGAACTGAATGGTAAATCATGCTTTCACGTTTCGTAGCAGTGCCATCAGAAACCATAAAATGAACTTCTGTCGCATCAGCTACTAGCATTTGCTGCTCCAACTGCCAGTAATACTTAGCTTCAAGGACGCTATTACGGACGTTCTCCGCAAGCACTTCATTCCAGTCCTTATGCTCCCAGATGTAGCCGAACTCACCGTAGCCATCAAATGAGGCTAAGATTTCTAAGCCATCAATAACTACTAGGCCAACCTTTCCCGGTACATCTTCTAGCAGGTCCAATTCTAGTAGGGTTCTGGCCGACTCTTCGTGCTCATGGCCTTTATCAAATAAGCGTTGCTTAAATGAATCTACAGGGTTTGATTGCCAGCCTTTCTTTAAATCAAGTAGCTGGTTGCGGCTCATGAAGTTTGACGCACCCATCATTACAGGAGCTTCGCTTGCGCAAAGACAATTTAATCGAGCGTCAAGCCACTCATCAGAACCTTGTACTAAGTTTAGAAGCTTCATGTTATTCACCTATGCTGTTTAGTTGTTCAATTTGAGAATCGCTAAGGTAAGAACCTTTTCTTTTAACAAAGTCGATTATTTGGGTAGCGGTTTTATTACCTGACTTGATGGACTGCTCCCATTGAGGGAATGATTTTTCAAAGCGCTTATCTGGGTATACTTCAATAATTGAAGTTGAATCTGCAGAAGAGGAGCCACTTAGATTCATGTCCGAATCAAACTCTTTACCTGCCATTTCCTCAGCGGTAGGCTCTGCCCCAATTTCAGGCCAAGCCTTGCGCAAAGCTTGAGCTTCAGCGCACTTTGCTAGCTGCGCGAATGGGCGCTTCTTCCACATTGCGTTTGGGGCTTCTGATGCGGCTTTCTGAGTTGCGTAGTTCTCAAGCCAATATTCCGTGGCTTTATAAGAAACGCGTTCACCGCCAACTATTTTATATACAGTGTATTTGCACCACTCTGGATAGCGGATAGCAATTTTCTTGCCGGGCGTATATGCGTCTTCAAATTCTGCATCTACAGTTGGGCCGAATTCAGGCTCGTCAGCGCCAGCGTAATTGCCTGATCTGTCAGCTTGAATACGATAAAGGCCAATACCTGGCATTGGCACATCACGGAATTCTTTTTTACCTGTGTGTGCGTCCTTTACTTGCATTGGCACCAAATGGACAGGCTTAAGCATAATGTCCAATTTTCTTGCGTGACAATAATCAATTGCCATGACAATTGACTCAGACTTAGCGCCGGGATAGATCGTGCTACACAGAGCATTCCATGTAGATTCATCTATTCCTCTTTCTGCCATGGCAGGGTTTTGTTCTTTCCATGCTGCTAATTGTTGACTCATTTTATTCCCGTCCTTACTTAATGAATTTGAGCGTGAGATCTCCCGTTCACTCGCTCTATTGAAGCCTTGCTACATCCCCGTAGACTTTGGCTCCAATATGGATAATCTGTGCTGTGCGCTTGCGGCGGATATATCGAAGGCACTTACCTTGCTTTGCAGCCAGCCCAATTACTTCGTGAACCGGCTTTTCTTTAAGCGCCTCAAAAATATCCATAACTAAGCCGCCTTTTGTGCTTGCTGAGCTTCTAATTGCTCAATGCGCTGAACTAGCTCAAGAACAACCTTCGGAGAAACTGCTTTAAACCAAAGGTCTTTATTGCTTGCTGGAGTTTCGCCAAGCTTGGTCATGTCTCTCATGGTTTCTGCTAGGCCTTTAAGTTGATCAGTAGTCATGATTAAAACCCCGCTGCTTGAAGAGCGTTAGCTTCTAAAGCTGAAGCTTTAAGCTCTTCGAGGTTAAGAGAAAGTTTGCGGATGATGGCGCACTTTGTAGCCAAAGAATTAAGCACCTGAAGGCGCTCAATATTTGTTTTAGAGAAACAATAAGCCATTGCTTTTTCTAACTCTAAAATGACGTGTTCAGGTGAGCACTCGATAGCTAATACTTCGCGCTCTTCATCAGATAGGTAGCCGCTTGTTTCGCTTGCGATATCTAAATCAGACTGCTCAATCCAGTAGATCTCCCTCTGGCAATCCTGAATGCTCAAGAGCTTACTGTTCAGAAAGACCTCGCCAGTATTGAATGCAAGGCTTAAGGCTGCGTTAGTGACTAAATCAAAATCTTCCTGATTTAGGCCGCCCACCTTCTTAGCTCCAAAATGCTGAAGCATCATTCCTTCCATGTATTGATTTAATCCTGCTGTAGTCATCGTCCCGCTCCTTAACTGTTTGCTATCTCAAGTACGGTAAAAATTAGAAACGCCGTAGGCATTAAAAGAGCTATCATTGCGTAAGCTTTTTCTTGCACTTTGCTACCTATTACAGTTTTAACTTGCAATTAAGATTACAAGTTAAACTTTAATCTTGCAAGTCTTTCTTGTAATGAAATATATATTGATTCGGTTAGGCTGTGATTAGCTGGCAATAAATAAAGGATTTTTTGATGCTAAAAGCAGGATGCTTAGTGCTGGGGTTGATGGCTTCAGTATCACAAGTGGCGACAGTTGAAAGGGTGGTTAGTGTTTATGATGCTGATACATTTAGGGTGGATATTCATAATTGGCCTGATCCTATTGGGTTAAATATGCCGATAAGAGTTAAAAGTGTTGATGCTCCTGAGATTCGCGGGAAATGCGCAAATGAAAAAGCGCAGGCTAAAGCTGCCCGAGACTATGTGCGGAAGCTGTTGGGTAATGCAGATCGGATAGAATTGCTAGATATAGAGAGAGGTAAGTATTTCAGGCTACTGGCAAGAGTTAGAGTAGATGGCAAAGACCTTGCGCGGCTTTTGGTCATAGAGGGGCACGCCAGACCGTATGATGGAGGGGCTAGGGAAGGATGGTGCTTCTAGTCCTCAAAAACATACCTTGCGGGCTTTTGGAATGGGTTAACGGCAGTTGAGAAGTTATATTTAGGCATACCTGCAAGCTTCTTGCATACAACATGAAGCATTCGTGCAGCTTGATCGGATTGGGTCTCTGTTATCTTATCCATAACGCACTCTTCGTATGAGTCGTGCTTGCTAAAATAAAAGAATGCAGATGTAGCAATTATACCCGCAAGAAAACCATTGATAAGCAAAAAATGGTTCTTATTAAGCTTCTTCATCCTTGAGTCCTTGTTTAAATATCACCCATCAAAACTTTAACCGCTCGCCCAATAATGCGAAGTCTTTCAAAGTTATTGTGAGAAATTATTTCGTCCTGATAGCTTGGATCGCCTTTATTGTCGGAACTGATAATCCAACTACCATCTGTCCGCTTATGAAGGCGTTTTACTCTTAATTCATCATCCGTTGCGATAGCGTAGACCTTGCCGCTTATTGGCTTCTTGTCTGAGGTATCAATAAGCAGCTGATCTTTATCGTGCAGGCGAGGGAGCATAGAATCCCCGCAAACAGACACTACAACTAACGAATTTTTATTTATTCCAGACCACAAGAAGTCTTGAGGGATTTGAACCCAGTCTTTCACGCTTTCGGTATCTATACTGGTGCCGTTCCCAGCTGCCAGCTCTACATCTAATACAGGAATATTAATAAGCGATTGGCTTTCCGCACCTAGAGCTGTATCGGTAGCACTTCCAAATAATAGCCACTCTTTTGAGCATATAAGCTCTCGCTCAAGAGCTTCTAAGCGCTTGCCGCGAGGCGATGTTCTGTCGTTGACCCACTGCTGAACTGATTGAGGTGTAACGCCAAGGCGGCGCGCCAATTCAGAGAGGTTTAGTCCAAGCTCACCAACTCGGGTTTGTATGCGTGATCCGATCGTATCCATAAAAACAATTCTACAAGGTGTGCTTGTAATAAGCATTTTAAGAAAAACTTGCAATTAGTTTGCGTCTTGTTTAAAGTTTTACTTGTAAATAAATATTAAGCATTACAGGTAACGCCATGAGCGCAATTAAAAGAGCTATCAAAATACTAGGAAGCCAGACCGCCTTAGCTGAAGAGTTAGGGGTTACCCCGCAAGCCGTTCAGCAATGGGAAGCTTCTGGCACCGTTCCTGTAAAACGAGTTATCGAGATTGAAAAAGCAACAAATGGCAAAGTTTCTCGCCAGAAATTAAGACCTGATATTTATCCTTCTGAAGCCCAATCTCATAAAGCAGCATAGCAAA
>DJLT01000059.1 GCA_002435145.1 Neptuniibacter sp. UBA6509
AAAAACTATGGGACAGCAGTGGCTAAAAAGCTGCTTTTTTTTAAACGTTTGTTTGAGAACGTTTATTCTTCTGAACCGTCCGCGTTGACGGCGCGCTTGATCTGTTTCAGGCTTCCATGACGTACATCGGTACCACTTACAAGGTAAATAAGATGGGTCGCCATTGCGCGGGCATGCTCTGAAATACGCTCCAAGCTACGTAATACCCAAATTACATTCATCACACTGGAGATAGATCGAGGATCTTCCATCATGAATGTTGCTAGAGAACGCATAGCAGAACGATATTCTTGGTCAACAGACTTATCCATCTTAGCAACACGGTAAGCAAGTTCAGTATCGTTACGAGCAAAAGCTGTAAGTACATCTTTTACCATTTCACGAACCAAGTTACCGATATGGCGGACCTCTTGGTAGCCACGAGGGGAGTTACCTTCCTCTACCAGTTCGATCGCATGGCGACAGATACGGCTGGCTTCATCACCCATACCTTCTAGATCTGAAACAGCTTTAGATACAGCAATAATAAGACGTAGATCACTGGCTGCAGGCTGGCGGCGAGCAATAATAGTGGTGCACTGTTCGTCGATTAGCACCTCCATATCGTTGGTCTGCTTATCAACTTTACGGGATTGCTCTGCTAGTTCTGCATCACCATTTAAGAGTGCATCGATACAATCATGAACTTGGCGTTCTACCACACCACCCATCGTTAATAAGAGGGTGCGAATCTGTTCCAGCTCTTCATTGAATTGCTGAGAGATATGCGTGGAAAAGCTTTCTGTTTTAAGTTCCATCGTTATTGCTCCTTCCCCAAATTAACCGTAACGGCCGGTGATGTAGTCTTCAGTTTGTTTTTTAGCTGGGTTGGTAAACAGAGTATCCGTTACACCAAACTCAATCATGTCACCCATATACATAAAGGCAGTGTAGTCAGAGACACGCGCTGCCTGTTGCATGTTATGAGTTACGATGACGATGGTGAAGTCTTTCTTCAGCTCATGGATCAGCTCTTCAATCTTGAGTGTAGAGATCGGATCCAATGCGGAAGCCGGTTCGTCCAACAGTAATACTTCAGGTTTTACCGCAATTGTACGTGCGATAACCAAACGCTGTTGCTGACCACCGGACATACCTAGTGCACTCTCATGCAGACGGTCTTTTACTTCGTCCCATAAGGCTGCAGATTTTAGAGCCCATTCAACCGTTTCATCAATAACGCGTTTTTTTGTTACGCCTTGAATACGCAAGCCGTAAGCCACGTTTTCATAGATAGATTTAGGAAATGGGTTTGGTTTCTGGAACACCATACCTACGCGACGACGAAGTTCAGCAATATCGACACTGCGGTCGTAGATATTATTTTCGTCTAGAAGAATCTCGCCGTTGATATGGCAATCATCAACCAAATCATTCATACGATTGAAACAGCGCAGAAGCGTCGATTTACCACACCCTGAAGGCCCGATAAAAGCCGTTACACGGTTTTTCGGAATTAGCATATCGATGCCATGCAGGGCTTCGTTATCGCCGTAGCTTAGTTTTAGGTCATTCACCTTGAGGGCAATAGTTTCTTCCTCAAGATTTAGAATACGGCTATCTCTTTGCATAGTAGAGATGTCAATTGCGTGTGTTTTAGCTTCGCTAGTCATTTTAGCAACCTTTAAAAATTCTATTACATTTCAAGCGCTTTGTATTTTTCACGTAGGTGGTTTCGAATCGCGATGGCTGACAAGTTCAGCGCTGCGATTACCGCCACCAGCAGAAGCGCTGTTGCGTATACCAGCGGACGAGCCGCTTCAACGTTAGGGCTCTGGAAACCAACATCATAAATGTGGAAGCCCAAGTGCATAAATTTCTGATCCAAGTGTAGGAACGGGTAGTTCATATCCAATGGCAGACTTGGTGCAAGTTTAACAACACCGACTAACATGAGCGGTGCTACTTCACCCGCAGCACGTGCAATAGCAAGTATGACACCGGTCATTATTGCGGGGCTTGCCATTGGGATAACAATCTTAATTAAAGTTTCAAACTTAGTCGCACCTAGCGCTAAGGAACCTTCACGCGTCGCGCGAGGAATACGTGTTAAGCCTTCTTCTGTCGCAACAATCACAACAGGTACAGTTAGTAGTGCCAGCGTGATAGATGCCCACATTAGACCTGGCGTGCCAAATGTTGGAGCCGGCTTAGCTTCAGGGAAAAAAGCGTCGTCTATATGGCCGCCCATGAAGTAAACAAAGAAGCCTAGACCGAATACACCGTATACGATGGATGGAACGCCTGCTAAGTTGTTTACCGCGATGCGGATGACGCGTGTCACGAAGCCTTGCTTAGCGTATTCGCGTAGATAAACCGCAGCAACAACACCAAATGGCGTCACGATCACTGACATGATGATTACCATCAAAACAGTACCGAAAATTGCTGGGAAAATACCGCCCTCAGTATTTGCTTCACGAGGATCTGTACTAACAAATTCCCAGATTTTAGCAAAGTAATGAACGATCTTTCCGCCAAGACCCATATCGTTAGGCAGGAATGCACGAACGATATGCGCTACTTTGAACTCTACGATTTTACCGCTAGCAATCTCTGCTGTGACACTGTCACGGTTAAACTCCTCATATAGAGCCAGTAGATCACCCTGAAGGCCTTCATACTCTGCATCGAGTGCAGCGCGTTGTTGATCAATCTTTTTGTACTTAGCAGGATCCGTTACATTTTTAAGCTGTAAAGAACGCTCTTGTAGGCGTAGACGCTCCAACTTGTAGTTGATAGAGCCTATACGACCTTTTTCGATATCCTCAATGTCACTATAGATATCTAAAGCACGTTCGATACGTTTTTCAAGCGTCGCCCAAAGAGCAAGGTACTCATCGGTTTTTTCGTAGCCTTCATAGCTTGTTACCAGTTTACCGTCTTCTTTAATACCGCGGAGGTAACCGTAAAAGTTACCCCATTCACGGCGTTCAGCGGTGAACAGCATTTCAGGCTTAGATCGGTCGGTAATTAAGTCATCCAGTACCCAAATAAAGTCAGTACCACCGTGATCACGGTTACCTACTTTGATTAGGTTACGTTGCATACTTTCAAGACCTTCCGGTACATCAACACCACTATCTCGTAGCTGGGTTGCAGGTACATCTTCTGCTTGAACTTTCTCACCGATTAGGCGCAGGCTATTACCTTGATCTACGTATGTCGCTTGAACAACATCGGCTGGCCAGAAGTGGCCAAGGCCACGAATCGCAATCAGCGTAAGTAGGCCAACAACCATGATCAAACAGATCGCAACGGCACCGGCATTTAACCAAACCCAAGGTGCGCCTGTTTTTGACCACTCAGAAAAAGATTGTCTCATTACTATTTTCCTCAATCAGCCACTAATTACAGAGAGCCGTATTTCTTACGCAGACGCTGACGCACCAGCTCTGCCAAGGTGTTTACAAAGAAGGTAAACAAGAACAGTACGAATGCTGCTAGGAATAGAATGCGGAAGTGGGTACTACCGACTTCAGATTCTGGCATCTCTACTGCAATGTTGGCTGCGAGCGTTCGCATACCCTCAAAGATATTTACATCCATAATTGGTGTATTACCCGTCGCCATCAGCACGATCATGGTTTCACCTACTGCACGACCCATACCGATCATCACCGCAGAGAAAATACCTGGGCTAGCCGTTGGCATAACAACACGTACGAGCGTCTGCCAAGGAGTCGCACCTAGTGCTAGAGAACCGTATGAAAGATGTTTAGGTACTGCAAAAATCGCATCTTCAGTAATGGAGAAGATAGTCGGAATAACAGCAAAGCCCATAGCAATACCTACAACCAGAGCGTTACGCTGATCGTAAGGAATCCCTAATTCTTGCGTTACCCAATAACGCATCTCGGTACCGAACAAGAGTTGCTCAAGACCTGGCGCAATCCAAAAACTGAATACCGTGGCCAGCATCACAACAGGAATTAGCAGAGCTGCATCCCAACCGTCTGGGATTAAGTACCTTAGTGATTTTGGTGCACAAGCCCAAGCGTAGGCAAAGGCGATAATGGATAAAGGTAAAACCAGTAGCGTGACAAAGATCCCCGCTAGATTGACCTCCATAAATGGCGCTAACCATAAGCCCGCCAAGAAACCCAAAATTACGGTGGGTAGCGCTTCCATCAACTCGATGAAAGGTTTTACCTTACGGCGCATAGACGGCACCATAAAGTAAGCCGTATAGATCGCGCCGCAGATAGCTAATGGTGTACCTAAAAGCATCGCGTAAAATGCGGCTTTCAAAGTGCCAAAGGCTAGCGGCATTAGGCTATATTTTGGCTCGAAATCATTGGTAGAAGCTGAAGATTGCCAAGTAAATTCTGGCTCTTGATAACCTTCATACCAAACCTCTTCCCACAATGCGCTCCAAGAAATTTCAGGGTGTTCATTGTGTACTGCCCATAGCGCGAGTTGCCCGTTTTGCTCAACCAGTAGCGCGTTAGAACGAGGTGATAGAGCAATCGTTTCAACGTTGCCCTGTGCAATGGCAGCTGTTAATGAGTTACGTGACGCTGTTGTGCTGAAGAAGTTCAGCTGGCCAGCTTCTGAAATTGTGACGAAGCCTTTACGGCGATGTTCGATCGAGATACTTGTTGTTGCTGCTGTGCCATTCTCAAAGCTGCGAATCTGGCGCATTAGCCATTCGCCTTTCTCGTTACGCACTAAGAACCACTGAGATGTAGTACCAGCGTCGTCAGAAATAAGCAGAGAGTTACCACCGACTAACAGCTCGAACGAAGTGATATTGTTTTTTGTTGCTTCTATTAGCTGCGTAACTTTAGGGCCTCCGTCAGCTAACATATCTACGATACCCAGCTTGCCGCCTTCCCCTGCGATCATCATCCAGCGACGATCGGGCATGAGTAGCAGTTTCTGTGCTGGGATATTCATATTTGGAAGTGAAATTCGGCTAGTATCTGCTTCAATTTCTTCCGTGATGATATTCTCAGTTAAAGAGATCTCAGTAGCAGCAAGATTGGAAGCCTGACCACCGATCAGTGTCCAACTGTCTTCTTCACCATTCAGCGCGAGTACTTCTAGCGCTGAATCGCTTACTTGAATAAGAGACTCGCCCAACGGATAAGCCAGCTGTGGCGTGATAACACGTACGCCATCAGGGTAGGTTGAACGGTATTTATGTTTGAAAATTTGAGCCTGACCGTTGCTGTAACCTAGCGCAAAAATACCACTGTATTCAGAGGCAAGCGCAAAACTGCTTATCTCAGCGCCTTCAGGAATATTAGCAGTTTCCTGTTTGATTACTTCACCAGTACGGCTGTTAAAAAACACCAACTGACCTAGGTCAGTAACACGCAGAGCAATTTCTGCCTGTTCTTCCATGGTTAGGTAAAGGGTCTTTCCTTCGCCTGGAATGGAGTAAGGTGCAATTTGCTGTTCGTTTTCCTGCCAAGGTTCAATGCTGGCAGATTCGAACAGAGGAGCTACTTCATAAAGTAGATAGAAGAAGATCAGAAGAATCGCAACAATTACGCTGATACCACCAAAAGCGATACCACCTGAAGCCATTTTATCCTTCAAAGCGCGTAAGTTTCTGTGTCGCTTGGCCGCTGGAGTATTAAAATCCAGTTCGGTCGTTGCTGTGTTTTCTGTACTCATGGCACATAGGTCTCGAAGTTTACTGAGAATACGGCGCATACAATATTAAAAAATTGTTACATCTGTATTACAGTCAGTGTCATAAACGAAATAAGGGGGCCAAAATGGCCCCCTTATTTGAGTAAAGCGTTGGTTCAAGGCGGATTACATGCCTAGAGCAGCCATCTGCTTTTTAACAACTGCTGAAGGTAGTGGGATGTAGCCATCTTTAACAACGACTTCCTGACCTATTTTAGACATTACCATTTTCAGGAACTCTTTCTCTAAAGGAGCAAGAGGCTGACCTGGCTTTTTGTTCACGTATACATATAGAGAACGTGCCAGAGGATATTTGCCGTTCAGTGCATTTTCAGGTGTTGCTTCTATGAATGGAGCGCCGTCTTTCTTCGTTAAAGGAAGTGCGCGAACAGAAGCTGTTTTATAACCAATACCAGAATAACCTAGTGCATTAAGAGACGTAGATACAGACTGTACTACAGATGCAGAACCTGGCTGTTCGTTTACGTTGTTTTTGAAGTCACCTTTACAAAGTGCTTTCTTCTTGAAGTAACCGTAAGTACCTGATACTGAGTTACGACCGAACAATTGGATGCTCTTATCAGCTAGAGAACCGGCTACGTTTACATCACCCCAAGTCTTAGCATCTGCTTTAGCGCCACACTTACGAGTAGAGGAGAAGATTGCATCTACTTGGCTGATTGATAAACCTTCAACTGGGTTATCTTTGTGTACAAACACTGCTAAAGCATCGATCGCTACAGCAACAGGTGTTGGCTTATAACCGAATTTTTTCTCAAATGCAGCCAGCTCTTTGTCTTTCATTTTGCGAGACATTGGGCCAATGTTTGAAGTACCTTCAGTCAACGCTGGTGGCGCAGTAGAAGAACCTGCCGCTTGAATTTGGATGTTAACGTTTGGGTAGCTACGCTTGAACTCTTCAGCCCACAACGTCATTAGGTTGGCTAGCGTATCAGAACCAACAGATGATAGATTTCCAGAAACACCTGATGCTTTAGTGTATACCGGTAGGTCTTTGTCTAGTAGGTCAGATGCATTTGCAGCTACACAAGTTGCAGAAATAGCAACGGCAGCAAACAGCTTTTTCATAGGTTTCATGTAGTGCTCCAGAATAGTCTTTAAATATCTATATAAAGTTAATATGGTGAGCACTATAGGCAGCTTTAGTGACAGTAATATGACAAGTGGAAATAGATTATTAAAAAAGTTGTTTTTATTTTCTGATTCATTTGAAACATATAGATGCTTATATAATGATTAGTAAGTAATGACTGAGGCATTTCATCTAGCGATCTGCGTCGCCAATATATTCATATTCTTGAGGTTGTAATGTAATGAATAATGGTAGTGATCAAGGGCTTCAACCTGAAGGGGAGTTGAGTCTACAACTACCTGCTGAAAACGATGCGACCAATATGTTTGGTGATGTTTATGGCGGCTGGGTTTCCGCTAAAATGGTGCAAGCTTCGGAAATATTTTCGGCTCGATTATCGAAAGGGCGAGTCTCGACGGTATCTATAGGACAGATGGTTTTTATGTCCCCTGTCCATACTGGGACAATAATGTCTTTCTATACTAAACTGCTTGAGGCTGGACAAACATCTATGCGGATACAGGTTGAAGCATGGGGTTGTGCTCCCGATGGAACTGAATTTAGAAAAGTAACGGATACGGAATGTGTACAAGTGGCGATTGATGGCCATGGACATATTCGAGAAATTTCAGCGTACTAACCTTAAGGTTAAATTTGAGGTAATGGCCGCTGATTCTTAAGCCTCTAGGGAGTATTGAGGTGAGATTAAATACTACAAGGATGGTATATGTATGTGTTAGAGAGTTCATCTTGCGATTTTCTTGATCAGGTTTTGGCTGAATCAAACGGGTTTACCTTCAGTAAAACCAGCATGATTGCATATCGAGCAGAGCTGGAGTTTTGTTTAGCTGAACTTGATTTACAACATATTATTGATGCTTCAGGTTACAAGAGGCTGTCTAGCCGGATGGCCTGTATATTTCCTACATTGCCTCGCCAGACCCAAAGAACCCTATGTGAGGCGCCCAAACGACTTGAGTACTATACAACTCATTGGGAGGAGATATGTACTGGGGAGAAGCTAGAGTTCGCCTATTCGGTGCTTTCGCTTGCGTTTGGTGAAAAAGTGGCAGCCAATGCTTTAGGCTGTGGAGCGCATGTGAATAAGAAATCGAATGCGGAGCTATTTGATATTGATCACTATCACCATTAACTAGCCTGAGATGCTGCGTGAGTAGCGCAATTGGATACTAGGATTGTCTGCTTAGGTTGATGGATATTATTTGGATTGCTGAGTGATTTGAGAAAGCTGACTTGTCGATTAGGAGGTCATTTTGAAAAGCTATCATGGCAGTTGTCATTGCGGTTCAATTAAATTCACCTTTCAGGCACCTGAAATTGTTGATGGCCTACGTTGTAACTGCACTGTTTGTATCAAGAAGGGCGCAATGATGGGTAATTTCGTGGTCGCACCTGAAGATATAGACATTAAAGTAGTCGATGAAGCCTTAGGTACTTATGAGTTTGCAACTCATGTGGCAAAACATCATTTTTGTAAGCGTTGCGGCATCTACCCCTTTCATCAAACACTCCGTAAACCGGGTCATTATCGAGTGCATTTAGGTTGTGTTGACGGCATTAACCCGCTGGATCTGCCCTATGAATTAATAGATGGCGCCTCGTTATAAGAAGTGGATAGACTCTTTTTAACCAAAAAACCAATATCCAACCGTGATTGCCGCGATAATACCTGCTAAATCGGCAGTTAAGCCGCATGCGATTGCATGACGGGCGTGACGTATTCCGACTGAGCCAAAATAAACGGCCAGAACATAAAAGGTCGTTTCGGTGGAGCCTTGTATTACTGAGGCTAAATAAGCGGCGAAGGAATCTACGCCATGGGTGTTCATTGTTTCCAGCATCATGGCACGTGCACCGGAACCGGAAAATGGTTTCATAATCGCCGTGGGCAGTGCATCGGCAAAGCGTGTGTCAAAACCTAAACCGCCAATCCCTTCTCGTAGTAGCCAGATGAACCCTTCCAGTGCGCCGCTTTCACGAAGTACACCAATCGCCACTAGCATGGCTAAGAGGTAAGGGATGATTTTTATCGCGACTTCAAATCCCTCTTTTGCACCATCGACAAAGGTTTCATAGATATTGACTCCCTTTAGATAAGCAATACTGAGGAAACCAATAATGGCTGAAAAGATCATGAGATTACCCACCAAGGACGATTGCCGTTGCAGTTCATCAATCGTCAAGGTGGTGAAGTAGCCTATAAAGGCAAGTAAAAAGGCAACAAAGCCGCCGATATACAGCAGAGTTACACGTTCCCATAAGCGAATCTTTTGCACAAAGCTGACCGCCATTAAGCCGGCAAGGGTTGAGCAACAAGTCGCAATGAGAATTGGGATAAAAACTGAGGTTGGGTCGCTAGCACCTTGTTGTGCTCGATAAAGGAAAACGGTAATAGGGAAGAGCGTCACTGAAGACGTATTCAAAACTAAAAATAAGATTTGTGCATTACTCGCCGTGTCTTGCTGGGGGTTTAAGCTTTGAAGGTCTTTCATCGCTTTTAAACCAAGAGGCGTGGCTGCGTTATCTAAGCCTAGAACATTGGCCGATAAATTCATGGTCATGGAGCCCATTGCAGGGTGATTCTTAGGAACCTCCGGCATTAAACGGGTAAATAGCGGGCTTAATCCACGTGCAAACTTATCCACTAGGCCTGAACACTCAGCGAGTTTCATCATGCCTAGCCAGAAGGCGAGAGTACCAATTAATCCGATTGATAACTCAACAGAAAGTTTCGACATATCGAATGTAGATTGCACTAAACGCTGAAAAACGCCTGAGTCATCGAGCCAAAGCCATTGGTATAGCGCGGCTGTGAAGGCAATAAGAAAAAAACTGAGCCAGATTCGATGTAGCATTTAAGGCCTTTTGTTAAAAATACTGTCAGTCCTTGGAGTATAACGAATACTTTTAAGGCAAGTATATTTCTCCTGCTAATATAATTAATAGGGATAATTTTAGTGCGATAGAATCGTAAGAATTCAGGATTGCCTATGAGTCGTTTATTTCGAAAAAGCCTATATAAAAAGCGATTCAACTTAGCTTGGTAACATATAAGCTGGGTGGTAGAGTGAGCCGAATTATTTAGCGGAGAGAAATCAGAAACTATGGACAAAATTATTCAGGGTGTGCTGGATTTTAAGAAGAATGTTTACCCCGAACGGAAAGATCTGTTTGGTGTGCTTGTTGATCAAGGACAAAGTCCTGAAGTACTTTTCATCACCTGCTCTGATTCTCGAATTGATCCAAACCTACTGACTGGTTCTCATCCTGGTGATATTTTTATCTGTCGTAATGCGGGTAATATTATTCCTCCCCATATGAATCAAACCGGTGGCATGACAGCCTCTATAGAGTTTGCTGTAGCCGTGTTAGGTGTTCGCCATATTATTGTATGTGGACATACGGACTGTGGTGCGGTGAAAGGCGCGCTTGATTTGGAGTCGGTTAAAGGTTTGCCCCACGTTAAGGAGTGGCTAGGTCATTGCCGCTCAGCGATGGAAATTGTTCGTGAGCGCAATGATATTGCAGGAGACCAGCCTGTTCCAACCTGTCATCTGGATGAAGCGATTGAAGAAAACGTGTTGCAGCAAGTTCAACATCTGCGAACTCATCCTGTGGTAGCCGCTAAATTAGCGACCAATAAGATTGAGATCCATGGTTGGGTTTACGATATTAAGTCAGGCACAATTCGTTGTAGCCGAGGTAATGACAATGAATTTAGTGATTTTAATGCACTTTACGCGGGTATTATCAGTAAGCTGTCAGGGCAAGATAAATAGTATCTATAGTTAGTTCTCTTCAGCTAAACTTCTATCTCTGAGTTTTTGTACGAGCGACACTAAGGTGTCGATTCGTGCATTATTCAGCTGTCTGTAGTCTAAGTATGGACAAACGATTAAGCGTTCATTGCTGCTGACGGCGAAATACTTATCTAGCCACATTAAATCCTGTAACCCTAATTGTTCAGCGTAGCTTTTACCTGCAACGATATGTATTACATCACGATCTGTAAACTGCGGTACTGAAAATAGAAGGGCTTCTTGGCGTTCTGCTTGAAACAAGGCCTGATCTCGGTAATTTTGCCAAGTATCAAAACCTTCTAGCTGTTGCTGATCGTGCTCAGAGTAGAGCTGAAAAAGAAATTTTGCGCTGACATTAAATACTTTGCGCCAGTGGTTACTGGTGTTTTTGCCTATGTAATCTATCTCACCGGGATTAAGCGGCATGAGTGTCGCTTGATCGGGATAGTTATCCAGTTCGGGGCGATTAGCAATATAGATCGCAAGCTTAAACTCTTTGCTGCCGAAACCAATCATTTATCGTTAATGCCTTTTCTCTATCTCATTGGCTAAGATCAAATCTGCATCTAAGGTATTGATTGGTATAGCTTGGCTGATTGGAATATCACCTGATAGCTGTAAGGCTAAATAACGCATACAGCAAACCCTTAAGAAAGACGTGAAATTACCTAGATCATGCCCGGCATCGATTGACTCGTGGTGAAGTCGAGTGAGCATTTGCGGAATATTCATCTCGTCTCTTTGAGCGATAGTCTCTAACGTGTCCCAGAAATAATTTTCTAAACGTACACTGGTCACCATACCGTCAATGCGTAAAGAGCGGGTGCTGCTTTTCCACAGCTCGGGTTCTGCATTGATAAATAGTTTACACATTTGAGAGCACCTATCTTTATGTTTCAAAAAAATAGAGTGATTTGACTGTGGTTTACAGCCAAATCATAACGCTATTGAGGCAATTTGTTTACTTATCAGGCCTTAGCTTGGCAGCTAAAGCCTGAATAAGCTACGGCATTAAAGATAGAGTAAAGCGATAAACTGAGATAGCCAAGCGGGGTGGGCAGGCCATGCAGGAGCTGTTACTAAGTTACCATCGGTAATCGCTGCATCCATTTCAATTTCTGCATACTCCCCACCTGAAAGTGTAACTTCGGGGCTACAAGCGGGATACGCTGAGCACTTTTTACCTTCAAGTACGCCAGCCGCTGTTAATAGCTGTGCGCCATGGCAAATAGCAGCAACAGGTTTATTCTCAATGAAAAAGTGACGCACCATATCTAGCACGTCTGAATTTAAACGTAGATATTCAGGGGCACGACCACCTGGAATGATTAGTGCGTCGTAATCTTCTACATTTATCTCTGCGAAGCTCGCATTCAGTGTAAACCGATGCCCTAGCTTTTCAGTGTAAGTTTGATCGCCTTCGAAGTCGTGGATGGCCGTAGCAATGCTGTCG
Organism: Neptuniibacter sp. UBA6509; assembly: GCA_002435145.1. Lineage (GTDB taxonomy): Bacteria > Pseudomonadota > Gammaproteobacteria > Pseudomonadales > Balneatricaceae > Neptuniibacter. The sequence goes on from DJLT01000059.1 coordinate 12,050, forward strand.
CCGCTAACTTTATCTGGGCAGATAGCGTCTACATGATGACCAAAGGTGAGTAATGTCTGGAAGGGCACCATTGTTTCATAATCTTCTGTGAAATCACCGGTGATCATCAGTATTTTTTTAGGTGTCATAATCTACTCCGATTTTTACTGGCTTATTTAGATGGCTTTGCACAAAGTAGCAGTAGTCGAAGGGGAGTAGGTATTAGCTGAATACTACAGATGGGAAAAGATCTATTTTTGGTTTTTTAAGCTGATCTAAAAAGTGTATTACTAGAAAATACGAAATTTCTTTGATAAATATTATTAGCGCTAACTATCTTATATGCTTAGTCTATTATTAAGTCTCGATGCTGTTGAGTATGATCAGTATCGAGCGTTTTGTTTTTTTATCTGTTAATTTGGAGGCTAGGTGAAAGAATAGATGAATAGCTTACCAATTAAACAAACCGCATTTAATAATGAGCGAATTTCAGCTCTTGGTATTGAGCCAATGCGTTTCAGCGACCTGCTTCCTAAGTTAGAAAAAGGCACTGAACGCGTAGAATTCTATATTCTGATTTTAGTAACCGGTGGGGAAGGAAGTCATAGGGTAGATTTTGTTGATTACAAAGTGAGTAAAGGGACTTTATTATTTGTTCGTCCTGGGCAAGTTCAGGAGTGGGGTGATTATTCTCGGCTAGAAGGGGATGTCGTTCTAATCGATCCTAATTCGTTACCTCATGATGAAATGTTGCCTTCAGTTGATCAGGAGGGACTGGCTTTAATTCGTTGGCAAAATGTTGTGACCTTGCCTGATATCCTTTATCAAGATACTTCTAATGCGGTTTTGCGATTACATCGTGATTTTTCTGACTATGATGGGTCAACGTTAGATATCGCTTTGATTCGTCATGAACTGTTGAGCTTGTTACTTCGTCTCGCTCGTTGGCAAAGTAGAGTTTCCCCTATTGCGAGTGCCGGAGGTCGTGCCCAAAAAACCTATCGATTATTTGCTGAGTTGCTTGAACAGGAATATATACAGCAGCATAGCCTTAGCTTTTACGCACAGCGTTTAGGCTATGCTCAAAGTACGTTGAGTCGTGCTTGTGTCCAGTTCGAAGGGGTTACAGGAAAGGTCATGATAGATAAGAGGATAGTGCTAGAAGCGCAAAGGTTACTTGTACATAGCGCAATGTCTGTAGCTGAGGTGGGCTATTATTTAGGGTTTAGTGAAGCGACCAATTTCATAAAGTTTTTCAAGCGTATGCTTGGGCTGACCCCGCTAGCGTTTAGGGAGTCCCGACGCGTGTAGAGCCCTCTTGATTCAAATAGCCTTTAACTATTTGGTCACGTTTACCATTCAGTATGATTCTTTCTATAGCATTGTTAATTGGGTCTACTAAGTCTTCTCGGCTGCGGTGAATTCGAATATGCAGACTTGCTTCGTCATGGATAGGTCCCATGTCGACATGAGAGCGTTGAGGCGAAGCAGACAAGATATCCTCATTAACAATTCCAACATCAGCTCGGCCTAAGGCCAGTGCTCGAATTAAGGTGACTTCGTTATTGTAATTTATACGTTCACCAAAGTGCTCCGATCCTCGATAGTCAAACCCGCGCACTTATCTTCTAACAGTGATAAGTTGTTTAAGGTAAAGGATTTTCCTTTGGGAAAAACATAAACATCCTTGGTCCAATAAAATTGTTGGCTGAAGAGTTGAATTTCCTGTTCGCGAGGGCGCTAGCGCCATGCTGGGTTAGCGCAACAGGATATCTCATACAGTTGTGTTTCAAAGCCTACACGTCTTCTCATCGGTGGAATGGGGACTAGGGTCGGTTGCAAGTCCGCCATGATGAGGATTTCACGAAAAAGGTCTGTGTATATGCCACGAGGCACTCCATCAATTTTCATAGATAATGGAGCGCGCTCTTGATCATAAATAGGGACTGTTATCTCCTCGGCTGCTTGTGCAGAAAGAATAAAAGATAACCCTAATAAGAAGCATAGGCATCGATGACGAAGCATAGCTTATCCCGGTAGTGTGAATAGGATTAAGTATAGAGCGTCTTTATAAAATAACCCTGTTCACACGTAAAAATTATGCAGGTTGTAGATTGGCAAAACCCACAACCAGCCATTTACTTCCCTCATAGTCAAAGTTGACTTGTACTCGGGCTTTCGCGCCTGAGCCTTCAAAATTTAGCACTGTACCTTCACCAAATTTAGCGTGGGAGACTCTTTGCCCTAGTGCTAGGTTGGTTTCGGGTACTTCACTGCTACTGAGTGAGCTATTGCCAAATAAACTACTGCCTTTGTCGTCATTATAACGACTGGTCATAGGCCGGCTGACGCTGGCATTTAGGCGGACCTCTTCCATCAGATCACTAGGGATCTCTTTGATGAAGCGGGAAGGACGGTTGTAGTTATCTTGGCCATGTAAACGGCGTGATTCTGCGTAGGTGATATAGAGCTTCTTCATCGCTCGCGTGATGCCTACATAGCAAAGTCGACGCTCCTCTTCGAGACGACCGGGCTCCTCAATAGACATTTTGTGAGGGAAGAGCCCCTCTTCCACACCCGCTAAGAAGACTTGTGGAAACTCCAAACCTTTTGCCGAGTGTAAAGTCATTAGCTGAACACTGTCTTGGAAATCGTCTGCTTGGGTGTCGCCTGCATCGAGTGCCGCTTGGTCTAGAAATGCTGCCAACGGTGAATTGAACTCTTCATCAAGGAACTCATCCCATTGGCTATTAAACTGCTTAGCTGCAGTGACCAATTCCTCTAAGTTTTCTATACGAGACTGGGCCTTTTCACCCTTCTCTTTTTTGTGGTGCTCGATCAAGCCCGCATGTTGAATGACATGTTCGGTTTGTTCATGCAGTAGTGTCTCTTCCGTGTCTTGTGCCATCTGATTGATGAGATCGAGAAAGGCTTGCAGAGCATTGGAGGCTCTAGCCGGTAAGCGATTGAGTTCCACTATCTCATTGGAGGCTCGCCACATAGATATATTCTGGCTACGCGCGTGTTCACGGATCACTTCAATCGTACGTGTACCAATACCGCGAGTCGGCACGTTAATAACACGTTCCATCGATGTATCGTCATCACGATTACTTAATAGACGAAGATAAGACAGAGCATTCTTGATCTCTAAACGCTCGTAGAAACGTTGACCACCATAAATACGGTATGGAACGCCGCTGCGAATGAGTGCTTCCTCAAGAACACGTGACTGCGCATTGGAGCGATAAAGAATAGCGCACTCATTACGCATATTTCCGTCTTGCACCCATTTGCTGATCTGGTCGACAATAAAACGCGCTTCATCCTGTTCATTAAAGGCAGAATAGAGTGAAATTGGCTCGCCTTCACCCGCTTCAGTGTGAAGCTCTTTACCCAAACGTCCTTGGTTATTGCGAATGACTTCGTTGGCTGCGCGTAGAATAGTTTCTGTAGAGCGGTAGTTTTGCTCTAGTTTTATCGTTTCTGTACCTGGGAAGTGAACTGATAAGTTTTGAATGTTTTCTATTTTAGCGCCACGCCAGCCGTAGATTGACTGGTCATCATCGCCAACAGCCATTAATTTCTTCTGACCGCCGCACAATAACTGTAACCAGCCGTATTGAATGCTGTTGGTATCTTGAAACTCGTCCACTAGTAAGTAGCGAAAGCGCTCTTGGTAATGGGCTAAAAGGGCTGGGTTTCTGTCGCGTAACAGTTCAAGCGAACGCAGTAGCAGCTCGCCAAAATCAATCATTCCGCCACGTTCACACGCTTCTTCATAGGCTTGGTACATTGATAGCATGGTGCGATCTGTCGGATCATTACGTGGCTCTATATGTTTAGCACGTAAGCCTTCGTCCTTTTTCTCGTTGATGTACCACTGAAATTGACGTGCAGGCCAGCGTTTGTCATCAAGATTCATCTCTTTGGCGAGACGTTTTACTAAACGCAGTTGATCGTCACTGTCCATAATTTGGAAGTTTTCTTGCAAGCCCGCATCTTGCCAGTGAGCTCGAAGTAAACGGTGGGCTAAACCATGGAACGTACCTACCCACATGCCTTGGGGGTTAATCCCCAAAAGCTCTTCAATTCGGCCGCGCATCTCTTTAGCCGCTTTGTTGGTAAAGGTAACCGCCATGATCGAATAGGGAGACATCTGTTCGATCTGTATTAACCAAGCAATACGATGAACCAGTACGCGTGTCTTACCAGAACCGGCGCCGGCTAATACGAGTAAATTCTGTACGGGGGCGGTTACTGCACTACGCTGGGCATCGTTCAGCGAGTCGATAATGTGGGTTACGTCCATTGCTGCTCTTCAGTCACTGTATAAATAATCAGTGGCTGATTATAACAGCTACGATGGGCTTTAATAGAGGTGAGGTGTTGATGGATTTCTAAGGGAGGCGTCAGCTCGTTTTAAGGAAGCTGACTTGGGTGCTGCCGTCGGTAAAGCAAGATGCTTTTGAGCTCCTCTGGGTCTTTGAGCTTTTGCTCGCTTTCTTCATCTAACCAAGGGATCAGGCGTGATAACCAGAAACGCATGGCAGCCGTACAGGTGAGAATCGGCCATGCGCTTTTTTCATCTTTGGTAAAAGGGCGGGCTTTCCCATAAGCGGTAAGCAGGGCTGATTCCCTAAGAGGATCAATAGAACCATCAGGGTTACAGCACCAGTCGTTCGCTACGATGGCTAGGTCGAATAATAAAAAGGCGGTAGCTGCATTGTATAGATCTAAAACAGCGCTGACTTCGGTGCCTTGAAAAAGCACATTATCATGGAATAAGTCTCCATGGATCGTGCCTACCTTAATATCGCCGGGTTGATCACGTAGTTGATCAAAACGTTTAACTTCCTCTTTCAGAAGTTGTTGGTCTTCGAGTGTTAGCTTAGGCGATAGCAGTTCGCTCTCTCTTCTCCACCAAAAGACGCCACGATGTGCCTGGCGTTCTAAATAAAAACTATCGGCGGCCACGTGGAACTCGCCGAGTACTCTACCAATTGCTGCACAATGCTCTGGTGTAAGTTCGGATTGAGCAACATGCTCACCGTAGAAACGTGGCTGAATTGCGGCAGGGCGGTTTTTTAGTTTCTTAAGGCCGATGCCATTTTTATCTTTTAAGGCAAAAGGGACATCAATCTGCTTATCGGATAGCCATTGGCAAAGCTCAACAAAATAGGGAAGCTCTTCATAACTTAGCTCTTCGAAGAGAGTGAGTACATACTCACTTTCTTCGTTTTCGTTTTTAAGAGTGATGAAGTAGTTGGTATTTTCAATACCACCATCAATACCTTTAAAACTAACCAGCGAGCCTAAATCAAAATCATTTAGGAAGAGATCAAGGTTGTTTTTGTCGAGGTGCGTATAAACAGCCAAAAGCGTTACTCGGTTATTAACAATTGAATTTAGAGCTTACCAACGAAACAGAACCCATTTGGGGATAAGCATTTGTGATTCTTCATGCCTAATAAAGTCGCCTTCACCTGGTGCAGGCACTAAATAGTATTCTTTTCCTATATTAGGGACGACTTTGATCTCCTTCAACTGCCCATTGACGCGGTATTCATAGTAAGTTTTCTCTGCATCATTATAGATCGTAATTTGTGGCTCATTTTCGTCTACTAGCGGTGGTACTTCTGCATGAGCAAGAGGCGCTAGGAGTATTAGGGTGGCGAGTAGTAGCTTTTTCATGACTCTTCCTTGTTAAAGTATGAAGATTTCTTTAGACGGCTGCACTTATCGATTATGATCTGTGCCTAGTTATAGCTAATCGACAACTAATTATTTAACCAACTCGGATTCACAGATGAGCGAACAGCAGCAAGCATCCAACTCTCCCCTTATTCTAGTCGACGGCTCCTCGTATTTATACCGTGCCTTCTTTGCTTCACAGCAAGCAGACTTAAGAAATTCCGCGGGTGTGCCGACGGGGGCGATCCGAGTAGTTACATCTATGCTGAAAAGTTTGGTTAAACAGTACCCAGAGAGCCCAGTTGTGGTGATCTTTGACGCAAAGGGTAAAACTTTCCGTGACGAGCTATACACAGAGTATAAAGCACAGCGTCCACCGATGCCGGATGATCTACGTAGTCAGGTTGAACCGATTCATAAGATTGTTAAAGCGATGGGAATGCCGCTGATCGTTGAAGCGGGTGTTGAGGCTGATGATGTTATTGGCACGTTAGCGCGACAAGCAAGCGAGCAGGGCGTCGATACGCTGATCTCCACTGGCGATAAAGATATGGCTCAGTTGGTGGATAAGCATGTCACGCTGATCAACACTATGACTGACACGCTGATGGATGTCGAAGGGGTTAAAGAGAAGTTTGGTATACCGCCTGAATTGATTATCGATTTTCTTGCACTTATGGGCGATAAGGTCGACAACATCCCCGGTGTTCCTGGGGTGGGTGAAAAAACTGCACTTGCCTTGCTGCAAGGTTTAGGTGGCATTAAATATCTATATGAAAATTTAGATAAGATAGCTGCTCTGGGTTTTCGTGGTTCAAAAACCATGGCCAAGAAATTAGAAGATAACCGTGCTGAGGCTGATCTATCTTATGTTTTGGCAACCATTAAATTAGACGTTGAACTGCAAGAAGAGATCTCTGACTTCAAAAAGCCTGCGCCTAATACCTCTGAGCTTATTGAGCTGTTTACTGAGTTTGAGTTTAGATCGTGGATCCGAGATTTAGAATCCGGAGCGGGTATGGCCTCTTCGGTAGTCGTTGATGAGGCGGATGATCCCTCTTTGCCGACCGCGTCTAGCGATGTTGATTATGAGATAGTGCTAGATGAAGGAATACTTGATCAGTGGATTGAAAAGTTATCCACAGCTGAATTGTTCGCGTTTGATACGGAAACAACGAGCTTAAATTACATGGAAGCCGAGCTAGTGGGGGTGTCGTTTGCCATTGAAGTTGGAAAAGCGGCTTATGTTCCTGTTGCACATGATTACATGGGCGCACCTGAACAGATCAGCCGTGATACGCTGCTAACTAAGTTGAAACCTTTATTAGAAAGCGATGATCATAAAAAAGTAGGCCAACATATTAAATACGATATGAATGTGTTGGCTAATTATGACATTGAAATGAAGGGCATTGAGTTTGACACGATGTTGGAATCTTATGTTCTAAACTCAGTTGCCACGCGTCATGATATGGATAGTCTTGCAGATCGTTACCTTGGTTTGAAAACGGTCAAGTTCGAAGAGATTGCGGGCAAAGGGAAAAAACAGCTTACTTTTAATCAAATCGAGTTAGAGCAAGCAGGCCCTTATGCCGCTGAAGATGCTGATATTACCCTGCGATTACACCAAGTAATCGATGCGCAGCTGAGCAAAGATCAACGTTTGAGCCAAGTATTTACTCAAATTGAGAAGCCGTTGATTACTGTGTTATCTAATATTGAGCGTAATGGCGCTTTAGTTGATCCAAACCTTTTAGGCGAACAAAGCATTGAGCTTGCTGCGCGTATGGTTGAGCTTGAACGGGAAGCTTATGACATAGCAGGTAAAGAGTTTAACTTAGCCTCACCCAAACAGTTACAGCAGATACTCTTCGAAGAGCTGGAAATTCCGGTCATCAAAAAAACGCCTAAAGGCGCACCTTCCACAGCGGAAGAGGTCTTACAGGAGTTGGCATTAACCTATCCATTGCCTAAATTGATTTTAGAGCATCGTAGCTTAAGTAAGCTGAAATCGACCTATACCGATAAGCTACCGTTGATGATCAACCCGCGTACACAGCGTATTCATACTTCATACCATCAAGCAGTTACCGCAACAGGGCGTTTATCTTCTTCGGACCCGAATCTACAAAATATTCCTGTGCGTACTCAAGAGGGGCGTAGAATTCGTCATGCGTTTATTGCGCCAGAAGGCTATAAGCTGGTGGCGGCGGATTACTCGCAAATTGAATTACGCATTATGGCTCATCTGTCTCAGGACCAAGGACTTCTGGATGCCTTTTCTAAAGGGGCCGATATTCATAGTGCAACGGCTGCAGAGGTTTTTAAGGTCGGCTTAGATGAGGTCAGTACGGACCAGCGTCGTAGTGCAAAAGCGATTAACTTCGGTCTTATCTACGGGATGTCTGCTTTCGGCTTAGCTAAGCAGTTAGGCATCAGCCGTAAAGAAGCTGCGCAATATATTGATCACTACTTTGAAACCTATCCGGGCGTGCAAAACTATATGGACGATGTACGTACAAAAGCGCAAGAACAAGGGTATGTTGAAACGTTGTTTGGCCGCCGTCTATATCTGCCTGAAATAAAGGCGAAGAATGCGATGCGTCGTCAGGCCGCGGAACGTACAGCGATCAATGCGCCGATGCAGGGAACTGCTGCGGATATTATCAAACGAGCAATGGTTTCCGTTGATAGCTGGTTAAAAGAATCTGAATTTGATGCGCAGGCGATCATGCAGGTACATGATGAATTGGTTTTTGAAGTGAAGGAAGATCAAGTTGATGCGTTTGTTGCGGCTGTAAAGCAGCAGATGGCTGATGCCGCTGAGCTTGATGTGCCTTTATTGGTTGAAGCGGGTGTCGGTGATAACTGGGAGCAAGCGCACTAATTGTTGAAGTTAAAATATCACCTATGGTCAGTGGCCTTGGGCTGCTGATTATTAAATGAATGTTTTTTGAACAATGATGGGAACTATTGTTAAGTAAAGCGGTCTACTTTGTTTAAGAGTCATGTATACGTTGACACACCATGGTCTTGGCTCTTTATTACAAGCATGCGTTAAAGCCCTGAGAGATCGTTTGTTCCCCCTTCCGAAATTTCCCAGGGCTTTCTTTTATCTATTCGCTAGTAGATTCATCATCTTGCGGCACTAACCATAAATCTAAGCGTTGACGTAACTGATCTACATTTTGCTTTTTAAGGGCAGAGAAGGTTTGTACGGTGACTAAATCGCCGAGAACTTGAGTAAGTTCTTTGCGGATTGTCAGTAATGTAGATTGTGCCGGACCTCTTTTCAATTTGTCAGATTTTGTCAGTAATACGTGTAGTGGCATATGAGAGTTCTGACACCAATTCACCATCATGTGATCAAACTCTTTCATTGGATGGCGAATATCCATTACAAGCACAACGCCTTGTAGGCATTGTCTCTTTTGTAAATATTCATCTAAGTGTTGCTGCCAGTGCTGCTTCATCTCAATAGGGACTTTAGCAAAGCCATAACCCGGCAAGTCGACAATACGAACACCTTCAACATTAAGGTCAAAAAAGTTGATTAATTGGGTTCGACCTGGTGTTTTTGAGGTACGAGCGAGCTTTCCATTATTGGTTAGCGTATTAATTGCGCTTGATTTACCCGCATTTGAACGGCCAGCAAACGCTACTTCAGCGCCTACATCTTCCGGACACTGATGTAGTTTAGATGCGCTTTTATTAAATTTAGCGGTGTTGTAGTGAACGGTTATTTGATCTGATGACATATTTTTGGCCGCTTTTTTGGAAATCGATACTAAAGGAACAGAGATTGTCGTTCCCGTTTGTGTGGTTATTGGTTTATAATTGCGTCAATTTTACCTGCGAACAGGTTTTACCTCTAGTCTGCAGGGAAGTGAGGATAACATCGGTCGATGGAAAACCATTAGTGTTTTACATAGATCGAATATAATTTTAATTAATAGTCTGGGTTCGTAGATGAATAAATTACTGATTAGCTTGCTTATGACCATAGGTCTTACTGGTGTAGCTCACGCAGCAGGTGATGCTGCTGCAGGAAAAGGCAAAACGGCTGTATGTGCAGCTTGCCATGGCGCTGACGGTAATAGCGCTATCGCAAACTTTCCTAAACTTGCAGGTCAGAATGAAAAATATCTGATCAAGCAGTTGAACGATATTAAATCTGGTGCACGTCCTGTTGTTGAAATGACGGGTCTATTGGATAACTTAAGTGACCAAGATATTGCTGATATCTCTGCTTACTTCGCAAAGCAAAATGGCACTGTCGGTCATGCGGCTAAAGATTTGGTAGAACAAGGCCAGGCTATTTATCGTTCAGGTATTGCTGATAAAGGCGTTGCTGCTTGTACAGCGTGTCATTCACCAACGGGCGAAGGTAATGCTCAGGCAGGTTTCCCTGCGATTGGTGGTCAGCATGCTGCGTATACTGAAAAACAGTTAATGTCTTTCAGAAAAGGCGAGCGTAGCAATGATCCTCAGCAGATGATGCAGGATATTGCCGCTAAATTGAGCGACGCTGAAATGAAAGCAGTGTCTAGCTATATTCAAGGCTTGAGCAAGTAAATTAAGCTTAGGTTCGAAAAAGGCAGCTTAGGCTGCCTTTTTTGTAGGTGCTTTTCGTCGGCTTGGAACTTTCAGGCTGAGAGCGTGTCCATCTTTAAATGTTTTTGTAAGTTCGGAGCTAAATAATGAAAAGAATTGGTTTTATGATTGCTGCTTTATTGCTGCCTTTTATGGCTCAAGCTGAGGAATATCGTGAGGGTGTACATTATATAAAGTTAACCTCACCAGTACGCACAGCGGATCAGAGTAAAGTTGAAGTGGTCGAAATGTTTGGTTATCCGTGCCCTCACTGTAATAGTTTTGAGCCTCATATTAAAAATTGGGATAAGAATAAAGCGGAAGATGTGAACTTTGTTCGTATGCCTGTTGTATTTGGTCGTAGCTGGGAACCGATGGCGCGTGCGTTCTACTCCTCTGAACTATTGAAAACCTTAGATAAAACTCATGAAGCGACCTTTAATGCGGTTCATGTAGAGCGTCGTCGTTTCAGTGGGATGAATGATTTCTCTGAGTTTTATGCCAATTTAGGTGTTGATAGCGCTAAGTTTAATAAAGCGTACAACTCATTTGCCGTTAACATGAAGCTCAAACAGGGTGATTCTAAACTGCGTGGTTATGGTGTGCAGGGTGTTCCGGCGATGGTTGTTAATGGTAAATACCGTATTACGGCTCAGATGGCTGGTGGTCAACCGCAAATGCTTAAAGTCGTAGATTATCTCGTTGAAAAAGAGCGTATGTCAGCACAATAAAAGCCCCTTTTAATAAAAACGCCCAAATAAGGGCGTTTTTTTATGCCTCATTGATCTTAAACCCTAGTGTGAATTAGTGAGTTAGACTAACATGAAGTTTGACTGGTTTTTGGTTGTGGTGCTCTGAGGATATAGTGTGTCGGAAGAACAGGTTGATTGGAAAAAGAAATATAGGGAACTAGCTAAAGAGTTGGAGGTTCAGGAGCGCAGTAGCGCTGATGTCGAACTTCAACTGCGCCAGCTTGCAGGCTATATGTCTGTTGCGTTGGAAGGTGAAAGTCCTCAATTTGATTCTGACCTAGCTTCGTTAAAGCCTCTTCTGCAAGAAGAGTGTAGTGAGCACCTTGGTTTTCTGAAAAAAATTAGTCGCCGTATAGAAAAGCAGATTCATCGCCGTGAAGAGTCACGCAGTCAGCAAGCGAAACAGTCGATCTTTGCGCTGTTAAAATGGATTCGCATGCTACGTACGCAAGTACAGAGTGGTGGGTCACAGAATGTATTGGATTCATTAGAACGCCGTAGCAATGAGTTAGAAGATAGTTATTATGAGTTACCGAATGTTCTAGGGGATCTCATAGAGTTACAAAGTCACATTGATACGGGTGACAGCGATAATACGATTTCAGCCAGTGATTTTTCTTTAGATACAGCGGCTACTGCTGATGCTTTAGGAGATGAAGTCCGGCTTCTACTTAAGCGTATAGGTGCTGAGTTACTTGAACTGATCAGTGGGCTGTTTGTACCAAAAGAAGAAACGCCTAATGCTAGAGTGCTTGTAAAGCGCATTGAAGAGGGTTTCGAACTACCGCATCTTCCTGAAATCGTGCACCTAGTAGTCCAGTTAGTTATTAAATCAACAAGTAATACGAGTGATGATTTCGAAAATTACTTGTTGGAATTGAGCTCGCGTCTAACTGAAGTACAAACATTCGTAGTCGATAGCCGCCAGGTTCAGCAAGAGATTGGTAAAAACCAGCAAGATCTAGATAAAAAGGTTAGAACTGATGTGAAGAAGCTTCACAATACAGTGAAGAATACCCACGATATTAAAGATTTAAAAAGTGCCGTCTCTTTGCAGCTATCCGGCTTGGTAAAAGCTATGGATAGTTTTAAGAAAAAAGAGGAAGAGAGAGAACATCGCCTTCAGGGTCGTTATGAAGATCTGATTGGAAAAGTGGAGGAGATGGAGCAAGAGACGCGTAAGGTTAAAGCTCATATGGAAGAGGAGCGTTTAAGAGCGAGAACGGACCCTCTGACGGGCCTGCCTAACCGTGCAGCGTATGATGAACATATTGAACAAGAATACGAACGTTGGTCACGATATCGCACTCCGTTTGCAGTTGTTGTAGCCGATTTAGATCTGTTCAAAAAGGTTAATGATAACTTTGGTCATTTAGCGGGAGATAAAGTCCTTCGATTAGTGGCAAAGGTTATTACTAAAAATATCCGAGTGACCGATTTCGTTGCACGTTATGGTGGTGAAGAGTTTGTTATTATTCTTCCATCCACTGGTACGGCTGAGGCCGAACAAGCGATGGATAAGTTAAGGCAGTCGTTAGAAAAAAGTCCCTTTAACTTTCATGGTAAACCTGTAGGCATCACAATGTCTTTTGGTGTAACTGAGATAAAAGAGGGTGATTCTTTGGATGATTTCTTTACCCGTGCTGATGAAGCTTTGTATCAAGCAAAAGAAGATGGTCGTAATCTAGTTAGGACGAAATAAACTTCGTCCTCGTTTCCCATTTCAATAATAGTTTATTAAGTTAAGGTTCCCTTCTGTGAAGCGTCTTTCGCGTATTCTGAAAATTGTTCAGGTTTTTGCTCGCTATCGTCTTGATACATTGTTCCTGAGTTTATCACTTCCTTGGTATATCAAACTTTGCTTCTGGCTGATGCCATGGCGCCTTTTTATCTCTGCATCTAAACCTGAAGCTGTACGTATTCGATTGGCATTGGAAGCCTTAGGACCTGTTTTCGTCAAATTTGGTCAAATGCTGTCTACACGTAGAGATCTGCTGCCGGATGACTTGGCAGAGGAACTGAAAAAGCTACAAGATCGAGTCCCTCCATTTTCGGGCCATCAGGCACAAAGCTTGATAGAGGAAGCTTTAGGTCAACCTGTCTCTGAACTATTCAGTGAATTTGACGTTGAGCCTATGGCCTCTGCATCGGTCGCCCAAGTACATAAAGCGACGATGTTTACGGGCCAGGAGGTCGTAGTAAAAGTTATTCGTCCTGGAATTGGTAAAACAATTAGAAAGGATATGGATCTCTTATTTACCCTGGCGCGTTTAGTTCATGGCGTTTGGGAAGAGGGGCGTAGGCTTCGTCCAGTGGAAGTAGTGGCTGAATATGAACAGACTATTTTTGATGAATTAGATCTACGTAAAGAAGCGGCCAATGGCTCCCAGCTGCGTCGCAATTTTGAAAATAGTGAGATTTTGTATATCCCTGAAATATTTTGGGATTACACGCGCTCGAATGTATTAGTCATGGAGCGTATTCATGGTATTCCCGTTGCAGAGGTTGATCAGCTAGAAGCACAGCAAACAAATATGAAAGTGTTAGCTGAGCGTGGTGTAGAGATCTTTTTCACTCAGGTATTTCGTGACAGTTTTTTTCATGCAGATATGCACCCTGGTAATATCTTCGTGTCTCGTAATAATCCATCTTCACCACAATATATAGCGGTTGATTTTGGAATCATCGGATCCTTAACGCCTGAAGATCAAAGCTATTTGGCTAGAAATTTCTTAGCATTCTTTAAGCGAGACTATCGTTTAGTTGCACAGCTGCATGTTGATTCAGGTTGGGTTCCGGCAGATACAAATGTAGATGCATTCGAGACAGCTATTAGAAGTGTATGTGAGCCTATCTTTGAAAAGCCGCTTAAAGAGATCTCATTTGGTCAAGTTCTGTTGGGTCTTTTTCAAACAGCAAGGCGTTTCAATATGGAAGTTCAGCCGCAGCTGGTGCTGTTGCAGAAAACATTACTTAATATTGAGGGGCTAGGGCGTCAGCTCTATCCAGATCTCGATCTATGGAAAACAGCCAAGCCTTTCTTAGAGAACTGGATGAAAGAGCGAATGGGGCCAAAAGGAGTGTATCGCTCGATTAAGCAGCAAGCGCCAGATTGGCTAGAAAAATTACCTCATATGCCACAACTACTATTTGATGCGTTAAATCAGGTACGCGATCTAGATAATAGTCGTTTGCGAGATATCCGAGCTTATCAGCAAGCAAAAGATGAGCTAAAGGCAAAAAGCCGTCGTAGACAATCGTTAGCATTACTACTTATCGCAGGTGCCGTTGTTGCGGCTAGCCCAGAACTTCAGGCTTGGCTCTGTGAGCTGCCGGTCAGCAGCTGGGTTTTGGCGGGTCTAGGTGGCGTGTTGTTACTTAAAGGAAAGTAGTCCTTCTTAAGGGGGGATGGTGGAAATATTATTGTTCGGGTATGCTTCCGCAACGATAAAAAGCATAAATTTAAGCGAGAGAAGAAATGAGCGACGTATTAACTAAGCTAGGTGAAGTATTAGAGCAGCGCAAAGCCGCATCACCAGATAGCTCATATGTCTCAAGTTTACACGCTAAAGGCTTGAATAAGATTCTTGAAAAAGTGGGTGAAGAAGCAACCGAAACGATTCTTGCTGCAAAAGATGCGCAAGCGAGTGGGGATAACAGTGATGTTATCTATGAAACGGCAGATCTTTGGTTTCATAGTTTGGTGGCGTTATCTCACTTAGGTGAAACTCCACAGTCAGTAATCGATGAATTAGCTCGTCGCTTTGATCTTTCTGGTCTGGAAGAAAAAGCATCACGAACTAAATAAAGGTAAATATGCTGGTTTAGTAGCAGGCAGTTGCTACTACTGAATAGATTAGTCATATTAATAATGAATTTAGGTGATGCGTTCACCGTTGAAGTAAATACGGAGCATAACAATGGGTTTAGGTGGAATTAGTATTTGGCAGCTTCTTATTGTGTTGGCCATTATTATTTTGATTTTTGGAACAAAGAAATTTAAAAACATCGGCGGCGACCTAGGTGGAGCGGTTAAAGGCTTCAAAAAGGCGATGAGCGAAGATGCTGATAAAAAAGAAGAAGACGGCGATAAAAAGCAATTAAAGCAGGAAGATGCTGATTTTACAGAAGCGAAAAAAGCTGATGTGAAAGATGAGCAGAAGTCTGATAAATAATTGGTTGCACTAAATGTTTGATATCGGTTTCGCTGAGATACTCATTGTAGCGGTGGTTGCATTGGTTGTGCTCGGTCCAGATAAGTTACCTGGAGCGATACGTACCGTAGGTATGTGGGTAAGGCGTATCCGCAGTGCTGTGGGTTCTATTCAATCAGAGATCAGCGAAGAGCTGAGAATTGATGAGCTGAAAAGAACGGCAGCAATACAGAAAAGTGAACTTGATAAAGAGCTAGATGAGATGCGTCAGCCATTTAATGAAGCTCATGAGTCACTGACAGCAACAAAAGCCCCTTCAGTTGAAGAGCTGAAAGAGCAAGCGAATGCTGAAGAGTTAAAAACCTCTGAACAAAGCAAAATAGAGAAGTAATGAGCGAAGAGCAAAAAAGCCCAGGTCAGGATACGGAGCAACCGTTAATTAGTCACTTGGTGGAGCTTCGACAGCGCTTAATGTATGTGCTGTTAATTATCCTAGGGCTGTTCTTGGGATTGTTCTATTTTGCCAATGATCTTTATACCTATCTATCAGCGCCGCTAACGGCGTTATTGCCGTCAGGCACGAGCATGATTGCGACTGATGTAACGTCCCCGTTCTTTGCTCCATTCAAGCTAACATTGGTTATCGCCATATTTGCAGCCATGCCTTTTATCTTGCATCAAATATGGGGGTTTATCGCGCCCGGGTTATATCAGCATGAAAAAAAGTTCGCTATTCCATTGCTGGCCTCAAGTATCTTTTTGTTCTATGCAGGCATAGCATTCGCTTATTTTGTCGTTTTTCCTCTAATCTTTGGCTTTTTTACAAGCGTAGGGCCTGAGAATGTAGAAGTGATGACTGATATCAGCAGTTACCTCAACTTTGTGCTGAAATTGTTTTTTGCTTTTGGAATAGTGTTTGAGATCCCTATAGCAACGCTATTATTGATCTGGTCTGGCGCGGCAACGGTACAAGGCCTAAGGGATAAAAGAACCTATGTGATAGTAGGTTGTTTTGTTATGGGGATGTTACTAACGCCTCCAGATGTAATTTCACAAAGCCTGTTGGCTATCCCTATGTGGTTACTATTCGAAACTGGGATTATCTTAGGCGTTATCTTCGTCAAGCCAGCTAAAGATGATGAGCTTGAAGATGAATTAGAAGAAGCGATGCAAGAAGAGCGCAGTAACAGCAAAGATTAATTAGTTAGAAAATTATTATTGAAAAAGCGCTGCTTATTAACTTAAGCGGCGCTTTTTTGTATCTGCTGTACAAGAATTGAGCGTTGCTGATGTTTTATTAACCGCTTTTAGCGGGCGCTGTATAAAAATGGAGTTTTTTTACAAA
>DJLT01000061.1 GCA_002435145.1 Neptuniibacter sp. UBA6509
CTGCGCTTTATAAAATTAGAATTGGTTTTTCCATTCTCTTATTGCAGCAAATACTTCAATTTCGCAAACAATATTTTTTTTGCCGAAGCTAGATGCGGAATCAATGACTGATTGTATTGAAGTGCGCATAAAAGGGTTGATGCTAAGTTCGGTTGCTATTGAAGTAGGCAGAGTAGGTAAGTTGCTCTCTCGTAATTCAGTACATTGCTGTATAGCGTTTTTAATAGCCAGATTGTTGGGTTCGACAGCAGACGCAAAAGCTAAGTTACCCAATGAATACTCGTGGGTGCAATAAACTTCGGTCTCTTTCGGTAGTTGTTTGAAGTAATTCATGGCGTTAAGCATCTGTTTTGCACTGCCTTCGAACAGTCGGCCACAGCCCGCAAGAAACAAAGTATCGCCACAAAAGAGCTGCGGCTTGGGGGTGTTCGAACAATAACTTATATGATCAAGAGTGTGCCCAGGTATTTCACGTATACTTAGTGCTATATTAAATAGCTCAATCTGATCATTGTCTTCTAAGGGGTGAGTAATCCCTTTGAAGGGAGAGTTTTTAGGTCCATAGACCGGAACTTTATAGCTATCAACGAGAGTTTTTACACCACCTGTGTGATCATTGTGGTGATGAGTGATTAAGATAGCTGCTAGCGAGAGCTTGTTTTCGTTAAGGTAACGTTCAACGGCACCGGCATCGCCTGGATCTACAACGGCAACTGGATTGTTAAATTCAGCATCGATTTTATTAGAGCCGGAATTAGATACGCTTGCTGCTGATATGGCCCAGATGTAATTGTCAGTAAAAGCAGGGATAGGAGTGACGGTAAACATAGCTTATCTCGTTGTAATCGCTGATTTGCAGAATTCTATAAGAAATATAATACTGCTTCTATTGTATTGAATCAGCTTTAATTTGGAATTGTCATGAGCTTTCATAAACAGCCTCCACTTGTCAGCATTCTACCTCAGTTAAAGCAGTGGTTTGATTCTGAGTTAGGACAAGAGATGTTAGCGGCTGAAAGGGCGTTGGTTGAACCTATGGTTTCTACCTTGTTCGGTATGCATCTTGTGCAGTTTTCTGTGGATTGCCGTGTTCGATTATATGATGATAGCCCTGTTGCACACTGTTTCTCAGTCGTGCCTACATTAGAGCTTGGCCTAACTGATAATAATATAGTGGCTAAAGCTGCTGAAGTGCCTTTGGCTCATGAGAGTGTCGATGTTGTTGTCTTGCATCACTCTCTTGATTTTACTGAATATCCCCACCAAGTTTTGCGTGAAGCTTCTAGGGTATTACGCCCTGGAGGGCATCTGATTATTGTAGGATTTAACCCTGCCAGTTACTGGGGAATCAACCGATTATTTAAGCGTAAGGGTGGCCTTGCTCCTTGGGCCGGACATTTCATTAGTCATAGGCGTTTGTCCGACTGGCTAAAACTGCTTGAATTAACTGAATTAAAAAACCTTTCAGGGTATTATTCTATGCCCTTTGAAAAAGCTATGTGGAGAAAGCGTACCGCTTGTTTTCAAGGGCTTGCGCGTAAACTACCAGGTCATCATGGCGCAGTTTCTGTTGTTTTGGCGCGAAAAGATATTGCAGGTATGACGCCTTTACGTTCGGGATGGGGGTTGCGTCGTTTGATTACATTACCTGTAGTAGAGCCATCTACTCGAGGAACATTAAGGAAAAATCGTGAACATCGTTGAAATATTTACGGATGGTGCTTGTAAAGGTAACCCCGGCCCAGGCGGGTGGGGCGCTTTTTTGCGTTATGACGGCGCTGAAAAGCAGATCTGTGGCGGTGAGGAGAACACAACCAATAATCGTATGGAGCTCATGGCTGCCATCGTTGCTCTAGAAACTTTAAACCGTCCTTGTGACGTTGTAATAACGACCGATTCCCAGTATGTAAGGCAAGGTATAACCCAATGGCTTGAAGGCTGGAAGCGTAAAGGCTGGATGAATTCGCAAAAAAAGCCTGTGAAAAATGTAGATCTATGGAAGCGGTTGGACAGTGCGACTCAGCCACATAGTATCGAATGGAAGTGGGTAAAAGGGCATAGTGGCCATCCTGAGAATGAATTAGCAGATCAGTTAGCCAATAAAGGTGTTGAGGAGTTAGGTAAGTAATGCGACAGATTGTTCTTGATACTGAAACAACAGGTCTAGAGCCTTCAGAAGGCCATAATATTATTGAGATTGGTTGTGTTGAGATGTTTAATCGTCGTCTAACGGGGCGCACTTATCATCAATATATCAAACCTGATCATGCAATTGATGCAGAAGCCATGCAAGTGCATGGTATTACAAATGAGTTCCTAGAAGATAAACCAAAATTCGATACCATTATCACTGAATTCGTAGAATTTATACGTGGGGCTGAGTTAATTATTCACAACGCCGCGTTTGATATCGGGTTTATTGATACAGAATTTGAGCGTAATAATTTTGCAGAAAGAGTAGAACACTTTTGTCCGGTAACCGATTCACTTCTACTTGCGCGAAAAAAACATCCAGGTCAAAAAAATAACCTTGATGCGTTATGTAAACGTTACGGTATCAATAACTCCCATCGTGAACTTCATGGAGCTCTATTAGATTCCGAGATCCTTGCTGATGTGTATTTAGCCCTTACAGGAGGACAGACTAATCTATCTCTGGCTACTGGAGTCGATGGGGCTGATGATGGGGCTATAAAAAGAATTTTAGGAGCTGGTGACCTTCCTATAGTGACTGTTCCTGAGGATGAACAAAAACTACATGATGACTTTCTCAAGCTGCTTGATAAGAAAAGCGGCGGTGAGTGCGTATGGTTAAGTAAAGGCGAGACCATTGATATGTGAAGTCTCATGTTTAAGATTTGAGGCTATAATTTTTTTAGATAAACTTTTTTAGATAATAAAAGCTCCGCAAATGCGGAGCTTTTTACGTTAGTGACTTTAATAGTATAAGTTGTAGCGCCATTGTTAGGGTGGTGTGGCCAATAATAATGACTGTTCATGATGGAGGTACGGGGCATTAACCTAAAGAATAATCTACAGTCTAGGTATAGGTTTTTTTACATCTTGATTAATATGTAATTATTACATATTCATAGTGTTTGTATTGAACTTAATTCGAAAAATCAAAGGTGATATTGTGCTTGAATCGGGTTGTCGTTATTTGGTTTCTGTGAATGGGGAGCTATTAGGAACAGAGCAGGGTGTTTGTTTTTTTGATGCTAAGCAGTTAGTGCACTTAAAAATTGAAGCACATTACCCGCTGAGCTTGTTTCAAGAAGAAAATTATCGAATCGTGATCGCATCAGGCGACCTATTTCCGATAGCTTTCGATTCTTCTGAATTATGTAATTTAAGGGCTATGTTTGGGGGTGTTGATAATGAAGAGGTGTATATGATGCTATCTTCAGCCTCTCAGATTGTAACTTGGCATTATTCCTTTAAATATTGCCCTCGCTGTAGCGATGTTTTAACAGCGCATTCAACGGAGTTGGCGAAAGAGTGTGGCAATTGTTCTCATCAGCAATATCCTAGAATATCTCCTTGTATTATTGTGTTGGTTAGAAAAGGTGATCATTGCTTACTCGCACATAGCAGTAAATTTGCATCAGGAAGGTACAGTACGTTAGCAGGTTTTATCGAAGCGGGAGAAAGTGCCGAACATGCAGTTTCAAGGGAGGTTAAAGAAGAGGTTGGTATTACAGTAAAAAATATTGAGTACTGTTTTAGTCAGTCATGGCCTTTTCCACACTCTTTCATGTTGGGTTTTATGGCTGAGTATGATGACGGTGAGCTTATACCTGATGGTGTTGAGATATTAGATGCGGGTTGGTTTAAAGCGGACGAGCTGCCTACGATCCCTCCGAAGTTTACTATTGCCAGGAGGTTGATCGACCGCTTTTTATTAACTCAGGGTATTGAATTAGACGATTCAGGTTTGTTTTTCTCGGCTAAATAGCTTTCCAAGTTGTGTTGCAAGAATGACATTGCCTTCGGCCCTTAGTTTGCCACTCATAAAAGCGCTCATGCCGTCCTTTTTTCCAGTAATAACTTCAATCATTGTTTCTGCATCCATGATTAAAGTTAGATTTGGATCTGGATGTTCCCCTTCACCTATATTGCACTGGCCGTCTGCTATAGAGATATAGAAATCTTGCTCATCCTCTAATACAAATTGAAATGTAGCCGTGACGTCTTTGGCATTCGCTGCTACAAAGCGACTTGGAAGCTTCTCGATAACTTTCGCAACGGATATGTTGGTGTTCATCTAAACGGTATCTCAAACTGGGTGGGTAAATGTTTGATTTATGATACATTACCGGACTTCCTTCTTATAGTTTAATCCGGAGTTTTCTCAGTGATCGAGTTTCTGAGTGAGTACAGTCTGTTTTTAGCGAAATCTGTGACAATTGTATTGGCAATTATTACTGTCGTAGCAGGTATTGCGGTTGTATCTTCCCGTTCTAAAAAAGATAGTAAACAGGGTGATATTGAGGTAATTCATTACAACGAAGAATTGTTGGAAATGAAAGAAGCATTGGAAGACTCTATCTTAGATAGCGCTCAGCTAAAGGCCATGCATAAGGAAGAAAAGAAAAAGGAGAAGGAAGAGAAAAAAGCGCTAAAGAAAAATCCTCCTAAGGCTGACGCGCCACGCCGTAAACGTCTTTATGTATTGGATTTTGATGGTGATATTAAAGCAAGTGAAGTTGAGCCATTGCGCCAAGAGATCTCAGCAGTACTTCTTATGGCTGAGAAACAAGATGAAGTGCTTATTCGCCTAGAGAGTCCAGGGGGTATGGTGCATGAATACGGTTTAGCATCTTCTCAGATAGAGCGCATTAAGCGTAAAGAGATCCCTTTAACTATCTGTGTTGATCGTGTTGCTGCCAGCGGCGGATATATGATGGCCTGTTTAGCAGATAAGTTGCTAGCTGCACCTTTTGCTATTGTCGGTTCGATCGGTGTTATCGCTCAGTTACCTAATTTCCATAAGCTTTTGAAGAAAAATGATATTGATTATGAAGTGCTTACAGCGGGTGAATACAAACGTACTCTCACAGTGTTCGGTGAAAATACAGATAAAGGTCGTGAGAAGTTTGTTGAAGAGCTAGAGGAAACTCATGAGCTGTTTAAGAATTTTGTTCATGAATATCGCCAGTCTGTCGATATTAACAAAGTGGCTACCGGCGAGATTTGGTTTGGTAAGCAAGCCTTAGAGGTTAACTTGGTAGATGAGCTTAAAACATCTGATGAATACATGATGGATGCTGCAAATGATGCAGATATCTTTATTGTTCGTTATGAAGAGAAGAAGTCATTCCAAGAAAAGATTTCGCAACTTGCTGTTTCATCTAGCGATAAGGTATTGCTAAGGTGGTGGGGGCGTTTAACGCAGTCTAAAATCTGGAGCCGTTAGTTTATTAGGAACCATTTGAATAAACTGTGCTGTTCAGTTTCTGTTCTATTGTTAGCGGTAATACTTATATAAATCATACTAATTACTTGATTTATTAATGGAAGTTGAAGTTATAATTTGTTTATATCTGTTTTAAACGCTAGTTTGGAGATCTGATGAATCATAAGGGAACATCTGCAAGTATTGTTAATGCTGCAGAGGTGTTGTTTGCTGAACAGGGGTTTACTGAAACGACTGTGCGTCAGATCACAAGCAGTGCCAAAGTGAATTTGGCGGCTATCAACTATCATTTCGGCTCTAAAAAAGGGCTTATCCAAGCGGTTGCTGAAAAAACTTTAACGCCATTGTGCGCTGAACTCGAAGATATGTTGGCGCAACGTGGCTCGGTCTCGGATGCGGGGCAGATAACTTTGGATGAGTTGTTGGAAATGCTGATGAGAGCATTTCTTGTTGTTCACAGTAATAATGTGAACGCACTCGCAGTTTTTATGCGTCTGCTTGAATTGTCCTACATGCAAAATCAGGGCGAGCTTCGTGAATTTATCATGAGTCGCTATGGTGAAAAGCTTCACCCCTTCATACATTTGACCCGTCAGGACTCAGCACCAATGGAAGATGATGAGTTCTTTTGGCGTCTGCATTTCCTACTCGGCAGTATCACTTTTACACTGTCTAACTTTCATACGCTTAGGGCGTTAGAGAAAAAGACCTACCAAAGCGGGGCTGAAGTAGAAAAGATTCTACACCGGATGATTCCCGTTTTATCTGCAGGTTTGCAGGCGCGTTCTGATAAAACCTTTTTCTGCCGCTTATAGTTTTTATGGTACATCTGCTAATCTCTATATCTCTTCAGCGTCTCTCCATATTGGATGGTGAGCACCTCATCAAACAATATGATATTTCTACCGCTTTAAACGGTGCCGGTGAGTTAGCTAATACCGGATGCACGCCACGCGGCCAGCATTGTATACGAGCCAAAATTGGCGATGGTTTACCTCTGAATGCAGTTATGGTGGGTCGCCGTTTTACCGGTGAAATTTATTCGCAGGAGTTGGCAAAAGCGTTTCCTAATCGTGATTGGATTCTAACACGCATACTTTGGTTATCTGGTTTAGAGCCCGGGGTTAACCGTCTTGGTGATCGTGATAGTATGCAGCGCTATATCTATATTCATGGTACGCCGGATTCTGAGCCCATGGGTGTACCCCTTTCACATGGTTGCGTACGTATGCGTAACTCTGATCTTATTGAAGTATTTAATCTTGTTGAATCCGGCACTCGTGTGGATATTAAAGAATAAATAGGTATGAGTAATGACTGAAGCAACCCTTTTTCTTGATCTCGATGGCGTTGAGCTTACACCGGATGAGGTTGAGTTATTGCAGCATCCTCTCATTGGAGGGGTTATTCTGTTTGGTCGTAATACTCAATCTGCTTTGCAAGTAGAGCAGCTGGTTAAAAGTATTCGGCTTGTTTCGCCTGACTGTATTATTAGTATCGATCAAGAGGGCGGAAGAGTTCAGCGCTTAAAAGAGGGGGTGACTCTTTTGCCTCCTGTGCAAAGCCTAAAAGGGATTTATGAGCAAAACAGGGATCAAGGATTAGAGGCAGCGTCACAGCTTGGCTATTTAATGGCTGCTGAAATGAGAATGCTGGATATAGATTTAAGCTTTGCGCCTGTTTTGGATATTGATTATGACCGAAATACGGTTATTGGAAACCGAGCGTTTGCCACCTCTATTGAGCAGGTTGCTGCTTTATCTGAAGCCTATATTCAAGGAATGGCTGGTGCTGGTATGGCGGCTACGGGTAAGCACTTTCCTGGGCATGGTTGGGCAAATGCTGATACGCATCTTAATGATGCTGTTGATGAACGTGAATTTGAGCAGTTGTTGTCAGAGGATCTATTGCCTTTCATAAAGGCGATAGATAATGGGATGCAAGCAATGATGTTTGCGCATGTATTGTATCCAAGCTGTGACCCTTCTCCTGCTGGTTATTCTGCTTTTTGGATGCAGGATGTGCTTAGAGATAAGCTGGGTTTTAAAGGCATTGTTTTTAGTGATGATCTAAGCATGAAAGCTGCACACAGTGCTGGTGGTTATGCTCAGAGGGCTGAAAAGTCTATAGGGGCTGGTTGTCAGGCATTGCTGTGTTGTAATGATAGAGTAGGCACAAAAGAAGTATTATCTCACCTGGAGGCTATTCGCTGTTTGCCATTAGAGGGGATATCTGCCCTTAAAGGAAAAGAGTGGGTCGTAGATGAGGCGCGTCTATCATTGTCGCGTGATTTAGCTAAAGAGTTGATGGATAAATGATTATAGAGCTTTTAAATCAGTGGTTGTCTGAAAACCTTCCAGAGTATAGCGATTCCGCTTGGATTCTATTGTCTGGGTTAATCTGTGTTGTGGCGGTTGTTGTTGATATCGCTTCTAGGCTTGTGCTTAGTAAGCTTGTCCTGCAGTCAGAGAAAACATTAAACCTATGGGACGATGTGATTTTAGAATCTGTTGGTAAGCCTTTTCTGTTTTTGATTTGGCTAACTACAGGTTATTTGCTAATTCAGGTTTTCCAGCAGCATTTAGGTTTGGAGGTTTTGGCCCAGGACAGCCCACTGCCTCGGTCGGTTTTGATTGTTTTGCTTGCTTGGACCTGTTTACGTTTTCTTAAGCGTTTAGAGCAAGTTCTGGTCATGCCTGATCGCATGAAGAAGCCGATGGATCCCACCACGGTGGGAGCGTTAGGGCGGCTTCTGCGTTTGATTGTGACAATCATTATTCTGCTAATTGTTATGCAAAACTATGGCTACAGTATCTCTGGTATTTTGGCTTTTGGTGGTATTGGTGGTATTGCTGTTGGCTTTGCAGCAAAAGATATCTTGGCGAATTTCTTCGGTGGCTTAATGATATATCTGGATCGCCCGTTTAAAGTGGGTGACTGGATTCGTTCGCCTGATAAGCAAATAGAAGGCACGGTAGAAGATATTGGCTGGCGTCAAACGCGTATTCGTACGTTTGATAAGCGGCCTCTGTATGTGCCGAATGCGACCTTTGCGAACATATCGGTAGAAAATCCTTCTAGGATGACGAATCGTCGTATCTATGAATATGTAGGTGTTCGTTATAATGATGCCGCACAGGTGACTAAAATCATCGAGGCTGTGAAGGCGATGCTGCTTGAGCATCCTGAGATCGACACTAATCAAACCTTGATTGTAAATTTAAATCGTTTTGGTCCTTCTTCCTTAGATTTCTTTATTTATACCTTCACGAAGACAACAAACTGGGTTCTATTTCATGAGATTAAGCAGGATGTCATGGTTAGGATTATGAACATTATTGAGGAGCAGGGGGCTGAGTTTGCTTTCCCTACAACAACTGTTCATCTTGCTGGATCTGCGTCTCCTGAGTTGCAGGGGACTGCTATTGAGGGTGTGCCAGAATTGGTCGATCAGAGATAGATTAATTACTTAAACTAAGCCTCGTTAAAGCGGGGCTTTTTTTTATGCCGGGATAGTTAGATCAATAGCTGGTTTTTTATATAGAGATGGTGCGGTTTTTCGGGAGCTTTATATGAGCTGGAGCTAAGCATGAACAGTCATGTCTAGCTCCAGTTATTTATCTCTAGAAATAATCAGTTAACAGGTTTGATTTCTACTAGGATGCCCATTAATGGGTGGTCGATGAAATGAAGTTCTTTTGATTTCATGCGCCTTGCTTGGTCTAGATTAACGGTCAGTATTTCAGGGATGTCCATCAATATATTCTGATCTAGGCTGCTTTCAGCATCGCTTGACGCTTGCATGGTCAGTAATGATGCGGCGCTATTTTCTTCTGTTTCATTTATAGGGGTGTTGGAGCTTGCTTGTTTTAGCATAGCGGTTTGATCGGCCGTTAATTGCTTACTTAAAAATAGATTTGGTCTGAAATGAAGGTAAGTGCCTCGGCCAACAGCAATATGTCCATCAAGTTCGTACATGCCGTTATCTAAGATGTTGCCGCCGGTGATTCGAATAGGGCGTGGATTCTGTGTATGGCGAACAGGTTGCATCCAGCCTTCGTGGAAAAGCACACGGTATGCACCAGAATTATTAAGTCTTTTCTTTGCGCCATGAAGACTAAGCGCATCGCCAGAAAGTTTTTTGTATGCACTGCCTTCAGCATTTCTTGCTTTCAATGCAATAGCATTGCTTGGGCTGGGTATCTCAAGACTCTCAGGCCAAAATTCGTCCGTTAATGCGCTACTGTTTTGGTTAGCAAAAACTACAACTTCAACTTTGTACCAACTTGCTGCGTAAGTGGCAGGGCTGGATAGAATCAAGGTGCTGAGAAGTAAACTTATACAAAATTTCATCATGATGTTTTAACTGCCAAGTCGCTTAATAGGCGTTCAATAGCTTTAAAGCGATCTTCGGTCTTCTCCATGTTTAGGCTGAAACGTAGTTTATCTGCGCCTTCAAGTTTAAAGGTTTGGGGTTTGCTTTGAACCATTTTAACCAGTGTTAATGGGTCTACTATAGCGTCAGCACCAAATTCAATGCGTCCTGATGCTGGCCCAGCATCAATTTTAACAATGTTCATGGTTTCTGCACGTAGTTTTAGTTCAGTCGTGTGAAATAGGTTTTTAACAGACTCGGGTAAAAGGCCAAATCGGTCTATCATCTCTATCTGCAGTTCCTTGAGTTCTTTGGAGGATGAAGCATTGGCAATACGCTTATAAATAATAAGACGGCTGTGCACATCGGGCAGGTAGTCATCAGGAATGAGCGCAGATAGGTGGAGGTTTACTTCAACCCCTTGCTTTAGGGGTTGGTCCATATTGGGTGTTTTACCTTCTTTGATCGACTCGACTGCTTGTTCAAGCATCTCCATAAAGAGGGAAAAGCCAACAGTCTGCATCTGGCCGCTTTGCTCTTCGCCTAGTAGCTCGCCTGCGCCTCGGATCTCGAGGTCATGCGTTGCTAAGGTAAAACCGGCACCTAAGTCATTGGCAGATTCAATGGCGTCTAGTCGTTTGATAGCATCTTTGGTCATCGATTTTTTGTTGGGTGTTAAAAGGTAGGCATAAGCCTGGTGATGAGAGCGGCCAACCCTGCCGCGAAGTTGGTGAAGTTGCGCTAACCCAAATTTGTCGGCACGATCAATGATCATTGTATTGGCGTTAGGTACGTCAATGCCTGTCTCGACGATTGTCGTACATAGGAGAATATTGAAGCGCTTATGGTAGAAATCAGACATGACCTGTTCTAATTCACGCTCGCGCATCTGGCCGTGGCCGATGCCTATCCGAGCTTCAGGAACCAGTTCGCGAAGTTCTTCGGCCGCTTTTTCGATTGTTTTAACTTCATTGTGTAGATAATAAATCTGCCCGCCACGCAGAAGTTCACGCAGAATGGCCTCTTTTACAAGTGTGGTTTCACTGTGTCTAACAAAGGTTTTAACGGATAAACGTTTGGCTGGCGGTGTGGCAATGATTGATAGGTCACGTATTCCAGACATGGCCATGTTCAATGTTCTAGGAATAGGCGTAGCGGTTAATGTAAGGATGTCTACTTCAGCGCGTAACGATTTTAGGCGCTCTTTTTGCTGAACACCAAATCGATGTTCTTCATCAATAATCACTAGGCCTAAATTCTTAAAATTGATGCCGCCGCTTAGTAGCTTGTGTGTGCCTATGACGATATCGACGCTGCCATCTTCTAGTTTCTTGGCGGTGCTATCTTGCTGTTTCCCGCTACGGAAGCGTGAGATAAGTTCAATGTTAACCGGCCAATCGGCAAATCTATCCTGAAAGTTCTGGTGGTGTTGCGATGCTAATAGTGTTGTAGGGACGAGGATGACAACCTGCTTGCCACTTTGAACAGCAACAAAGGCTGCTCGCATAGCTACTTCAGTTTTACCAAAGCCTACATCGCCACAAACAAGTCGATCCATTGGTTGTGGAGCTGTCATGTCGCGTATAACGTTGCCGATCGCTGCGGCTTGGTCGGGTGTCTCTTCGAACGGGAAGGATGCAGAAAATTGAAGGTATTCTTCATCTGGCTTGCTAAATTTAAACCCTTTTCGGGCGGCTCTTCTTGCATAGATATCAAGTAGTTCAGCGGCAGCATCGCGTGCTTTTTCTGCCGCTTTTCGCTTGGCTTTGCTCCATTGTTCCGTACCTAGGCGGTGTAACGGGGCATGCTCATCGCCGGCACCTGTGTAACGACTAATAAGGTGCAGCGAAGAAACAGGTACGTAGAGCTTTGCGTTATCCGCATATTCAAGTGTAAGGAACTCATTTGCTTGGCCTTCAAGCTCGATTGTCTGTAGGCCAAGGTAGCGACCTACACCGTGATCTAAGTGAACAACAGGGGAGCCCGTATTCAATTCCGATAGGTTCTTAATAACCTGATCGTTTTGCTCTTGTTCTTTGGAGCGGCGACGACGCTGAAAAACTTGGTGGCCAAATAACTGAGTTTCTGTGATTAAATGGAACTCGCCAGGAATGGACGCGCCTTGCTCAAGTGGGAATTCGGTAATAGCAAGATCATGAGGTGAGGCTGAGAATTCAGACCAGTTTTTTACCAGTGTTGGTTTTAAGTTGATGCGTGATAGTAGTTCTAATAACGCTTCACGACGACCGGCTGACTCAGCGCAGAATAGAACGGCTCCATCACGCTCGGCCAAAAAACCTTTAAGTGCTGTAAGCGGCTCTTTCAGTTGAGAGTCTACTGGAAGCTGAGGTGGCTCAATGCAATTAATATTTGTACGACCTGCTTTTTCTTCTAATGTTTCAGAATGCAGGGTTAGTCGTCCATACTCTTTCAGCGAGGCGAATAGATCGCTCGTAGAGAGGAACAATGACTGAGGTGCTAAGACAGGATTGGTAATATCATGTCTGCGTTGCTCATATCGTTCGCTCACCTCTTGAGAAAACTGATCGGCAGCCGTTTCGAGGCCATCGTTAACGATTATTTGGGTATTATCAGGTAATGATTCGAACAAAGAGCTGCATTCGTCAAAGAATAGCGGTAGATAATACTCAATGCCGGGTGATGCTAGTCCATCATTAATATTGTTATAGATAGGGCACTGGCGGTAATCAACATCGAACTGTTCACGCCATCTCGATTTGAAGCCGCTAATAGCGCGCTTATCAAACGGAAACTCTTTTGCTGGTAGTAAGTTGATATGAGTGATTTGTTCGATTGATATCTGTGTTTCTGTATTGAATGTTCTGAGTGTCTCTATCTCATCATCGAAAAGCTCAATACGGAAAGGCAGTTCGCTTCCCGTTGGGTATAGATCAATAATAGAGCCGCGTATTGTAAATTCACCATGCTCTAAAACTGAATCTACGGCATGGTAACCCGCATCAGACAGCTGCTTTCTTAAGTGCTCTACATTAATCTTATCGCCTACTTTAAGGTCAAAGCAGTTTGCAGATATGAAATCGGTAGGCGCGGTCCTATGCATCAGCGTACTTAATGGAACTATGAGTATGCCTTTGCTTAAGTGAGGTAGTTTATTAAGCGTAGTAATTCGTTCAGAGATAATATCCTGATGGGGAGAAAAAGTATCGTAGGGGAGTGTCTCCCAATCAGGGAAAGAAAGTATTTCTTGCTCAGAAGCTTTAAAAAAATCGACTTCATCGTATAGGCGGTTTGCTTGATTTGTGTCGTTAGTAATGACAAGCGTTACGCCATCGTACTGTTCTGCTGCGCTTGTAATGAGATAGCCCGCTGCTGCGCCATAGGCCTGCCCGATATGTTTGCGGTCTCCCGCGCCTGAAGGTAGAGGGTGTTTCAGCTGCAGCAAAGCGATGCTCCTGTTCGCATGATAAAGATTATGGCGGCATAGTTTAGCGGCTGTGGGTATAAATGATAGGGTTTGGATCCTTAAAGTCAGTGATAATAAAATTTAAGCTAATGGGTCCAAAGTATATTGTGCTGCATTTGCTCAATGGCTGTTAAAAGAGGATAATGCGCGCACCAAATTTTTAATGGGTTTGTTAGTAGGGTGCTAGTTTGCGCGTTCTATTAATGAATACCGACGAGTTAAAACAGCTTTTTGGAGTCTCATTGTGAGCCAAGATCAAGTATTTACTGATTGGAAAGAACGCGAAGCGCTAGCTGAAGCGATGGTGCCACTAGTAGGTGGTTTGTACCGTGATCAGAATATCGAATCTTCAGTATTCGGTCGTCTGATTATCAAACGTTCTGTTGTAGATATTCTGAAAGCACACCGCTTTGTGCGTCAGGTTGAAGAACAAGAATTGACAGTTATAGACACTCTGCCAGTTCTTGAAGCAGTGAAAAACCTTAATGTACGCAATGCGCACATTGATGCGGGTAAGTTGGCTGTTAAATACCGTAACGAAGGTAATGGCCAGGATCTAGAAGATTTCTTAAAAGAAGAGCTTGCTGAAGCGATTGATACCGAAGAGCGTGAAGCAACTGATGTTGTTTTATACGGTTTTGGTCGTATTGGTCGTTTATTGGCGCGTCTTTTAATTGAACGTACAGGTGGCGGTCAAGCGCTACGCCTACGTGCAATGGTTGTTCGTAAAGGTTCTGCGGTCAAAGATCTTGAGAAGCGTGCTAGCTTACTGCGTCGCGATTCAGTTCACGGTTCATTCAAAGGCACAATCACAGTTGATGAAGAAAACAACACAATTACTGCAAACGGTAATGTGATTCAGGTTATCTTCGCTAATTCTCCTGATGAAATTGATTACACGGCTTACGGTATCAATAACGCAATGGTTATTGATAACACGGGTAAATGGCGTGATAAAGAAGGCCTTTCTCTGCATTTGCAGTCTAAAGGTGCTTCTCGCGTTGTGCTTACTGCTCCAGGTAAAGGCGTTAAGAACATCGTCATGGGTGTTAACGATACGGATATCTCTACTGAAGATACAATCCTATCCGCTGCATCTTGTACTACCAATGCGATCACGCCAGTGCTTAAAGCTATTTGCGATAAGTATGGTATTGAGAATGGTCATGTTGAAACTGTTCACGCTTACACAAACGATCAGAACCTTATTGATAACTATCATAAAGGTGATCGTCGTGGTCGTGCAGCTGGCCTAAACATGGTTATCACTGAAACTGGTGCGGCAAAGGCTGTATCTAAAGCACTTCCAGCAATGGAAGGTAAGCTAACAGGTAATGCGATTCGCGTACCTACGCCAAATGTTTCAATGGCAATCTTGAACCTTAATCTTGAAACTGAAGCTGATAAAGAGACGCTTAATGCGTACCTTCGCGAAGCAGCGCTTCATGGTTCAATGCAGAAGCAGATTGATTACAGCAACTCTCCTGAAGCGGTATCTACAGATTTTGTCGGTTCTCGTGCTGCGGGTGTTGTTGATGCGTTGGCGACTATCGCTGGCGGTAAACGTTGCGTACTTTATGTTTGGTACGATAACGAATTCGGTTACAGCTGCCAGGTTGTTCGATTAATGCAAAAAATGGCTCAGTGCACGCTTCCAGCTTTCCCAAAGCAGAAGTAGCTAACTAAATAGTCGTTTTGTATAAAAAGCCACCAATAGGTGGCTTTTTGTTGGTTTGTTGCTCGTTATTCTATTAAAGAATTAGCTTATAATTAATAATTCTATGTTTCTGTACCTACTTTAGTTTGTTGATGGGCCTGATAAGTCAGGGTGTTTGTAGAAAAACAGGCGCTTGCTCAGGTATACTTAAGCAGATTTTTGGGTGGGGTAATTCGTCTTTCGTAATAATTAAATAAAAGTTATCGTCACGTTCGGGGACAGGCCGTGATTGTAACTACAACGAAAGTTGAATCCTGAAAGAATTTAACGTAATTGGGTGAGGCGTATGATCAAGATCAAACAAGGTCTGGATCTACCGATCACGGGCGCTCCTGAGCAATCTATTACAGATGGCCCAGCAGTAGACTCCGTTGCCGTAGTCGGCTTTGACTATGTAGGTATGAAACCTACCATGGCCGTCAAGGTGGGTGATCGAGTAAAACTCGGTCAAGTGATCTTTTCTGATAAGAAAACTGAAGGTGTTAATTACACAGCTCCGGGTGCTGGTGTAGTTAAGGCAATTAATCGTGGTGATCGTCGTGCACTTCAATCTGTAGTGATTGAATTGGATGGTGATGATGCGGTTGAATTTAATAAATATAGTGCCAATGAACTGTCTGGATTAACGCGCGAACAAGTGCAAGATAATCTAGTAAATTCCGGTTTATGGACTGCACTTCGTACACGTCCATTTAGCCGTGTTCCGCAGCCAGGTACTACTCCTAATTCTATTTTTGTTACAGCAATGGATACCAATCCATTAGCAGGCGATCCTGCAATTATTATTGCTGAACAAAAGGAAGCATTCTCTCAAGGCCTTGAGATACTGACTAAATTGTCTGAAACGACAGTTTATCTGTGTAAAGCGCCAGGTGCTGATATCCCGTCCGCGGATGGTGTTACAGTTGAGGAGTTTGAAGGTGGCCACCCAGCGGGTAATGCTGGTACTCACATTCACTTCCTTGATCCAGTATCACAAACTAAAACAGTGTGGACGATCGGTTACCAGGATGTCATTGCTGTTGGTAAGCTATTTACTGAAGGTAAATTGTTTACTGATCGTGTTGTGACTGTTTCTGGTCCTCGTGCGGTTAAGCCAGGTTTGTTGCGTACACGTTTAGGTGCTAGCTTCGAGCAGTTACTTGCTGGTGCGCAAGAAGGTGAGCATAACCGTGTAATTAGTGGTTCTGTATGGAATGGTCGTACGGCTACTCAAGGTGCATTCGCTTACTTAGGTCGTTACGCAAATCAGATCACTATTCTTGAAGAAGGTGATGAGCGTGAATTTTTAGGCTGGGTTGTTCCAGGTACTAATAAATTCTCTGTTCTTAACGTTTTCGTGTCTTTCCTTAATCGTTCTAAGAAGTTTGATTTTACGACTACGACGAATGGTTCTGAGCGAGCTATGGTTCCGGTTGGTCAGTTTGAGCAGCTTATGCCACTAGATATCCTACCTACGCAGTTGTTACGTGCGTTGGTTACGGGTGACATCGTTCATGCGATGGAACTAGGTTGTCTGGAGCTAGACGAAGAAGACCTCGCGCTGTGCACTTTTGCCTGCCCAGGCAAATATGAGTACGGCCCAATCCTTCGCGACAATCTGACGCGTATCGAGAAAGAGGCCTGATCATGAGCTTGAGAAATATTCTTGATAAAATGGAGCCGCATTTCCACAAAGGCGGCAAGTATGAAAACTGGTACGCGCTGTATGAAGCAGCTGATACTATTTTTTATACGCCGGGTCATGTAACTAAAACAGCAGCTCACGTACGCGATGCAGTCGATCTGAAGCGTATGATGATTTTGGTGTGGATGTGTACATTCCCAGCAATTTTCTTCGGTATGTACAATGTTGGTCTGCAGGCAAATACTGCAATGGCCGATTTGGGCATTGCCGAGCCTTCATCTTGGCAGGCAGCCTTAGCGGGATGTGTGTCAAGCTTTGATCCTGGAAGTCTTTGGGACAATATTATCCTGGGTGCAGCTTATTGGTTGCCTATCTACCTTGTAACATTTGTTGTAGGTGGTTTCTGGGAAGTATTGTTTGCAATGAAGCGTGGGCATGAAGTAAACGAAGGTTTCTTCGTAACTTCTGTTCTGTTCGCATTGATTCTTCCTCCAAGTATCCCATTGTGGCAGGTAGCATTAGGTATCAGCTTTGGTGTTGTAATTGGTAAAGAAGTTTTCGGCGGTACAGGTAAAAACTTCCTTAACCCAGCACTAACGGGTCGTGCATTCCTATTCTTTGCTTATCCAGCACAGATGTCAGGTGATGCGATTTGGACTGCAGTTGATGGTTTCTCCGGTGCAACTCCTCTAAGCCTTGCCGCTTCAGGCGGTGTTGATGCGATTCTTGCGCAGAACATTACTTGGTTTGATGCCTTTATTGGTACCGTTCAAGGTTCTGTAGGTGAAGTGTCTACATTAGCAATTGCTGCAGGTGGTCTTGTACTGCTGATAGCTAAGGTTGCTGCTTGGCGTATTGTTGCGGGTGTCTTCTTGGGCATGGTTGCAACAGCTACTCTGTTTAATCTGATCGGTTCCGATACTAACCCAATGTTTGATTTGCCGTTCTACTGGCATCTTGTCTTGGGTGGTTTTGCCTTTGGTATGTTCTTTATGGCGACAGACCCAGTGTCTGCATCCATGACCAATAAAGGTAAGTGGTACTTTGGTGCTTTGATTGGTGTAATGGTAGTACTGATCAGGGTTGTGAACCCAGCATTCCCGGAAGGAATGATGCTGGCGATCCTATTCGCTAACTTGTTTGCACCACTGATTGACAACTTTGTTGTTCAGGCGAACATTAAACGGAGGGTTGCGCGCAATGTCAGCAAATAATGACACTATCGGTAGAACTATTACCGTTACCGTTCTTTTATGTGTTGTCTGCTCGGTAATCGTATCTGCGGCTGCAGTGTTGCTTAAACCTAAGCAGCTTGCTAACAAAGATTTAGACCGTAAAAGCAACATTTTAACTGCAGCTGGTATCGTTGATGCAAACAAATCTGTAGAAGAACTTTTTTCTAAGATCACAACTAAGTATGTTGATCTAGAAACAGGTAAGTTCACTACTGATGTACCTGCAAAGTACGATGCTAAGAAAGCTGCTAAAGACCCAGTATTGGGTAAAGTGCTTACTAAAGATGTAGACATCGCTTCTATTAAGTATCAGGCGAAAATAATGCCTGTATATATGGTAGAAAAGGATGGAAAACTTGAGAAAGTTATTCTTCCGGTTCACGGCTATGGTCTGTGGTCTACACTTTACGGGTTCTTGGCGCTTGAAGGTGACTTGAATACTGTTATTGGTTTTGGTTTCTACTCTCATGCTGAGACTCCTGGTCTAGGTGGTGAAGTGGATAATCCAAACTGGAAAGCACTGTGGCCAGGTAAAGCTGTTTACCCAGAAGGTTCTATGGAGCCAGCGCTGGGTCTAGTTAAAGGCTCTGTTGATACATCTAATCCTAATGCTAAGCATCAGATTGATGGTCTAGCAGGTGCAACTTTGACTGCAAACGGCGTGACTAACCTTGTTCAGTTCTGGATGGGTGCAAACGGTTATGCACCGTTTTTGGCTAACCTGAAAGCAGGGGGGGCGTAAACGATGTCACAAGCTAAAGAAGTACTGAGTAATCCAGTCTTTAAGAACAACCCTATTGGACTTCAGGTCCTTGGTGTTTGTTCTGCGTTGGCGGTTACATCAAACTTGAATACAGCGATGGTTATGACCATGGCTGTAATCGCAGTAACTGCATTTTCAAACCTGTTTGTATCTATTATTCGTAATCAGATCCCAAGCAGCGTTCGAATTATTTGTCAGATGACGATCATTGCATCATTGGTAATCGTGGTAGACCAGATCCTTAAAGCCTTCGCTTATGATGTATCTAAGCAGCTTTCTGTATTTGTTGGTCTGATCATTACTAACTGTATCGTAATGGGTCGTGCTGAAGCCTTCGCAATGAAGAATCCTCCAGGGATCTCTTTCATGGATGGTATCGGTAACGGTTTAGGTTACGGTGTTGTTCTGGTCTTTGTTGGTTTCTTGCGAGAGCTATTTGGTGCAGGCAAGTTGTTTGGTTATGAAGTGCTGCCGTTAGTTAATGATGGCGGTTGGTATTTGGCTAACGGTATGATGTTGTTACCACCAAGTGCATTCTTCATCATCGGTATGTTCATCTGGTTGGTTCGTACCTTTTACAAGGATCAAGTTGAAGCACCAGAGTTTGAACTGGCTAAAAACAGTAAGAAGGAGGCTGTGTAATGGAACAGTATATCAGCCTTGCCGTTAAGGCGATTTTCGTCGAAAACATGGCGTTGGCATTCTTCCTAGGGATGTGTACTTTCTTGGCAATTTCCAAGAAAGTTCAAACATCTTTAGGTTTAGGTATTGCTGTAATCGTTGTGTTGGCAATTACGACACCTGTAAATAACCTAATTTACAACCTATTGCTCCGTGAAGGCGCTTTGGCTTGGGCGGGTTATCCAGAAGTTGATTTGAGCTTCCTCGGTTATATCTCTTATATTGGTGTAATCGCGGCGATGGTACAGATCTTGGAAATGTTCCTAGATAAGTATGTACCGGTTCTATACAACTCTTTAGGTGTATTCCTGCCTTTGATCACAGTTAACTGTGCGATCATGGGTGCTGCGCTGTTCATGGTAGAGCGTGACTACACTTTTGGTGAGTCAGTGGTTTACGGTGTGAGTGCAGGTATCGGTTGGGCGTTGGCTATTACGGCGCTTGCAGGAA
The DNA here is from genome assembly GCA_002435145.1 of Neptuniibacter sp. UBA6509. Taxonomy (GTDB): domain Bacteria; phylum Pseudomonadota; class Gammaproteobacteria; order Pseudomonadales; family Balneatricaceae; genus Neptuniibacter. The sequence goes on from DJLT01000061.1 coordinate 19,710, forward strand.
TCCGTGAAAAACTAAAATACAGCGACGTGCCAGAAGGTCTACGTGGTCTGGGCATCACCTTCATTACTGTAGGTTTGATGTCTCTAGGCTTCATGTCTTTCTCTGGCGTATCGCTTTAATGCCTACATGGTCAACAAAGGAAGGATTAGCCAATGAATGCTGAAATCGTTCTCGGTGTTGTCATGTTTACTGCAGTGGTGCTTGCACTGGTTGCAGTAATTTTGGCAGCGCGTACAAAACTTGTAAGTTCTGGTGACGTTACGATTAGTATCAATAACGACCCAGAAAAATCTATTACTGTACCTGCTGGCGGTAAACTGCTGCAGACGCTTGCTGATCAGGGAATCTTTATTCCTTCGGCTTGTGGTGGCGGTGGTACTTGCGCACAGTGTAAATGTGAAGTTCACAGTGGTGGTGGTTCTATGCTGCCAACTGAGGAATCTCATTTCACAATGCGTGAAGCTAAAGAAGGCTGGCGCCTATCTTGTCAGGTTGCAGTTAAACAGGATATGGAAGTTGAGCTCGAAGAGGAAATCTTTGGTGTTCAGAAATGGGAATGTACTGTTGAATCTAACCCTAACGTTGCTACGTTTATCAAAGAGCTGACTTTACGTCTGCCTGAAGGTGAGAATGTAGATTTCCGTGCAGGTGGTTATGTTCAATTAGAATGCCCACCACATGTAGTTAACTATAAAGACTTTGATATTCAGGAAGAGTATCGCGGTGATTGGGATCAGTTTAATATGTGGCAGTATGTCTCCACAGTAACTGAGCCAACTATCCGTGCTTATTCTATGGCGAACTACCCAGAAGAGCGCGGTGTTGTTAAGTTCAACATTCGTATCGCGTCTCCACCTCCGGGTACGGATTTCCCGCCAGGAATCATGTCATCTTATGTGTTCAATCTTAAAGAGGGTGATACGATCACCGTTTATGGGCCATTTGGTGAGTTCTTCGCTCAAGATACTGACAATGAAATGTGCTTTATTGGTGGTGGTGCTGGTATGGCACCAATGCGTTCACATATCTTCGATATTCTTAAGCGTGTTCAGACTGATCGTAAAATCACATTCTGGTATGGCGCACGTTCACTACGTGAGTCATTCTACAATGAAGAATATGATCTGCTTCAGGAGGAGAATGATAACTTTAAGTGGCACTTAGCGTTATCAGATCCTCAGCCAGAAGATAACTGGGAAGGTATGACAGGCTTTATTCATAATGTACTGTACGATAACTATCTTAAGGATCATGAAGCGCCTGAGGATTGTGAGTACTACATGTGTGGACCACCAATGATGAACTCCGCTGTAATTCAGATGCTACTTGATCTGGGTGTAGAGCGTGAGAATATCTTCTTAGACGACTTCGGTGGTTAAATAAGATATGTTTGTCATAAGACAAGCCAATAAATGGCCGGCAGCTCAGCTGCTGGCCATTTTGTTTTTATTGGTTTCGATAAGTGGGTGCCAAGATAAGCCTCAGGATATCAAGGCTTATCAAGGGATTACTATGGGGACGACCTTTACCGTTAAGTGGGTCCCTAATCAGCAAGAATCAGTCGATACAAACGCAATTAATCAAGCGTTAGTGGATATTAATCAAGCAATGTCCACCTATATTGATGACTCTGAGTTATCAATTATCAACCGTTTACCTGCAAACAGTTCTGTAGAGCTTTCCGCTCAATTGTATACAATCTTAGTTAAAGCTGATGAGATTAGTGAAAAATCATCCGGTGCATTTGACGTAACTGTCGGTCCTTTGGTTAATTTGTGGGGCTTTGGCCCAGATGGGCGTATAATAAAAGCGCCTGCTCAGGATCAGATTGATGCTATCCGCGAGAAAATTGGCTTTGAATTTTTGCAGCTTAATAAACGAGAACTGACGAAACATAAAGAAAGCTATATAGATCTATCTGCGATTGCCAAAGGATACGGTGTAGATGTGATTGCTACTTTGTTAGAAAGTAATGGAATAAGTAGCTATCTGGTAGAGATAGGTGGTGAGTTAAGAGCGAAAGGTGTTAAGCCGGACGGTTCTAATTGGAAAATAGCTATTGAGTCGCCTTCTGCGGGATTTGATAGAGCTATTCAAAAGGTTATTGCTGTTAAGGATATAGGTATAGCTACATCAGGTGATTATCGAAATTATTTTGAAGAGGCTGGAGTACGTTTTTCGCATACTATAGACCCTAATACGGGTCGCCCAATTACACATCGTTTAGCATCCGTTACGGTACTGATGCCAACCTGTGCAGAAGCGGATGCTTATGCCACGGCGATGATGGTCATGGGGGAAGAGAGTGCTTTTGCCTTTGCTATAGAAAACAATATTGAAGCTTTTTTTATTGTTAAAGCCGACCAGGGTTTTGAAGAAAAAATGACCCCGGGTTTTAATCATTACCTTGTTCAATAGGAAGAAGTTATGAGTACAATTATTTTAACATTTGTTGTGTTGCTGTGTGTTATTGTTGCAATGTCTGTGGGTGTAATACTTGGACGTAAGCCAATATCAGGTTCATGTGGCGGATTGGCTAACGTAGGTATAGAAGGTAAGTGTAGTATCTGTGGGGATGATCCACAAAAATGTGATGAAGAGCAGGAAAGACAAGCGAAAGAGGCTGCATCTACTGATCTTGGTTATGAAGTTAAATCTAAAGAATAATTGAGAGCTCTGTTAGTAAGAGTAAGCTAGCAACTAAGAAAAATATCTGCTTAAACAATAAGATATAACTATAAGAGATAGGGGAAAGTGATGGCGGTTTATGACTATGATGTCATTGTGATCGGCTCTGGGCCTGCGGGTGAAGGTGCGGCAATGAATGCGTCTAAAAAGGGGCGTCGTGTTGCAGTTATCGAAGAGCAAGAAGCGGTGGGTGGTAACTGTACCCACAAAGGTACTATCCCTTCTAAAGCGTTGCGTCACTCAGTTAAGCAAATTATTGAGTTCAATACGAATCCAATGTTCCGAGACATTGGTGAGCCGCGTTGGTTTTCTTTCCCGAAAGTACTTAAAAGGGCAGAGAAGGTTATTTCAAGTCAGGTTGTTTTGCGTACTAATTTTTATGCAAGAAATCGTATCGATGTATTTTTCGGTGTGGCTGAATTTCAAGATAAAAACACGGTTCTAGTTAAAGGAACTGTAAAAGGCGATGAGGTTCTTAAAGCGAAGAATATCGTTATAGCAACAGGCTCTAGACCTTATAAACCTGCTGATATTGATTTTACACATCCTCGTATTTATAACTCAGATACAGTTTTAAAGCTTAGCCACACGCCACGTACTCTTATCATCTATGGTGCGGGTGTAATTGGATCTGAGTACGCTTCAATTTTTAGTGGTTTGGGCGTAAAGGTTGATCTTATTGATAACCAAAGCCGATTACTTTCGTTCTTGGATGCAGAAATCTCAGATTCATTAAGCTATCACTTGCGTAATAATGCGGTGAAGATTCGCCATAATGAGACCTACGAAAGTGTTGAAGCAGATGACCGTGGTGTTGTTCTAACGCTCAAATCTGGTAAGAAAATTAGGGCTGATGCCTTTCTATGGTGTAACGGGCGCAGTGGTAACACAGAAACGCTTAAGTTAGACAATATTGGATTAGAGGCTAATGGTCGTGGACAGCTAGAAGTGGATGAGCATTACCGGACATCATGTGAAGGCATTTATGCTGCAGGTGATGTAGTTGGTTGGCCTAGTCTTGCTTCCGCTGCTCTTGATCAGGGGCGTGCTGCTGCTGCAGATATGCTTTCTGCAGAGGATTTCCGCTATATTAATGAGGTCCCTACAGGTATTTATACTATTCCAGAGATCAGTTCCGTTGGTAAGACTGAAGAGGAGTTGACCGATGAGTGTATACCTTATGAAGTAGGCCAGGCCTTCTTTAAAGATACCGCTCGTGCGCAGATTTATGGTCAGCCTGTTGGCATGTTAAAGATACTTTTCAATCGCGATACTTTGCAGATCCTAGGTATTCATTGTTTTGGTGAGCACGCATCTGAAATTGTGCATATCGGCCAAGCAATCATGGCTCAGGAAGGTGAGGCAAACACGTTAAAGTATTTCATTAATACAACGTTTAACTACCCGACAATGGCTGAAGCATATCGAGTTGCAGCTATTTCTGGCTTGAATCGTGTGGCAAATCTATAAATCTTCTTTGTATCATTCCTAAAGCACGCTACGGCGTGCTTTTTTTATGCCTGCAGTCATCTATTGCGGAGTTAAATTGATCTAAAAGAAGCGGATGTTTAAGTAGGAACTGTTTGGAAAAATACACGCCAAGTGGTTTGTTTGAATGAGTGACCGATCTGAGTTTATATTTTACGCCTTCTTGTTGGATGAGCTTTTCCATAACTTGGTTGTTTGCAAGTATTGCATCAACCCTATCGTGAATCAGAAGTTTTAGTAGCTGTTCACTGTTTACTGTTTACTGTTTACTGGGGGGAAAGAGCTAAGTCGGTACTTGTTATCAATTAGCCAGCTTTGCATGTTGGCACCTAAGAAACTCGTCACAATAGCATTCTGCTTAAAGGTATTGTCATTTGGGTTGGAAGTATTATTCGCTGCTAGATACCAAGTCCATTACTGCTCTGCAATTATGTTGGACATAACAGCATACTCGTCGCGCTCGGCGCTTTGTGATGCGGCAAAGAATCCGTCAGCGGCATGGCTCTTTACCATATGCTGTGCTCTCTTCCATGGATAAACTGAGATATTAAAAGCGGTATATTCTAGTTTTTTTTCAGTGCATCTAAGTACTTCTACGGCAGTTCCTGAGATCTTACCATCGATGTAGGTGCTATAAGGAGCGAGGTTATGTGTATTGAGATTAACCTCGTGAGCTGAAAGGCTTGTAGCTAGAAATAGGAAGCACAAGGTGGTGCCAATGTTTGTGTATAGGAACATTGTTACACGCTCGATGGGATATGGTCTTGTCAGTATAGTCGCTGTTTACTATAGGTAATAAAAAACCCGGCATATAGCCGGGTTTTGTAAAGCATTTTAGCTTATTTTGTTGCTGCCGCTAGGGCGCTATTAAGTGTAGCGCTAGGGCGCATAACTTTTTTAACAGCAGCTCTATCCGCGTGATAGTAACCATCTAGTGCGGCTGGAGAGCCTTGGCACTCTGCAAGTTCAGAAATAATCTGATCCTTGTTTTTTGTAAGTGCGTCAGCTAGTTCTTTAAATTCAGCTGCTAGCTCAGTATCTTCAGTCTGGTTTGCAACTTCTTGTGCCCAGTACATGCCTAGGTAGAAGTGGCTACCACGGTTGTCTAGCTCACCAGTCTTGCGAGAAGGTGATTTGTTGTTCTCAAGAAGTTTTCCTGTTGCTGCATCCAGTGTTTTAGCTAGGATGGTAGCGCGAGGGTTGTCGTTCTTAATGCCAGCATCTTCGAGAGATACTGCAAGTGCTAAAAACTCACCCAGTGAATCCCAACGTAAATGGTTTTCTTCTTCTACCTGCTGTACATGTTTTGGCGCTGATCCGCCAGCACCTGTTTCATACATACCGCCGCCTTTAAGCATTGGAACGATAGATAGCATTTTGGCAGAAGTGCCTAGTTCGATGATTGGGAAAAGGTCTGTAAGGTAATCACGTAATACATTACCTGTAACAGAGATTGTATCTTTTCCGCGAATAAGTCGATCCATTGTGAAGCGGATAGCTTGGCTGTATGACTTAACAGAGATCTCAAGACCTTCTGTATCGTGGTCCTTAAGATAACTATTCACTTTTTTCGTAAGCTCGAGATCATGTGCACGTTCTTGATCTAACCAGAAGATTGCTGGCGTATCAGATTGGCGCGCACGAGTAACTGCAAGTTTAACCCAGTCACGAATAGGCTCATCTTTAGTTTGGCAAGCACGCCAAATGTCACCTTTCTCTACATCATGCTGCATTAGAACCGTGCCGTCGGTAGCAACTACACGCATAATACCTTCTTCAGTTTCAAAGGTTTTGTCGTGAGAGCCGTATTCTTCAGCTTTTTTAGCCATAAGACCAACATTTGGAACGGTACCAATTGTGGTTGGATCGAATGCACCATTGGTTTTACAGAAGTTGATCATATCCTGATAGATGCGAGCATATGTTCTTTCAGGCATAACGGCTTTAGTGTCTTTTGGACGGCCATCAGGGCCCCACATCTTGCCGCCATTACGGATCATCGCAGGCATTGATGCATCAACGATAACATCTGAAGGAACGTGCAGGTTGGTAATACCTTTGACGGAATCAACCATGGCCATCTCTGGGCGGTGCTCATGGCAAGCGTGGATCTCTTCTTCAATCTCTTCGCGTTTAGAGCTTGGTAGTGTAGCAATCTTGTCATAAACACTGCCGATACCATTATTTGGGTTCACGCCTAATTCTTCAAAAAGATCAGCGTATTTTTCAAATAGCTCTTTATAGAAAACTGTAACAGCATGACCAAATACGATTGGGTGGGAAACCTTCATCATGGTCGCTTTTACGTGAAGAGACCACATAACACCAGTATCTTGAGCGTCTTGTAGGGTCTCTTCAAAGAAGTCGCGCAATGCCTTGCAGCTCATGCGCATGCTATCAAGGATTTCGCCTTTTTCTAGGCTAAGTTCTTTCTTAACGGTAACATCGCCGTTTGGTGCAACAAATTCAATTCGCACATCACAAGCTTCTTCTGTTGTGATCGACTGCTCGCTTGAGAAAAAATCACCTTCACGCATGTAGTCAGCATGAGTACGTGACGCTTTGCTCCATTTACCCATAGAATGAGGAAACTTACGAGCGAAGGCCTTAACAGCGCCTGGTGCGCGACGGTCAGAGTTACCCTCACGAAGAACAGGGTTCACAGCACTGCCTAAAATTTTAGAATAGCGAGCTAAGATCTCTTTCTCTTCATCTGTAGTAGGGGCTTCAGGTAGGTTAGGAACGTCATAACCTTGGGATTGAAGTTCAGTGATGCAGGCTTTTAGCTGAGGGCTTGAAGCGCTGATGTTAGGAAGCTTAACGATATTTGCTTTAGGGTCTTGCGTTAAGTTACCTAAGAATTTCAAACCATCTTCAACACGTTGACTATCAGTAAGCTTTTCGGGGAAGGCTGATAGTACACGGCCAGCTAGAGATATATCTGTGATTTTAACGTCGATGTCGGCGGCAGAAGTAAATGCGCGAACAATCGGAAGAAGCGAGCATGTTGCAAGTGATGGAGCTTCGTCTGTAAGGGTGTAATAGATCGTTTGGTTCTTTGTAGTCATTGTATTCCCCAAAAGTTTTATGGCGGTGCTGCCAAGGGTTTGAACAAAGGTGGCTTGTGGCTACCCTCTCTCTACTATCTCAAACCCGATAGTTGTAATTTAGTAACAGAATTATACTGAATTAAGTGCAACTGTCATACGTCTGGCCTATGTACTTATGGCTAATGTTGTTGTGTTTTTACAACTTTATTTGCCAGTTTTTTGCTGCAATGCAGCATTTTTCTTGTTTTTTAGATATTTTTACTAGTTGTTTTGGCCAAAAATGTAGTTATTTGTAGTAAGACAATAGTTGTATCTACTTAGTGTTAGTTATACAGGGTCATTGTTTAGATTTGATTAAATAATGCCCGAGAGTAAAATGATTACATGATGAAAGAAGACGATATGACCGATTTAACAGAAAAACCAAAGCCACCTGAAGACTATGAGTGTTGCGAAAGTGGCTGTTCATATTGTATTTGGGACGCTTATTACGAAGCGCTTGAAGCTTGGAATACGCAGAAGGCTTCACAAATAGGAAAGAGTGAAGAATTATCGTGAGCAAAATAGTCGATCTGAACGCAAAAAGAGAAGAAGAAAGGCATCGTAAGAAGGAGGAGAAGTTTGAGGCGCTGCAGCAGCGTTTTGAAAAGGCTCTGCCAACAGAGGAAAAAGATCCTAAGAAGAAGTTATTGGATCTGTTTAAGAAAAAATAAAAATATAAGAATTCAAATAAAAAAAACGGGGCTAGCTAGCCCCGTTTTGTTCCCTATTTGAAAAGCCCTTAGCTCTTCTCGCTCTCTTTACGATTACGAGGGTCGTTAGGTGCTCTACGTGTTCTGCGTTTGCGAACAGGTGCAGCAGGGGCATCTGCTTCAGGCGCTTTGGCTTGGGATGCAGCTTCTTTGCTTTCGGCTACAGGTACCTTAGCTTCAGGTGCCGCTTCTTTG
>DJLT01000102.1 GCA_002435145.1 Neptuniibacter sp. UBA6509
AACTGACTTGTAATCAGTAGGTCCGGGGTTCGACTCCTCGTGCCGGCACCATTTTCCCCCTTTCTGTATGTCTTTTTTATCCGATCCATATTTTAAATAATGATTTCTATTCTAGATCTATAGTGCGTTTTTCGTTGATGAGTTTTCGGAATGTGGTTGATTGAAGCCCTCTTTGTACTTGAAACGATGTCTCTGTAGGAAATGAGTAAACTCATCAGGGCTCATAGGCTTACCAAACAAATATCCTTGAAGCAGATCGCAATTAAGGTTTTTTAAACCTTCTTTTTGTTGCTGAGATTCAATTCCTTCTGCAGTAACGCTTAAACCGAGCTGGTGCGCCATCGCGATAGTAGCTGATACTAATATGTTTGAATCTGGGTTGTTTGGGAATTCATTGATGAAAGATCGGTCTATTTTAAGGTTATTAAAAGGGAACGTTTTTAGGTAGTTCAGTGATGAATAGCCTGTACCAAAATCGTCCATGCAGATTTTGACGCCCATCGCTGTAATTTTATTAAGTGTTTTGTACAGTTCGGGGCTCGCCTGGATAAGTAAGCCTTCAGTAACTTCGATGCTAAGGAGGTTTGCGGGGAGTTTACTTAGTGTTAAAGCCTCTTTTATATCTTGAACAAAGTCGTTACCTTTAAACTGTCTTGGTGATACGTTAACTGAGATATTAAAGTTATCGTTGTTTTGGTCAATCCATTCTTTGGCCTGAAGGCATGCTTGTTGTAGAACCCATCGGCCTATATTAACGATCAAGCCTGTTTGCTCAGCAAGTGGGATAAATTCAATAGGTGAAACAGAACCCAGCTCTTTAGAGTTCCACCTTAAGAGGGCTTCAGCTCCAGCAATGGTTGTTTGGTCGCCGGTCTCTTGCATCAGCGGTTGGAACACAATGCTGAATTCATTCTCTTCCATTGCTTGTCGTAAGTTGTTATCGATATTTAACTTACGTGTGGCAATTTCATTCATCTCTTGGGTGTAATAATGGAATGTGTTCTTACCATCGTTCTTAGCTTTGTACATGCCTATATCTGCAGCACGCAGCAGTGATTGGTAGTCTTGCGCATCGTTCGGGTAGATTGAAACGCCGATACTGGTTGTAACGAATAGTTCCTTATTCTGTATCGAAAAAGGTTTCATAAACTGTTCTAGAATTTTCTCAATATAGATTTCTGCATCAGCAGGGGTATTGAGGTCTTCAAGTATAATGATGAATTCGTCACCGCCGTGGCGAGCTACCGTGTCGCTATCATTTACACATGAGATGAAGCGTTTACTGGCGTGCTGTAGGAGTAAATCCCCCACGTCGTGTCCTAAGCTGTCATTCACTTTTTTAAAACCGTCAAGATCAACAAATAGCAAAGCTAGCTTTGTGCCATGTTTATCAGCGGCTTTCATGGCTTGCTCAGCTCTATCACGCGCCAACAGACGGTTGGGGATATTGGTTAGTAGGTCGAATTGAGCCTGATAGAGTATCTTTTCTTTCTGCTCTTTATGGTGGCTAATGTCTTTTATCGTCAGGATAGAATATAAGCCATCATCAAATTTCATGCTGGCTGTTTTTACTTCCGCAGTAAAGTCTGAGCCATCTTTTCTGTGAAACACTATCTCTGAATTTAAGCTGTCATCTTCATTATGGGGGGCATATAAGGCGTTAAAAATAGCTTCGCCAAATAGCTGTGATACAGGGTGTGCAATGAGGTCTTTCCGCTCTTCATTCATCAGCTTACAAAACGATTCATTTACATCAATGATGCGTCCATGAGTATGGATCAATAAGCCTTCACCGACTAAATCTGAGAGTTGTCTAAAACGACTCTCACTGGCGACCAACTGTTTTTGGACAGCAATACGATTGCGTATATCTCTAAAGGATGCTGCTCTAGCTTTTTCCCCGTTCCATGTCACAGATCTACCTGTTACTACTACAGGTATGACCTGGTCGTTTTTGGTCAGAATGTTAGCTTGATATGGAGCATTAGAGGATGACTCAACATGGGCTAAAACTGTTGGCAGGCTTTCTTGAGTAAATAGATCTTTTGGCTTTAGATTTTTTAGCTCTTTTTGTGAATAGCCAAAGAGTTTTTCACCTTGTTTATTAACATACATAACGCCATCAGAGTTGTGGATAAATATAGCTTCCGTACTGACCTGTTCAAAGTGCTGTAAGCGATTTTTACTTTCTTCAATCTCTTTCTGATATTCAGAGTTACTATTTATCGTTGCCTTTAAGGTTCGATATAGCTGCCTAACGGCAATCGCTGTTACTAGAAAAAGGAAAAAGGTTATAGCAAAAACCAAATTCCTTTGGCTTTCCTGTTGAATCGGGTAAAGGTGTTCAGGCTTGAGAAGGTAGGTGATTTTCCAGCCTTTAAGTGCTTCAACAGGTTGGCTGTTTACAATGAAATTATCATTCTGACTATTTTCGACACGGCCATCATTTAGCGTAATAAAACCAATCGTTTCCGGCTCTGTTTCTCCAAATTGACGGGATTTGGCGATCTGTTTTTTCTGCTGCTCAGATAAAGGATAAAGGCTCTTATAAAGCCAATCAGTATTGTTTGAAGCAAAAATAATATCATTCTTATCGACTAAGACAGCACTGCCTGATAAGCCTGAGAAGTTTTCTTCTATCTGTTCCGGGTTAAACTTTATGACAGCGACACCTGCAATGCTGCTACCAAAAAAGATAGGGCTGCTGAAGTAAATACCTCTCTTTTTCGTGGTGACACCTAAAGCTAAGTGTACATAGTCCCTCCCTTGCATCGCATTTTTAAAGTAATCACGAAAAGCGTAGTTTTTACCGTGGAGGGTTTTCTCTGTAAGGAGATTGTTATCTGCAATGGTGACGCCATTCACATTCATTATGTAACAGATAGACGCATTTAATGTGGTGCAGTAACGCTCTAATAAATTACCGAGTTGCTTGGGAGGCTGCGGAGAATGTTCAAAGTTACTATTTTGCAGTAGTTGTTCACCGGCTAAGAGTTTGACTGCATGCTGTTTATTACGAATGAAAGCGCTTGCTTGTTCTGCTAACAAGTTAGTTACATTCTCGCTGTGTGTTAGCGCTTCTTTTTCTGTTTCGTTACTAAAATTGAAATAGACGAGTCCACCGCCAATCACGACTAACAGTAACGGTAGTACGACTAGCGCTAAAGTCCCTCGTGTTGCATTGAGAGAGTACTGTCTGGGAGATTGATGTTTTTCGGCCAAGTTTACTGCCTTAAATTGTATCGATTAGATCAGAGCACTGTTTTTTAGTGTCTATGGCAACAATCTAACTCAAATTAATGAATGTTTATACCATATTGTTTTTTGCGCGACTTCTCTAAGGAAACCTTTTTTTATAATAGTCGTTATTGAATGAAATGTAGGAAGATTCATGATGATTTCAGTTATTTAGTGATTTATAGGACTTAAATTAACGAATTAACCGAGAGGGACTAAATAACGAGACATCCAGGTATGCTAATCGTCTATCGAGTTAAGTACCGAGAGGAGATGGAGGAACTTTAATCACTTTCTTTAGGTTTCTGGATGGCTCTTTGTACAAATAAACTTGTCGAGATGATCCCAGACTATTTCGGGGGTAAGCGATGCAAAAATGGCGGGCTCTATTTGTGCACCCGTGTTTGGGTAATCCTTAGCTTCTAGGCACTGTTGATTTTTGCCGTAACCCCCAACAAGCCCAGGATCGGTAGAGCCGAATAGAATTACATTAGGGGTGTCTAAGGCGGCTGCTAGATGGGATAACCCTGTATCTACTGAAACGCAGGCGGTAGCGCTAGCTAGAACATGTGCAATTTCCGATAAAGGTAGTTTAGGGAGAACCTCTACATGGGGAGCATTTTTAGCAAACCGTTCTGCACGCTCTTTTTCTTTTGCTGAGCCCCAAGGAAGTTTGATCTTCCAGCCAGCCTCTCCAGCTTTCCTTATTAGAGTTATCCAATAGGCTTCAGGCCAATGTTTATCAAAGCGTGTCGTACTGTGCTGAAAAACTAAATAGGGTTCGCTCTTGTCTAAATTGATTGAGAAATGTTGCTTAATCGCAAAATCGCCAATCTCTTCAGATATTGAGTAGTTCAGTGCGCTCGCAAAAAGCTGCCTAACGCGTTCAACCGCGTGAAGCTCCTTACTGACGCTGATGGTGTGGTCATAAAAACGTGCAGCGAGAGGCTCTTTAGCAGAGTGCTTGTCTAGACCGTAACGTGGTCCCTTTGCGACCTTAGATACCAGTACCGCACTTTTTAATAGACCTTGTGCATCAATGATGGCGTCGTAGTTTTGTTGCTGCAGTTCTTTTTTATAAGCGCTCCACTCGCCGTTTTTGAACGTTTTAAAAATGTTTTTACGCCAGCGACGAATAGCAACGGGGATAACTTTATCAACGCTAGCATGCCACTTTGGTATTTCAGAAAAACCTTCCTCTACTACCCAATCAAAACGAATGCCAGGATGTGCTTTGGTTGCATCAGTTAATGCAGGTAGGGTGTGGATAATGTCACCCATGGAGGAGGTTTTTACGATCAATACTTTCATGCTGTTAGCCACTTTTGTAATGCTGTTTGAGCCATATCAGGGGTGATATCAATCATGCTTTGATGATACCCCTGCTCTGCATCGCCTTTTCTTATTTTATGAAAACCATCTAGCAACTTTATTATTTCTGCTTGATGAGAAAGAGGCGGTGTAAATGATGGGCTTGTCGGGCCGTAAAGTGCAACTAGGGGGGTGTTTACTGCTGCAGCGATATGCATTAACCCTGAGTCATTACTGACAGCCGCTTCACAATGGGCGATAAGGTCGATTGCTTGGGGTAGACTGGTGGTACCTGCTAAGTTATGGCAGCATTTCTGCTCTTGTTCACTTAGCTGATCTTGAATCTGCTGACAAGTTTCTCTGTCTTTCTCTGAACCAAAAAGCCAGATTTGATAACCTTCCGTAATCATCTTCTTTGCTAGCGCTGCATAGTGATAATCGGGCCAACGTTTTGCTGGACCAAATTCGGCTCCGGGGCAGAAGGCGATCGCTTTATCTGCGTTGAGCCCCAATTGAATGAGAGCAGCGTTATACTCAGCGCTATCTACCGACAACTGTGGATAAAGTATGGAGTCTAATGACAGAGCAGGCGCTGTTGCCTCTTGTGACAAGGCAACATAGCGTTGCACCATCAACGGAAAGGCTTCTTTATCGAGAGGTCTTATATCATTGAGTAATCCATAGCGCATCTCTCCGCGCCAGCCGGTACGTTTGGGTATGCTGGCAAACCAAGGAATAAGGGCAGATTTAAGTGAGTTTGGCAATACGAGTGCTTGCTCATAACGGTTTTGACTCAGTTGCTTACCGATCTGTTTTCTAAGGCCCCACTGAAGGCTGCCATGGCCTACAGGCATCTCAATTGCTTGATTGACTTCAGGCATCCGCGCCAACACTGGGCGACACCAGTTTGGCGCAAGTACGTCGATCTCTATATCAGGGTTTTGCTGTTTTAAATGCCGATATAAAGATTGACTCATCAGCATGTCGCCAACCCAAGAAGGTCCAATGATCAGTGTTTTCATAGGTTGCTATCCATTCGAATTATTAACAACATACTCTTATTGAACCTTTCTATCAGCGGGGTTTAATCGGCGATCGAAAATTTCTTTATACTCTGGTTTTAACTTTTTGTAGCGTGTTGTCTCACCGTTTGAGTGCTTAACATTGCCCCTGTCAAAGTTGATATGAATATAGGACAGATCAGGCATTACTAAGACAGCATTTGGTTCATTGTGCAGAGTTTTCATATAGGCTGAAACCACCCGTAAACGTTCAGGATCAATCGGCGTCATTAGATCTACACCATTGATCTCGGAAACCGGTGTAATCTGCATGAGATTTAAAATCGTAGCAAAAATGTCAGCTTGACTGACGGGCGCGGTTTCATTGGTTTTAAGGGTTGCTATAGCGCTAGCAGGTGGGAAAACCATTAATGCGTTATGGATGATTCCTGAAGCATAACCTGAATTGAAGGCCGTTTTGTTACTGGAGATATCTTGACCATGGTCCGATGAAAAAAACACCCAAGCATCGGGATCATGTTCCCTGACAGTGTTTACAAGTGTTTCTAAATAAAGATCAGAATAGAGCACTGTATTGTCATAAGCGTTAATGCTGTTTGGCTCTTCTTCAGGCAAAAACTGTTTAATGTAATCAGGCGAATGAGTGTTGTACGGATAGTGGCTACCGTTCATCTGGGCAACTAACAGCATCGGAGCTGTCTGCGAATCATTAAGTGTTGATTCCAGATAAGGCGTAATTCCCTCCGTTAGTACTTTCATGTCATCGGCGCCTTCGGAAACGGATACAGATGCGCTGAAATCAGTACCTGGACGGTAAAAATCTAGATCTTGATCAACAAATATTTGATCTACATTTCTCCATTGGAAATCTTGTGCGGTGATTAAGGCTGTTGTATAGCCTGCAGCTTTTGCATAGTTAAAGATTGTCGGACTACTGTAAACGATTCCGTGAGGATCTATACCCTGCAATCCAGTCAGCATATATGGAACTGAGCTAAGTGTGCGTGTACCTAAACTGACAGCATTACGGTAGAGCAGCATCTCACCCTTATCCATCATTTTTTGCAAACGTGGCGTTGTAGGGCGCGGGTAATCGGCTATGCCTAGATGATCAAAATTAAGTGATTCACCCACAATGAAAACAATATTAGGGGCTTTGGGATGAGCTGTTCGTGCTTCCAGTTGGGGTTTGTCTACGAGTTTTCCTTCAAATGCATTACGTTCTATTAGGTTGGGAAATACACTGGCGTAGGCGACAGAGCTAAATTGAAATTTGCTGATACCGTACCAGCTGAATGATAGAAGCAAAAAGAAAATGACAGAGACTATAACGCTGCTAATGCGTAACCAGATCCTAGGTCTTAGATCGAGACGAAATAATAAAAGTAATAGAGGCAGTTCTATTAATAGCAGTATCAAGGGTTTCAATAGAGCGGCGTTGTCGATCCATAACTCAAGGGTTAGCAATGGATCTGCTGCTACAAAGCGAAGATCAAATACGGTGACGAAGTTATTGTAAACTGCGAAATAAGAGAGCTGAGCGATCTGGGTGCCAAGTATGAAAAAGACAAATACTGCTCTAATAGCACTGCTTCTAATAGGGGCAAAAAGCACCATCAAGAATATTAAGGCGATTAGGCTAAAGCTGTAGTTAACCCAAAACCGTTCCCCCGTGGCATTTTCAATAATCCAATTGATGTCCCTAACTAAAAATAGGTCGCAAAAGGAAAGGCAAAGAAAGATAAGAAAAAATGTTCGCTTAGGGGCTGATTTTCCTAACTGCGTGAACTTGGCAAATGCTTTTTTCATTATTCCTCAAATAGGGTACTGTCAGCTTTTCCATGGGTTGCGTTTTCAAACCTAGAACCTTGGGTTGAATCGCTATAAAGACAGATAAATCATGGTAGCTGATAGGTTATTGATTATCCGATATGTTCGGATTTTTCTAGTGGGTGAATCATACAATAATTGCTTAAGAACGCCCAATTTCTATTCTTTCTACTCGGAATGCATTTTTTTTCTTCAAGATGGCTAGTTGAGGCGGTGAGGTAATTCCAATTTGCTGTTATGAGGATTAGAATATCAGCCCTTATTTGTACATCATCATATCTATTTCCTTTTCTTACGGGAGATAGTGACACATCAGAATAATTAGAAGGAAGGTATCATGGCAACTGCATTTGGCTCCGTTTTTATGCCAGAAATGTCAATCACTTGGTTTGACGGTTCCAGCTGGAGTGCGGTCGAAATGGTCCCTAGCGATAGCATTCAACTGCATCCAGGCGCGCATGCTCTTCATTATTCAAGTACGTGTTTTGAAGGCCTAAAGGCATTTAGACATGAAGATGGCTCTATAAAAGTATTTCGCATTGATCGTAATGTATCCCGTTTAGCTCAAAGTGCTCGTTTACTGGCGTTACCAGAGTTGGATGAAGAGTTTGTGACTCAGATGATTTTGGATACAGTTAAGAAATTTGCTGCGGAAGTTCCTGCGCCTCCTGGGTCTATGTATATACGTCCAACGTTATTTGGCACTGAGCCTGCGATTGGTAAAGCGGCCGCGCCTTCCGAGACTGCGTGTTTTTACGTTTTGCTTTCGCCTGTAGGTGATTATTTTGCGGGTGGTGATAGAGCGTTACGTTTATTAGTTGAAGATCACGGACTTCGTTGCGCTCCGCATAATGGCATGATCAAAAGTGGCGGTAACTATGCCAGCGCATTGCTGCCAACGATGAAAGCGAAAGCAGAGCATAATGTTGATCAGGTTTTATTCTGTCCAAATGGTGACGTTCAAGAAACTGGCGCTGCTAACTTCCTGTTAATTGATGGTAACGAGGTTATTACGCGTTCACTGGATGAGAGTTTCTTGCATGGTGTAACGCGCGACAGTGTATTAACGATTGCGGCTGATTTAGGTATGAAGGTTACAGAGCGAAGATTAACTGTTGATGAGATGCTAGAACGTATCGCAAAACCAGGTTGCGAAGCAGCCCTTTCAGGTACTGCTGCAGTACTGGCACCTGTAGGCACTATGGTTTATCAAGGTAAAGAACATCAAGTAGGAAGTGGTGACATCGGTGAAACTACAGTTAAGCTTCGTACTGCGCTGAATGATATTCAGTGGGGTAAGGCTGAAGATAAGCACGGTTGGTTAACTGACGTGTAGATCGTTTTTAGAATATAAAAAGGCGGAGCTCAATGAGCTCCGCCTTTTTTGTTTCAGCCTAAACTAATAAGCTAATCGCCGATGAATTTATGCCAAATTGCAGCGACAGCTTCTCTTAAATCTGTCATTTCGGAAGCAGAGATTGTGTTAGATAGGTCCTTCATTGTTTGTTTATGACCTACCGCCCTATAAGCTTTATAGGCTTCACGTAAGGTTTCGGCCTCGCTTGAATTGAGTAGCTCTACTTTCTCCGCAGCATTGAGAATACGAATGTTATCAGTGTATTCGTAGAGCTCAGGGAATTGATGTGCATGGTTTAGAACCAGGAATTGAACTAAAAATTCAATATCTACAATGCCTCCGCGGTCATGTTTTAAATGGAAGACTGGGTTGTCTTCAGTTGAGCTGCTTTTGCTGCCTAAATGCTGACGCATTTTTTCACGCATTTCTGATACGTCTTTAAGCAGTTTTTCCGTATCCCTTTCGTTTTCTAGAATCTCAGCTCGAACCGCTTCATAGCCCTTTTTAAGATTAGTGTCACCGGCAACCACACGAGCACGTACAAGGGCCTGGTGTTCCCAAGTCCATGCTTCTTTTTTCTGGTATTCTCTAAACGCTTTGAGTGAGCTGACAAGTAGGCCTGAATTGCCAGAGGGGCGTAAACGCATATCTACCTCATAAAGCTGACCCGAAGTGGTGAAGGTGTTGAGGATGTGGATTATTTTTTGCCCTAACCGAGTAAAAAAGACAGAGTTTGCTATCTGTTTGTCGCCATCAGTGAATAAATTTGGATCCGAATCATGAATGAATACAAGGTCTAAATCTGATCCATAGGAAAGCTCAATACCGCCGACTTTACCGTAGCCTAGAACGATAAAGTCAGGATTGCAGGGGACGCCCGCAGTTTTTTGTGGTGAGCCATGTTTTTCGGTCATCAATCGCCACGCGACATCAACAACAGCCTCTAAAATTACCTCCGCTGTCCATGTTAAGTAATCACTTACTTTCATCAGAGGAAGTGCGCCAGTAATCTCTGATGCTGCCACTTTTAAAACATGTGCGTTTTTGAAGTAGCGTAGGGCATCCATGATTTGTTCTGTATCTTCCTCTGGGATGCGCAGCAACTGTTGACGTAACTCACTGTTAAGTTGCTCCTTATTCGGTGGGGCGTAGAGTGTTTTTTGATCGATTAGCTCATCTAATAAGATCGGTTGCTTTGTGAGCTTTTCGGAAAACCATGCCGAAGCGGAACAGAGTTTGACCAACTGCTGTAAAGCCATTGGGTTTTCCGCTAACAGCACCAAATAGGCAGAACGTCGCAGAATTGCTTGTATCAGTTCTAACACTCGTCCTAAGGTTTCTGTCGGGTTTTCAGTTTCTATGATTTCACTGAACATGTTCGGTAGCACTAACCGTAAGCGTTCTTGTGCTATCTGTTGTAGCATTTGCACCATTTTGGATTGGCGCAGGTTGTTGATTAATTCCCATGCTTCTTTTGGAGTATCAAATCCTTGTTCTTTTAAGATGGCTTCAGCTTGTTCATCTTCCAGCTCGTCTTTCCAAAGGGATAGCCAAGTTTCTTGGTTGCTGCTCTCTTCGTTAGACGTTTCCTCTTCACTCTGCGCAATAAGGTCAGCAAAGTGGGTACGCACATTATTACGCTGATTTTCGAGTGCGCTAGAGAAATCATCCCATTTTGAAAAACCCATGCTAAATGCAAGTCGTAGCTGTTCTATTTCGGTATTAGGTAGTTCTTGGGTTTGTTTGTCGGCAACGGCTTGAATCGCGTGTTCTGCATTACGTAAAAATTCATAGGCCTGCATCAGTTCATCAGAGGCAACTTGCGGCATACCTACGGCGTCCGGCAGCATAGGCAATATTTTACACAGCTCACGCTGTTGTAATCTCGAGTCTCTGCCGCCTCGTAACAACTGGAAAACTTGTGCGATGAATTCGACTTCGCGTATTCCGCCAGATCCAAGTTTTACGTTGTTGTTGAGGCCTTTACGGCGGACTTCGCGACTGATCATATCTTTCATTTCACGAAGGGAATCAAAGGCGCTAAAGTCGATGTATTTGCGGTAGACAAAAGGGCGGAGGATACTCATTAATTCATCGCCGGCGTCTTTATCTCCTGCCATGACCCTTGCTTTAATCATGGCATAGCGTTCCCATTCTCGGCCATGCTCTTGATAGTAGCCTTCCATCGCGTCAAAACTAATCGCAAGTGGGCCAGCGGAGCCAAAAGGTCTAAGGCGCATATCTACACGGAAGACAAACCCATCAAAGGTGAGGTTATCCAATGCTTGGATTAGCTTTTTACCTAAACGGATGAAGAATTCTTGGTTCTCTAAACACTTTTTACAGCCTTCAGTTTCACCATTTTCGGGATAAACGAAGATAAGATCGATGTCAGACGATAGATTTAGTTCATTCGCGCCGAGTTTACCCATACCGAGTACAACCATGCGAAGCGGCTTTTTGCTGTGGCGGCCTGTAGGTGTTCCCCAGCGTTCGCAAGCTGGAACATAAAGCCAATCCATCACTTGTTCGACACAGGCATCTGCTAACCACGATAACTCGCGGGTGGTGGTGCGCATATCGCTAGCACGGGTTAAATCACGCCAGATTAAGCGTACCTGTTCTCGTTGTCTAAAGCAGCGGACCGCTTTATGTAGCTGTTCTTCAGTTTCCAACGGAGCAAGTATAGATTGCAGGCTCTCTTGATAAAAATTGGGTGCGTACTCTGTATACAAATTGCCGCTATCTAGAAGGTCAGAGAGCATCTCGGGATTACGTTCTAGTTGCTCCGTGACAAAATTACTACCGGTTAAAACACGTGTTAAGTCATCAATAAAGGATGTGGGCGTGCTTTTTACCTGATCTAAAGCCGCAGAAAGCTTTTCCCAGTTCTGTTGAAGTAAAGGCTGAAGGGCTTCGGGTAGTATGTCCAAATGCGGGTTAAGCATGGGATATTTTGCTCCTGAGTGGTAATCCTTTAATCGTAACAGCGAGGTTTAGTTAATATCCTGATTTTAATCAGGTATTGAGTAAACAGTTAGCCGCAAGCGCCTGATGATTTTCAGACCAACGATGTCGCCAAGATTTATCGATAAGCTGTTCTGAAATTAATAGAGCCAGTACACCAGGTTCAGCGGTTTGTAGCAGAACATTGACTCGAGCAGCTGCATGCTCTGCTTGTTCTTGAATCCAGTCGCTTTTCGGATTTCCTGAGAGTATTGCTGTTCTGCGCCAAGCATCTATATCTCTTAATTGACGAATCAGTTTGGTCAGAATTTTGTCTAGCTTCCCATCGGGTTCGGCAGGTATGACATCACTAAAACTTTCATATAAAGCGCTAATATTGCGTAAAGATTCTAGCGCTAATGGAATATGCGTCCAGTCTTTCGTAAACGCCCAAGCTTCAAAATAGCGTGGCCACAAGCTTAGCTCGTTACTTAACAAGGCAATGAACGCTTGCTCTAGGGTTGTGCTTTTATCAAATTTAGGTGTTGTGCGTTTGATGCTATAAGCGGAGGGCTCTAGTAGCCTATAACCACGTTCAGCCTTACTTATATCACTTATATACAGGGGAACATGTTTCGCTAATTCAAGTGCAAATTTAACCAGTTCACTCGCGTTACCTTGCAAAAGCTCTAGCTCTAATTCACATAATGGGTCTTCTTTACCTAAGGCTGTAACCGTGCCCTGATCCAAGGCTATCTCTGCTTTTAATACTTCACCTTGGCTATCATGGGTGTCTAAAATCCAGGTCTTACGTTGAAAATCAGTACTAAAAACAGGCGCGATGCTCTTTTGAATTGCGGGGTCATTAAGTTCTTTAGGCCACTCTGCGAGTGCGAGTAGACTGTAGTCTAACTCGGGCTTTTTTATGAGCCATTCCCATTCGTTGCGGCTATGCAGCCCTGCTTCAGAGAAACCGCTACTTTTGAGTGTTTGAATGAGCTGGTCGCCCTTTTTCCGTATGCGTAAAGCGACTCTATGCTGTGTTAAAAGCTGTTCAGGGGTGTCGTAGTATGTATTACCGAGCTGATGCGTGTTTAATTCCCTGATCTGTTCTGAGCGAAATAGCGGCTGACGAATCAATGATTCAATATGATGGGGGCTGAGTGTTAGTTTTAGCTCTACTTCAAGTGCCATGTTCTCTTCTCTTTAATCCGGAGCTTAGCTTGTTTTTTTATATAAGCTTGTTACATCAGCGGTAGATGCTTCTGATGATAACGTGCGCTTTTTATTAATATTTTTTGTGCGCTAGGTACTCGCAGTTTCAGGTAAACTTTATCTAAGCGCAAGCTCTATACTTAAAATGGACTTATGTTAGTCAAGTAATCGCAATGCTGCGTGATAAAGCAAAGTTTAACCTTTAGTGAATTGTACGCAGGCTGAGTGGGATCAGAGCAGTATTCCGGTGATTGAATTACTTGAAGGTTGGTTATCTCATTTAGGTTTTAAGATAGAAATGGTGCCTTTGGTACTGGAGCACCATTTATACAAGATTTAGTAATGGGTTCTATTGTGATGGGGCCGGGTTCCATTGACCAAGCTCATCAGCCAGATGAGTATTTGGCTTTTGATCAGATAAAGCCTACAGTAGCTGTATTAGAAAAAATGATCACTCAATACTGCTTATAGTTATATACCACTGTGAAAAACGATACTAAACAATACGTTAATTGGTTCCGTCAGTCCTCACCCTATATTAATGCGCATCGTGGAAACACGTTTGTGTTGATGCTGAGCGGTGAATCTGTCGCTGATGCCAACTTTGCAAATATCGTGCATGATATTGCTTTGCTGAATAGTCTGGGCGTCAGGCTCATTCTTGTGCATGGCTCTCGGCCGCAGATTAGTGAACGTATACATCAGAAGAAGCTGACTTCACAGTTACACCATCACTTACGTGTAACCGATAAAGATACTATGACCTGTGTCATCGAAGCTTCGGCAATTGTTCGAGCGGAAATTGAAGCACAGTTATCATTAGGTCTGCCTAACACGCCTATGGCGGGTTCTCGTATTAAAGTTGTATCGGGTAATTTTGTTACGGCTAAGCCTGTCGGTGTTTTAGACGGCGTTGATATGGCACATACTGGTGAGGTGCGTCGTTTAGATCATGACGCTATCATTCAACAGTTAGATGATGGAAATATCGTACTGTTGTCCCATCTTGGATATTCCCCGACGGGGGAGCTTTTTAATCTTTCCGTTGAGGATGTGGCTACTTGTGCGGCGACCGGCCTAGAAGCAGATAAGCTTATCTTATTTGGTGCGGATAATGGTGTGAGTGATAGTTCCGGCGCTTTACGAAGTGAACTGTTAACACGAAAAGCCGAGCGTTTAGTGGGGCAATATTTAGCATCATTGGAAGATACGGATCAGCCGCATACTGAATTATCCCGGCATTTGGCTGCTGCGGTAAATGCTTGTCGTAAAGGCGTGACACGTTGTCACTTAATTAGTTTTAAAGAGGATGGCGCTTTATTAGCTGAGCTTTTTACCCGCGACGGCTCAGGTACGATGGTGCTTCCTGAATCTTATGAACAATTACGTCAGGCAAGTATCGAAGATGTAGGTGCTGTGCTCGAGCTTATTCGGCCTTTAGAGCAAAACGGCACTTTGGTACGGCGTTCTCGTGAGGTTTTAGAGAATGAGATTGAGCGCTTTACGCTGATTGAGCGTGATGGCGTTGTTATTGGTTGTGCTGCTCTGTATCCCTTTGCAAAGGAGGGTATAGGGGAACTGGCTTGTGTCGTGGTGGCTTCAGAATATAAAGGTGGCGCGCGAGGTGATGAACTGCTGCAAAGCATAGAACTTCAGGCTCGTGAGCAAGGTTTGAAAAAACTGTTTGTGTTAACAACAAAAACCGCGCACTGGTTTATCGAACGTGGTTTTATTGAAACTCAAGTAGAGCAGCTGCCCCATGAAAAGAAATCGTTATTTAATCTACAACGAAATTCAAAAGTATTTACGCGTGAGCTCTCTTAAAGCGGAATAACAGGTTTTCGTCCTGTTAATCGGGGAAACGGATGGCAAAGCAGGTACCGCCTAGGGGGGAGTCTGTTACTTCAATTGCCCCTTGATAACTACTGATAATATCCGTTGCAACGGATAGTCCAATCCCTTGGCCTTGGATTGAAGTATCTAAGCGTGCGCCTCGTTGAAGAATAACTTGACGCATCTCGGGTGTTACCCCTGGGCCATCATCACAAATAGATAGTTTTAGCTCGCTGTTCTGATAGGAGCCACTTACTTTTACTTGGCTGTTGCCATATTTAAATGCATTTTCCATGATATTGCCAAGCACTTCCATTAGATCACGTTCATCGCCGTGAAATATTAAATCTGCCGTTAACAGCATCTCTGAATGCACATTCTTATTCTTATAGACTTTGTTAAGTGCACTGAGCATGCGTTCTACAATCGGTGCAAGTTGTACCGATTTTCCTAACGGCTTACTTTGGCTTTTAATTGCTCGACTGAGTTGATATTGCACAATCTGATCCATGCGTTCAACTTGCTCAGAAACTAGAGTTTGATATGTATGCAGCTCATGCTCTTCCAGTTCTGCGCCTCTCATAACCGCTAGGGGCGTTTTCAAACTATGGGCTAAGTCACCTAAGGTATTTCGATAGCGTTCACGCTGCTTGCGCTCACTTTCAATAAGTTCATTTAGGTTTTCTGTGACCGGCTCCACTTCATCAGGGTAGCTGCCGCTTAGCTTTTCAGAGGTTCCTGATTCAATCGCTTTAAGGTCTCGGGCTAGACGCCTTAAAGGTGTTAGGCCCCAGCTTAAAATTAGTGTTTGTGCCAGTAGTGCGACGAGGAAAATAATCCCAAGCCACAGTATGAGCTGCTGTTCGTACGCTTCAATGTCGCGAATAACGAGGGCATCAGATTCCATTACAGTGAAGAGGAATGAGTGCTCTTTCCCTTCGGTTTCCCAAATGATACGAAGCTGGAAACTGTAAGTTGCAGCATCAGGGAGGTGTTGGAAAAGTGGTTCCCCGGTGGTTATCCCTCCTAAATTAATCGCCTCTGTTAAGTGTGGGTCATCTAATAAAATGGAGGAAAGTGATCTCCAAAGTAGCTGGCCTTCTTGGTCATGAATTGCGGCATATAGGCCGGAATTTAGTTGATTGTATCGAGGCTCTTGCAGGCGTTCGGGGAAGACAATGTGGTCATCTTTTAGCTCAACAGCGCCGAGTAGTAAATAGACTTGGAGCTGAAGTCTATCTTTAACTGAGTTTTCAACACTGTAATTATATGCTTTGCTCAGTGCTAAACCTGCGATCAATAAGACAATCGGAAGAACTAAAGCGGAAGCTATAAGAAGGCGCCCCTGCAGT
Source organism: Neptuniibacter sp. UBA6509 (assembly GCA_002435145.1). Taxonomy (GTDB): domain Bacteria; phylum Pseudomonadota; class Gammaproteobacteria; order Pseudomonadales; family Balneatricaceae; genus Neptuniibacter. Next base: position 16,104 of record DJLT01000102.1, read on the forward strand.
GATTGCAGGGGGGATTTTACGTTCACTCGCTATCCTTAACTGTCGTGTTTAGAGCAAAGCGATAGCCTAAACCACGTACGGTGGTTATCGGTTCTAAATCTTGATCAGGATCTAACTTTTGACGTAGGCGTCTTACAAACACTTCAAGAACGTTACTATCTCGATCAAAGTCTTGATGATAAAGGTGTTCTGTTAGTTCGCTTTTAGAGATGGTTTTTCCCGCATTTAAGACTAAGTACTCAAATGTTCTGTATTCGTAGCTGGTTAATTTAACCGCTTCATCGTTGCGATAAACAACACGGCCTGTGGTGTCTATCTTCAGTGGGCCGAATTCGAGAACAGGTTTAGAGTGCCCAGCAGCGCGACGTAGCAATGCATTCAAACGAGCTGAAAGTTCTTCCATATGGAAGGGTTTTACTAGGTAATCATCTGCCCCAGCTTCTAAACCTTCAACTTTATCTTGCCAGTCACCACGAGCAGTTAGAATGATAATGGGAAACTCTTTACCTGCCGCTCTCCAGCGTTTGATAACCTCAATACCTGATAGCTTAGGCAGGCCTAAATCAACGATGGCTAAATCATAAGGATATTCTTCACCAAGGTAGAGTGCTTCTTCACCGTCAGCGGTTTCTTCTACTGTGTAGTTGTTGCTTTCTAGTGCGCTTACAAGTTGACGACGTAGATCCGGATCATCTTCCACAACCAATAATTTCATGTCAGAACTACTCCCTTATTTAGTTTTATCAGGTCTTATGATTTCGCCGTTCAGGCTATCTACCAAGATATCCTTTACTCTGCCTTCATTGACAATACGGATGATATATACGGCTTGCCCATTGTGCTCAGATGTTTCTGTTTTAATGACATCCCCAGGCGTGTTTTCAGTCGCTATATTAATGGCTTGCTTTGGGGAAACAATTCCTTTTTTTTCGTCTGCGAAAGAGCTCGGTGTGAAGGCGAAAAAAAACGATGTTATTAATACAGCAAAACGAAAATGCTGTTTGAGCATTGGTAAAGCCTCTTACGTTTATGATGGGGATTAGTATCCCGTATCAGCTATCAGGTAGTAAATAAAAATCTTCTGCTTACTTATACACAGGAGTTTAGCGTAAAAATATAATATTAAAGCTGGAAAACTGTATAGGGAGTGAATGCTAGGATAAAACTAGGGGAGGAGGAGTTGTTATTAGGTGCCAACTTACTAGAGCCTAGGAGTGCGGTTTGCTCCTAGGCATCTTATGATTTTAGTGAATTAATCAGTTGTTATCACATTGTTTACAGGTATTGATACCTACTACTTTGTAGAGCGGACACCAACCGAAGAGTGCGATTAATATTACAGGTAAACCGATCCAGCCTAATGCTGTTTGTGGACCAACAAATACCAACGCAATAAGTACTAACCCAATAAAAATACGGATGCTTTTATCTACAGTGCCAATGTTTTTGTTCATGCTGTTGAACCTCTCATATATTAAATTGAGGTCATCATAATATGAGTTCTTAATGGCCGTCTGTGATTAAGTCACAGAGTGAAGGCTTTCCAAATTACAAATATGAATACACCCCCGCTCAAGTTGAATTAACCCTCGCGATTCAAGTTTTTTTAGTTGGCGAGAGACAACTTCTCGAGCGGTGCCTAAATTATCGGCAATTTCCTGGTGGGAGGTGAGAACTTTTAAATCATGATTGGTTTGAGTAATTAGATATTCTATTAAACGGGATTCGATGCTTTCGAAGGCTATACTTTGAACGAGCTCTATCATCTCTGACAATGGCGATGCATAAGATGAGAATATAAAGTGTCGCAACCTAGGAGAATCGTTCAGAGCGTTTTCAAATGATTTAAGAGGGAGCAAGTAAGCTTGTACTTCTGTTTCACTAATGCCTTCTGCTGGATAGTTCTGTTTCCCAAGTAAACAAGAGGTGGTAAGAACGCAGGTGCCTTTCTCTTCAATCCTATAAAGCACGATTTCTCTTCCCGCTGCGTTTCTACCAAGTACTTTTACAGTACCAGAGACGACCATAATGAAGTTATTGCATAAGTCACCTTGGCGAAACAATACAGTGTTGCTAGGCACTTGTATGAGTTGGGCATCTTTTAAGATTGTTAAGCCAGCTTGGTCAAGCTGGCTTAACTCAGGGTAGCGTTCAAGAAGAGAGGGCATGTCGAAGCTATTTATCTTTTGCTTGTTTCGCCTTTATTTGGCGTACAGATAAAATGACAAATCTAACGTTGTATATCATGCCTAAGGTCAGGGCTATTGCAGCGGTAACAATAAAGACATTACCTAGCGCTGGCATTTTGAAATACCAACCGACCCAAAGCGAAATGATGCTGACAATCGCAACAGGAATGCCGGTTTTTATAAGAAGGTTCATCCACTTATCTGAGCGAATCTCTTTTTTATCGATACTAGACATAGTTGACCTCGATGTTTCTCGTGCTGCACAGAGTAGTGTGCAGCACGGATACGATCAAGGGGTTATAAAAACTTATATCTGATTAATTGGTCTCAAGGGGAGATCAAATGCATCGGCTACGCCTGGACAGTATATGTGCCCATTAGAAAGATTTAGACCTTTCGCAAAAAAGGGTTCATCGTGAAGAATGCTTCTCCAATCATTATTTGCGAGTTTAATAACATAAGGCATTGTTGCATTGGTGAGTGCTAGAGTAGATGTGCGTGCAACCGCTCCCGGCATATTACCAACACAGTAATGAACAATCCCTTGCTTTGTATAAGTGGGTTCAGCATGAGTCGTCACTCGACTACTTTCGAAGCAGCCTCCTTGATCGATAGCGACATCAACGATAACAGCGCCTTGTGGCATATGCGACAGATGCTCACGTGTGACTAGTTTAGGTGCTGCGGCTCCAGGAATAAGAACAGCCCCAATGATTAGGTCACTTTGGCATATGGCTTGATAGATGCTGTCCTGTGTTGAATACACCGTTTTAAGGCGACCATTAAACTGAGCATCTAGAACTCTTAGTCTGTCAGGAGAGTTATCATAGATGGTGGTATCAGCACCTAAACCTAAGGCCATAATGGCCGCGTTTGTGCCGACAACGCCCCCTCCAAGAATGGATACTTTCCCTGGTGGTACTCCGGGGACACCGCCTAAAAGAACTCCCCTACCTTTTTGGGCAATTTCAAGACAATGAGCACCTGCCTGTACGGACATTCTGCCTGCGACCTCACTCATTGGGGCGAGTAAAGGTAAACGCTGAAACTGATCCGTTATTGTCTCGTAGGCGATGGCAGTACAGCCTGATTTGAGTAAATCATGGGTCAGTGTTTCACTGGCCGCAAGATGAAGATAGGTAAATAGAATATGGTCTTGGCGTATCTGTTCTACTTCTTCGGCTAGAGGCTCTTTTACTTTGATAATAAGTTGGCCTTGTTGCCAAACCTGATCAGAGGATTGGCACAGTATCGCTCCGGCATCTTGATAGTCTTGGTCACTAAAACCAATTTTTTCTCCTGCATGGGTTTCAACAAAGACAGTGTGTTTTTGATTGCAAAGCTCTTTGACGCCTGAGGGTGTAAGTCCTACACGATACTCATGAACTTTTATCTCTTTCGGAATACCAATGCGCATATCTGCCTCCAATGCTCCTGCTTAAGCTTTATTGTAGTCAATGCGGGCTAAGTCGATGTCGGTAAAACCTATTCTTGGCATGTATTGTTGCGTAGAAAACATTATGTCGGCAGGTGGCTTGTTCAATCATTCTGCTATAATCGGCCATCTGCTAAATAAAAATTTATAATTTTAAGGGTCAATCTAATGCCTCAATATCGCTCTAAGACATCGACTGCGGGTCGTAATATGGCTGGTGCGCGTGCACTATGGCGTGCGACCGGTATGAAGGATGAGGATTTCCACAAGCCAATTATTGCTGTGGCAAACTCTTTTACTCAATTTGTTCCAGGTCACGTACATCTTAAAGATATGGGGCAGTTGGTCGCACGTGAAATTGAAAAAGCGGGCGGTGTAGCTAAAGAATTTAATACTATTGCAGTCGATGACGGCATCGCAATGGGTCACGATGGCATGCTTTATTCGCTACCTTCACGTGACATTATTGCAGATTCAGTAGAATACATGGTTAACGCACATTGTGCGGATGCGCTGGTATGTATTTCGAACTGTGACAAAATCACACCGGGAATGCTGATGGCGTCTATGCGCCTCAATATCCCTGTGATTTTTGTAACAGGTGGCCCAATGGAAGCAGGCAAAACCAAACTGTCTGAACATAAATTGGACTTGGTAGATGCAATGGTTTTGGCTGCAGACTCGACGGCTTCAGATGAAGAAGTGGATGCGGTTGAGCGTTCAGCGTGCCCTACCTGTGGTTCTTGTTCAGGTATGTTCACAGCGAACTCAATGAACTGCCTTGCTGAAGCTTTAGGTTTAGCATTGCCAGGTAATGGTACTGTCGTTGCTACACATGCTGATCGTGAGAAATTGTTTCTTAAAGCAGGTCGTACCATTGTTGATCTTGCGAAGCGCTATTACGAGCAGGATGATGAACGTGTATTACCACGCTCTGTGGGTTTTAAAGCTTTTGAAAACTGCACCACACTTGATATTGCTATGGGTGGCTCCACTAACACTATTCTTCACTTGCTAGCAATTGCTCAGGAAGCGGAGATTGATTTTACGCTGAAAGATATCGATCGTATGTCACGTGCTGTGCCTCAGTTATGTAAAGTTGCGCCTAATACCCCGGATTACCATATTGAAGATGTTCACCGTGCGGGTGGCATCATGGGTATTTTGGGTGAGCTGGATCGTGCAGGAAAACTGCATACGGATGTACCTACAGTGCATGCGCTGACGATGAAAGATGCGCTGGATGAATGGGATATAATGCGGAACCCAACGCCAGAAATTATGGAGTTCTATAAAGCGGGTCCTGCAGGTATTCCAACTCAAGTTGCATTTAGTCAGGCAACCCGTTGGCCGACATTGGACGGTGATCGAGAAAATGGTTGTATCCGTTCTATAGAGAACGCTTTCTCTTTGGAAGGTGGTTTAGCTGTGCTTTATGGCAACATCGCATTGGATGGTTGTGTTGTGAAATCAGCCGGTGTTGATGAGTCTATTCTTGTATTTGAAGGCCCTGCACATATTACAGAATCTCAGGATGAAGCGGTTGCTAATATCCTAGATGATAAAGTAAAAGCAGGCGATGTAGTGATTGTTCGTTACGAAGGACCTAAAGGCGGTCCGGGTATGCAGGAGATGCTTTATCCAACGTCTTACATTAAGTCGAAAGGTTTAGGTAAAGATTGTGCCTTGTTAACGGATGGCCGATTCTCTGGTGGTACTTCTGGTTTGTCTATTGGGCATGCTTCGCCGGAAGCTGCTGCGGGCGGTGCGATAGGTTTAGTGCGCAATGGCGATATGATTCGTATCGATATTCCAAATCGTACAATTGACGTGTTGCTATCTGATGAAGAGCTAGCGGCTCGTCGTGCTGAGCAGGATAAGCTTGGTTGGAAGCCGGCAGAAGAACGCCCGCGTAAAGTGTCTGCTGCGCTAAAAGCGTATGCGAAGCTAGTAACATCTGCTGATACTGGTGCTGTACGTGACCTTTCTCAGTTAGATTAGTATCGATAGATATTAGAAATGAAAAGGCAGCCCAAGGGCCACTGCTGTCCCATAGTTT
>DJLT01000098.1 GCA_002435145.1 Neptuniibacter sp. UBA6509
CTCTGTGAGTTTTCAGTCGGGTAAAGACAGTGTGTTACCACACCACCCTCCCCTAAGAACCGTACTTGAGAGTCACCCCTCATACGGCTCAAGCCTCTCAACAGTCTTAATATGACCGAGCTTCACTACGGGAAATCGATCGATGACGGTGTTTGTGCTGATACTCACTATCGGCAAAGGATAATTGCTGCTCCATGTTCGATCTCTTCAGGTATTGATTAGCCTGAATTATCTCATGTGGAGGGACTTAATCGCATCTTCCCTAAGGAACCCACCCAAGGCCGGATCATAAAACCGCCCGTTCATTAGATGCGTTGAGTTTATGAGCTAAACTGATTAGCGAAGGGAACGCTGAGAATACAGGGTTAAACGTGTAACAAGTCCGCAGCCCAAGTAGGTAGTGGCTGCATGTGCTCCGTGGTGGTTTGATTTCGGATAGTCACCACTTGTTGGAATGGGTCTTCGTAGCTGGAGTTGTCCAAAAACCTTACATGGTCACATAAAGGAAGTACATTTCGGATATTTTCCAGAGTTCTCGGAATAGGGGTCTCGACCTTTTTATCAGGAACAAAGTGCCCCCCTTCTTCTACACGTTGAGATATACGCGCCTTATTCAATGAAATATTATCAACATGGATAAACACTAAAACTACTTGATAACCAAAAGCTTTTGCCTTCGCTATAAAGTCAATTTTAGACGGATGGGAAAAAACGGTTTCAAAACAAAAAATGGCGCCATCGATCAGTAGCTGTTCACGCATTTGCGTAGCTAATTGAGCTGCCTCATAGCTATTACCTTCAGGATCATCTGGAAAGACCTGTTTTGCCAGTACATTGGCATTCACAAACGGCATTCCTCTACGCTCTAGGTATTTGCGATAAAACGTACTCTTACCCGCACCATTTCCGCCAACAAGCATCCAAAGTTGTTTTGCACTACCCATTCACCGCTCCGGATGACGGCTTAAATTGACCATTTTCAAACTGACCTACAGTTACCGTACCATCCGAAGAAATTTGCTCTAGCATTCCTAGATATTGGGTCGAAGCCTGATACCTTAATGAGCTAGACGTTATATTCTCTTGAAGACTCCCTGTTGCTCGATCATCTTCCAAAGAATCAAAGAGGCTATCAGGATCTACGCTTGGACCAACTACCGGCTCAACTTTAAGTTTTACCAATCCTGCATAGAGCTGTAATAAAGTCTCTGGTGTAATGACTTTAGATACGCTTCGTCCAATGTCCGCCCAATACTCGATCTGCTCCGCAGTCGAACGATGGAGGTGCTTTCCTGACAGTTTGGCTTGCTCAACCAAGCCGGCGTCTAAACGCAATGGGGAATGTGCCTTTGCCATGTCATTTACTCTATCGTTTTATTAACTTCACATAACCGTAGCAGATCGCTACAAAAAAGATCTATAACCTCAAAATTACTAAGCTATGCTGACCCACCACCAGATTTAAAAGCAGTGGCTCAGTAATATAGTTAGACTCGGAGATCTATTCATGCAGCCCCTTTCACCCCTAGTGCGGCAGGATGCGTTCCGCATAAACTTCACGAAGTTTGTTGATTGATACATGGGGATAGATCTGTGTAGTAGAGATCCGTGCATAAGTAAACATATCCTGAACATAGCGGATATCAGCACCCTTTTGATGCATCATGCTTCCGCCGAATACCAAAATAAGTTGCCAGCACCGACCTTTCGCACACTAAAATGTTTGTTGTACTTAGAGATCACGCTTGTTAGGTATCTACCACAAAACGATTATCAATCGCGCGCGGATTAATGTGGCAGCCCTAAAGACATTAAGCAACAAATGCTCTAACAAAGATGGCGCGCCTAAACACTGAATTCAATAGAGTGACTGAGGAACAGTCTTCATTTTAACGCCCTAATACAGCTAAACCACCTGCCCCGCCGCAAACCCTGACGCCCATGCCCATTGGAAGTTGTGGCCGCCTAAGTGTCCGGTTACATCTAAGCATTCACCAATAAAGTACAAACCCGGAGCTTTTTTAGCTTCCATGGATTTTTGGTTGATCTCGTTGGTATCGATTCCACCGAGTGTGACTTCTGCAGTGCGGTAGCCTTCGGTACCTGAAGGTTTGATTTTCCAGTGACAAAAAGCTTCGTTAATCGCTTCTAGCTGTTTATTGGAGAACCCACCCATCACGCCTTCTAAGCCAAATTTGGCACAGAGAATTTGCGACATACGCTTGCTCATTTGCTGCGCCATGATAGTAGTAACTTCCGCTTTTGGCCGCGCTTCGCGTTGCTCTTTTAGCCAAACTAACAGATCCATTTCAGGAAAAAGGTTCAGCTCTACATCACCACCGGGCTGCCAGTAGTTGGAGATCTGTAAAATAGCGGGACCACTTAAGCCACGATGGGTAAATAGCATCATCTCGACAAAGCTTGTGTTTCCGACGCTCGCCTTAATCAGATGGGAAACGCCGGATAGCTCTTTAAGAATGTCTTTGTCTTTAGGTTGCAGCGTAAACGGAACCAGTGCCGCCGTTCTAGGTAACACAGTTAATGCGTATTGTGCTGCAATGTCATAAGCGAAGCTGGTAGCACCACCATTTGGAATTGATAAACCACCGGTGGCAATGACAACAGAGTCGGTTTTGATTTTGCCCATTGAGGTTTCTAACTGGTAACCGCCCTGACCTTTTTGCGGGTCTGCTTGCTTCACCTTTTGCACAGCGGTATCGGTTTTGATCTCTACCCCGGCCCATTCGCATTCGGTCATTAAGACTCTAAGAATCTCTTTACTGGATTCATTACAGAACAGTTGGCCTAAGGTCTTCTCGTGATATTCCACACCGTGACGGTCAACCAGATCGATAAAGTCTTGTGCTTTATAACGGCTCAACGCTGATTTACAGAAGTGAGGGTTTTGCGAGATGAAGTTAGCCGGTGTGTTATGGATGTTGGTAAAGTTACAACGCCCACCACCGGACATCAGAATTTTACGTCCAATCTTAGCAGTATGCTCGATGACAAGTACAGAGCGACCACGATAGCCTGCAGTCGCTGCACACATAAGGCCTGAGGCTCCGGCACCAATAATTACGACATCATACTGCAACACGCTAACTCCTAAATAAGGCTTTGAACTGAAAATCAGGGAGAATTAAAGCGCGCTATATTATCACAGCCTAAGAGTTGCTACGTTGTGTTTTTTAAGTGGTGCTATGATAGCTGATGTTACTTTTTATGACTGCCATCACAAAGAGGCGGCATTGAGCTCTGCTTACACATACAGAGCCAGACCTCTTCGTCTTTTTCTGCTGTAAATACAATGGGGTCTAACCCTGTACCTTGGTGAGAACCATCGCAAAATGGCTGTTCAGCCGAGCGACCACACGCACACCATGCGTAGATCTGCCCTTCTTCTAAATTGACCTTTACCGGTGCGTCAGCAGCACGATGAATAGGTGAATGAGACATATGCTCTTCTCCTCTACTTAAATGCCACTTTCCCTTGCAGCGTTACAGTGTCGAGCTTTGGCCCTGTCACTAAACGTAGAAGATCATTCTCTATTGTTCAATATTATCAACTATCAAAATTCTAATGCAGCCACCATTAGCTGTCATTGATAGATTCCAGAATAGATAACTAGTTCATTGGCTAGGACTCTTTAAATTTACGTTTTCCACACTTCCTTTTTTTATCGTTATGACATTCTTCTTATCGTTATGACATTGCCATCTGAACCTTTTCTTTACTGCTTTGCCGGCAATCGCTGGCCGCTTTTTTAGCGGAGAAACATAAAAACAAGTACCTCCTTTCCTCACCCACCCCATATTGATTGGCCTAAGGTTAATAAATTGCTTTGGTCCGATATTTGCTTTGATCCTTAGTTCCACATTTTTTTGAGTATCAAGTATGTTGTCACCTTTAGGATTAACGACTGAATCTACAAACCTTCTCCAACTTAGAGGGCTTTCATCAGAGCAAGTTGATCTATTTTCTGACTTACTTGATGCCGCAAATCATCAGCTGGATAATGATAAATCAGCCAAGCAGGTTCTATCCTCAATGTCTCAGGATGAGATGAAGCTCTTGCAAAAAGCAACCGGGCTGGCTGATCCTATCGACGTTAACTCACTCAGCACCGAGGGTGCCGCTAATCTCTTAGCTCAACCTGACCATACCGGCATGGTTGATATAAACAATGATGGAATTGTTGAGATCGGCAAGGCCAAAATGGTGACCTTCCCTCCTATCAACGCTCCTGATTCTGTTCACCAAGCATGGGAAAAAGCGACAGAAGGCATGGCCGAAGGTGAAAAAATGATTATGCAGTTTCATATGCATGTCGCTACATACGGCCTTGAAATAAATGGCCAGAACACAAAAGAAGCCCTCCCCCCTGAAGAGCAATGGTCAAGCACTGGCTGGCAGCAACTCTTAAAAGAACTAAGAAGCGCACTTGAATTTTCTGTGGCTATGGATGGTTGGGATAGAACTAACCTAGTGCGCCAGGATTTTTATGATAAGTTCGAGAGTGAACTTCGCCAACAAAATGCCTGAGCGGCATTCTTCTTAGCTACTCTCTCTGAGCTAGTTTAAACCATAAGATACGAAGACAAAAAAGCCGAAACATTTGTTTCGGCTTTTTAAGTATGATTTCAGAGCGACTTAGCGACGGCTCTTTAAAGACTACTCTTTAATCTCTATTCTGAGTCGCGTTGCTTCTCTTCATTCAACTTCTTTATTTTATCGGCTAAACGCGTTTTGCGCTCTGCTGGCTGATTATCATCAGAATTATCACTATTTTGACGCTGTTTCTCATACACTGAAGCATTTTTCTTCTTTTCTGCTTGCGCTTTACGACGACGGCTTTCATAGCTATCTGGATCAGCCAACTTCTCTGAGCGACTCGGTCCTGAGTTATCAATAAAACCTGTTGCCTTACGGCTTTTTTTAATACGTGCCATTTTACGATCTACCTTTACTTTCGGCGGCTTCTTCAGCGGCCAATCTTTCTTGTTCAATTCTTTCCAGTTCTGCAAGACGGCGTTTTTCAGCCCACTCGCCCACTGTTTCGAAACTAATTTTTCCTAATTTTCCTGAACGTATTTCATTCAGCAAGAGTGTAGACGCTTTATTTCGATCAATAATACCACCGGGTCTTAAACAACCACGTCGACGGCCTATCTCGTCTAGCACTTCCTCTGCTATTTCCGGCATCGCTTTAAACTTAAAGCGTTCAATAAGGCGTTCGGGATAATCGGTTCTCATAAAGCCCGCAGCAAAGATAGCCACGTCTTCATGTTCAATCGCCGTATCTTTGATTGCGCCACTGGCCGCTAGGCGATAACCAGAATCTATATCTTCAATTTTAGGCCATAAAAAACCAGGTGTATCTGACAGCACCATGCCATTATGGGTGGTGAACCGTTTCTGAGTTTTAGTCACCGCCGGTTCGTTACCTACTTTGGCAATTTTTCGTCCCAACAGCGCATTAATCAGTGTGGATTTCCCGACATTGGGAATTCCCAAAATCATTGTTCGCACAGGGCGCTCTGCATTGGAACGCGAAGGTACCATCTGCTTACAGATATCCGCAATCTGGTTAATCACCTTCTTCTGTGATTGCTCAAGCGATATCGCACGGGTTTCAGGCAAACTATTAAAATACTCAAGCCACTGTTGAGTTCTTTCATCATCAGCCAGATCACTTTTGTTCAGTATTTTAAGCTTTGGCTTACCTTTACGAAGAGTATCCACTAGCGGATTTTCGCTGGATTGCGGCAAACGTGCATCAATTACCTCGATAATCACGTCTACTTCGTCCATAACTTTTGCGATCTCTTTCCGCGCTTTATGCATGTGGCCCGGAAACCAATTTATACTCATCGAACAACCTTCAAAATATGCCTGAAAATATTAAAGTTCAGTATTATACTGCATGGCAGGTTCTAATGTTCGATTGCTTGATACAAATCCAATTTTTATCGGTAAATAAGTCTATATCCGCTTTTACCTTGCCTCTTTGGGAGATAGACTTACCTTTATTCTGCTTTTTAGATTAGGGAACCCCTAGCGCATATGGATAATTCAGAGAACTCTCAAGTATTGATGGCTCGCCAACCTATTTTCGATCGGAATCAAAAGGTTGTCGCATACGAGCTACTTTACCGTACAGAAGATGCTCAAGGTCATGCCCTTTTTTCTAACTCTGAAGCCACAAGTGAAGTCATTCTAAATGCTTATACAAGCATCTCTGATTCAGGTGAATTAAAGCGTGTCCCTGCGTTTATCAACTTAACTCGTGATATTTTAGTCGAGCAGCAGCTTCCTGAAGTATCTAAAAAGCACATCGTGCTTGAGATACTTGAAGACATTGAACCCGATGAGGATGTGATTAAAGCAGTCACTAAACTTCATGCTGACGGCTATCGTATCGCCATGGACGATTTTGTCTACGCCCCTAAGTATGACGCCCTTTTAAAACTAGCTCATATCGTTAAAGTCGATGTACTCGAGCTTGGAATGGAAGAAGTCGCTAAGCAGGTAAATGAGCTTAAAAAGCACAAAGTTACACTGCTAGCAGAAAAGATTGAAACCCATGATCAGCTAGAAGCTTGTGTCGATCTAGGGTTTAAGCTTTTCCAAGGTCATTTCCTTAGTAAACCTAAAGTGGTTAAAGGAAAGAAAATCCAAGGCAGCCAAGTTGCTCTGATGCAACTTATCCAAGAACTCCAAAGTTCACAAGCAACACCTGAAAAACTTGAAGAACTGATTATTCGAGACCCGGCGCTAACTTATAAGTTATTACGTATCGTCAACTCGGCAGGATATAGCCTGGTACGCCAAGTTGAATCTGTAGCAGAAGCGATCGTTCTACTTGGCTTAGAGCAGGTTAAAAAATGGGCAACTTTGATTGCCATGTCTTCCAACCAAGACAAGCCCGAAGAGCTATCAAGAAGCTTACTAATACGTGGACGCATGTGTGAAGAGATCGCTCAAGCACAAAAACTTAGCAACTACGGCAGTTACTTTATGGCAGGCATGATGTCAGGGCTTCATGCTTTACTCGATATTGAGCGTGAGAGCATGCTAGAGCAAGTGCCATTAGGTGATGATATTAAAAATGCAGTAAGCTTAGGACAGGGCGAAATGGGGCAAGTATTACGCAATGTAGTCAATTATGAGAACGGCGATTGGGATCTTCTCCCCTCAGATCTTGACGGAACTTTGTACGAAACAGCTTATAAAGCGAGCCTAGAGTGGACACAAGAGTCGATGCAGGCGATGTACGACTAACGCAAGGTCTTCGACCTCTCTCCGTTTAAAAAAGCAGCTTAGTGCCACTGCTGTCCCATAGTTAGG
>DJLT01000011.1:0-4145 GCA_002435145.1 Neptuniibacter sp. UBA6509
GGCAGGGACAGTCGTAACGGACAATGATTGAGCTTGTCCTGAATCGACTTTGAAATTGGGAAACTCTCCACCCGGTAAAGGCAAGCCATCGACAGCAATAGCAAACACCTCAAAACCGTAGTTCAAAGCCATGGATTCGATGATAGGCGCTTGAGCATGGCAGTAAGGGCAATCCGAACGATAGAAGAAGAACAAGCCAGCTCGTTTTGCTACCTCAACTAAAGCAACATCCCGTTGAGTGCCAGCTTCTCTATCCATCCGATTGGCGGCATAAGTCGCCAAGGGTCTTCGACTGATTTCATCCAAAACAGGATCACCCATGACCACCTGCTGACTAACATCAGCAAATAGTGAGCCCTTATCCATCATGACGCGCTGAAGATAAAGATAGGCTCTGACATTCTCACTCGTTGGCTCATCAATTGCCTTGTCCATAAACGATTGCATATGCTCTCGGAACCATGCGGCACTGAAGGGCTTTAGTTCGCTCTGACTGGACTCCACGACACCAGCTTCCGGCTCTATCAGCTCATCAGGCTGCTCAGGTTCAGGAATGACCTGATACCAAAACCAGCCTTCCTGACCACGCTGATAGAATGGCCCATCACTGGCATGGGCGGGCAAGATGAATAGAAATAAAATAATGATTGGGATGGTCACCCATAGGATAAACCAAGGTAACAAAGGGGTTCTCATTGTCAGCTCCAGAAAATTTCATAGAGCTAACATGCTAAAGATCCCCATAAGAGCGATTGGCCAGATAGATGAAGGAATCGTGTGTGTTTCTGACTAGCTGTTTTGACCAGTAACAACAGCTAACTTTAATGAGCAAAATATATGACGACGATTGATGGGGGGAGCCGATCAGATCGTAGCTTCTTGATTTAGTTCCATCGATTTAAGCAACAAAGCCGGATGCAGTGTAAATATGGGATAATAATCTCCTACCTTTGTGATGCTCTTTTAATCGGGGTCTGTTCCGTTATCGCTATCTAATCTAAGAACAAGGGCACTCGTATTTGAGTGCCCATGGTTTATCTGGATTCAATGGCTGGCTAATCAGGAGGCTACATCATGCCCGTGACAAGGCCTGCCGCCACAAAAAATACGATCATCCACAGCACCGAAAGGTTGAGCTTTTTGTGTAGATAGAAACCTACAATCACTAACGCCATGTCGATGGGAGCAACAACTGCGCTGCTAAATACTGGCTGGTAAAGTGCCGAGAGTAGCAATCCTACTACCGAGGCGTTTACACCGTTGATGGCGCCGGAGACCAACGGTTTGCTTGCCAGTGCTTGCCAGTTTTTAAGTACGCCAAGCAGTAAAAGAAAACCTGGTAGGAATACACCAAGCGTTGCGATCAGCGCACCTAAAATTGGCGTATCCGAAAGCTCATAACCGATAAAAGTTGCAAAGGTGAACATTGGCCCCGGTACAGCTTGTGCAGCGGCGTAGCCTGTTAAAAATACATCTGGGCTGAGCTGATCGCCAACAATGTTTTGCAGAAGCGGCAGCACCACATGACCGCCACCAAACACTAAGCTACCAGCTTGGAAAAAATCACTAAACAGCCCAAGCAAAGGCAACGTATGAGCCACTAACGGTAAGCCGAGTAAAAGCACCGCAAATAGAGCCAGTGGCGCTATAGACGGTTTAAACGGCTCGGTTGATGGCACGGAGCCTTTCCTCAGATATCGCAAACCGACAATACCGGCTCCGAGCAACACGAACATTTGCGTCATGATGCTTGGTGCCACCAACAACGCAATCGCAGTCGCGACGCACAAACCAGCGGTCAGTTTGCTTTGGCAGAAGTTTTTGTACATGCCCCAGGTCGCATCCGCCACGACAACGACAGCTAGTAGTTTTAGCCCGTGAACGATGTTTTGAAACATTGCGGTGTCGGTGATTTGGCTACTCACCATCGCTAGCGCCAACATGATGATCACCGAAGGAAGCGTGAATCCGACAAATGCTGCGCATGCACCACTTAAACCGCCGCGCTTATAACCCAATGCAAAGCCGACTTGGCTTGATCCCGGTCCCGGCAAAAACTGACTGAGCGCGACAATTTGAGCGTACTCGCTGTCATCAAGCCATTTCAGTTTCTCAACAAAGGTTTGGCGAAAATAACCAATATGAGCCGCTGGGCCGCCGAAGCTGAACCAACCCAGCCAGAAAAAAGTCTTGAAGATAGTGAACATGTCGAGCCTGTTTATTTAAAAAGCATTTTTGCTAATTTATCGAATGCTATAAAATGACTCAAATTGATGATTTTGATTTCATCTATGAATGAAATGGGATGAGGGTGTTGAAGTGAAAGAGGACATTCAGTGGCGCAACATTGACTTGAACTTGTTGGTGACGTTTTCCTACCTGTATCGCCATCGAAGCGTTAGCGTCGCGGCAGAGAAAAGTTGCGTTAGCCAGTCGGCGATGAGCCATAGTTTATCTCGTTTGAGGTTGTTGTTTGATGACCCGCTTTTTGAGCGCAAAGGGCATAAGATGCAGCCCACAGAGCACGCTCACCACATCGCGCCAACCGTGCATAACTTGCTGGACTCTATCGCCAAAGACTTGCTCACTAAGTCTGCCTTCCAACCTGAAAATTACGCGGGTGTATGTCGCATTGGGTTAACGGATTATGCTGAGTTTATCTTTGCGCCTCGGGTTTATGACGAAATACGTCAGCGCGCACCAGAGGCGCAGATCAGTTTTATTAACGTCAATCGTAGCAACTACGTGGCATTAACAGAGCAGGAAAAGCTCGATGTCATTATTGGCAGCATTCCGTTGTTAGATGACAACTTTGAGAGCTTGTACTTGTACACCGAAAAACACGTGTGCATGTGTGATAAACAGGTATTGAAAGGGGAAACACAGCTGTCTCTGGAAGCGTTCGCTAACATCGAGCAAGCTCTGGTAAGTCCCGATGGGAGCTTAAAGACACAAGTAGACCAAAAGCTCGCAGAACACGGCTTGAGGCGTAAAGTCACCGTGGCTTCGCGCAATTTTCTCACCATTCGGCATTTATTGAAAAAGCGCGATCTAATTGCCATCGTGCCAGAAAAAATGGCGTTGGCGGAGGGCTTTTCGGACGATCTCATTACTGTTAAGCCGCCGATCGCCGTTGCGGATTTTGATATTGCCATGCTGTGGCATTCCAGCCGAAACAATGAAGACAAAGGCATTTGGCTACGCGAGTTAATTTCTTCGACCATCAGCTCTAAATGATAAACATTTTGGGCACTCATCGTGCCTAGAGTTATTTGTTGTTGAACTTCTTACTACCCACTGAGTTATTAGCGTTATACCGAAATAGTACTGATTAAGTAAAATGAATGTCTTTGGTTAGGAGTAATGATACTCCTGATTTAATTCATAAAAGAGGATAATGGAAAAGGTATCATTGAGTTGTACCAGGTTGCTGAGGTCTGCTATCGGCACCTAAGTAAGTATCGCCAATACACATTAGCTCACTTTACTTCGAAAACCGTAACCAACGTTTTAATTGAGCCACCAGGAATCATAACAAAGTACATATTGCTCCCCACATGCTGCCAGACCTCGGCCTCTTGTGCATATTTTTTTGCTTTTTGGATAGCGACGTTTTCTGGCAACTGAGTTTTAGTTAGCCCCGAACATAGCAGCTTTGAGCACAAAGACTTCCAAGGATGCTTAGGTACGCCGTCTGAAAGCCGTTCCACGAATCTTTCAAGCGCGTGACGAGTCACCACGACAGGTCCAATTTTCGGAACGTTGATGACCTCATCGATGTCTCTCACTGTAGCATTATCGACGCTGTATTCTTCGAAGGAATGTGAGAGCCAATCGTCCTGCTTCTCTACCGAGATCTGTGCTTCCTGGTATCGAGTTAGCAAAAACCTAGTCAGGCTGTAAAGTGAATGCTGAGTTGAGCGTTGTTTCTGTAACTTTTTGATAGCTCCTTTACTGACCCGGATTTGAAGCCCATGACCGCTTCGGTTACTTCCCATCACCTCTTTCACTGACAGTAGGTGATGAATAGCATAAAGCTCAGCTGCAATTGGCTTTTGCTGCTCAGGTAGCTTGTCGTATTGCTCACCTAAATCGACCTTTAGCTCACCACCTCTTCGAAGGCCGGTCTTCCAGTAAACCGTAAA
>DJLT01000011.1:4566-4757 GCA_002435145.1 Neptuniibacter sp. UBA6509
AAAAAAAGGGGCCGAAGCCCCTTGGATCAGATATGAACTTTCGGAAAGCCCATGGCACCGTAAACATTCAGCACATCATTCCAATCCCAACTTTTCACGCCGAGTGACGTTGGTATCGGAGGGATCAAGACTTGTGTCAGAATGCCTTTCTGCCAGGCTTTTTTCTTGAGTTCATTCGCTGCATTCAGGCC
>DJLT01000079.1 GCA_002435145.1 Neptuniibacter sp. UBA6509
AATCCAGTATCACTTCAGCAGTCTGTTGTTCAGTTTGTTGAAATTGGTACTGCAAAGACAGCATAAAAGCACCATTTCCATCTGGAGCTACCGGCCACACTAAACCAGGAACCGCACTCTTCATGTCGTACACATTTCACCTCTCATTTTAGGCTAAGCAAGAAAACTATTATCACTTAAGAAAATACCTTAGCAAAATGAATAACAATAAGAAAAAGTAATACTGCTCAACAGTAAAACAAAGGATCTAGCAAACCCCAATAACAATCTTCAAGCAATAAAAAAGGCACCTAAAAAGGTGCCTTTAAATACATAAACTAATCTTTAGAATTTGCGGCTTACATTGAAAGAGATCTGATTACGCTCATATTCATATAGCTCAACATTTGATTCCGCTTCCGTTCTCATCCAAAGTAACGACAGTTCAAATTCATTGGCGATCATATGCTTACCACCAATAATTAGCTGAATTTCTTCCTCATCACGAACCTTACCAACGCCCGTAACAATACCGCCATATTCACTCTCATTATACGATAGACGACTAAAGACACTACCTTCAGGCTTAACCTGCCAGTTAATACCAGCATATGCACCCCAGCCATCGTTTGAATATTCAGCTTCTCTAGCCTGATTATTGAAATACTCAATACCTGCTTGAACACCTACAGTATTGTTTTTATAACCTTTACCTAAAGATGCACCTACAGAATAGTATTCAGAATCTCGACCTTGATCGGTCTCTTGCTCAAAATCTCGTTCGGTCACTTCAGCATCGATAGTAAACTCAGTACTCGCATCATAAGCCCAAGTCAAAGATGGCTGAAGGCCTATATAGTTAGCCAGTTTCTCATCACCCAAACGGATATGATCAGCCTGCAACGCAATATTGCCACGGAATTTTGAATTAGTAACGATAGCAGGACCCGTGCGAAGCGAGAGAACCGTTAAATCAAACTCGCCCTCTTCATCATAGCCCCTGTTATATAAAGTCGCGCCGCTCTGCCAAAACAACATTCCTGTACTTTGACCAAAACGAAGGGTTTTACCTGTACGGTAGCTATGATCATAACCAGCGGTTAATACCAAGGCAGAATCACTAATTGGCTGACCTGAAGTAATATCCAGAATATCACCATTAATATTGATCACATCGCTTGATGGGCCCACATTAACGTTGCTATCAAATAAAATACCAGCAGAAAGGTTAAATTTATGATCATGCTGAGGAATTAACTGTTCAGCATCTTTCTTTAACTGTGCCAAGAAAGCCAAAATAGACACTCGTACACTCGGAGGCGTCTGAGGATCATCTAATACAGCCTGTGCTTGCTGCTCAGCTTCTTGATACTGGAGCGTCTGCATATAAGCAACCGCTAATTCAAGACGCGCTCGGTGCAAGGCTGGCTTATTGCTTAAAATAGTCTGGAAGGATTCAATCGATTTATAAGGTGCGCCTTCTTCACGTTCTTTCATTCCCTGCTTAAAAAACGCTTCGGGATCGAACTGTTCTTCTGTCGTATCTGCGGCGATAACTGATGATGCCATTACAGACAACACAACACCTGACAGGATAGAACCCCTGCTAAAATTCTTCATTCTTCCATTCCCCTTCTTGAAATACGCTACTTTCTTTACAGCTGAGCGCTTATATAAAGAGGAGTATAACTACTGCGCATTTTTCACACAACAAAAAAGACACTTTAAAAAAGTGCCTTTTAGTCTTAGCGTGCAAAATAGCTGTATTGTGCTCTATTTCCGTTTTGGATTAGGTGTTTTTACAAGATGAGTACTGAAGGTCGTAACGTGCGCAGCATTCTCATACGATGGACTCGGTTGCTGGATATTAGCAGGGCTCGTGTTTGACTTAGTTTTCTCGATATCAGCAACTCCACCGATTTCACTCGCATTAGGCCCAAAGAAACTAGCAGTAACCGAACCATTTACAGAGCCGTCTTTCGCACTTAATGCACTAGAACCGGCAACAAGATTGACACCATCAATCGTACCACCATTTATGTCAAAGCCGACATGCCCTGTAACACTTGTACCATTAGCACTACTGTAAGCTGTTACACGGGTATCGTATCCGTTATTAAATGAGCCTCCCCACGTATTATCTGTAAAATTAATATTTAAATTGACCCCAGCTCCTAATGCCGTATGGCCAATGTATGTAGCAACAATCTGATTATTAAATTGAGCAAAATTGTCGAGCGAACCCAGTTCATTTTTAAGTGAAGACAAATCATCAAGCGTCGATGTAGTACCATACACAAAGCTACCCAAATACGATTGTATGTAACCTTCGTCAAGATTATTTGCACTTGAAATCCAGAAACCATGTGACAAGTTTTCACCACTCAAACCACCCAAATTGCCGTGATCTAGGCGCATATTCGGCGGTCTATAACCACGACAGTTACCAAGACACCAAAATGAAGTATCAACTAAACCATCTAACCGGCGGTTATCTCTGTCATATTCAACAAAGCCACCAAATGGTCCCTGTTGAAGAGGCAAGGATAAAATATCGATATATTGATCTGAATCTCCTCCCGGGGTAACTAAATACTGAAGCGCTCCGCGCCCATAACCTCGACCCTCGCCACCATCAATGGTTAATTCCTGCATGGAAAAACCAGCACTTACCGGGGTTAAGCTAGACATACTCATTCTAGGACGAAGAATACGAGCTCCTGCTTCTTGAGATTCTTCACCGTAACCATAATGCAGAGCTACGGGGTGATAGCTTGCATAACCACAAGGAGCACCAGGTAAACAGCCGCTCGCGACATCAACCGGAGTGTCACTATCAGGTCCAGCAAAATCAGGATCTATAAATACATATTCAGAGCCTGCCGCACCGGCGAATATCAGTGCATTAATAGTCGCTTCTGGCCCAGCAGCCGTTGCAACCGGGATTGCCCAAGGCCCCCATTCCGTTACGGAATCCTCTTCTTCCTCTTTTTGCTGATTAGCATAAGCTGAAGAAAACATTACTGCTGACACAAGTGTCACTAAAGTGATTTTTTTAAAGTCCATATCGCACCCCACCAATCCTAAAGCCGCCAAGCTTTGTAATTTATCTCCTAGTTACAGCGTAGACGCCAATAGCTAAATCAGCGTAAAAAAAAATGCAGAATTTCACCTGATTTATTTTCATATACTGTTAAAAACTTAAGTACACTCATTCATACTCGGCTTTAATAAGTTACGCTTTTAAGTACACGCCCCTGCAGCCATAAACATCAGCTTGGCGATTCCCTCACGCTGAATTCATCATTTAGAGCTGATCAATATGCCTAAAAACCATAACGTCACTTGATCAATTAAGATGAGATACCTAATTTAGAGCCTGAAAGGTGGATTTTCTGTACTAGTTATATATTCTTTATCTATCTAATAGATGGGTTAAGGCGAGGCATGATGACAGCATTAAATTCTAAACATTTTACTAGCCTCCTTTTGTTATTGATTTTGGCCATACCGTCAAATGCATATGCAGGTCTATTCGGCTCAGAAGAACTCCCTCAGCGCTCCCTCAATGAACTCCCGCAATGGCTTAGCTACATGGAACGCCACTTAAGGGAAGACACGCCGGAGGAGATATGCAGACAATCTGGACTATGTAACTTAAAGCCTTGGTATAACTTCCTTAATAGCTTAAGAGGGTTATCCAAAAGGGAGCAGTTGGAACGAGTTAACCAATATGCAAATAGACAGCCCTACATCCAAGACATTGATAATTATGGTCAAACCGATTACTGGGCTGTAGTCAGGGAGTTCTTATCTCGCAGTGGTGATTGTGAAGATTATTCACTCACTAAGTTTTTCTCTTTACGACTGCTAGGGTTCACTAACGAGGAATT
Organism: Neptuniibacter sp. UBA6509; assembly: GCA_002435145.1. Taxonomy (GTDB): domain Bacteria; phylum Pseudomonadota; class Gammaproteobacteria; order Pseudomonadales; family Balneatricaceae; genus Neptuniibacter. The sequence continues at coordinate 3,873 of DJLT01000079.1, forward strand.
AAGAATCGTTGTACTACAAGACACAAATTTGCGTATAGGACATGCAGTGCTAGCGGTTAACTATGGCGGAGATCAATTAATACTAGATAACCAAAGCAGGCAAGTAATCTCACATCGAAGCATTAAACACTACACCCCGCTTTATACCGTAAACGAACAACGTTGGTGGTTACACATGCCCGTGTTTTAAGAATACTGCTACTATCTCTAGTAGCTTCTAAGAATTAAATTAAAGTCATAAATGATGTAAATACAATATCTAACACTTGGATCTAAACTCATGAAACGAGTATTAACAACCGGATTTATCAGCCTAACGCTCATATTTTTAATATGCCTACTGTTGATTAACCGTTTTACTGAGCAACAGCAATCCCAAAACGTACAACACTGGCAAACAACCCTTTCTGCTCTTGCCGACAATCAAAGCCTGAGTGTCACTCGTTGGATGTTTGCTACACAGTCTCCCATTAAAGAGATCGCCAATAATAGTTCTGTTCGCCTCTACCTACAGCGTTTAAATGGAAAAACAGTGGAGGAACAAGAACAAACAGCTCAAAAAGATTACTTAAGGAACTTAATTACTGCCGCAGCCAATAGAGAAGGCTATAGCGATAAGCTGCGAACAACGGTCAACGCTAATCTACGCGTCATAGCCAATAGCTCCCTTGCGCTTTATGACTCAAACTTGCAACTGATTGCAGGGACTCCAGGTTTAGCGCCAATTAGCTCCTCTATCGTTAATGTTATTGAAAGCAACCCTAAAGCTGACACTGTTGCACCAACAGACATCTGGCTCAATGAGAACCAAATCAGCCAAATTGCTTTTATTTCTGCTATTACAGGCCTACCGCAATTTGGATCAGAAGGTAAAACTATCGGCTACATCATCGGGACTAAAAATGCTGAAAAAGAGCTCTACAGTTTACTACGAAACTTTAGCGTCGAACTTCAATCATTAGAATCCGCACTCTTACAGAAAAAAGATGAAGGCATTGTCTATGCAAGTCCTCTTCGCCAAGATAACTCATCTGCACTCACCAAAATAATTCCGTCCAACGGAAAAACAGCCGCAGCCAGTGCATTTAACTCTACAGGGCAATTTATTGAAGCACATGATTACAGAGGCACTGAGGTATTAGCGGTTAGCCGCAATATTGCCAGCACTAACTTAAAGCTGATCATCAAAGTAGATCGTACGGATGCGCTAGGGCAAACCACAGAAGAGCAAGCAGAACTACAAACGATGTTAGTGCTTGGCACATTAGCATTATTGGCCATGCTCGTTGCCGCAGGTTGGTACGGCCATTTACTCCAGACGCAAAAAGCGAACGAAGAACTCCAGCACACCTCTTTCGAACTTGAAAAGAAAAGTAACTTGCTTGATACGATCAATGACAATGTTACCGATATGGTTCTGATCGTAGACAGTAAAATAAACCTTGCGTTTATCAACAGAGCGCTAGCTGACAAAGTAGCGATCAATCCAGATGACAGCCAAGGTAAAAACCTTAATTCAGTACTTGGTAGTGCTTATGCAGAACAGCTTACACCAATCATAGAAGACTGCTTTGAGAACCAAGAAAATAGATCAGAGAAAAAGACTCTCGAGCTACAAGGAATTCACAGCACCTTTATCATCAATTTAGTGCCGATGAAATATGGAGAGTCAGAAGCAGTGATGCTTAATTTCCATGACATCACAATGATCGAAGAGCACCAACAAAAGCAAACGAAGCTTCTGCATCAAATTATGCAATCCCTTATGAATGCCATTGATTTGCATGACCCTTATTCTGCTAACCATTCACAGAAAACCGCAACAATTGCATTAGCTATTGCTGACTCAATGAATATCGATAAAAGTGATCGAGCAGCACTTGAAATTTCAGCCAACCTTTGCAATTTGGGTAAGCTATCTATTCCTCAGGAACTTCTCACTAAAACAGGCATCCTCACTCCAGATGAAAAAGCAATTGTTCAAAACGAGGTCCAACACACACAACGCATGCTTCAAGAAATAGAGTTTGAAGGACCTGTTCTAGAAACGATATTGCAGAAACATGAATATTTAGATGGCTCGGGCTCTACAGGCATTAGTGGTGATGCACTTTTACTTAATTCTCGTATACTAACAACTGCAAATGACTTTGTGGCAATGATAAGCCCTAGAGCCTATAGGGATAGTCTAGCCATCGATAAGGCTCTAGATATACTCTTAGAAGATGCAGGTAAACGTTACGATCGCCAAGTTGTAGCCGCACTTTTTCATGTAGCCCAAAACAAAATTAATTTTGATTCAATTTAAAAATTAACAGCCTACCAAACAACAGTATGCCAACTGAATGACTGCAGTTGGTATACTGATTTACCATTAATCACAGCTGATTTATATACTTGAGCGACGCATCCGAAAAAGGTTGATCCACCCAGTTTTTCTTGATGAGCACTGGCGCTTCATAAAGGCGCTTGGACAATTGGCAATATTCAAAGCCAAATGAAATAACGATTAAAAAGCAAGGGGCTAACAGTCGTAAAAGAAGGCTATTACTGGTTTATTAAGAGGCTAATATATCACCCTAGGAAAGACACTGTTCACATCAATATAACCGTCTAATGGATTATAGGGGGCTCATCCGGCGCTTCAGGAACTACAATGTGACCACTACTATCGAGCACTAATACACCTTGCTCAACTCCTAATTCGAGCATTTGATGAAGCATCATATGCGTTAAATGGGCACTGATAATCAAACCTGCCGGAGGGTCACCATCAAAAAGATCTTCTTCAATGAGGTCTTCAGCTCTTAAGCCCAATAACAAAGGATTTTCAGCTATTAAAGGAGAGATATCTTCCGGCGAGAAGACTGAATAATCAGAAGAGATCTCTAAAGCCTGCTGGTAAGGATCTTTCACCGTGGCATTCGTCTCAAGTAGCTTTATAAAATCAGCTTCTGCCGCTGAAAAAATCTGCGTTAATTTACTCGCACCACCTAACGCAATATTACGTTTGGCGGTTTCAGAGGAGCTATAATCGATATCGATGGGGTACTGACTGTCCTGAGTAAGCTCCTCTTCATCAACTAAAATATGCCCTTCTTCATCGGCTTCAAGCCATTCCCGCTCTACAGCTACGGATAAAAGCCCTTCTAATGCAGCGGCCACGATATTACTACAGACTATCACCGCAACTGAGGGGTTTTCACTCTCCTGGCGATTCAGAATCAAG
>DJLT01000060.1 GCA_002435145.1 Neptuniibacter sp. UBA6509
GGCAAGGCTCGCAGAAGCCGGATGAATTATCGGTCGTTTTTAGACAGGCAATACATTGGTTAAATAATGATCTGTAGTTTACATTGTGTTTCTTCATGGGTTGACAGTTCCTTCTGTCAGGATAGAATTACGCACATTGAGTGGTAGTCGCTAATCTAGCGATGGGGCTTTGAGCCTCTAGAGTATTATTTTTCAGGGGAAAGATTCAAGATGCAACAACTAGGTGCAATTCGTCATGACTGGGTAGAATCTGAGGTTAAGGCTCTTTTTAGCCTACCTTTTAATGATTTGATGTTTAAAGCGCACACCGTGCATCGTGAGAATTTTGACCCCAATGAAGTACAAGTCAGTACTTTGCTATCTATTAAAACAGGTGCATGTCCAGAAGATTGTAAATACTGCCCTCAGAGTGGTCATTACAATACAGGCCTAGAAAAAGAGCGCTTAATGCAAGTTGAGCAGGTTCTGGAAAAAGCGCGTAAGGCTAAAGAAACAGGTTCTACACGTTTCTGTATGGGCGCGGCTTGGAAACATCCTGCTGATAAAGATATGCCCTATGTAGTAGAGATGGTTCAAAAGGTTAAAGAGTTAGGTTTAGAAACCTGCATGACCTTAGGTATGTTAGATGAAGGTAAAGCTGAGCAGCTAGCTGATGCAGGCCTGGACTACTACAACCACAATTTAGATACCTCCCCAGAGTTTTACGACAAGATTATTACGACGCGTACTTATCAAGATCGTTTGGATACACTGCAGAATGTTCGCGATTCCGGCATGAAAATTTGCAGTGGCGGTATTTTAGGTATGGGCGAAACGGCGACTGACCGTTATGGCTTATTGATGCAGTTAGCGAATATGCCAGTACAGCCAGAAAGTGTGCCAATTAACATGTTGGTTAAAGTGGAAGGCACGCCACTTGAGAATGTAGAAGATCTAGATCATCTGGATTTTATTCGTACAATTGCGGTGGCGAGAATTATGATGCCCGCTTCTCACGTTCGTTTGTCTGCAGGAAGAGAGCAGATGAGCGATGAAACTCAGGCGATGACGTTCTTTGCCGGTGCTAACTCTATTTTTTATGGAGAGTGCCTGCTAACGACACCTAACCCGGAAACTCATCGTGACCTTCAGTTGTTCCGTAAATTGGGTATTAATCCAGAGCAGCGTATTTCAGACGCTGATGATACTCAAGAAGCGGTGATTATGAAGGATCTTCAAAAACAGCAGGATAGTGGGCATTTCTACGAAGCCTAATTCGCCTTTGTTATAAGGGAGTGATTGAGTTCGCTCCTTGTTCCTTTGTTCGGAAAATACTATGTCATTCGATGACTTATCCACAGAGCTTGATCTTAGAAAAGAGCAAGCTCTTTATCGTTGCCGCCGCACTTTGCAAACGCCTCAGCAGCCGATTGTGCAAGTTGATGGACGTGAGTACTTAGCTTTTTGTTCCAATGATTATTTAGGATTAGCCAATCACCCAGAGGTTATTAAAAGCTTTCAAACAGCGGCTAATAAATATGGTGTAGGGGGTGGTGCTTCTCATTTAGTGAATGGGCATAGTCAGGCTCATCATGAGTTAGAAGAGGCGTTAGCTGAGTTTACAGGGCGGCCCAAAGCGCTACTTTTCTCAACGGGCTATATGGCTAATATTGGTGCTGTAAATGCGTTGCTGGGCAAGCAAGATGCCGTATTTCAAGATCGCCTAAACCATGCCTCATTGCTAGATGCCGGTTTATTAAGTGGTGCTCGTTTTCAGCGTTACCTGCATAACGATAGCGAGAGTCTGGATAAAAAATTAGCCAAAACTGAAGCCCGTCGAAAGTTAGTCGTTACTGATGGCGTATTTAGTATGGACGGTGATCTGGCTGAGTTACCTGAACTTTCATCCGTGTGTAAAAAGCATGATGCTTGGTTGATGGTCGATGACGCTCATGGATTTGGTTGTTTAGGTGAAAGCGGTGGGGGTTGTGCTGAGCATTTCTCGATGCCCTCAGATGATCTTCAGGTGTTAGTAGGCACCTTAGGTAAAGGTTTTGGTACTGCCGGCGCTTTTGTCGCAGGTTCAGAGGTGCTGATCGAAACGTTGGTGCAGCATGCACGAACTTATATTTACACAACAAGTATGCCGCCCGCTGTTGCTGCGGCAACGCTAACAAGTTTGCGCTTGTTACAAGAGGAGTCTTGGCGTCGAGATAAGCTAACTCAGTTGATTAAGCAGTTTAGAGATGGCTGTCAGGAGTTGGGATTAACGTTGATGGATTCTCCTACGCCGATTCAACCGATTATGATCGGCGAATCTGATAAAGCGATGCAGATTAGTAAGGCTTTGGAAGATGACGGCATATTTATCAGTGCGATAAGGCCCCCAACGGTACCTCATGGAAGTGCACGCTTAAGAGTTACCTTAAGCGCCTCCCATACAGAACAGCAGGTAGAACGCTTATTGCAGTCTTTAGAGAAGGTCAGTGTATGAGTCTTTATGTAAAACAGTATCTGTCTGCTGATAAACCTAACCTAGTTTTGCTTCATGGTTGGGGAATGAGCAGTGATGTATGGGGTGCATTTGCAGAGACACTAGCTGATCACTTTTCACTGACATTGATTGATCTACCCGGTTTGGGGCGTTCTACTGTTTACCCGTCGCCGTACACGATGAAGAGTGTTATTGAGCAGTTGGCTAAGCATGTACCTGAAAAGGCTTCTTGGTTGGGCTGGTCGATGGGTGGTCAAATAGCGGTAGAGTTTGCGGCGACTTATCCGCAGAAAGTTGAAAAGCTCATTACCGTGGCTTCAAATCCCTGTTTTGTGCAGCGGGACGATTGGTCATGTGCAGTAGAAGAATC
>DJLT01000064.1 GCA_002435145.1 Neptuniibacter sp. UBA6509
CCCTGAATATTACCGCTGGGAGCAATGGTTCTTCACTAAGTTGATGGATAAAGGCTTAGTTTACAAAAAAGAAGCTGAAGTTAACTGGGACCCAGTTGACCAAACAGTTCTAGCTAACGAACAGGTTATCGACGGTCGCGGCTGGCGTTCAGGCGCTTTAGTTGAGCGCAAAAAGATTCCTCAGTGGTTCCTAAAAATCACAGACTACGCTGATCAGCTTCTAGAAGATCTTGATAAACTAGATGAGTGGCCTGAACAAGTTCGTACCATGCAGAAGAACTGGATCGGCCGTTCTGAAGGCGTTGAACTTATGTTTGACGTTGAAGGCTATGGTGAACTAGAAGTCTTCACCACTCGCCCAGACACTTTGATGGGTGTGACTTACGTTGCCGTAGCAGCTCAACACCCTCTAGCGCTAAAAGCAGCTGAACAAAACTCAGAGCTTGCGACATTTATCGAAGAGTGCAAAAACGTCAAAGTTGCCGAAGCAGATATGGCAACGATGGAAAAGAAAGGCATGGCACTTGGCATCACAGCCATTCACCCGCTTACAGGTGAAGAAGTTCCAGTCTGGACTGCAAACTTCGTATTAATGGATTACGGCTCAGGTGCAGTTATGTCTGTACCTGGCCACGATCAGCGTGACTGGGAATTCGCAACAGCATACGGTTTGGATATCAAACAAGTTATCCGCCCACTAGACGATGAAACCGTAGACCTAAGCGAAGAAGCTTATACAGAGAAAGGCGCGCTTGTTAACTCCAGCAACTATGACGACCTTGAATTTGATGTCGCGTTTAAAGCTATCGCTAACGACCTTGAAGCTAAAGGCAAAGGCAAAGTTACCGTTAACTTCCGTCTTAGAGATTGGGGGGTATCACGCCAGCGTTATTGGGGGGCTCCAATCCCTGTCATCAACTGTCCTAGCTGTGGTGCGGTAGCAGTACCTGAAGATCAACTACCGGTTGAACTGCCTACAGACGTTGAGTTTGATGGTAGCGGCTCTCCTATTAAGAAAATGGAAAGCTTTATTAATACCACATGCCCTAGCTGTGACGGCCCTGCTGAGCGCGAAACAGACACTTTCGATACCTTTATGGAATCGTCATGGTACTACGCTCGCTATGCTTCACGCAGTAGTAGTGAAGCGATGTTGGAGCCGGAAAAAGCAAACTACTGGCTACCTGTAGACCAGTATATCGGTGGTATCGAACACGCGATTCTTCACCTTTTATACTCACGCTTCTTCCATAAGCTCATGCGTGATGAAGGCTTGCTAGACAGTGACGAGCCTTTCAAACGGTTACTATGCCAAGGCATGGTTCTCGCGGATAGTTACTACTACGAAGACGAAAAAGGTGGCCAAGTTTGGGTCGCTCCTACTAATGTAGACATCAAAACAGACGATAAAAGCCGCGTAATTAGTGCAACTCACCGTGAAACAGGGAAAGAGCTTCAGCACGACGGCATGTCTAAAATGTCAAAATCTAAAAACAACGGCATTGATCCTCAAGTGATGATCGATAAATACGGTGCTGACACTGTCCGCTTGTTTATGATGTTTGCTGCACCGCCAGAGCAATCTCTAGAATGGTCTGATACCGGTGTTGAGGGTGCTCACCGTTTCCTAAAACGTTTATGGAAGCAGGTTCATGATCACCTAAATGTTGGCGGATCCACTACAGCCATCGACAAAGCAAACCTGACAGATGTACAGAAAGAGCTTCGCTTAAAAGTACACGCGACTATACAAAAAGTATCTGACGATGTTGAACGTCGCCAAACGTTTAATACCGCCATTGCTTCCGTGATGGAACTATCCAACACCATCGCTAAGTTCGTTGACATTAGCGAGCAAGGCCGAGCAGTTATGCAGGAAGCGTTAGAATCCGCTGTTCTACTACTCGCGCCAATTGTTCCTCATATTAGCCATCAGCTATGGCAAGAGTTAGGTAACAGCGATGATGCATTGACCGCTGACTGGCCAATCGTTGACGAGTCTGCCTTAGTGCAGGACACGATACAGATGGTTGTTCAAGTTAACGGTAAAGTTCGTGCCAAGATCAACGTAGCAGCTGATGCAGATGAAGATGTCGTATTGCATACGGCTCTCGCTGATGAAAATGTACAAAAGCATATGGCGGACAAGACAATTCGTAAAAAAATTGTTGTACCTGGCCGCTTAGTTAATATCGTTGTAGGCTAAACGCGACCTGTTAAGGAGTAATCATGATCAAGCATTGGAAACAATTAACGGGCAATATCGTCATTGTCATGGCTGTATTTAGTCTGTTAAGCGCCTGCGGTTTTCAGCTTCGAGGTGCACAAGATGTATCTGAAGATAAAAAGCTGGTCACCCTAATTGCAGGAAATGCTGATCAACAACTCCTTAGCAGCTTACGCCAGAATATGAAATTTAACGGCATCCGCGAAGTCAGCGGTGCCGATTATCAAATTCGTATTCTTGATTCCCGTTACAAAAGGCGTGCAGCAACTATTAGCAGCAATGCTGATGTGGATGAGTATGAGATCTCTGTAGAGGTCAAAATACTCATAGCCAACAAACAGGGCCAACCGCTGACGAATGATATTAACATCCAACGCGAGCGCATCTACTCCTACGACAAAGATGCCGCTGCGGCAAGTTCGAAGCAGGAAGAGCTGCTGCGTAAAGAGCTGTATAACTCTATCGCGCAAACTATTCTTCGACGCTATCTAGCGACTAAGCCTGCACAGTAAAAGCGGCCAATGAAGCGACAATGAAACTGCGCCCCGAACAACTGAGCTCTCAGTTAAAAAAAAGTTTATCACCGGTATATTTGATTACCGGAGATGAACCTCTCATCTCTGAAGAGTGCTCAGACCTAGTTCGTATCAATCTACAACAACAGGGCTTTAGCGAACGCGAAGTCCTTCATGTAGATGCCAAATTCAGCTGGGAATACCTGCTCGAATGCGCCAACGCACTATCTCTATTCGCTGAAAAAAAGATTATTGAACTACGCTTAGGTAGTCAGAAGCTAAATAAGAAATCCAGCGAGATCCTACAAAGCTATTTAGCTAACCCTTCCCCCGATAATATTTTATTAATTACCGCTGACAAGATAGATGGCAACGCTAAGAAAAGCGCTTGGTTTAAAGCGGTTGATAAAAGCGGTGTCGTTGTAGAAATTTGGCCGGTAGAAGCTGAGCAGCTGCCTAATTGGATCAGACAGCGCGCAGCCCAAATTGAGCTACAACTTGACGAAGAGGCGATACAGCTACTTTGCGATCGTATTGAAGGCAATTTACTTGCAGCGAAACAGGAGCTGAGTAAGCTCAGTTTACTTTTCCCTCGCCAAGTCGTAACCGCTGATGATGTAATTGACTCAGTATCTGATAGCTCAAGATACGATATTTACGGCCTTACCGACGCTGCGCTTAACGGACAAGCACCCCGCTGCTACAAAATACTCCAAGTTCTTAAACAAGACGGCACCGAACCTCCGATCATTCTGTGGGCCTTATCCAAAGAACTTCGTACCCTTGCAGCAATACAACAAGCGCAACAAAACGGACAATCATTTGATGCAGTCTGTCAGCGTGAAAGGATATGGGGTAAAAGAAAGCCCTTAGCCCGAAAAGCCGCTCAACGTCTATCTACCCAACAAATCAATACGGCACTGAAACAGTGTGCGGAGGTTGATAAAACCGTTAAAGGGATGGCGATTGGAGATGCGTGGCTTTTACTATCTTCTATTGCGCTAACTTTAGCTGGCCAGCCGTTAGATCATCTAAATACAATAACGAGCTAACCGTCTATTCAATAGTCGAAATTCAAGCCTCTATCATTTGTGAACACCGAGCACTTAGCTATACTTCTTATATATCAATGAGATAATTGCAATATGCGATACATAAAAGTAAGTGCACTCTTTCTATTCTCTGTATTCCTACTGGGTTGTGATAACGAAATACCGCCTGAAAGGATGAAGTCAGGAGAAGACCTATACAATTATTACTGTAAAGACTGCCATATGAGAAAAGGCCCTGGCGCCTATATGGAGCATTATGCTGGAAGCAAACCAATGAAGCCCTACAAAATACTTTTGTTGATTAAGTATGACTTCAAAAAAGGCCAACACAGCATGCCTACTTTTAAACAATTATCTGATAAGCAAGCTGATGCACTGGCCGAGTACATTATAGAACTGCAGAAAGCCAAAATAGAGAGTCGTTAAAACTGACAAATAGCCTAAAACTTTACACTTGGCGGTTATAGATACGGCTGATACTGTGCCTGTATCGCTTTTAGATCACTTTCATAATCACCTGTCGTTTTGAAGCTCCCTAATACGCCGCCCACCTTGTTCTTATAATCAATAAAACCCAACACAATAGGAACATCTGCCCCATGAGCAATATGGTAAAAGCCGGATTTCCAGTGAGGCACAACTGATCGAGTCCCTTCAGGCGACATCATGATACGCAGTTCATCAAACTGAGAAAAAGCCTCTACAGTAGCGCCCACCATATTTGTGGACCGTGAACGGTCAACAGGAATACCTCCCATCCAACGCATCAGCCCACCAAATGGGAATTTAAAAATGGAAGCCTTACCCATCCAATTAAGCTGAGTATTAAACGCAAAGGCGAGCATTAGACTGAACGGCATATCCCAATTCGTTGTATGAGGCGCAGCAATCATCACGCATTTTTTAAACTCTTTAGGCACCTCACCTTGGACTTTCCAGCCGAGCAACTTTAGTACCGACAATGATATAAAGCGTAAAATAGGATAGACAACGGGGGTTGAGAACATGGTTTTATGCTGCATAGCGACTCCCCAATACAGATACGCACATATGATATTTAGTTTGACTCAACAGCAATTATTTTAGCTTTACCATCAGCGGTTAGATTAAGGTCCAAACTAACTCTATACCAGTCAAATGAGATATCTACCTCACTAGCATCGATTGACACCTGCCATTCTTGATCACCCATCTGCCAATCAACCTGTGCAGTTTCCCCACGTAACTCTCTTTCCTTAAAACGGAAAGCACAGAATCCTTCAGGGGCCACTTGCTTACAGACTATCTTACTGCGTGTAGACAACACCTCGATTTTAACGCTAGTTAAAGTCTGATTAGATAGATTGACAACGTTGACCTGATCAAGCTGAACTGGCCCTCTTAAAGGCTGTGCATTCTGAGCACAGCCAACTAAAACGAGTAAAGTAAGAGCGATCAGTAATTTAATCATAGGATTGGTATCACGAGCGACCTATAAAGAGTTAAAAACAGTTACCTTCCTAAGCTACACCTAATACCCAAGCCATTAAAGGAATCCAAGTATCTTTTACTCTTTTCACTACCAAAAAACTGCTAGAAATAGCTCAAGCTTCCGTGACTGACACTCTATATAAAGCAGTCGGCGCTAATCTACGTACTGATGCACGACCTCTGTCGCCCACTTAATATTGTCATGCAAAGGACAGCGCTCACATACCTGATCAAGAAACACCTGTTTCTCCTGATCATTTAAATCAGCATCAATATGCGCTTCTACTCTTACCTGCTGAAACCCTACACGATCATCCGTTGATTGCCCCATTAACCCCTTAGGATTAAGGTCAGCTTCAACCTTAATTTCCATCGAGCGCAGATTAATTTTTTGCTGACCTGCAGCAATACGTCCAATACTGCCAATACAACCCGCTAAGGAAAACAGGAAAAATTCCAATGGAGTAGGACCTTCATCTGTACCGCCACTTGCCCGAGGTTGATCAATGGTGACTTTATGATCGCGAATATCTGCGCGTATAGCCCAACCTTCATTCATATTAGCGGTAACAGAAATTGTTTTTGTACTCATAATGAACCTTAAAACCATTAAATTAGGCAAATCTAATATATAGAATTTCAAAGTTAAACGGTAAGATTAAAAAGCAATAAAAAAGGCCGTTATAAGAACGACCTTTGTGTAAAACTACTAGGCTAGAAAATTAACCAACCTTCTCACCTTTAGCTTGTAGATCAGCATGATAAGAAGAACGTACTAATGGACCACAAGCGGCATGGGTAAAACCAAGCTCTTTTGCTATACGTCCAAACTCATCAAACTCCTCAGGAGTCACAAAACGCTCAACTTTAAGATGATTACCACTCGGCTGTAGATACTGGCCAATAGTCAACATATCAACATCATGGGCACGAAGATCCTTCATCACCTCGATGATTTCCTCATTTGTTTCACCAATGCCCACCATCAAACCTGACTTAGTACGTACCTCTGGGTTCTTCGCTTTATATTTTTTCAATAAGCGTAAGGACCATTCATAATCAGAGCCGGGACGAACCGCTTTATATAAACGCGGTACCGTCTCCATATTATGATTCAATACATCTGGAGGAGTTTCGGTCAGAATATCAATCGCGATATCCATGCGCCCACGGAAATCGGGCACCAAAATTTCCATCTCGATCGTAGGTATTTGCTGACGTGTCTCGCGTACACAATCTGCGAAATGCTGCGCGCCACCATCACGAAGATCATCACGATCTACGGAAGTCACCACTACATAACGAAGCCCCATATCTGCGATAGCGACCGCCATCTCATAAGGCTCATTCTTATCAAGCGCATTAGGGCGGCCATGTGCCACATCACAGAATGGACAACGGCGCGTACAAATGTCCCCCATAATCATGAATGTTGCAGTACCGTGGCTGAAACACTCACCAAGGTTCGGACAGCTAGCTTCTTCACAAACAGAGGATAGCTTGTGCTTTCTCAGTTTATCCTTAATACGTTTAACTTCTGCACTTGAACCCATTCGAACACGCAACCAATCTGGCTTACGTGGCATATCGCTTTTCTCAGTAGGGATCACCTTAACTGGAATACGATCGACTTTGTCAGCACCACGTAATTTTACGCCCTGCTGTACACGCTTTTTAGCTGTCGTTTGTTTTTTTTCTTCAGACATTTAGGCTCAATCCAGTGTGTTTAGCCGAGTAACTTCTGAATACCCGAGCTTGCTTATCAAATTAGTTAGTAAACGCTGGGTAGCGTCGACCTGATCAAGATCATCTACCAGCATTCCTAACTGTGTCATCGCCATGCCAGCATAACCGCATGGGTTTATTCTTAAAAACGGCTCTAAATCCATCGAAAGATTTAATGCCAGCCCATGAAATGAGCAACCGCGTCGAACCCTTAAACCCAACGAGGCTATTTTACTATTATCAACATACACACCCGGCGCATCAGGCTTAGCATAAGCATTCACCTGATACTCAGCCAATGTATCAACAATAGCGTCTTCCATAATCGTGACGAGTTCACGAACACCCATTTTCTTTCGTTTCAAATTCAACAAAAGATAAATGATTGCTTGCCCAGGCCCGTGGTACGTTACCTGTCCACCACGGTCAACCTGAACCACTGGAATGTCTCCAGTGCCTAGCAAGTGCTCAGCTTTTCCAGCTTGGCCTTGAGTAAAAACAGGCTCATGCTGTAACGACCAAATTTCATCTGCATCAGTCTCGTCACGCTCATTAGTGAACTGCTGCATTTTATGCCATGTAGGCTCGTAGGGCTGTAAATCTAGCTCACGTACAATCAGCTGAGAAGATGTCATCAAATTACCATTTTTACGCGATCAGAAGCGATCAATGCTTCATGCAGAGCAGAAAGCTGCTCTACACCTTGCGCAGTAATCGTAAATCTTACTGACTGAAAATTGCCATTGCGACTATCTTGCACTGTCACTGTTGATAGGTCTAAATCAGGCACATGAACTTGAACAGTTTCAATAACAAACCCACGAAAGCCTTCGTCATTCCTACCGACAACCTTTATAGGGTAGTTAGGGCAAGGAAATTCAATTTTAGGTGCTTCTTGCTGCTTACCAGTCATCTTTACTCTACCAATAACTACCGACCCGTCATCAGCTTACGCTGAACGTCGGTAAATAATTCAAACATTTTTTGCCACACAGGGCCCTTCTGACCATTGCCAATCTGCTGACCATCAATCTCAATAACGGGAACAATACCCCGGGTTGAACTAGAGACCCAAACTTCATCTGCTGACAACAGTCGATCATAATCAATATCACTCTCTTGAAACTGTATGCCATGCTTATCCGCTAGCTCAAGAATAAGCTCACGGGTGATACCCCCTAAAATCTCAGAACTCCGCTTAGGGGTATACAACACACCACGCTTCACAATAAACAAGTTACAGGCAGAGCCTTCGGTTAGTTTTTCGTCGCGTGAAAACAGTGCCTCTTGCACACCTTCATCTTTCGCTTGCTGTAAAACCAATATATTAGGCAGTAAGCATGTTGATTTAATATCACATCGATGCCAACGAAGGTCTTCTGTAACGATCGCCTTTAACGACACCACATCATCAACACCAGCCTGCCAAATATCTTTTATTTCTGTGCAGCATGCAAAAACTGTGGGCTGTAGAGAATCATCATAAGCATGACTACGCTTACCCGCACTTCCCCGAGTCACCTGTAGATAAACAGAAAGATTTCCCCCTCCATTTTTACTCACAAGCTGCTCTAATATTCCAACCCAATCCTGATCATTCTGTATGCGTACCGCTCTTAAACTGTGATTCAAACGGCCAATATGCTCATCAAGGCGAAAGCCGACTCCCTGATAAAAAGGAATCACTTCATAAACGCTATCACCAAAGAGAAAACCTCTATCGAAAACAGAGACTTTAGCTTCCTGCTCCGGTAAAAACTCACCGTTAAGATAAACTATATTCATATCACCTAAACGCAAATACCCGCATCTACTCAGTAAATGCGGGCATCCTTGCAATTATCAAAGGGGCTCCGACTAAAGAGAAGCCATCTTTGACGCATTAACCAATCAAGCTAGTAAAAAAAAGCAAAATTGCATGCCAAATTCGTTTTAGCAATCCAGCTTCAGGAATCGCATCCATCGAGACTAGAGGGACTTCCGTCACCAACTCACCTTCTAAAGTAACTCGCACTTTGCCAAGTTCTTGCCCTTTAGCAATCGGTGCAGTAATAACTCGGTCTATATCCATTGTAGCTTGTAATTTATCCGCTTGGCCGCGAGGAATAGTGACAGATAATGATTCCGTCACTCCCATACGCAGTTGATCACGCGTACCCGACCACACTTTTGCGGTATTTAAGACCACATCATTTTCATAAAGCTTGTGTGTACGATAATAACGGAATGCATAAGAGAGTAATTTCTGACTTTCACGGGCACGTGCTTCTTCATCTTTAGTACCCAATACAACTGAAATCAGCCGCATACCATCACGTTTAGCTGAAGCGACCAAACAATAGCCTGCGGCATCGGTATAACCTGTTTTCAAGCCATCAACGGTTTTATCACGCCAAAGCAATTTATTACGGTTTGGCTGACGAATTTTATTGTAGGTAAAGTACTTCTCCGAATACATTCCATAATGTTCAGGGAAATCCTGAATAATCGCTTTTGCTAAAACCGCAAGATCAAAAGCAGACGAGATATGACCCTCCCCAGGAAGACCTGTCGCATTCAGAAAGTTGGTATTCTTCATACCAAGTAAACGGGCATGCTGATTCATTAGATCCGCAAATGCCGCTTCACTGCCTGCGATGTGCTCTGCTGCAGCCACTGATGCATCATTACCCGACTGGATAACGATTCCTTTCATCAGGTCACCTAAGCGCACTTGAGTACCCTCACGGATAAACATTCGAGAGCCCTGAGTTCTCCAGGCCTTTTCGCTCACTAGAACTAAATCTTCTTCGCCCACATTCCCTTTGCTTAGCTCATACTCAAGAATGTAAGCCGTCATCATCTTCGTCAGACTAGCAGGCGCAAAACGAGTGTTCTCATTACGAGCAGCAATCACCTTTCCCGTGTCCGCATCGATAACCAGATAAGCTTTAGCGGCAATCTGTGGCTCCGCTGGAATTAAGCTCGTCGCAGCACCGGCACTGAGCACTGAAAATGCAAAAAATAATGTACAGAAAAACTTTGAAGCCTTATTAAACATTGTCATCCAAACTGGTTAAAGAGATCTGCTGACCTGTACACATACCCCTATAAGAGGTAACAAGGTACTGACTGATCTCATCGTTATTTAAAGTCCACTTATACGCCGTGAATTACTCTACTTAAGCAATCAAGGGAAGTCTACAATACGTGGGTTAGCATAGCCCATTTGTTCCACTTGCTGGACTAAACCGGATAAAGAAGTAGTACTCTTTAGCGGTCCGACCTGCACTCTATGTAATTCGTGCCCTTGGCTATTTTTTACAGGGCGAATAATGACGGCAAAATCCGTCAGTAAAGGCCGCAGTTGGCTTTCAACATATTCAGCTGCTGAACGTGTAGAATACGCACCTACTTGTAAATACCGCCCAGTCACCGATGGCTGGACAGCATTTGAAGCTGGCGCCACTACAGCACCTGTCTTTTGCCAAGCACGTGGATCAATCGCTTCAATACGGACATTCGCCGTACCTTTACTCAGCATATCTAATCTAGAGGCCGCCGCATAAGACAGATCAATCATTCTATCTCCATGGAAAGGTCCACGATCATTTACCCTTACAACAACCTGACGGTTATTATCGACATTGGTCACCTTCAAGTAGGTAGGTAAAGGTAAGGATTTGTGAGCAGCGGACATTTTATACATATCATAGACTTCACCATTAGATGTTTTATGTCCATGAAACTTGCGACCATACCAAGAAGCGGTACCTGTAGCGACATATCCCTGCGCGTTGGGCATCACATAATACTGTTTGCCGAGTACAGTATAAGGGCTTTTATTTCCGCCCCTACTTTTAGGTTCAACTCGAGGAACAGCATCTTTTACACGAGACACATCTACAGGCCGTTCCGGCGCTTTATCATGCTTCATCGAGTAGCGCCCGCTATTACTGCCAGTTGAAGAACACCCGACCAACATAACGATAAATGCAAAAACCAATAGTTTGTTTAACATTATCTACTCTTAATTTTTGTTAGCCGTAGTAACAGATTTGTCATAAGCCATTTTAATCTGTTCGCTCAAGCGATAAACAGCCATCGCATAAAGTTTGCTGTGGTTATAACGAGTTATCACATAAAAGTTATGCAAACCTAACCAATATTGTTCATCCTGACCTAATTCTAAACGCATTAAAATAGCTTTTTCATCGGGTAATAAAGTCAGCTGCGGATCCACCCCCCGCTGCTGCCAATCGGCGAGTGTAAGTTCAGGAATTAGTCCCGCACGACCTTTACTAAGCCAAGCATCATCTACTTTCTGACTAAACGAAACACCACTGATAACGGGTTCACCTGGCGTCCATTTATGCTCTGCAAAATAATTAGCTACGCTGCCTATCGCATCTTTCTTATTTGCCCAAATATCTCTTTGACCATCTTGATCAAAGTCGATTGCAAAGCTTCGATAGCTTGACGGAATAAATTGACCAAAACCCATCGCGCCAGCATAAGAACCTTTCAGCGCGGTAACATCAACACTCTCTTCTCTAACCAATATTAAATATTCTTTTAATTGGCCTAGAAAAAAATCACTACGGCGCGGGTAATCAAACCCTAAGGTCGCTAATGCATCGAGTACTCGGTAGCTACCCATAATCCGACCATAACGAGTTTCTACACCAATAATAGAAACAATTATTTCCGCTGGTACCCCGTAAGTTTTTTCAGCTAAAGCCAAGGCCTCTTTATTTTCTTTCCAAAACTGGACGCCTTGATTAATACGCTTCTGACCTAAAAATATCTTTCGGTACTCGCCCCAAGTTAGGCTTTTTTCTGCTGGACGTGAGATCGCTTTTAGAATGGACTGCTGTCGCTTAGCTTGGCCGAGTACATCTTTAACATAAGCCTCATCAAAACCTTCGGCTTTCATATCTTCAATAAATTGTTGAGCGCGAGGGTAATCTACATATGACCCAGCCCCTACAGGAGCCGCTATAGCAGGAGTTGAAGTGAGTTTAACCTTAGACGATGACTTGTCTTTACTACTGTTTTCAATCTGTACAGCAGGTTCTGCTGCGTTCTTCTCAGCGGTTGCTGAACAACCGGTTAAAACTAAGCCCGCTGTCACAACTGCGGTAAATAATGAACATGGTTTCATTCCTGAACCCTCAACAAAAAATAGACACATAAAAACACATACTAGATTCTACTTAATCAATCACTACGGGAACCTTATTAGCGAATCTAGCTGTACACAACACCATTCATTTTAAAAGCATGGTTCGGTAACTATGAACAGACATTATCATGCCAAACCCCGCCATTAACGTTACTATCGACGTACCACCATAACTAACCAAAGGCAGGGGCACCCCCACAACAGGTAGCAAGCCACTCACCATACCAATATTCACAAAAACATACACAAAGAATGTTAAAATCAAACTACCCGCTAGCAACCGTCCAAAGCTATCTGGTGCCCTTGCTGCTATCACCAAACCACGCGCTATAATAAGCAGATAAAGCGTTAGCAGAATACTGACACCGATAAAACCAAGCTCTTCGGCAACAACGGCAATAATAAAATCGGTGTGCGACTCGGGTAAAAAGTCCAACTGTGACTGAGTCCCGCTTAACCAGCCCTTACCATCAATACCACCGGAACCAATCGCTGTCTTTGATTGAATAATATTCCAGCCTGATCCCAACGGATCACTCTCCGGATCAAGAAAAGTAAGCACTCGCTGCTTCTGATAGTCCTTCATTACAGCCCACAGCCCCGGTAGTGCTGCAGCTGCCAAACCTAAAGCAGTAAAGATATATCGCCATAAAATGCCCGATAACAACAATACAAATACACCCGAAGCCGCAATCAGCAGTGATGTACCAAGGTCCGGTTGCTTCATAATAAGTAAAGTTGGCATCCCAATTAATACCAAACTAATAAAGATGTGCTTAAATCGGGGTGGCAAAGGTCGATGAGCCAAATAAAATGCAACGGTGAGCGGCAAAACAAGCTTCATAATTTCAGAGGGCTGAAACCTAAATCCAGGCAATGCAATCCAGCGCTGCGCCCCTTTTGCACCCACACCAAACAAGATAACGCAAACCAGTAAACCGATCCCAACTACGTACAACCACGGAGCCCAACGCCCTAATAAGCGCGGAGTCAGCTGCGCTAAAAAGACCATCACACAGAATCCAGCCCCCATGCGAATCGCCTGACGGTTAACGTAACCCATATCCTGTCCGGAGGCGCTGTAAAGAACAAACAAGCCAAAACCACAGAGCATTAGCAATAACAGCAACAGCCATCCATCTAGTCGGGTATAACTCCAAAGGCTTGGGCGCTGCCGAAGATGATCATGAGCTTCCGGCATATAGCGCTCAAATTCGCGACTATTCATTGCTCGCGACCTCTTCCTCTGATGGGTCTATTCCTAACAGATATGCATCCATAACCTTACGCGCTATCGGCGCCGCAGTGGTTGATCCACCCCCACCATTTTCCACAATCACAGCGACCGCTATTTGCGGATCATCGAGAGGGGCAAAGGCAATAAATAACGCATGGTCTCGATGAATTTCCGCTAGTTTTTCCGCATCATAAACTTCATCTTGCTTAATGCCGACAACTTGGGCCGTACCCGTTTTACCTGCTATTTCATAACTGGAATTCGCACCTGAACGACGTGCGGTACCGCGCTTAGAATGCATTACATCACGCATACCTTTAATGATGTCATCCCAATGTTCATCTTTATTAAGAACCACATCCGCAGGCGGAGACTTACTGCCAGAAAAATCTGCCATTTCAAGCACTTCAGTACCCGCATCATTAATTTTTTTAGTCCCTTTTAGCATACGTGGCGCAATCCATTCACCTCGATTAGCTATCACGGCCGTTGCAGTCGCTAGCTGAAGTGGCGTTGATACAAAGAAACCTTGCCCGATACTCATATTCAAAGAGTCACCTGTATACCAAGGCGCTTTACGGGCGCGCTTTTTCCACTCTTTCGAAGGCAAAATAGCACCCAGCGCTTCTGGTAGATCCAAACTAGTGACTTGCCCAAAACCAAACATACCAAGGTATTTAGACATCGGATCAACACCCATTTTATGCGCTACATCGTAAAACCAAGTATCACAAGATTGGGCAATGGAATCATACATATCGACACGTCCATGCCCTGTTTTTTTCCAGTCCCGATATTTACGACCGCCATGGGTCAATGTATACCAACCATGGTCAAAAATAGAATAAGTCGGTTTAACAATGCCACTATCAATCGCAGAGAGCGCCACTATTGGCTTTATCGTAGAGCCTGGAGGATAACGCCCCCTGATAGCACGGTTAAATAGAGGAAGATCCGCTGATTCACGCAAAGCGTTATAATTTTTATAAGAGATTCCCGTCACAAACATATTAGGGTCATATGCAGGTGTAGAGACCATTGTCAAAAGCCCACCGGTTTTGGGATCAATCGCAACAACAGAGGCTCGACGCCCGACCAAGAGTTTCTCTGTGATCTGTTGCAACCGAAGGTCTAAATGCAGAACAATATCTTTACCAGGTCTTGGGTCTGTCCGCTCCAGTACGCGCATAACTCTGCCACGCGCATTGGTTTCCACTTTTTGAAAACCCACTTCGCCA
Source organism: Neptuniibacter sp. UBA6509 (assembly GCA_002435145.1). Lineage (GTDB taxonomy): Bacteria > Pseudomonadota > Gammaproteobacteria > Pseudomonadales > Balneatricaceae > Neptuniibacter. The sequence continues at coordinate 14,629 of DJLT01000064.1, forward strand.
TGAAGTTTATCTTCATAAAACTTTTCGATGCCTAACTTGCCAATATAATGCGTCGCGGCGTAGTTAGTTGGATCAACCTTTGCTAATTCCTTCTCGTTAATTCGCCCAACATACCCCATTGCATGTACAAGAGAAGCACCATAAGGATAATAACGAATCAACTCGGCCTCTACCCTAACGCCCGGGAGTCGATGATAATTAACAGAGATTTTAGCGATCTCATCTTCACTTAAGCGAAAACGAACGGGAACCGATTGGAAAGGCCTGCGACGTTGAGATAAACGTTTTTTAAAGCGCTCAACTTCCCGATCGGTAATGGGGATAAGCGTTTTTAACTGGGCAAGGATCTCATCAAGATCCTTCACCTCTTCTTTCAAAATAGTCACACTGTAGCTTGGCCTGTTATCGGCTAGCAGCACACCATTACGATCATAGATAAGCCCGCGGGTCGGGGGAACCGGTTGTAGTTGAACGCGATTATCTTCAGACATTGCAGAATAACGTTCATGCTCAACAACCTGAAGATAGTATAAGCGCCCAATCAATACACATAGCATCACGATCACAACAAAAAAAGCCAAGACCGCACGTACTTTAAATGTCCGACTTTCTTTAGAGTGATCCTTCAGGCGTTCTGCTGCCATATCCGTCAGTGCTTCTTATATAGAACGTTATTTATGATAAGGGTGGCCTTGAATGACAGTCCACGCTCGATAAAGTTGTTCAGCCAGCATCACACGTACCAATGGATGTGGCAGGGTCAAAGCGGAAAGTGACCACTTTTGATCTGCCATCGCTGAACAGCGGCTATCTAGACCATCAGGCCCACCGATTAGTAGGCTAATATTACGCCCATCCATACGCCAATCTTCTACTTGTGCAGCCAATTGTTCAGTCGACCAATTTTTACCAAGAACTTCTAAAGCGATGACTTTATCCCCTTTAGGAATAGCCGCTAGCATTTGGTCACCCTCCTGCTTTTTCGCTTTAGCAATATCTGCGCTTTTACCACGATGCCCAAGCGGCAGTTCGATCATCTCAATTTGAAAATCATTCGGTAAACGCTTGGTGTATTCACGGTAGCCATCGTTAACCCACGATGGCATTTTGCCGCCAATAGCTATGATTCGGATTTTCATAAAAAGTTCTATGCGTCTTTTTCAACGCCCCAAAGGCGTTCAAGATCATAAAACTCACGTGCATCCGGCATCATCACATGTACAACAACATCACCCAAATCGACTAAGATCCAGTCACTAACGCCCTGTCCTTCAGAACCTAAAGGCAAAAGACCTGCTTCCTTGACCTTAATAATAACCTCTTCAGCCACAGCCCCGACATGACGTTTAGAAGTACCACTGGCGATAATCATATGATCCGTCACAGTCGAACGACCGCGCACATCAAGATCAATAATATCCTTAGCTTTCATATCTTCTAGGGCGTTTTTAACTATTTCTATTACTTTTTCAGTTTGCATTATTTCGCTTCAATTAGTTAAACCGTATAAACGGTTGTCTTGGATATAGTGCCAGACACTATCTGGAAAAAGATAACGCGGAGAGTCGCCCCGCGTAATCGTCTGACGAATTTGTGTGGCTGAAATCCCTAGAGGGGTCAGCTCATGGAAAAGTACTGCGCCTGCTGGAGATGTTAAAACATGTTCAATACTTTTTGTTCTGTGTTTTTTGGTAAATTCACCTAAAACATTGCAATCAGGCTCTTCATAACCGGGCCTTTTAACAACAATCAGATGAGCTAACTCTATAAACCTTTCCCATTCATGCCAGCTAGGCAGCGTTTGATACGCATCCATCCCCATAATCATACATATAGGATGCTGTTCGCCTAACTCTTGTCGTAACGATAGCAGCGTGTGTAGTGAATAAGAGGGCTTATCGGAACAAACCTCTCTATCATCAGCAACCAACGCAGGTTCATTTTCTACTGCTAATCTCACCATAGCTAAACGTTGATTCGCTGAGCGTCCAGGGGTAGAGCGATGAACTGGATCTTTAGAGGGGATTAAGCAGATATGCTTAACCCCCATCCATTGCTGAATTTCTAAGGCCGTTCTCAAGTGTCCGTTATGGATAGGATCAAATGTTCCTCCCATAAAAACATAGGCATCATCATTCATGATTGATTACTGACGAATATGACCATCACCCAAAACCACATACTTTTCAGAGGTCAAACCATCTAGCCCTACAGGGCCACGAGCATGAATTTTATCAGTTGAGATACCAATCTCTGCACCCAAACCATATTCAAAGCCATCAGCAAAACGTGTTGATGCGTTTACCATTACTGAACTGGAATCGACCTCACGTAAAAAAGAACGTGATTTAGTGTAATTCTCAGTAATAATAGAATCCGTATGGTGCGAACCATAACGGTTAATATGACGAATCGCTTCATCCATATTTTCAACCAGTTTGATCGACAAAATAGGCGCTAGATACTCTGTTTCCCAATCAGCTTCTGTTGCTTCATTAATGAGCGGCAACAATTCACGCGTCTGCTGACAGCCACGGAGTTCAACACCCGCTGCTTGATAACGCTCAGATAAAGCTGGAAGAACCTCTGCAGCAACATTGGCGTGAACCAATAATGTCTCCATCGTATTACAGGTGCCGTAACGGTGCGTCTTTGCATTCAGCGCAACATTCACCGCTTTACCGTGATCAGCTTGATCATCAATATACACATGGCAGATGCCATCAAGATGTTTAATCACCGTCACTTTGGCATCGCGACTAATACGTTCAATCAGGCCTTTACCGCCGCGAGGAACAACAACATCCACATACTCAGGCATTGTAATCATCTGACCAACCGCTTCTCGATCCGTTGTTTCGACAACTTGAACCGCATTTTCAGGCAAACCGGCAGCTTTTAACCCCTGTTGAATACACGCTGCAACCGCCTGATTAGAATTAATCGCTTCAGAACCACCACGTAAAATTGTCGCATTCCCTGATTTGAGGCATAAACTCGCTGCTTCCACTGTTACATTTGGACGCGACTCATAAATAATACCGATAACACCTAAAGGCACACGCATCTTACCTACCTGGATACCGCTCGGTAGGTATTTAAGGTCATTAATTGCACCCACTGGATCAGGTAATGTAGCAACCTGACGCAGGCCTTCAATCATCGTATCGATTCGAGCATCAGTTAACTCAAGGCGATCAAGCATTGCCGCATCTAGACCGTTATTACGACCATTTTCAAGATCTATCGCATTCGCTTCAGTCAATGCCGGTCGGCTACTATCGATTGCATCAGCCATTGCTAACAACGCCTGATTTTTCAGGTTAGTGTCTGCTTTTGCTACTAAACGAGCCGCATCGCGTGCGTTTTCGCCTAATTCGATCATGTATTCTTGTACGTTCATAGCCGTCCTTCCTATCATTAAGCCCTATATTATACCCGCCAGATAACCTGCGGTCATGGTCCGAATGCAATTGATATTCACACTCCCCTCAATGAACTGCTATTATCTGCCTTTCGTTCCCATTTTGAGCCTATTTTTCCTGTGACATTTAGCCCATCCCAAAGCCACAGCTCTAAACGACAACATTTAGCGATTGTCGGCTTAATCCTTTTTTTAGGATTTGTGTTGAGTGCTGCTTATATGAATTTTGCCACCAGCAGGCAAGCGCAAAATGAAACACGCACATTAGGGAACACGCTAGCGAAGCAAAGTGATATCCTGATTCGCCCACTACTCTTATCGAATGATCGTGTTAGCCTGAACTTTTTATTGAATGAACTGAAGAACCTTTCATATATAAGCGGACTTCAGATTCAGAACAATTCAGGCATTATCATCGCAAGAGCGGGTAATATAAGTGATTTAAAACTGCAAAAACGCCTATTACAGCAAGATAGAAACCTTGCAACTGTCACTTTATGGCTAAACCCTGCACCTATTGAAAGTATGCTTCGTAGCCAGCTATGGCCCTTAGCTATTATTGCACTCGCTTCAATCATCTTAGCCCTGTCGGCGCTATGGCTATTCGGCTATCGCTCAAGCGAAGACGAAGACGAAGACGAAGAGACAGAACAAAGCATTACCTCAGACCTATCTTTTTCAGAAACCTTAGCGATTCAGACCGACATAGTAGAAACAGAAGAGACCGAAGCAGCCGATAATTCACTTCCTTCGGCCACAACGTCAAACACACCTGAATTTCGAAGGACAGAACAACTAGACTCGGCCCAGCATAAAGCAACTGATTCAATGGGCAGTCATACTCAGAGAGATGTGCAAGAAAAAGCCCCTACACTAGACCAAGCAGCACCGCAGGTAGACCAGCTACAAACCGAATCATTAGTTGATCTATTAAAGCCGGAACAGAGCCTCGCGACTAAGATGCCTAAGTTCGAGCATCAACCGCAAGACCTAGAACCGGATGACAAAGAGACAAACAGTGACGATTTCGCTGTCGAAGAGGGCCTTGTTACAAACGCACCTCCCCCTCCCACTCAAGAAAACGCGCCTCTCTCCCAAAACCCACTTTTAAAACAGAGAGATGAACGTGAAGAGGTGCAACTTGGGCTTTATTCATTTGAAGATGAACTTGAGCTGATATTAGCCCCACAAGATGCAATTTATCTTTTCTATATAGATAGTAATACCGCCAGCTCAGATAACATGCCGCCTGACGAAAAGGCCACCCTGCTCAACGTATATCTTTACTTAGCTAAACAAGTCGCCCGAATCTATCATGGTGAAGCTGAACAGCTTGATAACCACGATATTTTATTACGCTTTGAATTAAGAGATTCAGACGACAACCATGGTACAAACGCCCTCTGCGCAGCCATGCTATTTAGCTTGCTATATAAAGGCTTTAACCAAGCACGAATAAAAGGCTTCCAACCCGTACTCAGCCTACAGATGTCTGTTTCAAGAGGACATCATGACAAATATGCATTGGTGAAAGAGGAAGCTCATTTTCTAACACGCACCACGCACAGCAACGAGCTAATTAGCCACACAGCACTGACTGAAGCACCCAAGTTAAAACAAGCACTGCTAAAAGAAGCTGAAATCCGTCGTGAAGATGAAGATAAGGTACTACTCTTAAAGATCACACCTAACCATCAGGCTCTTCTACAGAAGCAAGCAAATCACCTATTAACTAAAATCTTTAAGAAATAGTTTTAGTTAAACTACCAACAAGTCAAATACAGATAATAACTGCTCAAACTTCCAATAAGCAGATCCCATTTTTACCATTCTTTTTCACCTGATACATGTGCTGATCTGCCACGTTTATCAGACTCGCAAGTGACTCACCCTCTTCAGGATAGGCGGCCCCTCCGACAGAGCAACTCACCTGCAATCCATCAGAAACACATTCATAACTCTGATTTAAACTACTAAATAACCGCTCAATGATTGCATCAATATAGCAAGCGCCTTCAGAACATTGAAGAATAGCTGCAAACTCATCACCGCCAATGCGCGCGACAATATCCCCTTTATTGAGAGAGTCTTTCAACCTAGCAGCAATCTCGATCAGAACTTTATCTCCAACCTCATGCCCATGCTTATCATTAATGAGTTTAAAATCATCCACATCAACAAACAGAACAGTGAAACAAGCGTCTGTAATTTTGGCATTATCCAAAACAGCCTGCCCCATCTGCATAAAAGCCTTACGATTTGAGACCCGAGTTAAATCACAATGATTTGCTTCATAGGTCAACTCAGTATGCTGAGCGGCTGCTTGAGCCTCTACATTTTCTAACGCACGCTCAACTTTTTGTTTTTCGTGTATTAATGCAAGAAAACTATTCATCACATCATGATAATGATAAGCAATCATCACGATAAAAGGCAGGGACAGCACTCCTAAGAGCAATACATTTATTAGCAACGAAATTCGCTCACTCATCACACTAGAAACAGAGTGATTATAACGCTAGGTTTTCTCCTGCAAGACACCCAGCGCATTCAACGCAGGTGTAGTATCATCAATGCGCACAAGACCATCCACTTCATGGATAGGTAGATCTAATTGGAGAGAGGTTTTAGCCAGATCAATATTGCTAGCATAAAGCAATAAAGTGGTTCGCTCAGCTGAAACGATACTAAAGTTACTCCAAGCATCTCTGACCCCTGAAGAAAGATAGAGCAACAAACCGCCGACTAGAAGAATTCCAATCGACAAAGAGGTCGCAAGCATCGTAATTTTACGACCTGAACGCTTGCGAATAATATGTCCCTCCATGACATGAGCCGCCTTACAAACTGGCTGTGCCTTATCCTATAAAAATAGCTTTCGAACAAGACACTAAATAGCAAATAAATACATCGCCTTATAGCATAGCTGAATCATTCAATCTTAACAGCTGAACAATTGTAATAAGTCGCACTGTAATCCTTGGGTGCTACGATTAAATTAAGACCAGCGGTCAGCCGCATTTGCCCCTCCACTGCGCCGCCTAATACATGAAACACGTCAGTATGACTTGCTTGCACAGGAGTGACATCTTTATGCCCAGGGATAACAAAATCGGCCCAACAAGAAATCTGAACTTCCTCGACCTCAGCCTGAGGAACAACTAGATGAAAGTTCACATCCAAATAACAAGTAGATCCGATACTTACTCCCGCTTTATCGACGCATACTGTCTGCTTCGCTGAAACATCTACTTGTAATTCATCCTTAGAACTAGGCTCACCTGACAACACCTGAGGAACTAAATAAGTATTATATATCCATCCCTGTATTTTTGTTTTTCGCCTATCTAGATAAAACACCTCAGACCAATAGCCCTGTCGGCGAGTCTCAAGCACTAATTGACCATCATCGACCTTAGAAAGTACTCGCCACTGCTGCCCTGGGCCCTTACGAATATTTACATTGCCGCCTTCAACCAGATAAAACTCTATAGCACTTGCTGAGCAGGGCAAGACAGTCAGCACCAATAAGAATAAGTTCCTGATCAAGGCTAATTTATTCATTAGTTTCCACTGTTTCCTGCTTAGCAACGCATACTTCAAGACTATCAACACGCTGATAACCTCGCGGCAACTTATTACCACGCCTACCACGCTCCCCCTGATAATGCTCAATATCAGATGGCTTCAGTTTCAAATGCTGTTTACCTGCATGCACAAGCAAAGTGTCCTCGGCAGACAATATGCTCGTTGCAACAACCAGCTCATCTCGACTAGATGCTCTTGCAGAAGGGATATTAATAATCTTATTCCCCTTACCTTTAGCAAGCTCCGGCAACTCACTCACGGGGAAAACTAATAAACGTCCCTCATTCGTCACAGCAGCTAACAGTGCATTCGCCATATCATGAACAACGGTTGGCGCCAATATTTTCGCATTTTTAGGCAGGGTTAACGCGGCTTTGCCGTTCTTCGTTTTACTGGTCAGATCACTAATCTTAGTAATAAAACCATAACCCGCATCCGACGACATCAGCACCCGATCACTGTCCTTACCAGATATCGCCGCATCAATGGTAGAACCTTTAGGCAAAGTAATTCGCCCAGTTATAGGCTCACCCTGCCCACGCGCAGACGGTAGATTGTGAGTATCGATGGTAAAACTTCGTCCGGTGGTATCAAACAAGATAGTCGGCAGATTAGTACGCCCTTTGCAGACCAATTTAAAGGCATCGCCGGATTTATAATTCAAACCGGTCGCATCTATATCATGCCCTTTAGCCGCTCGAATCCAACCCTGCTTGGAGATAACCACGGTCACAGGATCGGAGGTTAGCAGATCTTTCTCACTGAAGGCTTGAGCCTCATCGCGTGAAACGATTGGAGAACGACGTTCATCTCCATATTGTTCAGCAGCATCTTTAAGCTCTTGCTTGATAAGCTTACGCATCTTACTGTCTGAACCAAGAATACCTTCAAGCTTTTTACGCTCAGCATCTAACTCATCTTGCTCAGACTGGATCTTAAACTCTTCCAACTTAGCCAAATGACGTAACTTAAGATCAAGGATGGCATCAGCCTGAATCTCCGTCAGACCAAAGCGTTTAACCAGCTCAGCTTTTGGCTCATCTTCGTGACGAATGATGGCAATGACCTCATCAATATTGAGATAAGCCACCATTAAACCCTGAAGGATATGTAACCTTTCTAAAACTTTTTCTAAACGGTGTTGTAGCCTTTTTCGTACAATACCCGTACGCCAACCTAACCACTCGACCAAGATTTGGTGTAGGTTTTTAACTTGCGGTTTACCATCCACGCCAATCATATTCATATTGACACGGTAAGTGCGCTCGAGATCTGTTGAAGCAAACAGGTGAGCCATCAACTGCTCTACGTCCACTCGATTAGAGCGGGGAATAATCACCAACCGCGTAGGGTTTTCATGATCAGACTCATCACGTAGATCACTCACCATCGGTAATTTCTTCTGCTGCATCTGAGCGGCAATCTGCTCCAGAATTTTAGCCCCTGAAACTTGATGCGGTAGTGCAGTGACAACAATCTCACCCTGCTCTTTCATGTAAACCGCACGCATACGAACAGAACCACGTCCTGTTTTATAGATCTGTTTCAGATCACTAGGAGAGGAGATTATTTCCGCATCCGTTGGCATATCAGGGCCAGGAATAAATTCACTGATCTCTTCAAGATCCGCACGCGGATTATCTAGCAGGTGAATGCACGCATTCGTTACTTCATTCAGGTTATGCGGCAAGATATCCGTTGCCATACCCACAGCAATACCCGTTGTACCGTTGAGCAATACATTAGGTAAGCGCGAAGGAAGTATTGCAGGCTCATCAATCGTGCCATCAAAGTTGGGAACCCAATCAACCGTTCCCTGCTTTACTTCAGCTAGTAATACTTCAGCATAAGCGGCTAAACGAGACTCGGTATAACGCATCGCTGCAAACGATTTAGGGTCATCAGGAGAGCCCCAGTTGCCCTGTCCATCAACGAGAGGGTAACGATAACTGAATGGCTGCGCCATCAGCACCATCGCTTCATAGCACGCAGAATCACCATGAGGATGAAATTTACCTAAGACATCACCCACCGTTCTTGCGGATTTTTTAAACTTAGCCGTCGCTTTTAAGCCAAGCTCTGACATCGCATACACAATACGGCGCTGTACGGGTTTCATCCCGTCACCTATATGTGGCAAAGCTCGGTCCAAGATCACATACATTGAGTAATCTAAGTAAGCTTTTTCAGTGAAATCTTTAAGGGCTAAACGTTCAGTCCCATCTTCAAAAGTCGTTTGTACCGTCATATCTACGTGTTACCGCTTATCCATAAGGCCTTATCATTAAAACATCGAGATTGATAAGCCACTTAATGCATCAAAAAATGAACATCAGCATTTAAAATACTGACGATTAAATATCAGCCAAATTGCCTTTACTTTGCAGCCAAGTCTTACGATCACCGGAACGCTTCTTCGCAAGAAGCATATCCATCATCTCGTTCGTACCATCGCCAGGCTCTACGGTTAACTGAACTAGTCGGCGTGTATCAGGCGACATAGTTGTCTCCCTCAACTGCAAAGGGTTCATCTCACCCAATCCCTTAAATCGCTGGACACCAATTTTTGCATTCTTTCGATCAGCACGAATACGCTCAATAATGCCATCTTTCTCTGCATCATCTAGCGCGTAAAAAACCTCTTTAGCCACATCAATACGGTACAACGGCGGCATTGCAACATAAACATGCCCCTCGCTTACAAGATGTTTAAAGTGCCTAACAAACAGCGCACATAACAACGTAGCAATGTGTAAACCATCGGAATCGGCATCAGCCAGTATGCAAACTTTACCGTAACGCAAACCTTCTAGATTATCTGACCCAGGCTCAACACCTACCGCCACCGATATATCATGGATCTCTTGCGACCCTAGCACTTCACTGGGATCGACCTCCCAAGAGTTCAAGATCTTACCGCGTAATGGCATTATCGCCTGAAACTCACGTTCCCTCGCCTGCTTAGCAGAACCGCCTGCCGAGTCACCCTCTACTAGAAACAACTCAGACTGCATCGCATCACCACCGGAACAATCCGCCAGTTTCCCAGGCAATGCAGGGCCTTGAGTCACCTTTTTACGCACCACCTTTTTATTGGAGCGCATACGCTTTTGAGCATTAGCAATAATTACTTCGGCAAGCTGCTCGCCCTCTTCAACATGACGGTTAAGCCATAAAGAGAAAGCATCTTTAATTGCTCCTGAAATAAACGCTGCTATTTGGCGAGAGGACAGACGCTCTTTGGTTTGACCTGAAAACTGCGGATCCTGCATCTTAGCGGACAAGACATAACAGCACTTATCCCAAACATCATCTGCTGTAAGCTTTACACCACGAGGCAGCAAGCTTCTGAATTCACAAAACTCCCGCATCGCTTCCAACAAACCGGTTCGACAACCATTAACATGAGTTCCGCCTTGAGCTGTAGGGATCAGGTTAACGTAGCTTTCGCACGTCATTTCACCACCCTCAGGTAACCACTGTACAGCCCATTCAACCGCATCTTCTTCACCCTGAAGGGAGCCCGAGAATGGTTCCAACGGTAAAGACTCAAAAACCTGAGTAGTTCCCTTTAGATAATCCACCAGGCCATCTTCATAAAACCATTCATCTTTCTCTTTCTTGGCACCGCTCAGGTCAGTAAAGGTCACTTTAAGGCCCGGGCATAACACCGCTTTTGCTCGCAGGTTATGCTTTAAACGGGTGATACTGTATTTGTGGGTATCGAAGTATTGAGGGTCAGCCAAGAAACGAACCGTTGTCCCCGTGTTTCTTTTACCGCAAGTATCGATCACTTCAAGCTCTGATACCTTTTCACCATCCGCAAAGGTGATTTGATAAACCTGACCTCCACGGCGAACTTGTACCTCTAAGAGCTTGGATAGCGCGTTAACAACCGATACCCCTACGCCGTGCAAACCACCTGAGTAGTTATAATTCTCATTATTAAACTTACCGCCGGCATGCAGCTTAGAAAGAATCAGCTCAACACCACTGACACCCTCTTCAGGGTGAATATCTACAGGCATACCTCGCCCGTCATCCGTTACACTCAAAGAGTTATCTTTGTTCAGCACAACATCTAACTGCTTAGCGTGACCGGCCAACGCCTCATCAACGGAGTTATCAATAACCTCCTGTGCTAAATGGTTAGGACGATCCGTTTCGGTATACATTCCCGGACGACGTTTAACCGGATCTAAACCACTTAATACTTCAATCGAACCTGCATCATATTGCTGGGACATCAATCCTGTTTCCTGTCTTAGCAAGCATCACTAAATTTATATAGGCTGTACTATTTATTCAAAGCAGTACTACTTATTTAAAAGCCATATTACTTATTAAAAGCCGTACCGTTTATTAAAGGCTGCGCTATTTATAAGGACAGCACCTTTTCATAAAGGCCGTACTTCGGGCAACTCTACACGCCCCTGGCCAAAAGCCAGAATAGTTGGAATCATTTTCTCAAACTGCTCAAACCCATGACACCCGCCAGATTGAACAAATTGTGGTGAAGCAGCAAACTTATCAACTGCTTCACGGTAATCTAAGGTTTCATCACCTGTCTGCGTTAACAGTAAGAATGAATCTGGCTTCGTTACAGCTTCACAATTAAAACGTAGCAACTGTTCCAAATGCTCTGTGGTCAACTCGTAACATTCACCACTATAGTAGTTTTCATTAAGACCTAAATATTGCGGCAACAACTCAAACGGGCGCACTGAAGGGTTAATTAACACACATCTTACATTCGCGTAATGCTCAGTTAGCCATGTACTGTAATATCCACCTAAAGAACTCCCAAGAAGCACCACTGTAGTGGATAAATTAGCCTCGACTAACGTTTGCAATGCTGCCATCGCCTGCGCCGGACAATGAGACAAGTCAGGAATCAACACCTGATCTTCTTGCCCTCTTTTTTGCATCGCCTGCAAAAAGATTTGGGCTTTCATCGACTGCGGTGAGCTGTTAAAACCGTGAACATAGATATAGATAGGTCTAATCATTTTTTTCCTCTGAAAAGAACTTACCGGAGGGAAAAGGTTGGTGCAATAGCTAGAACGTTTATGCGGGTAATCTAATAACTTCTGCCTGAATATTTCCGTCGTCAAAAAGCTGGTAACGGCCATAAGCAGCACCTCGAAAACGGGTATCGGTCTCTACAACAGGCCTCTCTGTACGTGCTTTATACTGTGGCGCAGTCGCCGGAGTAGAAAACAGTTTTACCTGACCGCGCTCAAGACTCCATTGTTGATGTACATGACCAAACATAACAGCGTTCACACAGGAATAACGATCAACTATACGCCAAAAATCATCTTTATTGGCCAAATCTATATTATCTTGCCAAGCACTTTCCACTGAGACAGGATGATGATGCATAACAATAAGAACGTGCTGTTCAGGTGTTCTTTTATCTAACGCTTGTATCAAAAAGTCCAACTCAGAATCAGCCAATGAACCACTCCCCTTCCCATCAGGGTTTGATGTGGTATCCAATAAAAGAAGACTCCAACGGCCTAACTCTATAATCTTTCTTCCATAGCCCTGCTCGGAGAAATTCGACATCTCTGACAACAGATCATGGTTTCCGGGAATCCAAGCACTGGGAAATGCGAGCTGCTGAAGAGAATTAGAAATACGCCCATATGCGGCTGGCGCATGATGTGACAGGTCACCGGTTAAAAGCAGAAGGTCTGCTTCTTCTGTCTGTACGCAGGCCATCACTTCTTGGAAGCGCTGCTCAACGTTATACCCTTTCAATTGAGTTTCAGCATCTTGCTGAAGGTGCATATCGGTTACTTGAAGTAAACGAAAAGAGGGTGAATCATGCACTGAAAACAGGCTCCATTGAGTGACCATGACTTAAGCATTCACTCAACCACTCTCCTAAATACTCATTAAGCTGTAACTTTTCATCCGGTAGATGCATATTTCGATTGGGATAAGGGTATACGCCAGACAGTTGCTTTCTTTTCTGTAAACAGATCACCTCAGCCATCGAAGCATCATGATATAGACGCACCACCAGCCCAGGAGATTCTAGCCAAGGAGAGGTTTTCTCATAGCGATGGCTAACCAAAACAGTTGAGGTATATTTGAAACGCTCATCAACACGAAAACGTAAGTATGCACAATGTTCAGGCCAGCTCACTTGAAACTCACGCTCGTTACAACTATCCAGATCCGGCAACAGTTTCATAATGCGTAGGTAATTTGCCTCGCACTGTGACATCTGCCGACTTAAATCTGGAATATACTTACGCTTCATAGTATCACCAAGGGGTTACAACCGGCCCTAACAGCGGGCTACTCGTCTATTTCTAAACGAAAGGACTTATTCTAAACCTATGAACTAAGTCCAACGCTTATCTAATTCACTTTTGTTAATCTGCAGCCACTGTATAGCAATTATGGCAGGTGCATTGTTTATCGTACCATTTTTTACCAATTCAAAGGCATCGTTAACAGGAAGCGTATGTACTTTAATATCTTCCCCCTCTTCTGCTAGCCCATGAAGACCCTCAACACCGCTAGAGTCTACGTTCGCACACAGTAGATCGATATACTCTCGTGTTCCGCCCGAACTCGGAACAAAACGACTTATTGAAACGACTTCACCTAACTCCGCCCCCGCTTCCTCTACAGACTCTCGGCGCGCTACATCTTCAGGTGTTTCGCCTTTTTCGACAATTCCAGCCACGAGCTCCAACAACCAAGGTCCTTTAGGATTGTCATAAGTCCCTACCCTAAATTGCTCGACCAAAACAACCGCTTGTTTTACCGCATCATAAAGCAGTACACATACCGCATCATCTCGATAAAACAACTCACGTTGAATACTTATTTCACCGCCTGCAAATGTTTTATGCGTTAGATGAAGCTTTAGCATTTTGAAAAAACCATCATAAAGCGATTCTTGTTTATCAATGCTGAAATCTTTTTGACTAAAAGTAGATCGCCATAGTTCCGAAGTTGAAGGCGCTATTTTCGTTTGTTCAGACATGCTTTTGATCCCAGTCAATATCTATAGAAGAAACAACTATAGCAATCACTAGCCTCATAGCTAGCAGAAGCCATATAATCAGTTAGAATATACTTAAACCTTAAAGAAATAAGAGGCTCTACTAGAAACAATGGCAAATCAATGGGATTCTTAAACCAATATTTCCCCGTGCTCGGCTGGCTTAACACCTACACACGCCAAACCTTAGTGAGCGATCTCATAGCAGGGGCTATTGTCGCTATAATGCTTATCCCACAAGCAATGGCCTATTCGTTATTAGCAGGCCTACCTGCAGAATATGGCTTGTATGCAAGCATACTCCCACTGCTCATATACTCTCTACTTGGAAGCAGCCGCTCTCTTGCTGTTGGGCCCGTAGCTATAGCGTCTTTAATGGTTAGCACCGCCATAAGTACAGTCGCCACTCAAGGTAGTAGCGAATACCTAAATGCTGCCGTTAATCTCTCATTTCTGGTTGGAATAATCTTACTGTTTCTACGCATCATACGACTCGGCGCTATTGTTAACTTCATCAGCCATTCTGTGCTATCAGGCTTCACGAGCGCTGTAGCTATCATCATTACAATAAGTCAGTTAAAGCATGTACTAGGAATTGAGTTTCCTAGAGCAACAGGTCTAGATCAAAATATTGTTGCTCTCTATACCCACCTGCATCAAACCAATCACATAACCCTTTTACTCTCATTACTCGCGTTCGCCATACTATGGCTATGCAAAAGTAAACTCTGCCAAACTCTCAACCTATTAAAATTACCTCTATGGTTTGCCCAACCGCTCTGCAAAACGGGCCCTATGTTTGTTTTATTGATAGGATCTATACTCGTTTGGCACTTCAATTTAGACCAAACTAAAAATGTTGATACCGTTGGCATAGTCCCCCAAGGACTTCCTAACATCGGAGGCATCCAGATTGATCTACAGCTATGGCAACAACTGTTTATACCTGCTCTTCTTATTGCACTTATTGGATTTATTGAGAGTGTCTCAGTAGGTACCGCACTAGCTAGTAAGCGACGAGAAAGAATTGATCCAAACAAAGAGTTAATTGCACTTGGGGCTGCCAATCTAGGGGCGGGGTTTAGCGGAACCTATCCTGTAGCAGGGGGTTTTGGGCGCTCGATGGTAAACCATAGCGCAGGCGCTCAAACAACAATCGCATCCGCAATCAGCGCCACATTAGTCGCGCTTGTGGTTGCTTATTTTACCCCTCTTTTTTATTACCTCCCTAAAGCGGCACTTGGGGTCATCATCATTATGGCGGTTATTCCTTTAATCAGTATTTCAACATTTAGAGAGTGCTGGAAATTCAATAAAGCAGATGCCTTAACCCTCATTGCCACATTCATACTTGTACTTATATTAGGGGTAGAACTAGGTATTTTATTCGGCATCGCCATATCAATTGCACTATTACTCTACCGCGCCAGCCAGCCACACATTGCGATTGTAGGAAGGTTAGGTAACAGTGAACAGTTTAGAAATACCGCTAGGCATGATGTCAAAACTGAAGAAACCGTACTCGCATTAAGGGTCGATGAAAGTCTCTACTTTGCGAATACCCGCTTTGTCGAAAAATTTATTTTGCATCAATGTACAGACAACCCTCGTTTTCAACATGTCGTCCTTATTTGCAGTGCGATCAACTTCATTGATGCTAGTGCACTAGAAACCTTAGAAACACTCGTCTCTAACTTGAAAGATAAAGGGGTGATACTTCATCTTTCAGAGGTAAAAGGCCCAGTTATGGACCAATTCAAAAACACTCATTTCCTAAAAAAACTTGAGCCTGGGCAGGTTTTTTTTACGACAGACCAAGCCTTACGCACTCTGACCAAAACATAAACGCGAAGCAACTCCGCATCTCGAAAAGTCTATATAGATTGCGACGTTGCAGCTCTCTGGTAAGAAGCGTCATTTAGACATGAACACTCACGCATATCTTTCTCAACTTGAGTCGCTCTTCTAGCAGAGATATACAACGAACTATGAACATTCTTTTTGGCTTCTTTTTTTGCCATAGCAGCTAACTCCGCAACCTCATGAAAGCTTTCACAACGATAGGGATCCGGATGCACCACGCCTATTGCAAGACCTAAAAGCGGGAAGAATTGGCGGGAGCCTTTACGATCAGTTGACCATGTTCCTTCATGTTGTAAATCTTTTGGTGTGTAAAAAGCCCTCACCTCACGATCAAATTCTCGCAAAATACGCTCACAACTTAACTGCCAATCTGACGTTCGGTAAACAACAACAAAGTCATCTCCACCGATATGACCAATAAAGTTATGCTCATGCCCAGCAAAACGACCTAGCAACTCTCCTAACAAACGGATCACTTGATCGCCTTTAGAGTAGCCATAACAATCATTGAACGGCTTAAAATTATTTAAATCAAAATAGGCAATATGAAAATCAGCTGTACTTTTAAGCAAACTATCTACTTTATTATTAATCGGCACGTTGCCCGGCAATAAAGTCAGCGGATTAGCGTACTGTGCATTTTGTATTTTCAATTCAGTTAAACGCTTTAGAAGGTCACGCAAGTTGCCCATTCCAAAATAACAATCATCTTGAGTGATAATAATATCTTGCTGTAAAGCACTATTCTCTTGATCCGTAACGAGTCTTGAAACCTCAACCAAGCTCAACTCACGATCAACCAGCAATACATCTTTACTCATGATCCTAGAAACAGGCTTTTTCTCATAAAGAGCGCGCCCATATTGTGTGGAAAATAGCTCTAATAGATCAGATTTCTTGACCACTCCTAATGGCACGCCTTCTCTTATAACAGGCAACGCACTCAACTCAGGATTTGCTTGAAACTGTTCACTAACAAACAGTACTGAATCATCAGCAGATACCGCAGGAGCTTGACGTAATAACGAAACCGCCATTTCCCCATGTTCCAGTAACGCTTTCTCATTATTAGATGAGGATGAATCGCAAAAAACCAAAGAGCAGAGCGCAGGCTCAGGGTTGGGATAACCTAAGTAAAACCCCTGACCAATACTGATACCTAGTTCAAGCAGTGTAGCGACCTCTTCCTGACGTTCAATCCCCTCGGCGATAACCTTACAGCCCATTGTATGACTTATATTGTAGATCGCCCGCACAAACTCTCTTTTCACTGGATCCGTATCAATATACGAAACAAAGTGCCTATCAATTTTCACATATTCAGGGTTTAGTTCTGACCACAACTTTAAACCTGAGTAACCAGTACCTAAATCATCAACAGCTACTTGGAAACCCTCATTTCGATAATATTCAACGGCACTATTCGTCAGCCCGTATTTATCAAAAGGATGCTGTTCTGATAATTCAATCACAATATCCTCAATCGATATCCCCAATTTCTGCAACAGTTCAGCAGTAAAACCTTCCGTATGCTCCGGAGTACCTAATAAGGACGCACTAATATTAAGAAAAAGCTTACCGCCCGGTTTCAGTTCAGCAAAGCGTTCTAAAGATCGACGACGGGACAATAACTCTAAAGAATGGAGTAAATCATTCTCTATTGCAGTTTGAAATAACGCACCGGGGGATCTCATTACACTGTCAACAGGGCCACGAATTAAGGCCTCATGACCAATCACATCATTTTTTTTAAGATCAACAATAGGCTGAAAGTGAGGGTAAAGAGATTTTTTCTCAAGAATATCTAAAAGCAGCTTACGACGTGTTTCAGCGTCGACTTCATCCGTTGCGAGTAACATAAACTAACCAATAAAACTGTTTATAAAGTTCAGGTTAGATTAAAGCGCTGATATTACATTTGAGTGAAAATGTTTAAATCTACAACTTTTATTGGTCTTACATATCCAGAAGACTCGCATTTAAAGCCCCTTTACTTTTCTATATCCAGCCATAGCTAACAACTAACTGGGCAAATGATGATACAAGCTAAGCGCTATATCTCTTCCAAATCAATAACCATCAGAAATGAACTACTACTCATCTAAATCTCACATCAAGCTAATTAATTATGTATTAACATCCCAAGTTTCATTGAAATCTCATTCATAAGCATAGAAGCACCTACGCTACTCAAATGATCATCATCCCTGTAATAGGAATTTTCCAGATCATGTGTCACACACCTTCCATCTACTACTGTATTACAAAAAAGTCTATGCGGATAAACCCTAGAAATATTTCTGTGCATGATTCCGTCCAACAGAGAAAAGCTATCCTTTGATCTTTCCTGATAGACATCAAAAGACGTTGTTATTGGTTTTTTAGATAACTCGCTCTCTATTTTATTCGGAGGAACGCTTTGAATTATATGCTTTAAACGCTTAGGGACATTCCAACCAACCTCAGGAATTGGATATATCAAAATGACTTGATGTCCGTAATTGGCTAACTCTAATACGGTCTTTTTATACTCTATAAAAATAGCTTTTCTTCTATCCTCATGCGATGAAAGGCGCTTTTTATCATATTGCAAGAACTCTTTCATTTCGCCTTCATATGCGCCTTCTTGATTGTCAAATCTATCTTCTGAAAGTATCAATGGTAACCTCCCCCCTAAAATTACTATAGAAGGGTCAGAAGACAATAAAACTCTCTGCCTAACCTTTTGTAATTTGCTGGAACACTTGCTAATTGCCCCTGACGTCTTACTTACTCTCTCTAATTTCAAAATATACTGACAGCCAGGAGCATTCAAAACATTTAGGTTAATGCCATTACCCTTTGAATACTTCAACAGTGATGATTCTAACGTCATCATGTGTGAATCGCCGACCAAGAAAAGCTTTTTCGTTCCTCTTTCATTAAAAGAGCAATGAAGACCTTCCTTACAGATTTTGTCCTTCAAAATATTAGTTTCGATATTTGAAATTATAGGCGGGTATCGAAAAGCGTAACCGTTACTTTCAACACCGTAATAAGAAAAAATTCCTATTATAAGAACAAAAGCAGAGATAAAAGTAATAAAAAACCTATTTGGTACCAGTGCCGACGATCTAAAAAAGGTTTCAATGAATCGATAACTAATCATGGAGCACAGAAACGTAGCAACTATCGCAATAACTTTATCTAAATAATTGCTAAATAATGATTCTATTCGAAGAAATGCAAAAATTGGATAATGCCATAAATATAATGAGTACGATATTAAGCCAATTAACACAAATGCTTTACTTGAAAGAATTCTTGTTATCACCTCTCCTTTACTAGCAAAACCGATAATCAGCATTGTGCCTATAACAGGTATTAAAGTTGTAAATCCGGGGTGATTAGAATCAAACTCAGTAAACAGTACTGAATATAAAACCAATATAAAACCCAATTTAGGCATGGCCTTATTTAAAAACGAGTTATTTTCATTTTGAGGATAGAAATTAAGAAAATATGCTAAAACACCACCAGCTAAAAGTTCCCAAACCCGACTTGGCAGCATATAAAATGAGAATGAAGCATCTTTAGGAGTCATCCAATCAGCAAATAGCAAGCTAAAAAGCAGTCCTACTGCAAGCAACAGAAATATGTGGGATTTACACCAGCGAAAGGCTGCAAGAAGGAGAAGAGGAAATGCTATGTAATACTGCTCTTCAACTGCTAACGACCAAGTATGCAGAAAAGGCTTTAACAGCGCCGATTCTGCACCATATTGTTGCAAACTATAATTCCAATAAAAGTTCGAACCAAAAAAAAGTGAAGAAATAAGTGAATTACAGAAATCAATGAGCTGCTCAGGCAACAAATAAAACCATGCAAATGGAAGAGAAGCGAGCATAACAACCAGCAGTGCAGGTAACAGCCTCCTCGCTCTCCTTTCATAAAAATTAGTAATTGAAATCGTACCTGTATGATGAAACTCACTCATCATGAGAGAAGTAATCAGGAACCCTGAGATAACAAAAAATATATCTACCCCTAAAAAGCCACCAGCTAGTAACTTTCCGCTACCTAGCACAAATTCAGCATGATAGATAATCACAGAAAGAACAGCTAAAGTTCTAAGACCATCAATTTCTGATCTATACCTAATTTCCATTTAGAATAAATCCCAATATCTATTCGAAAGCAGCAGATGATAACAGAAACAATTAGGGAATTGGGATGCAAGCAGATTACACTTAATGCGAATAAGAAAAAGGAATTACCGATCAAGCCGTTCAAGGCCTATCAGTTATCACTAACATAAAAAAGTTGGCTTCTCCATATTTACTATAGTGCTAACCCGTAATATGGTCTCTGTAGCAGTTTTTACTATCAATTTAACATCTTCAATAAGGACTATAAAACCCAAAGAATACAAAAAATTATATTCTATCAGCTATGTTTCTACTGAAAGCCTTTGTAAGACTCTCTATTAGGGGCATCATAATATATGCATTAAATCCAAGGCATAAATAAACCACCATTTACGGTCAGCCCTTCATACCAAATAGCTTAACAAGTACAGAATCGAGATCTTATGACTTTACAATCTCTATCTTCAAGTAACTTTAATATCTTCATTTAATTATCCCCTTATCGAACTAATTTATGAGGAGGCCGGGGGGAAGGGATAATTTCAGAAGGTTTCTGAGACATTAAAATTTCTGCGTGCTCTAAGCTGTCCCTTCAAGCTGGGATAGCTGGTTGATATTTATTAAGGTGTGGGCGTAAGGAGATGTATCAATTTCAGTAATAGGATACTGTTTATACCAACGATAGACAGCCCTAACACCCTGATCTAATGAGGCGTTCAAATTATCCGCATACTGTGTTGGAATAATGGCATGTAAAAAATGCGCACGACCCACCTCATTCAAGTAGATAATATCTTGTGGAGACTCCAAGCTCTGCTGTATTAAACGCCGTAACAAATGGTCACTCACTAAAGGCGTATCACAGGGAAGTATTAACAGATGAGTATGACGTGCTGACAGCTCATTTAAAGCGGCTTGCACCCCAGCCAAAGGGCCCAAAAAACCTGTTTTTTGATCACAAACAACACCAACGCCGAATGACTCATATTGATCATAATTACGGTTACAGCTGATTAACACCTCGTTCACCAAAGGTGAAATCTTATCAAGCGTCCAGCTAATCATAGGCCGCTGTTGAAAATGAACTAAACCTTTATCCTCGCCGTCCATACGGCGGCCTTCACCACCCGCTAAAATAACCGCAGCAACAGATAATTCATTACTCATGAGCTCCACCCATTTCTAACGCGCTATTTATAATCAACAACATCAACCAACCTAAGAGAACCTTATAATTACAGTTTACACGCCCCACCTAAGCAATCATCAAACTCCATGCTATCTAACTCTTGACGGTTTTCCTGCGCCGCTTTAACGCGTTGTAACATTTCGCCTTCAGCACCATTCTCAACGGTAATTCCCGCTTTTTCAAATACGCTTAAAAGTAGGTTAAGTTCGTCTAAAGTAAATTCGTTCATTTCTATGATTCCACGTTTTCATTTATCGAGAGTTAATAGATGATCAACTAACATTTGTACTGTTTTTCGCCCACGAAACTCATTTACATCTAACCGGTATATAACCCGCACATGGGTTTGAGATTCATCCGGCCACTGCTCCATGTCCGCATTAAACTGAATCGCATCAACCGCTAAGCCTGATATTGGTTCCATTAGCACCATTTTCAGATGACGATGACCAACGATTCTCTGCTGCAATAATGTAAATTCACCTTCAAAGATAGGCTCAGGAAACTGGTGCCCCCAAGGACCTGCGTCACGCAGCATCTCGGCAAGTTCAATGGTCATATCATTTGCATGTAACGCCCCATCAGTCAGTACCTGTTGCTGCAAGTCACTCTCTGATAACTGCCGCCTGACCTCCTGATCGAAAGCGCTCTGAAACAGGGTTAGATCCGTATCGCTTATCGTTAAACCAGCTGCCATAGCGTGCCCACCAAACTTACGCAACAGTTCAGGATGCTGAGCCGCGATCGCATCAAGACCATCACGGATGTGAAATCCAGGAATTGAACGAGCAGAACCTTTCAGCTCCCCCTCATCCCCTTGGGCAAAAGCGATTACCGGTCGATGAGTACGCTCTTTAATTCTTGAAGCAAGTATACCAATGACTCCCTGATGCCATTCAGGTTCATAAAGTGATAACCCATAGGGAAGCTCTTCATCATCAAATTGCAAACGAGCCAACAGATCTAATGCTTGTTGCTGCATTTCCTGCTCAATACCCTTTCGCTCTTGATTGAGCTCATTCAGTGTTGCGGCAAGCTCTTTTGCTTTATGTTCGGAGTCCGTTAATAAGCACTCAATGCCTATCGACATATCTTCTAAACGGCCCGCAGCATTAAGGCGTGGAGCCAACGCGTATCCCAGGTCTGATGACGCAATCTTATGCTGCTGCCGCCCAGAAAGTTCAATTAACGCTTTAATCCCAGGACGGCAACGCCCTGCTTTAATTCTCTGTAAACCTTGATACACCAACACTCGGTTGTTCTGCTCTAACGGAACTACATCGGCTACTGTTCCCAACGCCACTAAGTCTAATAAACTACCTAAATTGGGTGTAGGCAAGCCTTGCTGTTCAAACCATCCTTGCTGCTGTAGTGAGCGACGCAATGCGATCATCACGTAAAAAATAACACCGACACCACAGGTAGATTTAGCATTAAACTGGCAATCAGGTTGGTTAGGATTAACAATCGCATAAGCTTCTGGAAGCGTATTTCCAGCTAGATGATGATCAGTCACTACAACATCTAAATTCGCCAAATTGGCCGCAGCAACGCCTTCGATACTAGAGATGCCATTATCAACCGTAATCAATAGATCAGGGTGCTGCTTAAGTGCTTCAACAACAATTTCTGGGCTCAAACCGTAACCATACTCAAAACGGTTCGGCACTAGATAACAGACATCAGCGGCGCCCATCATGCGCAGCGCTAAAACAGCAACAGCCGTGCTCGTCGCGCCATCACAATCAAAATCACCAACAATCATAATTTTTTGACGCTGCTGCACTGCTTGAATAAGCCGCTCTACCGCTTTTTCGATACCCGTTAAGCCGGTATCGGGTAACAGCTCATTCAGATTCCGCCCTAAGCCTTGTAAATCATGAATACCGCGTGAAGCATAAATACGCGCCAACACTGGGTTCTCCTGTTTAAAAACAGGTAGGCTTAAATCAGGTGTTTCCCGTTGCGCAATAACGAGCTGTTTCATTATTTCTCTGCTTCCATCATTGAACTAGGACTAGGTTGTTCTACTGCGATTTCAGGCTCAACATTTGGCTCCATTTCAGGCTTAGGCTTAGGCTTAGGCAGCCATTCTGGAGTTTTGTCTGTTAGATAATACGCAGCCAAACCGATCCACTCTCTGACCGCTATATTTAAATCTGACATATTGTCATTCATGTTGATGCGTAATCGGTTTTCAGCCACCATATAATCAACAGGATAAGGAATTACCTCAATGCCTACTTGTCGAAACACACCAACAGAACGCGGGAGATGAAATGCTGAGGTCACTAATAACCATTTCCCTTCTGGAGCAACCTCCATCTCCTCAATAATTTCTCGCGTATAGATTGCATTTTGAAACGTATTTCTTGAATCTCTCTCTACGATTAGGCGAGCGCTCAAGCCCTGATCGGCCAGCCACTGCTGCGCAACATCACCACCACGATAGTTAGGGCGACTTAAAGAGCCGGAACCACCGGTAAAAATAACCTTCAACTGTGGATATCTGAGCATCAAACTAGGAACTACCATTAACCGCTCAGCAGATCGGTTGAACTGCGGCATCCTATGAAGGGAGCTCAATTCCGCTTCTTCCCCTCCCCCTAAAACGATAATGCCAGCAATCGGCTCCTCTTGAGTGAGCACCGGCTTTGGAAAAAGCTGCTCAAGTGGCTCTAATAGATAGTTAGCAACAGGAAAGAGGGCAATAACGCCCATGCAAAGCACTGAACTCCAGACCAAAAAGACACCTAAAGCCCTGCGCCAAAGTAGCAAACCAAACACAAGCATCAGCAGCAAAAAATGGTCTGGTTGAACAATTGCCCAGAATATTTTCGACAGATAAAAAAACAGGTCCGTCATCGCCTTGCTATCCCCTCGCTAACGAAAAAATTTAATCATAGAAAACAAAAAACCCGGCGTTATTAACACCGGGTTTTGAGAGTATCACACTATCCTGATTAATTACTCAGTATGAACGTGACTCGCAATAAACTGCTGTACTGTATTCAGATCGTTATCCAATACATCCAACTTCTCTTCACGCTCAAATAGGTCAACCATATGAGCCGGTAACTGAGGAGATTCTAAGCCCGCTTTAACAACAGGCTCTGGGAATTTCACTGGATGAGCCGTAGCAAGCGTAATCATCGGTACGGACTTATCACGATTGCACTCACGTGCAGCATGAACGCCAATAGCCGTATGTGGATCAAGTAAGTATTCAGTCTCTGCGAATACCTGCTTAATAACATCACAGGTTGTATCATCATCAACTGCACAGCTATCAAATAACTCGCGTACTTTATTCCAACGGTCTGAATCAAGCTCAACGGATTCTTTAGAGAAGCGCGCCATAAGGTCACTAATTGCTTCGCCATCGTTACCGTAAACATCAAACAGCATACGTTCGAAGTTTGAAGAGACCATGATATCCATTGATGGAGACAGTGTATGAACAAGGTCACCCTTAGACATATCATTGCCGGAAATTACACGGTGCAAGATATCATTACGGTTAGTCGCAACAACTAACTGCTTAACAGGTAACCCCATCTTCTTCGCTAAGTAACCGGCGAAAATATCACCAAAGTTACCTGTCGGCACAGAGAAGCTTACTTCACGATGCGGACCACCTACAGCCAAAGATGCAGAGAAGTAATAAACGATCTGGGACATAATACGCGCCCAGTTGATCGAGTTAACCGCACCAAGCCTCATACCTTTTAGGAAGGACTGATCAGCAAAGCTATCTTTAACCATCTGCTGGCAATCATCGAAGTTTCCTTCAAGCGCCACATTAAAGACATTGTCTTTAATAACCGTTGTCATCTGACGACGCTGTACTTCGGATACACGGTTATGCGGATGCAGAATAAAAATATCTAGATGCTTACTATGGCAGCAGCCTTCAATCGCAGCAGAACCCGTATCACCTGAAGTCGCACCCATAATAACTAAGTGCTCTTTACGCTTCTCAAGTGCGTAATCCATCAAGCGGCCAAGCAACTGAAGCGCAAAATCTTTAAACGCTAATGTCGGACCATGGAAAAGCTCCAAAACCCACTCATTTGTACCTAGCTCTTTTAAAGGAGCTACAGCGATGTGATTAAAACCTGCGTAGGTTTCATCGATCATCTGCTTAAGATCAGCATCTTCAATGCAATCATCCACAAACGGCTTAATCACTTTATAAGCTAATTCGTTATATGGAAGTCCAGCCCAAGAAGCGATCTCCTCTTTGCTGAAAGTTGGTAAAGTTTCAGGCACATATAAACCGCCGTCACTTGCCAATCCAGCAAGAAGAACCTCTTCAAAATTCATTGCCGGAGCCTTACCCCGAGTAGAGATATATTTCACGAGGTTAACCCCTTAACTGTCAAAATGTTCAACGCGGATACGAGTAACGCTGCCGTTAATCTCATCCAATTCTTCAATTTTTTCGATCGCATCATTCATTTTCTGCTCAAGTACAGACTGAGTCAGAATAATCACAGGAACCTGCTCTTCGCTAGTCTCTTTCTGAATGATCGCTTCAATGTTGATATCTTCACCACCTAGGATGCTTGTGATCATCGCAAGTACACCTGGCTTTTCCTGAGCATTCATACGCAGATAGTACGCAGACTCAGTCTGATCCATTGGAAGAATAGGCGTATCAGACAACTCAGAAGGCTGGAATGCCAAGTGAGGAACACGGTTATCACGATCTGCTGTCAATGTACGTACAACATCAACAATATCAGCAACAACAGATGAAGCAGTGGCTTCAGCACCGGCACCTGGTCCGTAGTACATAGTTTGACCAACAGCATCACCATCAACCAATACTGCATTCATCACATCATTTACATTAGCGATCAGTGCAGATTCAGAGATCAATGTTGGATGTACACGAAGTTCAACACCCTTTTCAGTTCTGCGGCTCACACCTAAGTGCTTGATGCGATAACCCAGTTCATCCGCGTATTGAACATCTTCGCGAGTCACTTTACTGATACCTTCAGTAAACGCTTTTTCAAACTGTAGCGGAATACCAAACGCAAGTGATGCAAGAATCGTCAATTTATGTGCAGCATCGATCCCTTCAACATCAAAAGTAGGATCTGCTTCAGCATAGCCAAGCGCCTGAGCTTCAGCTAAAACGTCATCAAAGTCACGACCTTTATCACGCATCTCAGTCATGATGAAGTTGCCAGTACCATTGATGATACCCGCCAACCAATTAATCTTATTCGCAGAAAGACCTTCGCGGATCGCTTTGATAATTGGAATACCGCCTGCAACAGACGCTTCAAAAGCAACCATCACATTCTTTTTCTGAGCGGCTTCAAAGATCTCATTACCATGTACAGCAATAAGCGCTTTGTTCGCAGTTACAACATGCTTACCATGCTCAATCGCCGTTAGCACAAGCTCTTTAGCAACGTCATAGCCACCGATCAATTCTACAATGACATCAATTTCTGGGTTTTTCGCTACCTCAAAAATATCCGCTGTAATCTGCGTACCTTTGGTATCACAGTCTGGATTTAGGTGACGTGCACCTACCTCTTCCACTATGATTTTACGTCCTGCTCTGCGAGCAATCTCTTCAGCATTACGCTTCAGCACATTATATGTGCCACCGCCGACTGTACCTAATCCACAGATACCAACTTTGACCGGTTTCAAACCTGCACCTCTCATGCTGTTGAACGAAAGAAATTGCAGCAACCCTGATTAATTTTTGGGTACATTCTGCAATTTACAAAAAATTAGGCGCTCATTATAGCCAAAACAAGGCAATAGCTCTATCTTTGTGCGGCTTATGAACCAACAAAAAAAAGGGAGCCATTTGGCTCCCTTCATACATTCCACTTTTACTTAATACCAAGGACCTTAGCAAGCTCTTTAGCAGGACGATAACCCGGCATAAGCTCACCGCTCTCCAAGATCATTGCGGGCGTACCTCGCACCCCCAAATTCTGACCTAACTCCATCTGTTCAATTACTGAAGTCTTACAATCTGAACCTTTAATACCCCCAGAAAGCTTAGCTTGATCCATCGCATCACGACGCTCCTGATCATTGCCCGCACACCAAATAGCATTCATCTGTTTATGCGCAGCAGAACCGTTCCCAGCACGCGGAAAAGCCAAATAACTAACCTCAATACCCAACTTATTTAACTCTGACATTTCTTGATGCAACCTTCTGCAGTAACCGCATGAAATGTCAGTAAAAACATGAATCCGGCCTTTCACCTCCCCTTCAGGGGAATAGGTCACTTTATCCTTAGCATCAATATCAGCCAGCGCAGCTTTACGCTCAGTATTCTTCAGGCTACTTAACTCTTGCTTCTTCTGCTGGGTCAAATTGATCACCCCAGCTTCTTCAGAAAATGACATCAACTGCCCGGAGAGAAAAGATTTTGACTTAGGATCAACGTAAAGTATATCTCCGTTACTTAAAACAACTTCATAAAGACCAGAAACCGGCGTCTCTACGGCAGTTTTTGACTTTAAATGCGCTGGCAACAACTCATCAACAAATGCCTTCGCTTCATCATTGGCATATGATGTTGTTGCAAAACAAGTAATCAGCAATACAGCCGCGCTTAATATTTTTTTCATGCTTTCCTCATAAATAACAACCCAAGTGCACCTTGGTCTTAAAGAACTGACCACACAAAAGATCAAAAGTTCACTATTCTAATACATCATCCTCGAGGATGATGCTGTTGATGTAAAGACTGTAATCGCTGCTGCGCAACATGCGTATAAATCTGAGTGGTTGATAAGTCACTATGGCCTAACAACATCTGCACTACACGCAAGTCAGCACCATGATTTAGAAGATGGGTCGCAAATGCATGCCTCATCACATGGGGAGACAGGGGCTTATCAATACCCGCCACCAGCGCATAATGTTTGATACGATGCCAGAACGTTTGACGCGTCATCTGCTGACCTCGGCGGCTCGGAAACAAAACATCACTAACAGTTTCACCTAACAACAAAGGTCGCACCCCTGCTATATAGCGATGAAGCCAGCTAATCGCCTCCTCCCCTAAAGGTACCAAGCGCTCTTTTCCACCTTTACCCATCACCCGAATTACACCTTGATTCAGATTGACTTCAAAGAGTTGCAAGCTTACCAGCTCTGTCACGCGCAAACCGGTAGCATAAAGCACTTCAAGCATCGCACGATCACGAAAATGGATTGGATCCTCCACCTGAGGAGCGTTTAGTAAACCCTCAACATCATCCTCCGTCAGGGTTTTAGGCAAGCTCCGCCCCTTCTTTGGGCTATCGATCAAAAGGGTAGGATCCTCACTAATATGCTCTTCACGTAATAGATAGCGATAGAAGCCTCTAAGGCACGATAACATTCGAGATGTAGAGTTTGCACTTAGCCGCTCTTTAACTCGCCAGCCAAGATACTGCTGAATATCTCCACGGGAACCATGCAAAAGCTCACCAGAGCAGCCTTTAAGCCAATGGGAGAACTGAGAAAGGTCACGCCTATAGGATTGTAGAGTATTGTCACTTAGGCCTTTCTCCATCCAAATAGCATCAAGGTAAGTATCAATAAGCTTCTGATCTGCTTCACACAGAGGCGTAGAGGCAACTCTTTTACTAGACAAAAAACATTCCCATCTACAAATTATGAAGGGCAGGCGTTGGCTGAAATCTAGCTACCGATAACTAAAGATTAATAATATAAACGCGCGCTTTGAATTTTATTACGAGCGATCGGGTAAGTTGCCGTACCTCGACCATCAACCAAGCGATGCTCAACCGTAACAACCTTTTCCGTCACGGTAATAAGCTTACCCTGAACTTTACGACCAAAATATGTATACAAAATAACAGGCTCGCCTATATGCGATGACAACTTAGGCAATTCAACTGTCTTAAAAGATTTCTCTGCTTTCTTGCTGCTTCTATTCCGAAAATAGCTAGGCCCTTTTTCATACACAGGAGCTCCCGCCTCAACAACCTCTTCAGCCTCTAGCCTCTCACCTAACACAAGCCCCTCTTGGTCATCACCTTCTGCTGAGTCACTCATATTTAGCTCATGCAAAAGTCTTTGGCCATCTGGATCGGGCTCACTCCATGATATGCCATCCAAAATGATAGGCTTACCATTAAATTCAACGTAAGGGTTTAAAGCATCAATCAGATCAACCGGAGACTGCACCATCGCCATTGATTGCATCCCAAAACCTTGCGGCAGATCCACCCGAAAATACATGGAACCTCCAGGTTTATTTATACTATCTAATGCACTCAATAATGATTCAGGAACTGTCCAACCGTCATATTCTAAACGCTGATTAAACAGCTCTGCATAACGTAGTCGATAATCAGCAACACTCTCTTTGTTCAGGTCCGCACAGAAAGTACTACGGCGCTTGTTATAGCCTCGATCATAAAAGCGTGCTTCAACCCTTTTTAACTTGGGCTGAGCAAACACAATGGTTTGCATATTCAGCGAATCACTGGCAACCCCAATATCCATCGACATGCTCATATCAGCCATATTGGTAGTTTTACTTTGCATATCGAAATTAAGTTCTTTATCCACCGTATCAAAACTGTACTGTACTGACAGATCGCTACGAATCCGGCTATAACCCATTTTTCGCATATCAGCGACTGAGAAATGCTGCAATTTACCACAACCTAACGTATCGTAACCGGGCCCCGCCTGACGCTGAACATCACTCGCCATTCGCCCCCAGTCCTGCATATAACCACTTTTCAGATCGATATCTAACCCTTTGATATCGACATTAAACTCTTCAGGCAGCTCCCCTTGTGAAAGCTTTTCCTCTAAGCTTAAAATAAAGCCCCAAGAGGGTGCTTTTAAGATGGCAGACTCTAAACCTATATCACCCTCCATACCCGTCGGGGTGAAGCTCATACCACGTAAACCCACCTCGGCCTCAGCAAGATCTATATGAATCTGTTTATATTTCATCTCCGCAAAAGGTGAAATATCGCGTGAAAAACCATCTGCAAATTCAGAAACTTTCCACCAGACAAAACCATAAACGCCAGCAAACAACAGCACAGGAATTAAAATTATTGATAATAAAGTTGCTACACGTTTAATCAGTTTATTCTGCATAAATTAGCCTAACCATCGTTTCTGAGCACAAAACCTTGTAAAAACTCTAATTATTATGGGCTTGAACCCATAATTCTGTCCAACCTTTATAGCAGAATAATCTAAACATTTTATACAAAGGAATCTATAAGCAAGCGCCAAGCACAAAAAAAGCGGCCGAGGCCGCTTTTTCAATAAAGATAAAGAAGAGCTTAGCTCAACTTCTCTTTAATACGTGCAGACTTACCGCTACGCTCACGCAAGTAGTAAAGCTTAGCCTGGCGAACATCACCACGACGCTTAACTTCAATGCTATCAACAGTTGCGCTGAAAGTCTGGAAAGTACGCTCAACACCCACACCGTGAGAGATTTTACGTACTGTAAATGCAGAATTTACGCCACGGTTACGTTTGCCTAGCACTACGCCTTCAAACGCCTGTAGACGGGTACGCTCACCCTCTACAACTTTAACCTGGACTACAACGGTATCACCCGGTGCAAATTCTGGTACTTCTTTATTCATTTGTTCAGCTTCAAGCTGCTGAATAATTAGGTTTTTGCCGCTCATCGCTTGCTCCTAAACATTCAACCTTCGGACCCGTGGGTCTCCCGGATAAAATCGTTTAACAATGACCTTTGCTCAGCGTCTAACTCAAGAGATTCCAGCATATCAGGGCGGCGTAGCCACGTTCTTCCTAACTGCTGTTTCAGACGCCAGCGTCTGATCTCTTTATGGTTGCCGCTTAGCAACACATCAGGTACCTGCCTATCATCATAATGCTCTGGTCGTGTGTAATGCGGGCAATCTAGTAATCCATCGCAAAAAGAATCCTCGGTTGCTGAATCCTGATGTCCTAAAACACCTGGAACTAAGCGAGAAACCGAATCAATCATAGTCATTGCTGGCAGTTCACCACCACTAAGGACAAAGTCACCTAGCGACCACTCTTCATCAATCTCTGCTTCAATTAGACGCTCATCAATACCTTCATAGCGTCCAGCTACCAAAATCAGCTTCTTGCGTGAAGCCAGTTCCTGCATTCCCTTATGATCCATTCGGCGTCCCTGAGGGGAAAGGTAAATAACTACTACCTCATCACCCGCAACGTCTTTAGCCGCTTGGATAGCATCCCGTAGAGGCTGAACTTTCATCAGCATGCCTGGGCCACCACCGTAAGGGCGGTCATCAACAGTTTTATGCTTATCATGCGCGAAATCACGAGGACTCCAGCACTGCATCTGTATCAAACCATTTTTAACCGCTCGTCCTGTTACGCCATAGCAACGAATTGCATCAAACATTTCAGGAAAAAGCGTTACCACTCCAAACCACATGAATCAGAATTCCGGGTCCCAATCGACCCGCATAGTACCTGTTTCAAGGTCAATATTTTTTATCACCTGATCAGGAAGATAGGGCAACAGTCGCTCTTTTTGATCGATACTGTCTGCCGTTCCCTTCACAACTAGTACATCATTTGAACCAGTTTCTAATAGGTGGCTTACCTTGCCCAATAATTGATCAGACTCGGTATAAACTAATAGGTCTTGCAACTGACTCCAGTAGTACTCGCCCGCATCCAAAACAGGAAGCTGACTCGCTGCAACCGAAATGTTTAACCCGCAATATTTGCGTGCGATATCTCGATCATCTACTCCAACCAGTTTTGCAACTAGGCCTTTACCATGGCGTTTGCTGGTTTCCACCTCAAGAGGCTTCAATACACCACCAACTTTCACTAACCAAGGTTTGTAGTTAAAGATGTTTTCTATTGGGTCAGTGTGTGAAAATATTTTCACCCACCCTTTAATCCCATAGACCGCAGTAATTGTTCCGACAATGAGATGTTCATTACTTGGATTACTGCTCATTTTTAACCCTGACCAAAAACCTAAAAATTACTTAGCTGCTTTAGCTTCTTTAACTAGCTTAGCAACGCGCTCAGAAAGCTGTGCGCCTTTACCCTGCCAGTACTCAACACGATCAAGATCGATGCGAAGACCTTCTTCTTGACCACGTGCTGTAGGGTTGAAGAAACCCACACGCTCAATAAAACGACCATCACGTGCATTACGTGAGTCAGCTACTGAGATGTGATAGAAAGGACGCTTTTTGGCGCCGCCACGAGACAAACGAATAGTTACCATGCGTTAGATCCCCTTATTGAGTGGGTTTTAAAATCGCCCACAGTTAGATAAAACAGCCCGCTTTTAAGGCAGACTGAGCCATTAAAAATTAGGGCGGAAATTCTACTTGAATTACCCGCCCTAATAAAGTCTTTTTATGTATTAATTTTAACCGGCTTACATGCCCGGGAAGCCACCAGGACCACCCATACCGCCAGGACCGCCACCCATACCAGGAGGCAGCATTCCTTTCATACCGCGCATCATTTTGGTCATGCCGCCTTTGCCGCTAAACTTCTTCATCATCTTCGACATCTGCTTATGCTGTTTAAGCAAGCGGTTAACATCTTGAATCTGAGTACCTGAACCTTTAGCAATACGCTTTTTACGTGAACCAGAGATCACATCCGGTTTACGACGTTCCATAGGCGTCATAGAGTTAATAATCGCTTCCATCTGATGCATGCCTTTCTCAGCATTAGCCGTATTAGCTGCCTGGGTTAACTGCCCCATACCCGGAAGCTTATCTAGCATGCCCGCCATACCACCCATGTTTTTCATCTGGGAGATCTGCTCGCGGAAGTCTTCAAGATCAAAGCCTTTGCCCTTTTTAATTTTCTTGGCAAATTTTTCAGCTTTATCTTTATCTATTTTCTGTTCAGCTTCCTCGATAAGAGAAAGTACATCACCCATACCTAAGATACGTGATGCAACACGATCAGGATGGAACGGTTCTAAGGCATCGACTTTTTCGCCCACACCCAAGAACTTAATTGGCTTACCAGTAATTTGACGAACAGACAGTGCCGCACCACCACGGGCGTCACCATCGGTCTTTGTCAGGATAACACCGGTTAGCGGTAGTACTTCATTGAATGCTTTAGCCGTATTAGCTGCATCTTGACCAGTCATAGCATCAACAACAAACAGCGTCTCAACCGGAGTAACTGCTTCATGTAGGCGCTTAATCTCGCCCATCATGTCTTCATCAACGTGCAAACGACCTGCTGTATCGACTAACAGAACGTCATGGTGTTGAATTCGAGCATGAGCAATCGCAGCATTGGCGATATCAACTGGATCTTGATCCGCTGACGATGGGAAGAAGTCGACTTCAACCTCTCCTGCCAATGTTTCTAACTGCTTGATCGCTGCAGGACGGTATACGTCGGCAGATACAACCAATACTTTTTTCTTTTCACGCTCGCGTAGATGGCGACCTAACTTAGCAACAGAGGTGGTTTTACCCGCACCCTGCAAACCAGCCATCATAACAACTGCAGGTGGTGTAGCCGCTAGGTTCAGCTGTTCGTTCGCCTCCCCCATCACCTTGACCATCTCTTCATTGACGATCTTGACGAACACCTGACCCGGCGTCAGGCTTTTGGTAACTTCCGTTCCAACAGCACGTTCTTTAACGCTGTTAACAAACTCTTTAACAACAGGAAGCGCTACATCAGCTTCCAATAACGCCATACGCACTTCACGCAACGTACTTTTAATATTGTCTTCCGTCAGTTTCGCCTGACCGGTCACTGAGCGTAACGTATGCGTAAGTCGTTCTGTTAAATTCTCAAACATGTCCTGCCTCGACTTTCCCCTACGAAAGAGCTTTGCTGACGAGCATACTAATTTAGGGAAAAAGATAAACTTAGTTAATTATTGGCGCATTATAACGTACTAGAAGCATCCTGAGCAGCCCCTTTAGCATAACCACTTATAACTGGCCCGAACTTCTTTAATCCAATGCCTAACTGTGACAAACTAGCACCTCACGCCAATACACTGTTCTACTGGAACTTTGGACAGAAGAGATATAGATGTTAGCTATTTCAACACTTGTTGCAGTCATGCTTTATAGCGCTTCAGGATTCCTGCAATGGCAGGTCATGCAAGGCAGCCGTCAACAGCCTCGTTATTTCAACCAACTGCTTGGTTTACTCGGTCTATGCTCGCATACGTTAGCGCTTTATATTGTGCTGCACCAACCGGCCGGGATTAATCTCAGCCTATTCAGTGTAGGCTCGCTTATCTCATGGCTTGTCGCAAGTATCGTACTGCTCAGTAGCTTAAGACAAAATATCGACAACCTTTTTATTGCTGTTTTCCCAATGGCCGCTGTCACCGCATTGGCCACTCTAGTTGCCGGAGTTGCTGAAGGTAAGGTCTATGCAGGAGGAGTGATTGCTCACATCCTTCTATCTATATTGGCTTACAGTATTTTCACCATTGCTACATTGCAGTCAATTCTTCTCTCTCGTCAAATTTCTGCCCTTAAACAGCATCATACTCGTGGCTTGGTTTCATCCCTGCCGCCTCTTCAAACAATGGAACGTCTGTTGTTTGAGATGGTGTGGACCGGTTTAATTCTGTTAACTGCATCATTGATTACCGGTTTTATTGTATTTGATGACCTATTTGCTCAGCACCTTGTTCATAAGACCGTATTCTCGCTCTTTGCTTGGTGCCTCTATGCAACATTAATATTTGGCCGCATCAGTTTTGGCTGGCGCAGCAATACTGCTGTCCGATGGAGCATTGCCAGCTTCGTTTCACTTGCGTTAGGTTTCTTTGGCAGCAAAATGGTTATTGAATGGCTTGTATAAGCATAAAATAATGGCTTTACGGCTAAATACATAACGCGTAAAGCTATTATCTCTTGACAGTTTTAACCCCAAATTTGAAAATACCTCTCCATTCATAAGATAGGCATACCGTCTTGGAAGACGCATCGATAGGATTTCTCCTTGGAGTTCTCTGTTTTTTAATATGTAGCTCTGCTTTTTTCTCTAGCTCTGAAACAGGCATGATGTCCCTTAACCGCTACCGGTTAAAACACCTCGTTAAAAAGAAGCACCGCGGTGCACGCAAAGCCAGCAAGCTACTAGAACGCCCTGATCGACTTATTGGCGTCATCCTCATCGGTAATAACTTTGTTAACATCCTTGCTTCAGCCATCGCTACTGTTGTCTGTGTTCGCCTATGGGGTGACGCTGGCATTATGGTTGCTACTTTAGGTTTGACGGTTGTTATTCTTATCTTTGCCGAAGTATCACCTAAAACCATGGCTGCGCTCTATCCAGAGAAAATAGCCTTCCCTGCTGCCTACATATTGGCGCCACTGCTTAAGCTTATCTACCCGCTTGTATGGATCATCAACGGCATTACCAACACCTTCCTTAAAATGTTTGGTGTCAACGTTACAGGCGATAACAACCACCATTTAAGCACCGAAGAGCTCCGCACCCTTGTACATGAAGCTGGTGCACTGCTGCCACAAAACAACCAGAACATGCTGTTAGGGGTTTTAGAGCTTTCAGAAGTTACCGTTAACGACATTATGATCCCGCGAAATGAAGTGCTCGGGATCGACCTTGACGAAGATATCGATACGATCATTCAGCACTTAAGCCAAACAGAACATACTCGTCTACCTGTATACCAAGGTGAACTCAACAAAGTTGTTGGCCTACTGCATATGCGCAGCTTGGCACAGGTTTTCCACGAAGGGAAAGTCACTAAAGCGGCGATTCTGCAGGTTATTCGTGAACCCTACTTCATTCCAGAAAGCACACCACTGCAAACACAGTTAGTGCACTTTCAATCTCAAAACCGCCGCATAGGCCTTGTGGTCGATGAGTATGGTGATATTCAAGGTATCGTAACGCTTGAAGATATCTTAGAAGAGATCGTCGGTGAGCTTTCATCTAACAACAAAGAATCAGATCAAGATATCTACCCGCAGGAAGATGGCAGTTTCTATATTGATGGTAGTGCTTATATACGTGACGTTAACAAAGCATTGGAGTGGGAACTTCCTACTGACGGGCCTAAAACCATGAATGGCCTAATCACTGAAACACTGGAATCAATACCGGAAGCCAATGTCTGCTTACAACTAGAACATTACCGGATCGAAACCTTGCAAGTGAGCGATAACGTGATCAAAACAGCACGTATTATTGCCATGCCTAAAGCCGTTGAAGACGACGAATAAAGCGCTTTAACCGATTAATAAAAAAGGTCCTATGGGCCTTTTTTATTGATTAACGACTAAACGTTAATTTTAGCCTTCAAGCTTCTTAATAACACTCCGAACTTTATCATTCATGCTTTGAGCTTTATCAGTACGTGTACCTAACCGCATCGATGTTGTAATGCGCGGAGCGCCCAT
This sequence comes from Neptuniibacter sp. UBA6509, assembly GCA_002435145.1. Lineage (GTDB taxonomy): Bacteria > Pseudomonadota > Gammaproteobacteria > Pseudomonadales > Balneatricaceae > Neptuniibacter. Next base: position 51,248 of record DJLT01000064.1, read on the forward strand.
CTCATGGACCACCTCATGGCAACGCTTCACCGCGGCCATGACATCATCCCAATCGCCTTCAACATTAGTGCCGTAAGCATGCATCTCATGTTTCAACCCTGCCGCTTGTAACACTTTTTGACAGGCTGCCACGTAGTCAGAGACTGAAACGCCAACACCTAAGGGAACAATACAGATATCAATCATGACATTCATTTCACGTACACCATTTCACGTACAAAAGGGATCACTCTGACAAATCCCCAGCTTCTCGCTGCTTAATTTTGACCAAAACAGCCTTTTTCTCTTCATTGCTGTAAACACCCCACTCACCAATCTCAATCCCGCTGCGCTGGCAGGCGATACAAAGATCGTTTTCATCTAGTGCACACACACCTACACAAGGGCTAGGTATAGGCTTATTCACCTCTTCGTTCATGACTTACCTTTGCTTTTCAAAACTGGAGTTAAAACGACGCATATTCTCAACATAGTGGGCTGCATTCTCTTTAAGGCCTGCGACTTGCTCATCTGACAACGTGCGCTTCACCTTTGCAGGCGATCCCACCACTAGAGAATTATCCGGTATAACCATCCCTTCAGGAACAAGTGCATTAGCACCAATCAGGCAGCCTTTGCCTATTTTAGCGCCATTTAACACCACAGCACTAATACCAATCAGAGATCCATCACCCACCTCACAACCGTGTAGCATCGCTTGATGACCAACCGTCACATCTTTACCTAGAGCCAGCGTATATCCCGGATCTGTATGCAGGATCGCACCATCCTGTACATTAGTTCGTTCCCCAATAATAATTGGATCATTATCACCGCGGATAACGACGTTAAACCAGATGCTACTGCAATGATGCAGAGTCACATTACCTATAACCGTCGCATTGTCCGCAACAAAATGCTCTTCACCCACCAATTGAACCTTTTGCCCTGCTACAGAATACAACATCATCTATCCTCAGAATCGTTCGAAAAATAACGAATTTTATGTTCTGGCCTCGGTTTCATAGGGATACCCGCACCACAGCCTTCATTTAAAAGTTCCACCAGCATATAAGCGGTTAATCCCCATATGATATGCCCCTCATACTCCCAAGCGGGTACATAAACGGCTTTGCCTTTAAAGCGAATCTCATCCGTCGCATAACGCTGATCCGCCATAAAGAAGCTAAGCGGGACGCTGAACACCTCATCCAACTCACCGGGATTAGCCGTTAACTCAACAGACTTAGGAATAATCCCAACCCAAGGTGTAACCTGCAAACCATGTTTAGACATCACCTGCCCCAAGGGCGCGACTATATCTACTTGATCAGGTGACAAACCAACCTCTTCATGGGCTTCACGAAGCGCTGTAAATAACAGATCCGGATCAGTCTCATCATATTTACCGCCGGGAAAAGCGATCTCTCCACCATGACTGGACAAGCCAGAAGCCCGCTTAGTCAAAATAACTTCCGGGTCCTCATGATCAGTGAGTGCGATAAGCACACTGGCTTGCGGCCTATCCGATGGAAACGGAAACCTTCTAGGCTTAAAGTTAATTAAACGTTTTTTAATTGTCGTTAACATCGCATTATCATTTTCACAGAGCTATCTCTTAATCATACCCCTAAGCTGAGCAATAACTTAAGTCGATTTCTACAAAAACTGAAGAAGCACTCTTTGTTCAACAGTGGAGAATCACGTTAGAATGATGCTTCATTATCAGGAGTTCACCATGAAATACTGCTCAAATTGCGCAGAACCTATCCGCATAGGCATCCCTGAAGAGGATAATTTGCCACGCCATATCTGCGACTCCTGTGACCTTATCTACTACGAAAACCCTAAAATCATCACCGGGTGCTTAGCGGTTTATGAAGACAAAGTCCTACTATGCAAACGTGCAATAGAGCCAAGAAAAGGCTATTGGACGCTACCCGCAGGCTTTATGGAGAATAATGAATCAACCGAGCAAGGCGCTTTAAGAGAAACATTTGAAGAAGCCAATGCGCAGGTCCGTATCAGCCATCTATACACGCTGACCTCCATCGTACATGTGAATCAAGTACAAATGATCTACCTTGCCCATATGGATAAAGCAGAATACGCCCCAAGCAATGAATCCTTAGAAGTCGAGCTTTTCAGCGAAGAAGAGATCCCTTGGGATGAGCTGGCATTTCCAACCATAAGAAACGCACTGAAGTTTTACTTTGCAGACCGCGTTAACAACGTATTCCCTTTAAGAGAGCGCAGCGTCGACATCAACAGAGCGTCAGACTAAATGGGTTGCCTACCCCTTAATAATTAAGCTAAAAGCCTTATAGATAGGGCCCAAAGCAAAACCTCTGGATGCCCTTCTGTGAACTAGAAAACGCGACAAATCCGCACATGTGGCACTCTGTCGCGCGACACTGTGTCACATTGTCTGCCTTTCTAAAATCATCTAATTTCCGCGCCAATATATACTACGGACGGAAACACGATGCAGCCTTCACTAAAATCATTTCCAATTAAAAAACTCGCCATTCTAGTCTCTGCGGTGATCACCCCCATCTCTGTATTTGCAGAAGAGATCGCTGTTCCCGACACAATAACAGTGACTGCAACCCGCGCAGAACGTAACTCGGCAGAAGTGCCTGAAAGCATCGCCATCATTGATCAGAAACGAATAGAACAAGAGAAGATGTATAACATCGCCGATGCCCTGAAAGGTACGCCCGGCGTATTAATTGAATCCACCAGCGGTGGTTACAGCTCACGTATGATCGTCCGTGGTGCTGGGTTAAAAGCGCAATACGGTATTCGTGAAATTATGGTGCTTAGAGACGGCGTGCCCATTACCGATCCAGACAGCTTCACCCGTATGGACTTTATCGACACGCAAGACATAGAACAGATAGAAGTAAGTAAAGGGCCTGGCAATATTTACGCCACAGGCTCCACAGGGGGCGCGATCCATATCATCTCAAAATCAGTATTTGATGATAGACGCGACCAGATACGTTTAGGCGCAGGCGAAGAGGGTCACAAGAACGTTCACCTTCGCAAGTCACTTATGTCCGATGAAGGTCATGCTTTTGCATTTACCGCATCCCACCGCAAAGCCGACAACGACTGGCGCAGACATAATGAATTTGAATCTAACCAGTTCAGCCTTAAAGGTGGATTCCTTCTCTCTGATAACAGTGAACTAGAAACAGAGTTCAGCTACACCAAAGCTAAGCTAAACCTGCCCGGTGATATGAACGAGAGTCAATTTGAAGAATACAAACGTACAGGTAAACAAACCGACAACGACAGCGCGTTTAAACACTCGGCACGTGATTCCGAAATATTCTTTTTCAATAGCCGACTCAACGTCGAGTTAGGGGCACTCACACTAAAACCTCGCCTTTACTACAACCACTGGACACACTTCCACCCTGTCACTGGCGCGATCAATGACACACCGGGTGTTGATATCTGGGGCACAGATTTAGAGCTTGAATACGCACACGAGCTACTCGGTAAAGACACGCTGGTCAGCGGCCTAACCTACCGCCAAGACAGAAACATGAATGCGAAGAAATACGCCTACGCAGACATTGCCACAGCGGGCCCCGTTATTACCAGTACTCTATCTGATAGAAAGGGCGATCTGCTAGAGGAGCAAGATGAGATCAATACCGTCTACGGCGTCTTCCTTCAAGAAAACCTAAGGCCTAACGACAAGCTATTGATCGATGCAGGCTTTCGCTACGACCACATCACAATAGAACAAGACACCTGGAGCAGCGATACCTCTTATAACTATGGGATGGGCGGCTACCTAACAGTGCCTGGTAGCGGCGGCAATAGTGAACTGAAGCACAGCTTCGACCTATTCTCACCTCGTATTGGCGTAAGCTATAAGCTAAACCAAAACTTCACCCTATTCGGCAATATTGCGCAAGGCGAGCAAGTCCCTTTTGCCAGCGAACTGGAAAGTAACGACGACCTTAAAAACGCCACCAGCCGTAGTATAGGGATAGGGATTAAAGGCCGGTCGCATACATGGCAGTTTGATCTCAATGCTTATGTCAGTGAAGTAGAAGATGAGATCATCAACGTACGCACAGATGGCGAAAGCATCTACCAAAACGCAGGAAGTACCGATAAAAAAGGTATCGAGTTCAGCGGTTCATTCCAAGTACTAAAGGAACAGATTGCCGGTCAACTCGCGCTAGGCTTTAACTATGCCTATAGCGATTACAGCTACAACGAATTCTCAGAAATCGTTTACGGCATGGGTCCACCGACCAACTTTGATCGTTCAGGTAACCAACTCCCCTTTATCCCTGAGCACTACTACAGCATCAATGCAGACTATACGCACCCAAGTGGTGTTAAAGCGCGCATTCAAGCGGATAGCTGGGGTGAGTATTACCTAGACCACGCAAACAGTGAGAAGTATGGCGGTTATGACTTTGTCACTAGCGTTAATCTTAGCTATGCCAAAGGCCCACATGACATTAGCTTAAACGTGCAGAACCTGTTCGATAAACGTTATGCCGTTGAAGTTACCAAAGATACCAGCGGAGACAAAGCGTTCTCAGCAGGAGCACCCCGTTCAGCCATGCTGAGTTATCGTTATCAGTTTTGATGATTGAGATTAGCATGTAGCAACAAGCCACCTATTAAAGGTGGCTTTTTTGATTCACGCGATTCGTTTTTAAGAAAGTTCCCTTTGTAGGAAGCCACCCCGTGCGCGAGCTTTTGATTTTTTCTTTTAGGCTTTCAGCCTTTAAGGGGGAACAACAGCTCTTTCCCTTAAAAATACACTCTTGTAAAAACAGCCGCCTATTCCTTGTTTCGCTCCGCTCAATTCCCCGCTGGAGCTCAGCCCCCTGAGCGAGGTTTGTTCTTTTCGATACTCGGCTGCGTCAAAGGTGTTTGATTCCGTGCCAATTCCAGAGTAAATCCCAATAACATATCATGCGATTTAATTGGAAAGCTTTTCCTAAGCGCGATTACTTCGTAATTCCTATTAACTCCGCTTAACCTCTAAAACTGAACACCGCGCTTTCGCTTAATTAGATTTAGCCATTGAAGTCATTTGCTGCCTAATGCTCTCAATTCGTTTTCGGTTCACACCAAAATCGAAGTACCCCTCTCTTGCAGAAGACCGCACATGAATCAATACGTCATCAGAGTTATCCACATTAATAATTAAAAACTCAATATCATCAACGAAACCAAAAACTTTGGATGCACACTCAGCCCTAACATAGTTTCCTTCCGCTGAGGTGATTACGGTTCGCTCGATCCCTTCCAATATCGTTAGCAGATCTTTTTTAACTGCCGACACAGAACCTGTCGCTTTAATTGGCTCAATATAATGAGCTTCATCGCTGGCCTGACTACTGACACACTTCGGTGATGATGGGCATGCTTCCAACAGGCTATTCTGAACGCCTAATTTTGGCATAGCTCCTGAGCAGCCGGTTAAGATTAGCAAGCAAAAGAAAGCGGTGAGGGTTTGTTTATTCAAGGGAGTCTCCAGAAATTAGGGTGGCGCTTTTTATAAGCTCGCATAGGGTAAATATAGGGGAAGTTGTTGGAATATGCCCTGTTGGAAGCCACCCTTTATGCCCGGAGGGTGCCAGTGCGAGGTTTTGATTTGTTCTTGTAGGCTTTCAGCCCTTAAGGGAAAACAACAGCTCTTTCCCTTAAGAATACACTCTTGTAAAAACAGCCTCCTGTTCCCTGTTGGAGCTCAGCCTCTGAGCGAGGTTTTAGTCCTTGTCTTTTTTGTGATACTCGGCTGCGTCAAGATGTTTGAGTCTGTGCCAATTTTAAAAAACTTACTCTGCCCCAAATTATCTTCTTGGCTGTGTCTACTTTGGCATTTTCGAACTCCTCGTTAGTTTGAGGTGTTTGTTTTAACGGGTGAGATTCAGCGTCCTAATTGACGCGCTTGTTACATATCTGCTCCAGCCATTTAATCAAGCCACGAGCGACTAAAAACTAATATTGATCTACAGCCCAGCACAAGTTTTTTCATTCGAGTTCACGTCGTTCCTTACTAATAGCGTTCGCTAGCATTTTGTCCGGCGGAGGCAGCATTCGTTGATACTCAAGTGCTTTGAGAACCCCGTACATTAATTGTGGATGAAGATAGTTAACTTGATAGATACGACCTCTTCTTGCCTTCGTTTTAATCAGCCCCTTTTCAAGCATAGCGCCAAGCAATCTTGATCTGTATGCAGGGGCCAGCTTGAGGTCTTCGGTATCACCTGTTTTGAAACTTTCCAGATGATAGACACATCTCAGAATTTTATGATCATTCTGCTCAATCTTCCCTTGTTCATAAGCGCCGTTGATGGCTGAAAGTAGGATATGTTCTTTCACAAACTCAAAATCCATAAGATTTGTAACCTTTTTGAATTCTTTAACGATTCCACCCAATACGTATACAAGCCACTCCTCTTTAGCAGTATCGTTTGATAGGTCGTCACAGGCAGATAATCTAGCATTGTATTCTGATCTATCTCCACAAAATATGGACGATGGAGTAAGCAATCCCGCGACGCTAAAATTAGCCTTGATTAACATAGCATGAGTAAGTAATCGTCCGACTCGACCATTTCCGTTATTGAATGGATGAACCCAAGCAAAAGCTTGGTGCGCCTGTCCGATCTTTATAGCATCATATTTCTTACCATGATCCGCTTCGATAAACTCAAATAGACGCAGCATATATTGGGCATTATCTGGAAAAACTGGCGGGTAGTGATATTTTCCGGTTGTTTCGCTCCCTACACGCCTGACTCCCTCTTCCTTGATAAATGAATATTGCCCTGGATGCATATCGCCGTCGCCGCCAGCCTGTACGGGTGTCAGTCCATCCACAACAATTTCATGAAGTTGACAGATAAGATCACCGTCTATATCTCCTTCATTCTCAAGATGCTTCATCGTGTACGTCAAGGCCTTCTCATAATTGGAAATTTCCTTGATAGGCTCTTTCACAAAATCACCGGATTGCCTAGCTTGGGCATACTCAACTATCTCTGTTGTGTTGCCCTCAAGTCTAAGGGACATCAGGCTTTCTGCAGAATGAAGAATGTCTTTGAGCTGGAAAAAAAGCCAGTCCGGTGTAGTACCATGAGGCCTATAAGCCCTAAGCTCCTCAAGCTCGAAGCCCAAATCAACAACAGGGCTATCGTAAGAAATTGGCCAAAGACTGAATGATTTGACATTGGAACTCATAAAAAAACTCACTATATGACATTAACCGAATCAGAAAAGTGACATACAAATACAATAAAGGCAATATATACGGGAGCTTAGGCCATACTGTCCATTTAAATAATATGTTACTGGGGTAATGACATGGCCTACTATTATATGACATTAGCTCGAGAGATTAATTGATATGAAAGGTTCCTCCATATAATAAAATTTACTCAGACCCCGATTATTACTTAACGACTAACCTCGCAACTACATAATCAAAATGCTCTCTTTTAATGCTGATTACAGCCCAATGTGATGAATTATTATCACTGGCGATAAATAACGTAGTGTAATCATCTACATTAACTGCGAATCCAAACCCATCATTAGCCGTATCAATAACCGTTGGCTTGTTTGATCCCTTTTGAGCTTCAGTAAAGCCTTCCTTCAAGGCTTCGACCGCCGTATAACCGTTTATTGTCGGCACTCTCTGTATAGAACCTACCAGTGCTTTTTCTTGGTAGATGTAAATTTCAGTATCTTGCATTTGTAGTCGAAATTTACTCTCCATTGGCAAGGAGAATTTAATGCCATTAATGGGTTCTATATCGATAGATTGGTTAGAGGAGCAACCCAGTATCAAGATACTTAAGATAAAGATTGAAATGATTTTTCGCATCTAGCTGCGGCCTATTTTGCTCAATGAGAGCCAACGCTTGAGCCCTGTCCATGAATGCATTTTTTCTTTTAGACCTTCGGCCCTTAAGGGAAAACAACAGCTCTTTCCCTTAAGAATCCCTTAGCCGCCTGTTCCTTGTTTCGCTTCGCTCAACACCCTGCGTTTCTCTAACTCAGTGGGACGGATATAAACTCGTCTTTTATATCTTAAGAAGGCTCAAACAAATATCCATCTATTCCAATGAGTTATGCGATACTCGGCTGCGTCAAAGGTGTTTGAGTCTGTGCCAGCAGGAAGCTTTTTGGCTACTGCACAATGCAAGACCTGATAATCATATAGTCGCCTCCTC
>DJLT01000088.1 GCA_002435145.1 Neptuniibacter sp. UBA6509
GGGTACGTCCCCATTATTTTCACTCGTCCCCATTATTTTCACGTCCCCATTATTTTCATGACCGCTCCTCGACAGGTTATGAGAGAGGTTCCTCATCGGAGTAAATACAGTGCAGCACCGGCTTAATTTAGTGCCATTCGGGTACGTCCCCATTATTTACCAATTATTTCCACTTTTTTCTTTATTCCCCGCTTTTATCCACCTGAAATATTTTTATTAATTACGGGAATAGATATGAGCAACAAACTAAAAACCCATTGCAAGAAGAAAATTTTCTTTGTCACTGCTAATAAGTCGATTAATTCATTGGATAATCCATTACTTTTATATCTACCCAATATTGCTAAAGTAACCAAGTGAATGTCTGTAATCCCCCCATCATAAGAGCGATATGGAATTATCATACATTTTTTTAGCAGTTCGACCTGATCACTTTTGCGGGCTAAATTCATACATTGATCTACCTTTCGATAATAAAGAATCAAAATATAAACCGTTGAAGTTAGCACCGAAATAAATACTACAAAAAACAAAGATCACCTCTTACATCTTATACCCTGACTTAAGTGAGAATCCTCCAGCTCCGGGGTGTAGCCCTGAACTTAATGAGAAGTCCTCATAATTCGTTTCTAGCTTAAAACATGCGATACCAGCACAGCCTTCGAAAGATTGAAAGAAGCCTTCAATTTTTCCGGTCGAATAAAATTCACCACTTACACTAGGCGCAGTAGATTTGAACATTAGCCCTTTAGAATCAGATAGCTCAATTTCAAGGTCGCCATTTAAGTTTGTCTCCGCTTGAGCAGATATACCTATTCCATACGAAGCCTCACCACCTGCGGAAATTTTAACATTTTCCATGGCGCTCTTTCCGACTTCTACTGCTAGTGCTCCCATATAACTACGTGTATTTGGGCCTTCCTGTTCGAAAAACTGACCTACCATCCGAGTAAAGTCTTTAGCTACTCGTGCTAAAACCTCTTGTGTTTCATTAAACAAATACTGTATAGCCGCAGTCCTCGCACCATTCGAAAACTTTCCTCCCCCAAGAGCAGAAGCAGTACCTCCAATCATAGCCATTGTAACGCCACCTAGAACAGCATTTTTATCTACCAGTTTATGAACTTTTCCTGAGACCATTTTTGAGAAAGCTGAACTCATGAAACCATGAGAAAACTTACCACCTTGCAGTTTACTAGTAGTCCCACCTACGACACCATGAGCGAACGCTTTCGTAGGTCTTTGCCAACCACTGGTTCCAATATACCCTGCTGCCCCTCCAGTAATACTACCAATAAGAGCCGCGCTAAAGTCCCCACCACTGGCAATTAAACCTCCAGCGAATCCACCAACTGCTCCTCCGATGACGGCAGCTTTTGTAAACATGGCCGCCGCCGCCGATGCAGATACAGAACCAGCTCCCGCCGCCGCAACAAACATACTGTTATACAGTGTATTAGTACTTTTAATGGGGTACGTCCCCATTACGCATTTCTTTTACGCCATTATGGGGTACGTCTCCCATGGGGTACGTCCCCATTATTTTTTCTTTTTAAAAAATCTATTCTTTTTTCTAATTTGCAATTTTCAACTACTTTTTCTTCTTCTATAACTGAAGGATAATCTATAAAGTTTTTACTTAACTTCTCCTTCTCAACTTCGGAGTACTCCTTAAACTTTAAGATTGCCACATCCATTTTACCAGTTAAATAATATAAATAACCTTCAAATAACTGCCTATCCTCCCACTCTAATTTAGAGTCATTACTCTCCATTTCCGATAGTAATCTATGACAAAAACCATCCTCATCTTCAAAAAAACTCATAATTAATTGAAACAAACCTAATATTTCAAAATCATAATCATCAGTTTCAATAATTGGCTTTCTTATGGCCCCTACCCACTTACCTACATCTAAATTAATCAACGACAAATCACTACTCTCTCCAGAACAACCATTAATACAATAAAAAGTTCCTGAAGAATCTTCAAAGTCATTCACTATATTTATTTTCAGAATAACTTTCATTTGGTAAGAACAACCATTACTACCAGAGAGAGGTAGTAATAAAACCTTTAAACTAGCGTTTTTTTTAAAAAAAGCATTAATCTCATAAAAGCCATCATCAACAAGATACTTGTCTGTATATTTAATCTCTTTCGTTTCATAAAGATTACAAATTTTCTTTAAAATACTAGGTCTATTGTTCATATTTTAGTTATAACCTTACATTGCTAATACGGTGTTAAACAGCCAGGACAATCGCTATTCGAACTTACTGTATTTGGTGTAAACATGGACTCCGCAGCTAATAACGCTGGAGAACCCAAGACTGTTATTAAGCCCGCTGCCGCCCTGAATCCATATCGCTGCCCCCACATTCTTGCTGCCTGACCTGCACCACGGCTACCGGCCAATGCATGGACACTAAGTGTAACTAAATACCTTTTGCCCGGTTGAACCTTTAAAAAGTCTCGAACAGCTGCGCTTACAATTCTCACTCGTCCAGAAGAAACTAATCCATCATAAACAACTTTCTGTCCCGAAGAAAACCTTGAGCCAAAGCCCTCCTTAACCTCTCCAATTATCACCTTGCCCAGATCTACATTTACAGCGACATAATCGGCAATTGCTGCTATAGAGCCTCCCCCTTTTGCAACAAGCTCGATTTTAACTCCAGACTTAATAGTCCATCCCTCACCAAGTTCTTCCGTTATTTCCTTAAGGACCCTTATCTCTTTATTTTTTCCTGCTATTCTATTTTCCTCCGTAAGGGAGTTAACCACATAAGCCAAAGCAGCCTGAGCAGCCCCATTAGAAAATTTCCCACCACCAATTAACGACGCCGTACCACCCGCAATAGCAGTAACTAATCCTTTACCTACTTTATTAAGGCTATCCATACCGCTAATTTTACCTGATGTAAACTTAGCAAATGCACTACTCACAAACCCTACACCAAACTTCCCGCCTTGAATTTTACTTGAGATACCACCAACGGCGCCATGTGCTGCAATTTTTGTTGGATCACTTAACTTACTTGCCCCAACGGCACCAAACGCAGCACCAGACACCCCACCATATAAAGCGGCTTTTAGATCACCTCCTGTGGCAATAAATCCAGAAGAAAAGCCAGCAACTGCTCCCGCTACCATCCCTTGAGCAATTTCAGCACCAGCGAATTCATACCAGCCTGCCTTAAGGGCTTCAGGTCCTAGATACCAAGCAGCAACTGCTGCCGCAATCATCCTAAAGGCCTGACTTTTTAATGCGTTTTCAAATATATTACCAATGCTCTTTAAAAAGCCCCCAATCGCATCAAACAATCCCCCCAAAAAATACCCACTAGGATCGGTATACTTCAGCGGATTATTACTCACATAACTATATCTATTATAACTCTGCGTACTATACGGTGACTGGATATGCGGATCGGCACTCAGGAACCTACCCAACGTCGGATCATAAACCCGCCCGTTCATATGGATGCGTTGGATTTATGATGCTGTAGGCTTATAAGTATTGGTACTTCACCTACTTAGATAGCTTGATAATCAAACTAAACGAAAGCCTTGTATTAAAACTAATGCCTGTTCACTCTGAATTAAAAAATCCAATTATAGATAAGGCCAATCTACCTCCGACTTTTGATTATTAATCGAAGGACTACAACTTATATTAGACAACCCTTTAAAAACTTAATTTAGCCCTCATTGCTATTCCTATAACTTCTGTAAAGTTTATAGGAAACGTGTATATGGAAGAAAAAAGTGACTTTCAGATTCTCTCTCTAAGCGGCGGAGGCATGCGTGGGCTTTACACTGCCTCAGTGCTAGCAGATCTTGAACAATCTTTAGCGGATGAACACGATCAACCCGATTATTGGATTGGTCAGCACTTCGACCTAATCTGTGGGACATCTATTGGGGGAATATTAGCCCTTGGCCTTGCTGCTGGAATAAATGCGCGTTCTCTTAGAGATACTTTGGATAAAAATCGTTTAAAGATTTTCCCCTTAACCAAGAAAGGTATGTTTTCTCGTATCGGTAAAACATGCCGTCAAGCAACATCGGGGCTTTATTCTGCTGCACCGCTTAAAACTGTTATAGAAGGTGTTCTCGGTGACGCCATAATAGGTGACATGAAAACACGCATCCTGATTCCTGCTGTGAATTATACAACAGGTGCAGTCCAGGTATTTAAAACCCCGCATCACGTTACGTTTAAACGAGACTGGAAGTTGAAAGCGGTAGATGTAGCACTAGCTACCAGCGCTGCACCTACATATTTCCCGATCCATCAAATTAATGATTGCTGGTATGTAGACGGAGGCCTCGCGGCAAACTCTCCCGCTCTAATGGCGATTCATGAAGCTCAGTATTTCCTTGGAAAGAAATCAGATCAGGTTCGTTTGATGTTGGTGGGTACGATGGGCTTGCAGAAAACTGCAGATCAAAGTTCCAATCGACAAAAAGGGTATCTTGGCTGGGGAGCGGGGAAAGATCTGATTGATTTAACCCTTTCAGCTAATGAGGGCCTGCACAATCAAATCAGCAGTCATTTGCTGCCAGAGGATCGTTTGTTAGTCATAGATGATTCTCAGACGGCTGATCAATCGAAAAACCTAGCTCTAGATAATGCTTCAGATGAAGCCGCAAGCACTCTAAAAGGAAGGGGCAGTCATCGAGCTCAAAACACTATAAATAACAATGTGTTTCTCGACATCACCAGCAACATCGCAGAACCCCCGACTTTTTACTACGGCCCCAATCAGAATTCACAACAGGATTAAACAATGCCACAGCGACATAACGTTTCAAAGCTGCTACACACAGCAACCTCTACCGATCCATTCTTAAAACAGCTCAATATTACAGAGCGGCAAGAAACCCAGTTATTGAGTGTTAGAAAAAAAGTTCGCTCAGCTCTTAAGCAAGGTTTTAAAGAATTACGTGACCGCGCAAATGAGTTTTATGATTCCGACCAGCTATATTTATCACGCTTGGCACCGAAATTCTGGACTCAAGGCAGTTACGTTTACCGCACTTTAAATCGCCCTGAGCATTTACCTCCCCAACAGATCGATATTGATGATGGCGTATACTTTCCAATGGAGCTGGTAGAAGGTAACCCTAAGGCTGCAAATCGACTCCTCTTCAACTCAGTAGAAAATATTCTTAAAAAACTGGCTGATTCAAACAATTGGGCTGTTGATACAAACAAAAGTACATGTGTACGCATCATTGTTGATGCAGAAATGCATGTAGACATCCCTATCTACGCAATCCCAGAAGAACGTTATGCGGTACTAAAAGCCACTGTTGAAAGCAGACAGTTTGATGGTCTTTTATCAGCTGAAGCGACGGATGATAACGATATTTGGCTAGATCCATCCCAGGTTTACCTTGCCGTTCGAGATAAAGACAAGTGGAAACCCTCAGACCCTATGGTCCTACAACGTTGGTTTGAGGGCCGATGTAAAGTGCACTCAAATAGACTACGAAGGATTTGCCGGTACTTAAAGGGTTGGCGTGATCTCACATGGATTAAAGGAGGTCCATCTTCAATTACGTTAATGGTCGCAGCGGCTGAAACTTTTGATAACCACCTCAATACCCAGAGAACTCCGTTCCAGTCAGATTGTGAAGCGCTGCTTGCCGTTGCCAGAGAGCTACCTGATCAATTTGCTAAGAATATTTGCAACCCTGAAGAACCAGAAGAGGTTATGTTTCCTCGAAATCTCAAAGATGAAGAAATCGTAGAAATCCGTGACAAGGTACGTTTATTCAAAGGCAACGTTGAGATCAGCTTGTGCCATTCGCAAACAAGCCATGAAGTTGTGGCGCAGTTACAGGCAATATTTGGTCAGCGTATCCCTTCCAGGCCCGATTTGGTTGAACTCATGCCTGTTGCTGCAGCTGTGAGAAAAATTCCTGCACAAAAACAGGACAAGCCAAAACCTTCTAAAACAAACAGGTCTGCATGAACAACGCTTCGTCCATTGAAGATAACTTCCCGTTGATCGCTCAAACCCTCGCACAAGAGGGTTTCAAAATAGTTTCAGGTATTCAACCTGCTTTTGAAGGGATGATACGGGAAGGAGGGTATGATTTTGAGATTATTATTCGAGACATTAATCCTAGTTTTGAGTCACTACCGAATGTATATCTGAAAGAAATACCGGATAAACTGACAGGCCTTCTGCCTCATGTCGAGCGTAACCACAAACTATGCTATTTAGACACCCTTGGTGTGTTCCTGGATCCGTTTTACCCACAAAGAACAACCTATGTCATTTTAGATGCCATAAGGAACACTCTAAAAAAGGTTTCAGATCCAGAACAAAACCAAACCGATTTTGCAGGTGAATTTCACTCGTACTGGCATGCTGATACAAAGTGTTTTCTGACAACAAATGAGCCTAAAGCTGAAAGCTGCATTTATGAGCATAAAGGACTCAACGGTAAGCCTACAAAAGAAATAGTGTTCACCTCTGGGGGCGAGCAAAGAGATCACTGGTGTGAACTTCGCAATGCCCAATATGATGGATTTGCCTTCAACGACACCGCCATTATTGAAATGGACGATAACCCTTTCATTGAAGTAGAAAAATTGTGGCCTCCCCAAAACATAAGTGACCTTCTTAACTGGTTGAAGAGGGTTCACCCAAGAGTCGAGAGAAAGGCATTACTTGCATTACTGGGGATAGCTAAAGAATATTCGGCCCCAAAGCTTATTTTTCAAACTCAATTTGGTGGCCCTTTCGGAGTATCCGTAAAATTCTCTCCTTCTATCAAAACCATGCTTGGCCGCTACAGAGTCAATAAGCGCAAGGGCAAGAAATCATTGTCACCGAAGCAAATGTCCACGATTCGTAAAATCCTGTGCGCCCCTACAAGTTCTCAGAGTTTTTTTCGACTTGAAATAAATGATGTTTCAGAAAGGTTCGTGTATGAACGTAATCTAAAGACTCCCTCCTTGAAGAATCGCCACATTGCTATAATTGGATGCGGTACTGTAGGTGGTTTCGCTGCATCCCTTCTGCAAAAAGCTGGTGCAGGCACTGGTAATAAAGGCCAATTGGACCTTTATGATGATGACATACTAAAACCAGGTAATTTGGGTAGGCACTTGTTAGGTGCAAATTATCTATACGAGTCTAAAAGTGATGCGACTAGAGATCTGATACTTCAAAACACCTCTACACCAGTAAATATCCAGAGCTATTCCAAACTCTCATCGGCTCAATTGAATATCATCAAGGAATACGATCTTGTTATCGATCTAACAGGCAATGAATGCTTTTCTAACCTACTTGCAAACAAGCTTGTAGAACTCCGGTTAGGTAGAAAAACAGCACCAAAATTGCTTTATGCGTGGATAGATGCCAACGGTTATGCAAGCAGAGCTCTGCTAGATGACGGTTCAGGCGCTTGTTACAGGTGCCTCAAAATACCTGATGAAAGTAGAGAGTCTGGAGCACTTAAGGAACGGTATCCATTATTCAGTTCACATAAAGTTGAAGAAGAGCTATCTGTAATCGCTCATAGGTGTGGAGAAAGCTACATTCCATTTTCTGCTGGTATTTCCAATGCAGCCGCTGGTATGGTTCAACAGATGGCATTGGAGAGTTTCTCTGACAATCCTGGATTTAGATTTAGGCATGAAAGCCACTCCAAGAAGATCAATAAAACCCAAGATAGTAACCCTACAAGGATAAAATCATGTCCATGCTGCAGCCGCCTACAGACCTGATATCTGTGCTGCCGAATAATGGATATCTGATTATTCCGGAACAGCTTTTAGATAAATTACACCAATTTAAACAAAGTGAGAGCCACCACAAAGAGGCTGGAGGTCTGTTGATTGGCTGTAAAAGAATAAATGGGGCTAAGGATGAAGTTACTCACTTTGAGTTAACTGATTGCTCCACTCCCCACTTTGTTGATAAACGATCTCGGTATGGTTTCTTACGCCGAAGCGGATCTCACATCAAGAAAGTACTAACGGCTTGGACTAATTCCAATCAGCTTCAAACATATCTAGGGGAGTGGCATACACACCCTGAACCCCACCCAACTCCTTCTGCTTCCGACATAAATGAATGGAAGAAAAACCTAAAAGGTCAAAAGGCTATTTTAATAATTATTGGTCAGAAGTCAGATTGGTTTGCATACTGGAATGGCAGCCAGGCTATCGTGATTCAACAACCTGTTAAGGAGATAAACAGTCCGTAAGCATTTCACCATTGGCCCCACCCACAAGCTACCAATAATGCTCCTAGGGCCAAGAAAAATTAAGCACTGTATTAAGATCAACTAGTTGTAGTTAAGCCATTCAATTCCTCTGCACTCTGACCAAGTTCAAGCACCAAGTCTTCCAGATCTATATCTTTGAGAATTGAGTCTTCAATGTGGTCGGCTACATACCTAGACTGCAAACTATCAAGATCACTTACCATAGTATTCAACGTGCTAACTTGATCTGGTGTAAATAGATCAGCGAACTCACGTGCTAAATACCCAAGATCAAATAAATCCCTTATCTTTGATCTATTTTCTGCAGCATTCAGTTTCTGAGAGATGAGCTCTTGAGCGTGATAAACCTTAATATCATTGATAGTCGTATAAGCTTGTTCATCTATCTGTGATGCTCGATATGATACTTCAAACTTAAGCCGCCCCTTACCTTCCGGCCCAGAATACTCAAGCATCCACCGTTTTGTAGTCTGAGTGTCTTTCGTTTTTTTGATAGATTCCAGATTAATAGAGATACCATGAAAGGCATCCTTCATACGGCTTTCTGGATTAATTGGTACAGTTGAATCGAAATCTAGATCCTCACTATATCGATCTAATCCATGACACAACATCAGGGCAGTTCCCCCTTTCAAAATCATAGGAGAATCAGAAAATTTCTGTGCTATTCGAGCCATGACTTCCACATGCTGCTTTTGCAGAGGTGAAAATTCCTTGATTACATCAAGCAGCGGCAAGGTCATTTTTGCTTCTCCAAACTCTTAGATCCTTCATTTGCTCTTTTCTCAAAACTGGTTCAAGTTTATCTAACATTACAGCCAGCTTTCTCTTGCTTTCCCCCTCAGGAAACCAGTCATCGGCAACGTATGAATCAATCCCATTACCATCATAAAGACGCTGAAAAATCATGTCCGCCATCGCTCTATAATGGTTGGCTGCAAAGATTTTTTTGTGAGAAATAACGCCAGCTTCTTCGAGGTTCTTAGTTTGATCTTCAATTCCTTCAGATCCAAAAACTGAGTATGTATCTACATAGTTATCACCAGCCACAAAAAACGGGCCAGGGCTTCTTCCATGCGAACCCTTAAACGTTTCTATAAAATGCCAATCACCAGTTCCTTCGTCCGACGGTAAGTTTAATGCAGCTAGCCCCGTGAGATAGCGACGTTTTGTTGTATACGGTATTTCAGAAATTGGATGATTCTCGTGATACTCAATTAACTCAGGCTTCAGCTGTTTCTTCAGCTTATTTCTGCCTTTCACTGTCAACCTGACCAGTTTGCTCCTACTATCATGGGGGTCTTTGCACGTTGATATCCAGTTGTTAGATACAAGCTTCGTTACAGATCTACTAAAGCTACTGGTCTTACCTGTATCACCGCGCAATTCATTCAAAGGAGCCCACTTCCCAGGCTTTAACATAGAAAGAACAAGCAAGGCTCTAAGCTCTGATACTTTTAACTCATCAAGATCATTAGCTGCAATAATGTTGTCTATATTAATCGTCTGTGTATTACTCATGGCTATAAAATCCATACAAAACTTAGTTCCGATATCGGAATTATATCACTAAAATTTGTTTTATGGTTCAACTTCCAACCCTGAAACGTCATTCGATCTATTTCCGTCGGTTCTGGAAAATAGATTAAATAGGAAGATAAAAATAAAAGCGTACTAACCCACTGCTATATAAGACAGCAGTGGATCAGTTTTACGGTTAACTTCCAAGATCTATTCAAGCCCCCCTTTATCCCGCAGTGCTGCAGGATGGGTTTCAGCATAAACCTCCCGTAGTTTATTGATCGCGACATGGGTATAGATCTGTGTAGTAGATATGTCTGCATGCCCAAGCATATCTTGAACATAGCGAATATCAGCGCCATTTTGATGCATCAATGTTGCAGTCGAATGCCGAAATAAGTTGCAAGCACCAGACTTACGTACACCGGAACGTTTGACGTACTTAGAGGTCACTCTTGTTAACTGATGCTCCCTGTACCTCAGCCCTCTGTTATCGATAAACAAAGCTTGTCCAGATTGAAGGCTCTGCAAACGTGGCCTGATATGCTTAAGATAGATATCAACCCACGTACATGAACATTCTGCGATAGGTGTTCTTCGATCTCGACCTCCTTTGCCTTTCCTTACGGTGATAATGTAATGTTTGAGATCAACATCATCTATGTCAAGATTCGCCAGCTCCATTCGCCGGATGCCCGTAGCGTAGTAAACCTCTAAGATCGCACGATCCCGAATTCCTTTGTAATCCTGAATAAGAGATTGCCGAAGAACCAAATTAATTTCTTCAACGTCCAGATAACCCTTGGGTAGCTGCCGGGGTACCTTGGGCAATTCCATCAAAGCTACAGGATTATTCTTAATGATCCCTCTCAGATGAAGCCTCCGAAATAACATCTTAATCGCCGTCAGGTGATTTCGTATCGTAGCCTTTTCAAGCGGTGCCTTATCTTTAGGTTTTCGATACAAAAAGAGGTCTGACTGATAAGCCTCTATGACATCCATCGAGACCTCCTTAGAACGGATGATTCCCTCCTTCGAACACCAAATCATGAATCGTTGCAGATGGCTGCGCTTTCCCTCTATCGTTCTGTGAGACTGGCCTTTAATAGCGCAGTCATCAAGATAATAGGCAATCCCATCAGCCAATCCTCGTAGCCTTTTAGGGTTAGTCATCATAGCTACTACTCCTTATGGCTTCATAACTTTGGCAGCATGGACGTGCGCCTTGTATAACAAATCGAAGCATATCCAAACCACGTGAGGGTACCAGATCTCTGGCCCCACACCCTGCAGGAAAAGCTACTTTCAGACATTCAATACCTGACTCATTTAGAGCCTGGCTAACGAGGTAAGAAGACTGATCAGCTTTTGGAGCAGATTCAAAAGCAATCAGAACACGGGCCACTCCGGCACAAACTAAATCATCTAGTTGCTCAACGGTGAAACCTCGGCTTCCCATAGTTGCCACTACATTGTGGAACCCAGCCCTTACAAACATCAGTGCTTCCAATGGGGTTGCGCATAAGATGATTTCCTTATAACTCAAAATAGCTTCCGAGTTGAAAAGGCCTCCATTTTCCAGAGACCAAATTACTTCGTTCGGGGTCCCAAACCTCAACCAGCGAGTAAAGCGTTCTCCATAGATTTCAACAATATCTCCCTTATTATCTTTGAAGGGAAAAGTTAGGCATCCACGTAGACTTTCACCGCCAAATGCGGTGAAGAAACCCATCCGCTGGAGTTTTCCTCGTAACAACTCTCCCTCGACTGTATCTGATGCAGGAAGCTGTTTTCCCAATGTTCTATCTGAGAACCCAACACTAAACTCTTGCAATAGATCTTGATCATCAATATGAAATCTCCCTAAAAAAGCCATAGCTTTTTCATGTCCCAATAATGTGTTTCCATAGTAAGCATTCAGTTGGTTTATTAACTCATACACCCCTGATCTGGACTCAAATGGAGTATAGAAATCCCTTTCATGAAGGCTCCCGAGGTTTTGATTGATAGCGCAGTGTGGCGGTACTAATTGTGGGAAACTCATGATAGTTCCTCCTTCATTTTAGAGAGGCGTTTACGCATCGACTCGCCTTTTAAAGGAACCTTGTAAGCATTATGAACAAGGCGATCCAGAATCGCATCAGCAATGGTCGGCTCACCAATAAAGCTATGCCATTTTTCGATAGGAAGCTGACTTGTAATCATGACAGAACCACTACCCGTGCGATCTTCAATAATCTCTAATAGGTCTTGCCGTCCTCTAGCAGTGAGTTTCGAAACACCCCAGTCATCGAGTACCAATACCAAAGCTTTTCCAATTTTTGTACGCAGCTTAGGCAAAGAACCATCACCACGGGCGACTTCCATCTCTTCTAACAAACGAGACAAGCGGTAATAGAGCACAGGAATTCCTTTACGGATGCACTGTATAGACCATGCACAAGCCAGCCAGGTTTTTCCTGTGCCTGTCTCACCTGTTAGAATGATATTGATGATATTGTCTACCCAACGAAGGGCGTTGATATCCATAATTTGAGTACGATTTAGTCCTCGTTTTGCGCGATAGTCAATATCTTCAATACAAGCGGAAGGCTGTTTTAATCGAGAAGATCTCAACAAACGCTTTAGTCTTCTACGTTCAACTTGATGCAACTCTGCTTCAAGTAACATCGTCACGACTTCAGCATGTGAAAGTGAATGGCTAGCAGGATCTTTTAGAAGTTCTTCATAGCGCTCCTGCATCCCTGTCAGCTTAAGACGCTGAAATAAAACCATAGTCGGCTCAGTTAACATCTTTCAATCCTCCCTGAGCGTAATAACTAGCTCCTCGAACATTCTCATGGAGTGGTAATTGGGCTTGACTGATAACATCCTCATGAACCAGCTTATATAGCCCAGTCCTGAGTATTGAACGAACACTTTTTACAGTAAGCGAGGCTATATCCACGGCCCTAGAACAAGCAGATTCAAACTCAGCGGGCTCATACAAATTAGCTAGTTTAAGTAACTGGTTGCATGCACTTCGGGCCACCATCGAGTGGCTATGGTGCTTATCGAACTGTGCCCGAATTACGGCCTCTGTTGCTGGACCATACTGCCGCGCCCACTCAACAAAGCTGGAAAGATCCTGCTCTGAATAACTTTGATGAGCAGGCGACATGTGAGCTTTATCTGTAGTAAAACCGCCTTCATCAGTCGAACGGCGGTGGAAAGCAATACGTTGGTTCTGATAATAAATTTCAACCATATTAAAAGAGATGCGTGCTTCAACCTTTTCTCCAATCAAATGAAAAGGTACTGAATACCAATGGCGCTGAACTTTAATATGGTAATCCTTACCCACGCTACATTCGGGCTCCCAGACAGCATACTCAAAGGGTTTCTCAGGAAGAGGCCTTAGAGCTAATTTATCACCTTCTTCAAATCGGCTTAGTCGAGTTCCAGGGTAGTTGCGTAAAGAACGATTATTTAGTTCAAGCAGAAGCTCTAAAATCGCCTGATTTATCTCTTCAATGCTGTAAAAAAGGCGCTCCTTTAAAAGAGCAATAATCCAACGAGTCACTAATAAAACACCGTGTTCAGCTTTTGCTTTATCTTGTGGCCTCCTAACTCGGCTTGGAAGAATTACAAACTCATAATGCTTCGACATCTCTTTATAAGTTCGATTAAGTACAAGTTCTGGCTTTGTTTTGATTACAGCCGATTTGAGATTGTCTGGAATAACCGCTTCTGGGACACCGCCAAAAAACGCTAGTGCCTGGTTATGTGCTTCAATCCAATCTTCACTGTTTTGTGAACGTGAAGCCCAGGCGAAGGTGAGATCACTATGCCCAAGGACAGCAACAAACACCTGAGCATATTCTTTTCTTTTTCCTTTTTTGAGATTCAACCAAGGTATTCGCGTCCCAGCATAATCGACAAACATCGCTTCGCCAGGATAATGGCGCTGACGCATCGTAATATCGATCTTTTTTACATATCGCCGGTAGTAATGCGTAAACTGAGCATAGCAATACGCCTCTTCTTTAAATGTCGCTCGGTATTCCTCCCATAACACCTGTAATGTCAGATACTTTTCTTTCCTTAAACGCTGATGAATTACCGCATAGTCAGGCATTTGTTTAGAAACTTCTCGCCCTTTAGCATTAATAAAAAACTCTAAGAGTTCCTGGTCTTTTAGCCCTTTTATCTCATCGAAAGATAATTGAATACCCTCCCACTGTTTACTGTAATGGCGAACCGTATTGGGAGCGATTTCTAAAACCTCAGCTATCTGCCGATTGGAATAGGTTGTTGTGCTCTTAAAACGGATAATCTCGCGCAGTATGGGTGTTTTAGTACGCATAAGAGGTTACCTCTGATATCCCGGGCAATAGCGACCTTCATCACCCAAGGCAATGGTAGAAAAGAGGCACAGCCGCGTACGAGCACCATCAAATAACATTAGGATGCTTGACAGAAACGGCAGGAAGTCCATACTGATAGGGTCTGTGCAAAAGACAACTATCAGAATCAGCTCAGGTTACAAGACCTGAGCTTTTTTCTTCTAGCCTCTACGAATATTGTCAGCCTTTCAGACTGAATAGTTTTCAGTTTAAGTCATTCATAAATAGCTACGATTCATCACCTCCTTTTTTAGCAACATCAAACGGAACCCCAACCCGTTGGCATGCCAGAAAACAAGCGGCATCTCGTAGCAGCGCAAACTGCCCTCGCCGGTGCTTCATGGAGAATAGTGGAACAGGGATCACCTTGCGTGTAATAGCCTGCCGATAAGCATGCTCAGAAGGGTAAGCCAGAATCTTTTGTAGGTCTGACAGAGACAATATCGTCCCATACTGAATGGAGAGCGATGCTTCCAACTCACGAGCTAGCTTCTCAGCTTCATGGTATTTATCAGTCATAACCCATGCCTCCTGATGCAACATATACAGACTGTCCCTTAAGCGTAGCCCTCTTCATAGATGGTTTTGTAACTTAATAAAAAAACAGAACCATTTCCTTGATATCGGCCAAAGTATAATCTCACCGTAAATTCCAATGCCCAATACACCCTATAAACTACGTTTCTTTACTCGGGCGGCCTATTTTTCTCGGTTCCATAGAGTAGCCTATTGCATCTTCTATCTGCTTTTTAAACTTTTCAGAGCCAAACGCCAAATTCCCCTTCGTCGCCTCTCTAAGTTCATCAACTAAACCCGGATCAAGCTCATATCTAAATAGGTCTCGATAAGCTTCAAAACGTATAGAATCATCAGCAAGAGCTAAATACGTCGGATGCGGGCTAATAATATCAGAGGCCTCACCCTGAGCATTAACTCTATAGCTACTCCAACGGTATTCGGCCGGATGCTCGACCATAGAGGCTCTCACTGGATTAAGCTCTATGTAGCGATAACACGCCAGCACATAGTGATCTTCAGAGGTAACACTCGATTTATAGCGCCCCTCCCAAAAACTACCGCTACGTTTATACGTCCGATTTATATACTGAACATAACGCTGGCTTAGCGCTTTCATAAAGGAGGATAAAGAGGTAATCGTTGAAGGAGTTACTAGCAAGTGAACATGGTTAGTCATCAGAACATAAGCATGTACTTCACAGTCAAACTCTTGAGCGTATTCCTTTAACCACTCAAGATAAGTAAGGTAATCCTCATCACAATAAAAACAGGCTTGGCGATTATTTCCGCGCTGTATTACATGATGAGGAATCCCTGGAACAGTCATCCTTGCTCGTCTAGGCATATGCAACATCCTTGTGCATTGGCTTTAAGCTTTCTTACTTTTAATGGTACTTTTAATGGGGTACGTCCCCATTATTTTCAAAACACGCTACTCAGTTCCTTTTAATGGGGTACGTCCCCATTATTTTCACTTATGATCTTCATCGCCTTTCATTTTTTTAAAAGTCGATCCGGCAATAAAAGTACCAATGAAAGTTAAACCAATCCCAGTAACGACTATTACAAAACAAATGTCTCGCAGCAAAAGACTATTATAGGCAAGTACAAAGCCAACAATAGCTATTACCCAACCCATAAAAGCGAGCTTAACCCCTTGAGCATATCTCTTCTTTAAATTTTCATTATTCAACACAATGAGTCCTCATCTCGCAGAATTGAATACCAGCAGCAGCTCCATATCCATACCCTAAATTCGCCTTACCTTTAACCCCCCCAGCTCCACTATCAGAGAAGATCGTACTTACATTTGCTGCGATCCCCTTCCCACCAAGTAAGAAAAAGCCCCATCCTTTTGAGTTAGAAGTAGAAAGAGGATCTCCATGCCCTAATGCTCCACCTGCGCCAATTCCTGCAAACCCACCTAGCCCAAACATCATACAGTAGGTTTCCGTAGTGCACATATTTCTTTGACCATCTGCTGCAACATTAAGAGCGGTAGTAAAACCGACTAAACCAGTAAACACAGTTGCATTTCCTTCTGCTCCTGCATTCAGCCCTTTAGCATCACCTCCATACTCTTCTTTTAAGGTACCATCTTTATTAAATTTCTCTTTCAATCCAATATGTAAATCATCATTCAGCGCCCTAGAATAAGCTCCTGTAATCGCACCATTCATAAACTTACCTCCACCAAGAACAGAAGCGGTCCCCCCAATAACCGCAGCAACAGCAGCATTATGAACACGCTCACTTGCTTTCAATACACCATTCATACCTTCTTTAAACAATCCAAGTCCTTTTGTCCCCAATGAAACGGCTTGAGCAGCAACCCCACTGAGGAAACCTTGTCCGAATTTACCGCCCTGCATTTTACCCGTGAGCCCGCCAGCGATTCCATGAGCAATAACTTTTTTAAGCCCTGCAACGCTAAATAAAGAATTAGCTTGGAAAGTATCACCTATATAACCAAAAGCAGCTCCACTTATGCCTCCCATAACAGCCCCTTTAAGACTACCAGTAGTCACTAACCCCGCAGTAGCTCCTGCAATAGCCCCAGCCAAAACTGCATTTTGAGGCATAAACGCAAGATGCGGCATATAAACCATAATCGCAATTGAAACTATCTGTCGCCAATACTTTTTAACAAAATTACCAATTGCTTTAAACGCACTAGAAATAGCCTTAAACAACCCCCCCAAAAAATACCCACTCGGATCGGTATACTTCAGCGGATTATTACTCACATAGCTATAACGGTTATAACTCTGTGTACTATAAGGCGACTGAATATGCGGATCTGCACTCAAGAACCTACCCAGCGTCGGATCATAAACCCGCCCATTCATATGGATAAGATCCATCTCGTCAATATGTTCATGCCCAGTGAAACCACGGTTGGTCAGTATCGGTATCAGGTTTATGCCGACAGTGGCTTCGCGCCAGTTTCCTTGGCGGCGGCTACCGAAGGGATCAAAGCTCATGCGATCAACCACGGTGCCGGTGCCATCGGTGATGGTATCGACGCTGCCGAGGTTGTCTTTGTGCATGTAGCGGGTTTGAACCGGAATAGCAGAGCCATTGTGGTCTAGGCCTGAGACATGAACCGCAACAAGGCTGCTACCTGCGTAGATAAACTGTTTGTGAGTCACTTCCTGACCTTTGGTGATCAGTTCGTACAGTTTGTCTAGGTAGAGTGTTTTTGCGCCATCGCTGCCGGTTTTTAGGTAGCGGGCACGGTCCGGTGCATAGGTGAAGTTAACGGTTTTACCGTCTTTCACCATGCTGGTCGGTTTGTTGAAGCTGCTCCATGCCAATGTACGCCCCGCGCCACTGATCATATTGCCGTTGTCATCGTACTCGTAGGTGTTGCCACCTGCTGAAGTCACTGCATGAGGGCGCGGTCCATCGTATGCGTAACTGCCGACGTCTGATTTGTAGGTAATATTGCCTAAGGTATCGTAATCATAAGTTTTCGTTTCTGTAAGGTTTTCACCGGCGGCGGTGCTGACCACGGTCGAGCTTTTCAGACGGTCTAGGTTGTCGTAGGTGAAGTTTTCCTCTACTTCGGTGATCAGGTCTGCACGTTGGCTCACGTTGTTCAGGTGATCGTACTGGTATTTAAGGTCACGCAGTTTGTCGAAGTTGGCAAAACCGGTTTGTTGTTGCAGTAACAAGCCGTTGGAAGGGTCGTAGTTGTAGACGGTGCTTAGACCATTACCGTGCAGTTCACGGGCGAGACGGCCTTCGGCATCACGCTCTTTGGCTTGCCAGAAGTAGACATGTTGATCGTCTTGAATCAGGGATTGGTAGTCGTTGTAGTATTCGTCATCGCTACCCGGCGCCCAGTAACCAGCAAGCAGTGCTTCGCGGTAGGCGGTTTCGGCAACTTCTAAAAGTAGATCGCTTTAAGTCCGTGCGAACCAGATGCGAGCCAAGCTAAATGAATGGCTAATCTATTATCGTTCTTCTTTAATCTGCTATAGCGCGTTTTGATAAAGCCAAACTAATATTTAATCATTCTGAAAGAATATGTTATCTCCATTCGGATACTGACTTTTATATACTCAATATCAATCGCGCCTTTATTGATAAGAGAATGACCTTTTTAATCCACTGCACAATAATCATCATCGGCAAAAATAACGCGTTCTTTGCCAGACAGAATGTCCTCAGGATGGGTCAGGTCATGCTCATATTTCAAATCAATTATCCAAGACTCTTCCATCAATGAATTGTCTATAACGGATTATCTTTTCAGGCTGACCTTCAGTATCAAGTCTAAATTTATAAAGTTTTATACCCTCTCTATAAATAGATCTACAGCTAAAAGGTTTTCCCTCCATTGCGAGGCACATTTCACCTTTTTCATTGATTTTCCAGGCCCCCTTTCTTTTCTCCCAATACCGTTCCTGCATAACACGGCCATCTGGATGATAGTATGTAAAACTAGTACTCCCTGATATTAGGTTAAATGATTCTACGGTCTTGCCTTCAAATAGACCTACAATCTCATCCGCAGATAACTTTTCAGTGCCGACCGTTTCTTGTTTAACCTGACACCCACTTAGCGCTAAGCCCACTAAGAGAACCCCAATTCTTTTTATATAGCACATACTTTTTCTCTCCTAATATCATTCCAGAACGATTCAATATGGAGCATCATTTCTCCTGAATCTGCACTTGCTTGAAAATCATGCCCAAGATTTGGTAATTGCCTATATTCAACAACTCCAGCCGACATTTTTTGTTTTTGTTTACTAACAGCTTCGACCCAACTCTTAGCCCTCTCTACACGATTACAACCTTGCTGAGCATCTAGACTCTTGGATTGCCTTAAGCTTTTCTCTCTTTTTATATCTTGCTCCCCTACCATCACTAAAATAGGCAATCTAAGCATATCGTCTACTCGAAGCTTTCCTAACCAATCTGGCCATTTACCTGTCCCGTAAGGGAACTCAACAGAGGGGCTGGGAAAGGTGTACCAACCAGCACTGCAAAGTACTAAAGACGCAATATTTTGCGGATGTAGCATTGCATATCGATGAGCAAATTGTGCCCCTCCAGAATAACCACAAAGGTGAATTTTCAAAAAAGGCTGTTGTAACTGTACTTTCAAAGTGATCAAAAGCGTATTCAGCTCAGTGTCAGCTCTGAGGCTAAAAGCATCCTTAGTGATTTGCTGATATCGAGAAAAATCCTTACGACTAAATTCCGGCACCAACAGACCACACCCCAGCTTATCTGCAAGCTTTTTGTAAGCCGCTAACTGGTTTTTATACTCACGGGAGATTCCATGCACGGCGATAATAAAACGATCCGGTTGAGAAAGTTTCACCGGCAAATATATCCATGCGGGCAACGCTTTAGAGGCCGGAAATACCACTCTTTTCTCTTGTCCGGGTAAAGGGAGCATTAGCGTTTCTCCTTAACTAGAGAGCGATGAAAATATACAACGTTCTGTAAACCTTGAGACTCAAGGCCTGTCTCAACAACATTACTTTCTAGATTCCACCGATCGGTATGGAGCCGAGACAATTCAGGTATTTCAACCGCAATTACAATTGCGCCTTCAAAGTGCTCGAACAGCTCACGCATCACCCCTATGATTTCTGGATCTTTCAAAGCGGGATCATTATCAATCAACAGAAGTTTGGGTTTACGTAACAATGCTCGGGCAAGTTTAAACCTAAATACAAAACCATCAGGTAGGTTTGTCCCAAATTCAGAAATAGAAACCTTATCAAGATCGTCGTTACATATTTGGGTAAGTTTTAAAACCTGTTCTGTATATTCAGACTGCTGTTTACGGGCGCCATAGAAAAGATTTGAGCGTAAACTTCCTTTGTGAAGTGGGATCTCTGCACTGATCAGAGACACTGTTTTACCCCATAATGTTGGATGAAAGTTAATACTATCCCGGCCATTAAAGACCAATTGCCCTTTGTCTAAAGGTAATAAACCAGCTAAAGCCATCAACAATGAACTTTTACCTACGCCCTGCCCTCCTGAAAGCACAACTCGAGAAGATTGTCCCAATACTGCTGATAAAGGGGCAAAACGGTGTTTTACTTCCATCTTACGCAGTTTAATTTTTAGCGGTCTAACAGGCAGAGCCTTACGTCCATCATTATCTTCCGGTGTACGATTGAAAAAGCCTGATAGTTTATCCACCGCAACCTGTTTTAGTGTCCACAGCTCATAAAGCCTACTTAACCTGCGCATTTGCGATAATAGATATAACCCTGCGGTCAAGAAAACAGCGATAGATTCTACAGAAATTAGTCCTTGGTTCTGCAGATTCATAGCGCTGATAAACAACACAAACACAGTCCCAAGTAATGCTGCTTCATTAAACCCTCTGATAAAAGCGGAGACTCTTGCCTTGGTCACTTGATGTTTCAATAACCGTCTTGAGCGTTTACGAAACTGGCGCTTTTCTTTCCCCTTTTGATTAAAGGCTTTAATTAGATAAAAAAGCCTTAATTTCTCGGCAGTCGTACGGATCAAATTACCTCGACTTTTTCTTGCCCTCTCAGATGAACTATATAAAAAAGTCCCTATAAAGTAGTTTCCAGCAATAATGATGAGTAAGCAGGGCAGCAACATAGCCCCTAGGGACCAATGAATTTGAATAAGCCCAAATACAGCTATCAACAACCAGATACTTAGTACAATTAATGGCGCTAACCCCTGTACAACCCAGTTTCGTATCGCGCTCATATCATTAGTCAAACGCAGTAAAGTAGCCCCTCCATTTAAAAGCTCTCGATCAGATGCAGGCAAACTAAGTGTAAATTCAAAAATTTGCTCTCTTAGCTGCATGACATAGTTTTGAGCAAACTTTTCAGCGATAAAACGCTCAAGGAATCTACCTATTGCTAAGACAAAAATAACCGTAAGTACGCTAAAGATGTGCAAAAGCGAAAGGGTATAAACACCCGACTCCACAAAAGCCTTTGCTTCATAGACCAAGCCAAGAAAACAGAGCGACTGCACAAGCCCGACCACAATCAGAACTAAAAACAGTGACCAGCGTTGATTAGAAAGCGCAGCGGAGACCATTAGCCTGTTCCCTAGACAAAAGGTTCATTAAGTAACTTGCTGTGCTTTTTTCCTGTAGTTCATCAAGCCGATATACAGGGAGCCCTAACTGTAGACTAACTTCCTCCGCAGCAAGCTCAGATCGTGTAAACAAACCACCTAGGCCATGTACCTGGATACCTTGTTGAATCAGCCTTTCACAGCAATACACCGCCGCTGCCGCACTATCTGCAGCTACAACAGCACCGGATACCTCTTTTAAAAATCTTGGGTCTGATAGCAATTTCTGGTTATCCGGTTGTAAAACACCATCAGCCACTTCAACAATTAACAGATCTGCCCCATTTTGTGTGGCATCCGATTTTATGACTCTCAATAAATCGATGAGACTATTAGCAGACAGGCCCACTGTACTGGGATAACCATTATCAACAAAATCTCTAACACGATAAGCACCTGAATCCAGCATTTTCCAATAATCTGGACCAGCCCCGGTACCCGTTAATTTTGCTCCTGCGGCCTTCACGCCTACATGATTAAAACCTTTGATTATGGAGCATGCCATTGACGTTTTACCGCTATTCATATCACTTCCTAATACGACTAAAACAGGTATAGAAGCCGTATTGGGATGGATGTAAGACGGTTGCAATTTTTTATAATTCTTTAAATTAAGCTTCGTACCCGCTTGATCGATTAAAGTGCCGACTAAAGTAATCTCTGTGGCAGGCTTAACTTGAGCACTTTTTCCAACTACATCTGCTGCAATACCACCAGCAGCTACTAGGTGACAACGTCCCAATGTAGTTGGGGTAGTCGCATGATATTGATCCGTGGCATAGCGATTGCCCGCAACCAGTATCAATTCATCCCCTTTATATAGATGAACTCGGCGCCCTTCCGGGCTCTCCAATCGCCCATGTTGTCTAATCCTATCAACCCTTGCTAGCACTAAGTCCCCCTCTTCAGGAAGCTGAGAAGAAAGTGAATGCGCATCATTCAGATCTACGTTTCTAGTAACAAAACTTCTTTTGGCGGAGCTAATCCGAGACATGTATCACCTCTCTAATCGTTTCTGATTGCATAGACGGTTTGACCTATACGCTTAGCCGTCGCTTTTTCAGGGGACAATAACCTTTCCAACTTAAGTCGTTCACTTCTCCCCTTATAATCGACAGATCGGCGATCGACGACTAACCCTAAAGTTGGTGAATACTTAATCCTTTGTTCCTCTCTTGGTTTAGGGAAAACAGCTTTAAGAAGAATGAAACGAGTGCAGTCATAATTCAGTGTCCGGTATTTTTTTGAGCCCAATGTAAAGCTACCTTTTCCGTCATATAAGCATCTCCAATATCGTTGTAGGTGAGCATCATTACTTGTTTTAGTAAGCTCAAAAGTAACAGACTGTTTCTCGCCCATAGGCTTTATTGCCTGCGGATTACCAAACGCTAGTTTTTGTACGTATCCGTCATTCCTGTCTGGGAACTTTTGATATTTCAGGATAGGCCATGCAGGATAATTCG
The DNA here is from genome assembly GCA_002435145.1 of Neptuniibacter sp. UBA6509. Classification (GTDB taxonomy): domain Bacteria; phylum Pseudomonadota; class Gammaproteobacteria; order Pseudomonadales; family Balneatricaceae; genus Neptuniibacter. The sequence continues at coordinate 22,752 of DJLT01000088.1, forward strand.
CTGTTTTGTATAGCCTTTTCCGCTCATCTTCCCACAAGGTCCATCCTTCTCCCTTCTGTATCAATTTCTCAACCGATCCATCTGAATAGATCGCTACTGATCCAATCTGAATATCAGCTTGTACAGATTGAATTGATAATAAAAGCAAACTTGCAGTAAGTATTCGAATCATGATTTCAAGCCTCTTAGCTAATCGACTATGTTATTTCGTACAGTAACATCGACCTTCAATCCCCCTAGGTCGCTATTACTGAAACTAATTGTTCCGTTATAAGTTTCGACGATTGCTTGGCAAATTGATAAACCAAGGCCGTCTCCCGGGCGCGCACTATGTTCATCAATACGAGTCCCCCGTTGGTTAATTTCTGTAAAGAATTCTGCTGCAACACCTGGCCCATCATCCTCAATACTTATTTCAAATTGCGCGTTTGAGGTAACAATGCTTAACCGAACCTGTGCACTCGCATATTTCCATGCGTTATCCAACAGGTTACCCATCAGCTCTAGGGTGTCATCCCGATCAAAAGGTAATTGTGTAAGGTCAGAGTGATAAGAAAAAACAATCTCTTTGCCATGAATTCTGGTTAGTAGTTCTTGTAAAACAGGTAGTTCTTCATCAACCTTAAAAAGACTTCCGGGCATTGGATTTCCAGAAATTCGTGCTCGCTTTAGCTCAGCATCTATGCGTGCTTGTAGCTGTTTAATAATTTGCTTCAAGGTATTTTTTACTTCTGGATCATTCAGTTCAGAAGCCACTATTTGTAACTCTTGCAATGGACGTTTTAACTCATGCGCTAGATTTCCAACTGACATCCTAGAACGCGCTACTTGCCTGGATGATCTATCGACCAATAAATTGATCGAGTCGACTAATGTTTTTATCTCCTCTGGAATGCTCTGAGGAAAAGCCAGTTCGCCCGATACCTGATTCTCTTTTAACGCTTTCTGAATAGGGAGAAGCGATGCAAACCCTTTATTAAGCACTGCTCTTTGCCAAAAAATAAATACAACCGTAAACAAGAGAAGTACTCCCGCAAGATAAGACTCATAAGCTTTCTGCTTCTGATCAAGAGCTGAAATATCTTGAGCAATCCATAACCTAAAAGCTTCTCCTTTTTTGCTAAATGGCTGCTTATGAATGACCCAGAACTCCTCATCGATCCAAAAATAAAGGTAGTCCTCAGTATCACCCTCAACAAAATCACTAGGATTCACTTTCTTATCCCAAAGTGAACGTGAACGAATCTCTCCGTCATCCCACTGCAATATAAAATAGTGGCCAGATCGAACCCTTTGATACACTGTGGATAATGCCTCAGCACCAACTTTCCAGCCATTTTCAGATTTAGAAACAGCTGATACCAGACTTAAAGCGTCATGCTGTAAACGCTCCACTACAATTTCATCGATGAGCAGATGAACGCTTTTATGGATAATAAACATCAATACGAGGAGCAAAGGCAGCATCGCTATAATCAGCCTATACCGGATCCTTTTTTCCAGGGAGAAACTAGCTTTCTCTGACATCTGATCACTCATAAATTAACCCTTGAGGCGATAACCTTGACCGCGAAGAGTCTCTATAAATTCCTTACCGAAGCTCTGACGCAAACGATTGATATAGACCTCAATCACATTGCTATCACGAATCAGTTCCTCTTCGTATACATGTTCACTCAATTGAGTTTTCGACATTATTTTTCCGGGATTTAACATCAGGTAGCGAAGTAACTTAAATTCAATTGCTGTGAGCTCATGCTGTTCACCAGAAGTATCCACTGCAGATTGGCTATCTTGGTTTAACCGAATACCCGCATATTCGATTTCAGAGGAGGATTGACCAAACTTGCGCCGAATTAAAGCCTCTAAACGCGCCAGTAGCTCTTCCACGTGATAAGGCTTCCCTAAATAATCATCGGCACCTGATTTAAGTCCATCTACTCTTTCTTGCCAGGTATCTCGTGCAGTCAGCACTAAAGCGGGGGTTCTGTTTTTCTCTTCTCGCATCTCTTTCAATATATCTAGCCCCGATTTCAGCGGCAGTCCTAAATCAAGCACAATGATATCGAACTCTTCTTCACGTACTTTAAAAGAACCATCTACACCGTCTAACGCGGTTTCAACCACAAACCCAGCCTTGCTTAAAGCAGGTTTAAGGTTATTAACTTGGACTAAATCGTCTTCTATCAGAAGTAAACGCATAACTATTCTTCAAAACCTTCTCTGAGTAATTGTCCTGTAGCCGCGTCAATTTCAAGTTCTAGTACGATATTTTCTGACTGAAGAATCTCAAATTCATAAATCAGAACACCATCATCTTCACGCACTAACTCTATGTCGAGTAAACGCGATTCCGATAACAATGGATGTAATCTAATAATTTCTGACAGTGGTAAAACTTTTCCTGCATCTACCTGCGATAAAGCATAATCAGAACTTAAGTTTTCCGCGCGGGACTCAGCGAGACATAAATAAAAACACAAAAGCAGTACAGTCGATGCTCTGAAAAAAATCATCATTCATGAGTTCCAAGGGAAAATAAAAATTCTGATAACCACAGTGTAGAAAAGATAACTTAAATCAAGCTTAAAAAGCTTGAATAAAAGTAAATAAAACTCCCCTGTAGCATTAGACTTAAAGTAATAATAATTAATTCAGACCAAAGCGGCAGAGGCGGTAACTTCTCGCCCCCTTAGTAACGATTGTTAACCTCTGTGAGCTTTATAAAGAAATGTACTTATAAATTGCGATCTACATAGGAGAGGAAAGAACTAAATAAGAGCGTAGATCAACATCAATCAAATAGAAATGAAGTAAAAGAACGATCTAAAAACAAACATAGTAATAATAGGAGGGATGTAAAAGAAATGTACAGTTTTCATTTTTAAGTATGCAATCTAGCAGCGGTATAGATAACGGGTCATCCTTATACTGCTGCTGTTTACTCTACCCATAATCTACAAAAGAGAAGCAGAGTTTTTAAAAGGGAATATCGATTTTACATGTAGTAGCTTATACTCGTTACTCCACAATCTCCTCTGCACTATCGACCGGTAGATTTTTAACACTTTTAAGCTTCGCCATAAGTGCTTGTCGATTATTGTCGTCCAAGAAGACTTCTGCTATTTGCTCTGCAACATCTTCCTTAACACCCTGCTCTTCTATCATATCGGCAATGTAATAAAGTACATCAGTACGGTTATCCATCTCTTTGGCTAACTTGTGATCCATATACTCCCCTACAACAATGCCTTTCTTGCTGATGACTTGATGTACCGTTCTGATGGTCATGCGGTCTCCATTAAACACAACTAAACTGTATACTTATACAGTACATTTATAACCTATGAAGTACAAGGGAAATCTAAATCTCTATTCTTTTCGCACAGTATCGATCTATGCTCCTATGACTAGTTCGATTAGATGGAAGAGGCTACTCAAATTTCCACTCTGTGGATAAACCGGGAATATCAGTATTAAATGCTTCAGGGGGCATTTTTGATTTTAATTTTTCCACAAAAATTGCCCATACTTCAGCCACAGAGACACTTTGATCAAGCCTTTCTTCCAATTGAAAAGCGTCACCAACTGAAATGATCCCCTCTTCAAGAACCCGATAATACCAACCACTTATTCCTTGCGACATTAACAGCGATGCAATATGTCCATTACCGTATTTATGATTGACCTTCCAGCAAGGACGACGAGGTTGAGACACTTGTACTAAGGCTCCTCCTATTCGCACAATATCCCCAACGTGTACTTTTTTATCATCTATCCCGATACTCGACAGGTTTTCACCTATGGAACCAGGGACAAACGAACTCTCTATATGAGTAAGCGCTTGACGTAACAGAGCATAGTTATCTTCTGGAAAGTGATATAAGGCTTTCTCCAGACCTCCATGTACTCTTTTGTCGACTTGAGTATCACCCTGCAATCCAGTTTTAGTTAACAAGCAACTTGTCACCGGTTCTTTAAAAATACCGCTGGGTGTATTATCGGGTCCTATAGGTTTAGGTTCCCCTATATATAAGTTAGCAACCTCACCTGAATAGCTATCCATCATCCACCTCCGCTATAGAATCGATCCATTCAGCATAGACAAGTAGTTTGTATATTGAAATCTATGAATGATTAGATTTAATGGAAGGGGAAACGCTTATGAAGTTTTGTCTTTTTTACCCCATACAATAAAAGCTATTGAAGGTAAGAAGTAAGACAACAATTGAAGGATAAATTTGAGGCGGGGGTATATGACAGTATTTAACAGTACACTTAAATACAAAGCTTTAATTCACGGGGAGAATTCCTAAAAATCCCCCCGTAATGAATCCAAGTTTTAGGCTTTTTTCACAAACGCAGCCGTAACCATCATATCGCCTGCACCATCTACTTTGCAGTCCAACTGGTGATCTTTGCCATCTACGATACGCTTGATAACAGCTTTTGTACCAATTTTAAGTACTAAAGAGCTTCCCTTTACTTTTAAATCCTTGATCATTGTTAGCTTATCGCCTTCTTGCAGCAAGGTTCCGTTTGAATCTTTAACTTTTATAACATCTTCTTCCGTATCGGGTTCAGAAGGATTCCATTCATGAGCACACTCAGGGCAGATCAATAATTCCTGATCTTGGTAAACAAACTCGGAATTACATTTCGGACAGGAAGGAAGAGACATGGCGTATTACTTCTATCAATTAATTTGATATACATAGTAATAGGCATGATGTTTTTTGGCGAGCACTTTTACTGAAATAAGAGCATGAAAATCATGTAATAATTGAGTTTGATCATAACAGTCCTATTATTTACTCAACTTTATAAAGCCTTTGCTAAAATATTTTATACGCCTTACTGTTAACGCAATGAAAGATAAGCATTTTTCTTTTTAAGTATGTCTAATTGAAAACTAGCTTCTTTGATTGATCTTTAACCGAATGAATCTAGGTTAAAACGTTTGATATTTGTTCATACTAATAGATCAATCAGCTCAGCTATCCTCATATTTTTTAAAGGATAAAATACTGTTAACCTTTAAGGTATATCAAGCAACTTGATTTCAACACCGGCATGGATGCTCAAAGGAGTCGATACAACTTATTCTGACTCTTAAAACTATGTACAGTGCCGGAGCTATTTCATGTCTATAAAACTCTCTAGCTTTAAGCTTCTTTTTACATTCTTCATTATTGCAAACCTAACGGCCTGCAAAGAGGAAGAAAAACCTGAAGTCTTTACTTGGCAGCTTCAGTCGCAAGCAACTCAAGACAGTATTGATTATAAAGAACTTAAACGCTTTGCAGATAATGTAAGAACTATGAGTTCTGGGCGCTTAAATATTACCCCCCACCCTGCCGGTGAGCTTGCTAGCGGCCCTAATATATACAGTTCGGTTCGAGAAGGGAGAATTCAGATGGGTAACGGATGGCCTAACTGGTGGTCCGCAGAAAACCCCGCTTGGGCACTTATGAATGCGGGACCGTTTGATTTCATGAACCTTGATAGCTCAATGATGTTTTTTCTATCGGGAGAAGGTACTAAATTAGCAAACGAACTGTCTCTACCTGATGGTATCGTTTGGCGCCCCGCTTGGTGGCCGGGGATGGAGTTCGGCTTGCTATCTAAAACTGAAATAAAAGGTTTAGATGACCTTAACTCTAAAAAAGTACGTATAGGCCCAGGTTTGCCTAGCGAGGTATTAGCCGCCGCTGCCGGTGCTTACACTCTTCCAACAGTACCGGAAGAGATCAGACCAGCATTAGAAAACGGAGACCTTGATGCCGTTGAATGGACAACTGCGGGTGGGGCTTGGAATTTAGGGCTTAATGATATTAGCCGTCATGCGATTGTTCCAGCGGTGTGGCAGCCCTCTGTTTTGGCCGATTTCTTAATCAATAAACAGGCTTATGATGCATTACCTAGTGACCTTAAAGCCATTCTCGAAACAGCTATAAAATCTTACACCTTAACAACAACGATGAAAGCCAAAGTCGAAGACTTTGAAGCCTTCAATCTATTCGTTGAAAACGGTGTAAAGATTAATAAATGGAGCCAGGAAGATCTAGAACGCTGGAAAATCATCTCGGAAAGCGTCTTGGATGAATACGGTTCTCGGGATCCAATTAGCAGACGTATTATTGAGGAGAAAAAAGCATTTAAGAAAGTTTATATGGACTATTATCAATGGTTTGGCCCTTATGACAATGAATAAAATACTCCGTCTGATGTTGAAAAAGCGTAAGATCGTATGCTTAGCCGATTAACTGTTCGTCTACTGCTCATTCTCAGTATCATTACTGCTTTAGTCATGACTGCATTCGTGGTTGTACGCTTTAACTCTGCTTCTGATTTAATGCAAAGCAACCTACAAGAACGAAGTCATGCGGTAGCCGAACGTGTCGCTAACTCTGTTCGCCCCACCATATGGAATGTTTACAAAAAAATCTATGATCGCTCCTATACGGTTGAATTAGCCTCCGCCATTTTAGATTCAGAGTTGTCTTCCTCCTTTGTTCAGGGCATCAAAGTATTTGGCAATTTTGGCCACCTTTATATGGGAAGAATTAAAGTTGATGGAGAAATCATTAATTTCACTAATGCTCTCCATTCACGCCGCTGGATAGACAACCCCAACCGCTTACGTATTCCTATAAAAGCGGGCGAAATAACAATTGGCAATGTGGAAATTAGCTTTAGCGATGCCGCCTTTACGGAAAGCCTTTACCATAATCTAATCGTTGAAATCACTCAGGTGGCGATTGTTAGCTTAATGTTTGTTGGCTCACTTTATCTTCTTCTACGCTTTGCACTTGTCACACCCATGCAGTCATTACAAATAGCAGAGCAAGCTCTTGATGCCATTAATGAAGCCGTGTTTGTAGTCGATACCAAAGGAAAGATTCTGGATATCAATCCGGCCTACAGTGATATTACGCTTTATACGGAAAATGAATTAATGGGGTTAGTGCCCAATATCTATTCCTACACAGATAATACCGCCGATATCATGACTTTAATTTCAGAGAATATAACCAATAAAGATCACTGGTCTGGGGAGGTCGTGGGGCAGAAAAAGGATGGGACTAAGTTCCCTGGCTGGCTAAGCCTAAATGAAGTCACACGTAATGACCGAACAGTCTCGTATGTGGGTGTTTTAACCAATATTGCCGAGAAAAAAGAAGCTGAAGATAAGCTAAATACACTAGCCTATTTTGATTCATTAACCAATATTCCTAATAGGCACTCCTTCTTAATGCGCTTTGAAGAGCAATTAGAGTTAGCTAAAAGGGAGCAAAGAAAGATCGGCCTACTCTACCTGGATCTTGATAACTTCAAATGGGCCAATGATCAGTACGGCCATAGTGTAGGGGATCAGCTTTTAAGCAGTGCTGCTGCTCAATTTAAGAAACGATTACGTGATTCTGATGTTCTTTACCGTATTGGAGGCGATGAATTTACCGTTATCATTCCCGAGTATGAAAACGAAGATAACCTTGTACATTTAGCACAAGCCTTGATTGAACAAGCCAGCAAAGAGTATTTAATTGAAGGTAAAAAAATCAGCTTAGGTGCCAGCGTTGGTATATCTACCTACCCAAAAGATGCAGACAACGCCAAAGACCTAATTATTCAAGCTGATACGGCTATGTACCAAGCTAAAGAGGCTGGGCGCGGACAAGTTCACTTTTTCTCATCAGAGTTAGAACAACAGCGACAGAAACATCAGAAAATTGAGGAACAGCTTAAAAAAGCGATCAAACACAATCGCTTACAACTTTATTACCAACCTAAAGTCAGCTTACAACAAAGCACCCCACATTGCAGGAGCGCAGAAGCACTTATAAGGTGGGTAGATAATGATAAAACCATCTATACTCCGGACCAATTTATACCTATTGCCGAGCAAACAGACCTCATCTGCGAGCTAGGGTACTGGGTTATCCACACCGCGTGTGAACAGATATCTATTTGGTCTAAATCGGGACTAGGTCATTTAAAGGTGGCTATCAATTTATCACCTCGCCAGCTACGTGACGAAAAGCTCTACAATTACCTTTTTGAAAAGATGTCTAAATTTGATATACGTCCTGAGCAACTTGAATTAGAGATAACCGAATATGCTGTTATCGAAAACATTGAACAATCACTGATAACATTAGATAAATTGAAGACCTTAGGTGTATCCATTGCTATGGATGATTTCGGCACAGGATATTCTTCACTCAGCTACTTGAAGCAACTGCCCATTGATGTACTCAAGATTGACCGCTCCTTTATTCAAACGTTACCCACAGATCAAGGGGATGTTGCTATAGTAAACGCCATATTCTCAATGGCTAAAGCACTTAACTTAATAGTGGTCGCTGAAGGTGTAGAGAATCAACATCAGCTAGACTTTCTTAGCTCACATCAATGCGATTTAGCCCAAGGCTACTATTTTTCACCCGCCCTAACCAATACAGATTTTATCGAATGGGTTAAAAACCTCTCATAAATCGACAAGCAGCAGATAGGGCTCTGCTCAATAATTAACGTGCAACGTCCCTTACAAAAAAGACCGGGCTAGGCCCGGTCTCTCTCGACTTTTTAACAACTGCTTTCAGTGATGAAAGACTTATTTTCCTTCTAAACTAGGTGATACTTGGTTTTCGAAGTATTCACGAGTCATGCTAAATACAACAGGACTTAGTAACGCCAGGGCTATCAGGTTAGGGATTGCCATCATTGCATTCAATGTATCAGCCAATAACCAAACGAACTCTAAACCGAACAATGTACCGACAGGAACGGCAGCAATCCAAAGAATACGGAATGGCATAATGATTTTCACACCAAACAAGTATTCCGCACAGCGCTCGCCGTAAACACTCCAACCAAGAATAGTCGTGAACGCAAAGATCGCTAAAGAAACAGCAACAATGTAGTTACCTACACCC
>DJLT01000071.1 GCA_002435145.1 Neptuniibacter sp. UBA6509
CATCTATAAAAGGCTATAGAGATGTGCCTAAATCTGCGATTATTATTGAAAAGATTGTACGTACTGCTGATTAAACAGAGCAGCTAAAATAGCGCGGTATTTATTGTCCGATTCATACCGCGCTAATTAGGTTAGACTTTCAACAAACGTAAGCGATTTGCATTACTTACCACCGTAACTGAAGACAGGGCCATCACCGCACCAGCTATTGCTGGATTCAACAACACGCCTGAAACTGGAAACAATACCCCTGCGGCAACCGGAATTGCGACCGCATTATAGATAAAGGCACCAAACAAATTCTGTTTAATATTTTTCACAGTGGCTTTAGAGATTCGCATTGCCTTTTGTACGCCTAACAACGAACCCGATATCAATGTAACATCCGCACTCGCAATAGCAATATCAGACCCAGTACCAATTGCATAGCCAAGATCAGCCTGTGCTAAGGCTGGTGCATCATTTACACCATCACCCACCATTGCTACAACTTCACCTTCGGCTTGCAACTGGGCAATCACATCTTTTTTCTCTTCCGGTTTCACCTCAGCAATAACCTCATCAATCCCCACATGACTAGCAATTGCCCGAGCAGTTATCTGGTTATCTCCCGATAAAAGAACAACCTTAAGTCCTAGATCAAGAAAACCCTCTATCGCTTTTGGGGAATCCTGTTTGATTGGATCTGCTACAGCAAACAACGCCATCAAAGAATTTCCTTTTGCCACATAAACTAGTGACTTCGCTTCTGTTGACCACTCGGACGCTAGAGACGATACCTTATCAGATTCAATCTTGTTTCTCTGCATCCACTCCCGACTACCAATTAACCAAGTATGCCCGTCTACAGATGCAGAGACACCCAACCCTGCTACGTTCTCAAACTGTTGAACTGTTTCATTTACTGACTGCGTGTCAACACTCACTAAATGTTTACTCATAGCCGCGGCTAGAGGATGCTCTGAATGCGATTCGATCGCGGCAATGACATTCTGTATTTGATTCAAATCCTTGGCATTACAAAGATACTTATCATCTGTAACAGCCGGAACACCTTGAGTCACGGTCCCCGTTTTATCTAACACAACGGTGGTCACCTTTTCTGCTAGCTGCAGCGCATCAGCATTTCTTATCAAAATTCCCTGACTCGCTGCTTTACCTACCGCGACCATAACTGACATAGGTGTCGCTAAACCTAGTGCACAAGGACAAGCGATGATCAGAACAGTCATCATGGTAATAACTGCATAAGTAATCTGAGGGGCAGGCCCATAGAAAAACCACACACAAGCGGTGAGGCAGGCAATGCCTATAACAATAGGTACAAAGTAAGCCGCGATTCTATCAGCAAGCTTTCCTAATTCAGGCTTACAGTTTTGAGCCTCTCGCACAGCTTCAATAATCTTTGCTAGAACAGTCTGTGAACCGATCGTCTCGACCTGCATCATTAAACTACCTGAGCCATTAATGGTGCCACCTACAAGGCTATCATCCGGTCTTTTATGCACAGCGGCAGACTCACCCGTTAGCATTGACTCATCGATATAACTGTCGCCTGATACAACAATGCCATCAACAGGAATACTTTCTCCAGGCCTAATACGGACACAATCACCCAAAGACAGCAGTTCAACAGCAACTTCTTCCTCAATACCGTCACGTACCCGTAGCGCTGTGCTGGGACGTAGCATCATCAAATTACGCACCGCATCACCGGTTTTTTTCCTTGCGCGCGCTTCTAAAGCTTGGCCAAGTAAAATAAAACCAATGATCATGACGGAGGCTTCATAGTATAAATGGCTAGCGGCTGCAGGAAGATCAAAACCCAACGACGAGACTATGAGCAGGCCTGAAGAATAGAGCCAAGCAGCCCCGGTTCCCAATGCAACTAAGCTATCCATATTGAAATTAAGCTTTAACGCAGAGTTCCAGGCCCCGCGATAGATATGCCCAGCGCAAAAATACATGACAGCCAGGGATATAATGCCGACGGTACTCCCTTCTACAATCCCATTAAATTGGCTGATATCAGGCATCTCGCTGAACCACATTTGCAACATCAATAGCAGCCCAAAACCTAAAGCAACAACACTACGCTTAAGCGTTGTTTGATAATGAGCCTTTTCGGCTAACTGAACTTGCTCTAACCCTTCACTATCTGAAATCTCAACTGCCCCATACCCAGCCTCTTTTACTGCTGCAATCACCCGATCCACACTCTGTGAAGATGATACGCTCAAGCTTCGATCTGCAAAATTAATTGAGAAATCATCAATGACCGAACTAGAGATCAACCCTTTCTCCAAAGAGCGAACACAACCAGCGCATTTCACACCTTGTAGTGATAGTCGGTAAATCATAATCTGGCCTCAATTTAGAAAAGTGCTATGGGATGTATAAGACCCCTAAAAGTTATCAACTGTGACAATGTATATAAGATTAATATGATATAACATTTCGATTCAGCAAGTTTGAAGATATATAACAAAGATAGGTAGGAATAAGCCGCATTATTATGAAACAGAGCAACTGCAGATAGAAACACCGGCAAACAATAATCAAGAGGTGAATTTTAAGGAAGAACTCTCAGCGCTTCTTTTCCAAAGCTACATAAGTGCCAGTTAATCGCATAGCGACTTCATCACCTTGTTTTATCTCAATCACAAGATCCATTCGAGCCCGCCCTTTCGTCATCATTTTTTGGTCAAAAACGTCTAAATCTTGCGCATTAGGTAAGGAAGTTACGGCTTTAAAATCGGACGTAACCGGCGAAATATACTGCAAGTGGCTATCAGCGATAACGACATCATCACAACGTCCTTGTGACTGTAGATACAACGTCACAATACTCCAACCGCATAGGGTCGTGACTGTTGCTAATGAACCACCAAAACCTGTGCCTTTATCATTCACGTTAGGCTTAAGCTCTGCTCCCATAACAAGTGTATGACCATCCCACTCGAGAGGATTTAACCCTAGATGGTTAACCAAGGGTATTTCTGACTTAAGCCAAAGTAAAAAGTCATCTGAAACATTCCTAAGTTCAGGCATCATCCCCTCACTCAAAGTATACCCTGCCAATCAGTTACATAATTAGAGAGATCATGCGTGGTTGCCTTACGCACCTTTTTGGCAGTACCTAAGTAGATATAACCAATAATAGACTCTTCCTCAGTAAGGCCTAAACCTGATTTAACCGTCGGTAAATAGGCCATGTCACCTGTTCGCCACATAGCACCAAGACCTTGAGCATGGGCCGCTAAAATAATATTTTGAGCTGCACAACCCGCAGAGATCTCTTGTTCTAAAATCGGAACTTTCGGGTGTTCAGATACGGCTGCAATAACCACAATGACAGTCGGTGCCCGCAAAGGCATTTTGCGGATTTTATCTTGGCGTTCAGGTGAAAGCTGCGGATTTTCAACCAAAGCAGCTTTTAGATATAGATCTCCCAACTGCTGTCTGGAATCCCCCGCCACAGTTAAAAAGCGCCAAGGACGAATAGCGCCATGGTCAGGAGCTCTCAAAGCGGCTTGATAGATAGAGTCCAACTGTTGTTTCGTGGGCCCAGGTTCAATCAAAGCAGGACAAGAAACACGATTATGCAGTAGATCTAAAGCATCCATAATTTATCCTGTTATTGACGGCTTAAACGCAGGTTATCTATATCATCCATCTCACTACTACGAAATGGGTTAATATCTAGGCCTCCACGACGAACATAGCGCGCATAGACATTTAGACTATCTGGCTTACATTGCTCCCAAATATGCATAAAAATGTTTTCTACGCATTGCTCATGGAAATCTCCGTGTTCACGGTAAGAGATAATATATTTCAATAAACCTTCACGATCGATCTCTTGACCACTGTAGCTAATACCAATAGTCGCCCAATCAGGCTGGCCAGTAACAGGACAGTTTGATTTCAATAGGTGGCTATAAAGAACCTCTTCCACCCTTTCATCGTATGTTGTTAAAAGATCAGGAGATGGCGTGTACTGTGTAATTTCCACATCCTGATTATCAATACAAAACCCCGTAAACTGACCAAATTCAGGCGCTTGATCTGGGTGGTAAATACGTACCTCAACACGACCTTCAGCCACAGCAGATAGATCTTTAATAAGTACCGTTTCAACCTCTTCCTGCGATTCAAACTGACTTAAATTAAGAGAGTTCAGATATAACTTAAATGACTTAGATTCGATAATATTTTTACTATCGGCGAACACCCGAAATTCAGCTAATCGAACTTCGGGCTTACCTTTAGGGTTCACCCAAGAAAGTTCGTAAGCATTCCAAATATCAACCCCTTGAAAGGGTAAAGAATTACGTTCAAGCCCTCTCTCCTTCCAATTCAGGTCACGAGCAATCGGATAAAGAAGCGTAGGGTCATAATTGTTAACGTATTCTGTCCCTTGCCCTAAAGGTGAACTCATTACTACATCATTCATTTTCATTAACTACGAATTCCTTTGCCATTTTTAAGCAGATAAAGCGCATAAGTAAAAAGGCATCCAATAAAAAGTATAATCATTGAAAACGCGAAACCTATATTAATATCACTTACTCCCAAAATACCGTAACGGAACGTATTTACCATATACAGTATAGGGTTCAATTGAGAAACACCTTGCCAAAATTCAGGTAGCAATTGGATTGAATAAAACACACCTCCTAAATAGGTAAGCGGTGTCAAAACAAACGTAGGAATAATACTTATATCATCAAAAGAATTGGCAAATATCGCATTGATAAACCCACCCAACGCAAAAACAACGGAGGTTAAAAACACAATCCCTATCGTGACAAATAAGTTTTGCACTTGAAGGTCAGTAAAGAACAACGATAGCAAAGTAACAATAAGTCCAACACCTAGCCCTCGAACAACGCCGCCTAATACAAACCCACTTAAAATAACCCAATTTGGTACAGGTGAAACCAAAAGCTCTTCAATATTCCGCTGAAATTTAGTGCTGTAAAATGAAGAAACAACATTGCTATATGAGTTAGTAATAACCGACATCATGATTAACCCCGGAACAATATATTCCATGTAATCAAAACCGCCCATCTCACCAATGCGGCTACCGATCAAATTACCAAAAATAATAAAATACAGTGTCATGGTTATAGCGGGCGGTAACAACGTTTGCGCCCAAATACGTGTAAAACGGCGAACTTCCCGGTGTACTATTGTCCAAAAAGCTACTAACAAATCTTGGGCGTTCATGAGTCTTCCTGATTTAAATTTTTATCGACCAAAGAAACAAACAACTCTTCTAGCCTATTAGATTTATTTCTCATACTTCTAACCGCAATCTGCTGGGCCCCTAACTCAATAAACAACGAATTTAGCCCTTGCTGACTTTCTACATCAATTTCTAATGTATTTTCTGAAAGCTGACGAACGACATACCCTTCAAGAAGAGGAGGTTCTGACAAATCATTTTCCAGATCGAGGATAAACGTTTCAGTATTAAGCTGCTGAAGTAGCGCATGCATGCTTGTATTTTTAATGATTGAGCCATGATCAATTATTGCAATATTACGACAAAGGCTTTCGGCTTCTTCAAGATAATGTGTCGTTAAAATAATCGTAGTGCCTGATTCATTTAACTCACATAAAAACTCCCACATAGAGCGGCGTAATTCAATATCAACACCAGCGGTCGGCTCATCCAAAATGAGTAGTTTCGGGTCATGCATCAAAGCACGAGCAATCATTAAACGGCGCTTCATACCACCCGATAACATTCGAGCCGCACCATTCCGTTTTTCCCACAAACCTAATTTCTTCAAATAGTAATCCGCACGCTCACCTGCTGTGCGCCGATTGATACCATAATAACCAGCTTGCGTGACCAAAATATCCTTAACATTTTCAAACATGTTGAAGTTAAATTCTTGCGGCACAACCCCCAAGTTTAACTTTGCACCGGTTAGATCTTCATCTAAATCAACACCGAAAATCGATACTTTCCCCGACGTTTTATTAACCAATGACGACACAATTCCGAGCGTCGTAGATTTACCTGCACCATTAGGTCCAAGTAGCGCAAAGAAATCCCCCTCCTCAACACTAAAAGAGATCTCTTTCAGGGCCTCAAAACCATTACCATAAACTTTATGCAGTTTATCAACCGTCAACGCTAACGTCATATAGCAGTCCAAACCTTAATTAAGTGTAAAAAACGACGTGTACCGCCAAATAATGCAGCTACACCTTGGCATATTCCATGTGCATTTTAAGATGCTCATATAAATGAGGTTAGATCTCACTTTTTCAAGCGCACCTACTAAATCAGAATCCGTTTATTTCTTCTATGGAGACTAGCAGCATTACTAATCACCTTATAAAATGGCCCAATCATTACACTGGAGTTCAGAATGACATCTTATCAAATTCATCATCTTAATTTTCTGAAAATTGCTTATAACAACCTAATCAAATGTGAGCCCTTCACAAATGAAGAGATTTCAGAGGATGATGAAGTATTCATTCTCAGCTTAAAAAAGTTAATTGAGGCCTTTGAAGCGGGTAATGACAAAGCATACACAGCAGGAGAAGAGGTCCTAGAACGTGCATTTAGAATGTATCCAGGCCTAGCTCACTTAATCGCTAGAGATCTACTCTGGTTCTTCGGTGGAAGCTGCCTGCATAACATGGCCGATGAAGAGATTGAAAAATTTCAGCGACTCGACGAACTTCGATTTAAAGCGGAAGAAAATAATGAAGAGTTCGATTACTTAAATACACGTGCAAGTGTATTTGGTCAGAATTAATTTTCATTCCCCACAAGCTCTACTCAAATGAGATTTCCACTGCCTGATTTGCCACAAATTCGGGCAGTTCTTCTTCAGGTAACGGGCGACTAAAATAAAACCCCTGAATTAGATGACAACCGTGTGTCCGCAGATAAGATAGCTGTTCACTGGTCTCTACCCCTTCCGCCAATGCCTCCAGTCCCAAACTTTTCGCTAAAACAATGATCGCTTTAACGATTGCTTCACCTTCAGGGTCAATACCTATATCTCGCACAAAGCTTTGATCAATTTTTAGCGTATTCAATGGCAGTTTTTTCAAGTAACTCAACGAAGAATACCCGGTACCAAAATCATCCATTGATAAGGATAAACCCATTTCACGAAATTTATGAAGCTTTGGAATAGTGACTTCTGGCTGACGTAATAAGAAGTTCTCTGTCACCTCTAAATCAAGCAATCCTGGATCAATTCCTGTCTCATTAATCACCCTCTTAACCGCCGGCAGTAAACTTTCATGCATAATCTGTTGACCCGCAATATTCACGCCCATACGAATATTGAAGCCCTGCTCTTGAAGCTTTCGACCTTGAGTACAGGCTTGTTCAAGTACCCACTCACCTATAGGTATAATTAGTCCCTGCTCTTCAGCTAGGGGAATAAACTTCGCAGGAGAGATCATTCCAAGTTCGCTATGCTGCCAACGCAACAAAGCTTCAACGCCCATCACACTGCCAGAATAAGCATCTATTTGAGGCTGATAATAGACCTTCAGTTCATCACGCTCCAAGGCACGTCTTAAATCATTCACTAAAGAGAAACGCTCGTATCTCTGACTACCTTGTTCATCATGGTAGAAACGTAACTGATTTTTACCGCTCTCCTTTGCATCAAACATAGCTACATCTGCATATTGGATCAGCGAAGTAACATCACGACCATGCTCTGGGTACAACGCTATACCAATGCTAATGGTGCTAAATATCTCGTATCCATCAATAAAAAATGACTGTCTGAAGGCTATGATGATGTTTTGTGCAATACCCTCTATCTCTTGTTTAGATTCAGCTCCCTCTAGAAGAATTGTAAATTCATCCCCTCCTAAACGAGCTAACAGCCCCTCATTACAAATAACATTTTGAATACGCTCGGCAGCTTGTTGAAGCAACTCATCCCCAACAGGATGTCCTAAAGAATCATTCACATCTTTAAACGAATCTAGATCACAGAACAGAACGGCAAAACCAGTATCTTTATCCTCCGAATGCTTCAGGGCCAACTCAATTTTTTCATTAAATAACAAACGGTTAGGCAATGCAGTAAGGGGATCATGGTTTGCCATCCAAACCAAGCGTTTCTCCGCATGCTGCCTTTCAGTAAAATCCAAACCTATAGATAAAACTTGAGCTTCAGCACCCGGAATATTTAAAATCGAATGCAACCATGATATTTGCAGCATACGCCCGCTTCTAGATCGAATGGATGCTTCTATTTGTACTTTGTTATCTTCATTATCCAGCAAGCGATGCATCAAAGTTTGATGTTCACCAAGTTTGGCATGGTCATGATTTAGATCGAAAAAGTTCATCAAACTTGCTTCAGAACTGCTCAGACCTAATAGTTCCTGGCCAAAACGATTTAACGTCACAATTCTGCCATTTCCATCTAAGGTCAGAATAATCGTTTCCGCGGTGTCTAAAAGGCTCGTTACAAAGTCTCGCTCGGCCTCTAGTTGCCGTGACCTTTCAGTTAAATTCTGTGCTCGTTCTAATAATGATGACTCCAAACTTTCAAGCTGATGGGCTAAATCTATGGTGCTATATTGCAGATAATCTAGCTCATCTTCGTAAATATTTTTCCTATTTATCCCGCTAAGCTTGGCGCGCACTTCATCAAAAGCACTACCCGCCAATAGAGGTAATAATTCCGAAATTTCCGACAAAGTTCTTAATGGTGAGCGCAATACTGCTAATTGAAAAAGAGCCGCTAAAAACAGGCCAATACCCGCGACTAAAAATCGTTCAATCAAGTCCTTTCTAGCAGCTAAATAACTATCTGTATGGTCCTCAATTAAAATCCAGTAGGCTTTTCCAGTAACCGCCCCTTCGGGAGGCTTGAGAAGAATTTGGTATTTCTTATCATTGGCACTGATTTCGTAAATCCCGCCCTCAGATACAATATTTTGCTGACTAACTAATTGATTAAGTAACGAGGCATTTTCTGCTTTCTGGGTTAAATACTTTAATTCTAGTTTCCATAACCTAGCTGCCTCATTTCGCCCTGAGGGCTGGAGGGCTAGACCAATATCGCGACCACTTTGACGATTAAACTCGAGAATAATGTCTCTCATCTCTCGCCCTATGACCATCACACCTATTTTATTATTCTCTAGCTGCACAGGTATCGCGATAAATCGCAGGCACTGCTCAGAACAGTGGAAATATTTAACCGGTTCTTCTGTTTCTACAACTGCAGAGATGACGGTTACAGGAAGCTCTACACCCATTCCTTGCTTGATGACGACATTCCCTAAGCCATCATAAAGATAAACAGCATCCATTGAGCCATTCATTGATAAACCGGGAAAAAGGCCTTGAATCGCATCTTCATACTTAGCTAGTAAAGAGCCCTCATCACTTAGCCGGTTCACAAAAAGCGGGATAATTTCCCCCACTTCAAGCAATCTTTCATATGAGGTCGCGACTAACCCTTCGAGAACAAATAGATCTCGTTCAGCAAGATCAGCACGCTGCTCGGCTCCTCGTTCTTTAAGTTGTATATAAGAATAATAGCCATAAGCTGCATGTACCAGCGCAAGCACACACATCAGGTTTATAAACACCTTCCAGCGCAAACTAAAGAATGGGCGATTTCCTGAACCAGAGCCAATCATCGGAACTAAAACCTGTACGTAGCTTGAAGTAACAACATATTCCAATCCTCCACTTTCAGAGCATCATCAGGGTTATCCTGTGTCGCTAACCACCCGGTTCCCTCAACATGATGCCACTCAGCTCTAAACAACCAATCACGACTAGGCTCCCAACCGACTCCTAAGGTCCAATCAAAAGCATATTGCGTATGTGCAGGCTTACCAAACAGTTGTTCCGCCTTAGAACCATCCCTATCATCCATATCGATATATAGGATATCCCTTCGCAAGAACATCGATACTTCCGAATTAAAACGGTGCTCTAGCTGAAGATAAAATGATTCACTACTGTTCTCAGGGATAAGGGAATACACTCCTCCTAGGCTTCCCCAGTTAATATCTTGTCTAAAGTACTCACCAGTAAGGCTCCATTGATCTAAATTGTATTGCAATGAAAGCGCCGCAACATCGATATCGACAACACCATCTCCCGGCGCACCTAAAGCAGGAACACCCGGCACTTCAAAATCTAGTTTAAAATTGCCATAACTAAAAGCTGCGATAAAACTATAATCACTTAGACTGTACTCTGTTCGCCATAAATACCCTTCACTATCGGTGAACGAGCCAGGCCAATCATTATTTAAATAAGCATATTCCACATTCAGATCTTTACGTGGAGCCCCCACAACTATTTCAGATGAAATACGTCCAGAATCTAATAACCGATACCCATATAACATGCCACCATCTGAAGATAACTCTAGGTTTCGTGCCCGATCAAAGTATAAAGATTGAGGCAACATGATAGAGGGGCGCGTAAAAGCAACATCTCTAGTTTTATTATAAAAACCAAATGGGTTTTTAATACGGCCTAATTTAATGCCTACGTAGCCTGACTCCGCTTCAAGAAGGCGGTAATCAAGTAATCCATAGTCAAGCATTGGATCACCATCATCAACACTTCCCGCCTTACGAGACATCACCTGCCCAGTAATAAGTAACCTATCATTAATTCTAACTGCCGAATTAAGCCCTAATTCACGGAAGTCAAAACTGCCACTTTCACTGTCACCATAGACGTTATTATCATCGGCCAGGGCAAAGCCTTGAGTAACAAACCCATTAATTTCCCAATTATCTCCTTCGCCCGCCTGTATAAAGCCAGAGAAAAAAATTAACGTCAGGACGGCACCAACATACCGAACAAACCTACTTAATCCGTAATGCTTTGACATTATCACCCTCCTCAATTCCTTTGAGCAGATAACCTATTGCCCCCTTATTTTCAGACACTTTCCTAAGCATCTCTTCTTCCGATTCAACAATCATTGGAGATTGTCCAGATCCAGAAAAAACAGATCTATCCCAAATCTTAACCAATTGATAAGGAAACAATTTTAATTCACTTTTTACAAAGGACCTATGTTCAGGCTGTTGGGGGGGTAAAATATAAACTCGAATAGATTGCCCCTCAGGCCATGTACGAGTTTGCATAGAAAAAACTGAAAGAAGATACTGCCGACTGACACTATCCAAAGATACATTACTATTCACTATTACCTCAGAAAACCCTATCCGAGGAAGCATCAACAGCAGTAAGAAAACCAGAGGTCTGATCATACAATGAAGCCAACCACATCCTATGTGAAAACTGCCTTACGAGAGAGAATAATAGCTCACTCCAGATATTTTTAAGGCCTATTGACCCACATTCTAGACCATCTGGATAAATCTTTCCTGAGGAGATTGAATAAAATCAGACAAATGAAGTATTAAGAAAGGAGAAATGGCGTCCCATAGGGGGTTCGAACCCCTGTTACCGCCGTGAAAGGGCGGTGTCCTAGACCACTAGACGAATGGGACGTAAAAATTATTCTAAATTCATATCTGAATTTGGAGCGGGAAACGAGGTTCGAACTCGCGACCCCAACCTTGGCAAGGTTGTGCTCTACCACTGAGCTATTCCCGCAACAACTTAAAAGAGAATGGCGTCCCATAGGGGGTTCGAACCCCTGTTACCGCCGTGAAAGGGCGGTGTCCTAGACCACTAGACGAATGGGACACAATATGCCAAATCCATATCTGAATTTGGAGCGGGAAA
>DJLT01000048.1 GCA_002435145.1 Neptuniibacter sp. UBA6509
GGCTGCGGGGCAGGTGGTGTGAGAAATGATCTGAAGTAATTAAAACGAAGACAGAAGAAATTAGAGCGAAGACTGTTGACTCTTAGTCTTCGCTTAACCAATTATCTAGTCCAGGAGTTTGATAAGCTTTCAGCTTGCTTTAGCACAAGCTCTACTGCTTCAGCGGCTTTGTCAGGTGGATATTTGTAACGTTGTAAAGTGCGGCGCACGAGAATTTTTAATTTAGCGCGAACACTGTCACGAACTTGCCAGTCAACCGTGGTCGATTTTCTGAGTTTGTCAGTAATTTCGACGGCAATTTTTTTAAGGATCTCATCGCCAAGTTCACGTACTGCGCTTTCATTGTTGGCTAGGGCATCATAAAAGGCGATTTCATCTGGATTTAACCCCAGTTCAGCCTCGCGCATCATTTCTTCCTGAAACTCTTTGGCCATTTGAATAAGTTCTTCAATGACCTGAGCTGTTTCAATGGCGCGGTTATTGTACTTTCTAAGTGTTTCTTGCAAGCGGTCTGCGTACTTCTTCTCCTGAACCACGTTATTACGTGTTTTCGCTTTAATGTCATCCTTAAGTAATTTTTCAAGTAGCTCAACAGCAAGGTTGCGCTCTGGCATTTGTCGTACGTCTTCTAAGAACTCGTCTGATAGCAAGCCAATATTGGGTTTATCCAAGCCACAAAGTGCGAACACGTCAGCAACGCCTTCGGCGATCACAGCGTTATCTAGAATCTGTTTCAGTGCCGAGTTCTTTTCTTCCTGAGTACGCTTTTTATCAACGCTGGTAAACTTGCTAATAGCGGCCTTAATGGCTGAGTAAAACGCAATTTCTTTTCGTAACTCTTTAGCCTCATCCAAAGTACTGCATAGTGAGTAAGATTTCGTCGCTGCCAACACTAAGTCTAAGAAACGCTTTTTCCCATCATCTAAGCCGAGTACGTAGTTAGCGGCAGGCACCAGGAGTTTGTGCGCTTGTGTTTCATAGCCTGAAATGTCCAAACCATCAAACTTTGGTGTTTTACCGAACATGCCACGGAGAGCATCTATTTTTTCTAAAAGGATAGAAAACGCTTCTTCTGCATTGAGCGTTGGCTCGCCTTTACCTTTAGAGTCGGTATAGGTTTTTAATGCTTGCTTAAGCTCATTGGCTATTCCGATATAATCAACGACTAAACCGCCTGGTTTATTTTTAAATACGCGGTTAACCCGAGCAATGGCCTGCATCAAGTTATGGCCTTTCATTGGCTTATCAACATACATGGTATGACAACAAGGCGCATCAAAGCCTGTTAGCCACATATCCCTTACAATGACTAACTTCAGTGGGTCGTTGAGATCCTTAAAGCGCTTCTCTAAGCGTTTTTTCGTTTGTTTATTATAGATATGGGGTTGCAGAAGTGGCTTGTCCGAAGCCGACCCTGTCATAACAATCTTAATAGCCCCTTTTTCTGGGTCATCCGAATGCCATTCTGGGCGCAGTGCAACAATTTCATTATAGAGATGCGCACAAATATCGCGACTCATGGCAACGATCATGGCTTTGCCATCCATGGTGGCATTGCGCGTTTCAAAGTGCTCGATCAAATCAGCAGCAACTTGGCTTAATCTGGGTGTAGCACCAACCAGCTTTTCAAGTCGGCTCCATTCCCCTTTGGTTTTCTCACGGTTGCTGACGTCCTCTTCGTCCTCTACCACTTCATCAACTTGATCGGACAACTCAGCGATTTCAGCATGGTTCAAATCAAGCTTTGCCAAGCGTGACTCATAATAAATAGGAACGGTTGCGCCATCATCTACTGCATCTTGAATGTCGTAGATGGACACATAGCCACCAAATACAGCGCGAGTGTCTTTGTCTTCTTGTGAAATGGGTGTACCAGTAAAACCAATAAAAGAAGCAGACGGCAACGCATCGCGCATATGCTTGGCGTAACCAAACTTATACTGGCCGTCGGCACTCAGTGTTGCTTTGAGGCCATATTGGCTGCGGTGAGCTTCATCTGAGATAACAACTATATTGTGACGGTCATTGAGTATTGGATGATGTTTCTCGTCTTCAAGCAAAGCGAACTTTTGAACTGTGGTAAAAATGATGCCGCCAGACTCTCTTTCAGCTAATAACTGTCTTAATGCATCTCTGTCAGATGCTTGAACTGGCGTTTGCTTCAAGAGCTCAACTGCGTTGCAGAACGTGGCATAGAGCTGACCATCTAGATCATTGCGGTCAGTAACGACAATTAGCGTTGGGTTATTCATGGCCTTTTGCTGAAGCAACATACCGGCATAGCAACACATTGAAATACTTTTGCCACTGCCTTGAGTATGCCAAACCACGCCCGCCTTTTTACTGCCAGGTACTACTTCATCAGCATAGGTTGCCCTTTTTTCGCTTACACCATCTACTTGCTGCGCCGCAATTACCGTGGCCTTTACCGCTTCACGCACGGCATGAAACTGGTGATAACCGGCGATTTTTTTGATTATTTGTTCACCATCTGTTTCAAACAATACAAAAAAACGGATGTAATCGAGCAGTAATTCGCGGTCAAAAAAGCCCCGCACCATGGTTTCTAATTGCCACTCCAGTAGCGGTTTGTCGTTTTCATTCTTAATAGTGCGCCAAGGCATAAAACGCTCTTGGTTGGCAGTTAGAGAGCCTGCCCGAGCGGTGTAACCATCACTGACGACTAACGCCTCGTTGAAGATGAAAAGGTCAGTAATTTCATCTTTATAAGTTTGCAGTTGATTAAAGGCATCCCAAATATCGGCGTTTTCATCGCTTGGGCTTTTGAGCTCAAGCACAGCAATCGGCAACCCGTTGATAAAACAAATAACGTCAGGCCGACGTGGCTGTTTAGTACCAGTAATCGTGAACTGATTGACGACTGAAAAGGTGTTGTTGTTTAGGTTATCGAAATCAATGATAAATGCATGGTCTGCAATTGGCTCTCCACCCGTTGAAGACTCTCCATCGTCTTTTTTGTATTCAACAGGCACACCTTCCAATAACAATCGGTGAAATGATCGGTTGTTGGTGATTAAATCCAAACTTTCAGGCTTTGAGACAATCGCTTTAAACTGCTCGAAGCAATGTTCAATCTGTGCAGCAGGTAGGTGTTTATTAATCGTTTCAAAAGCCGCTCGCAACTGCCCATTCAATAGCACTTGCGCGTAGTCATTACGAAGTGGGTTGTCGCTATCTGGGGCAATGTCGGGGCCGTGTAAAACATCCCAACCACCTTCACTAAACCAGTCTAAACAGAGGCTTTCGAGTTGTTCTTCGTTCATTGGTCACTCCCTCTACCAATAATTTCCAAAATATTATCGACGATGGTATCTCTCGCATTCACAGGGTAGCCATACTTACGCAATAACACGCGGGTGGTATTTTTCATTTCGGCTTGCACGGTGTCGCGGGCTTGCCAATCTACAACCATTGATTTTGAAAGATACTTATTCAACTCATCGGCAATTAACTGAATTCGGCTTGGTTCGACTTCTTGGCTTTCTTGCGTGGACTTCAGTAATTCGAGGATGGAATCGACATTGTGACTGAGAGGTAAGTCAGATTGTGCAGGTAGAGCGTGTTCTTCAGCTACAGTTTCACCGATAGGCTCAACTTGCCGTTGCTGTATGGCTCTATCACGCTCAATCTCTGCCATAAAGATATTGCAATAATCAGCCGCGCCAATTAAATCGGGGAATAAACTGGCATGATGAACGTTCATACGTCTAAGGTGTTTTAAACACTCTTGCTGCTCTTCGTTTTTGATGTACACCTTGCAGATATATTTAGCTAGAATGCCCGGTTGCTCTCCTTCAGCCGCTGTTTTTAGTTCATCATCAGGAAAGTCTTCATCGGTTAACACTTCGGTTAACTTGTTTTCAATCGTGGCGTCATAAGGGGAAAAGGTAAAAAGCCCAGCTTGGCTAACCAAGCGGCCGTGATCGTCTTTTTTCGGCTCAAATACGCGAATATCGGGGCAAAGGTCATCATCTGATATAAAACTTTTATTCAGGATATAAACGGCACGATAAGGGTTATCTTTTTCATCTGTTTGATCCTCTTTGGCGAAAGCAAAAAACAGAGCTACATAAGGCGAGTAGGTCCAATCGAGCAATGGAGTCATTAAACCGTGATGCTGACCGATTGACCATAGTTCATCATGCTCACGTTCGTCTTCATCGTCGAGTAGTGAATGGTCAGAAATTCTGCCGCGTATAGCTTTTCGAAACATCTCCAGCTGCCGTTTGGCAATGTCTTCGGTAACAATGCCATTTTGGGTAACCCGTGCTAGTGTGGGCGTCATCTCCCAATCAAAGCGACGGTGACCGCGAAAAATAAACTGCTCGTCAACACGATTAAAAAACGAGCTTTCCAGTAGTGAAGAAAAGTCCCGCCAATGTTCGATTCTGGTTACAGGAATCCGACCACTTGGTTGCTCAGGTAGAATATCAAAACTTTGTTCTGGATTTTCACTGTTCCAAACTGGAATTTTACTGGCATTAAAATTTGGGGCTGTCATTCAACAACCTCATTAGTTAAGTCGATTTCGCCGGAAAGCAATTTAGGAAGTAAGGTGTCACGGATAATTGCTAAATCATTATTCTGTGTATTATTAACAAACTGCTCATCAATTAGCGGTTCGACAAACTCACAGAAAGCAATTTGTATACTTGGTTTAGGGACCAATATATCAATTGTATCAAGGTCCTTTCGCTTAATGCTTGACTGTACTGTTGTAACTAGTCTTGCCGTCATATCGTGCTGAAAACGGTGAGATTTAATTGTATAAAACATGTATTCAGGCTCTATAGCTTTAGCAAAGCGAAGGCCTAACACATTTTGAGCAATACCAAAATTAGTGCTTTTAATAAATGAAGTTCGCCCTATCGTTCCAACGGTTGAGATGAGAATATCCTTAGGCTCAACATGTACTCTGAACCACGTTTTATAGGTTTCTTCTGTAACTCTCTTTTCCGTATTCAAGTTTGGAAAGGCAGAGTTTTCTGGTAAATGTTTTACCTCAACAAGTGGTATACCATTTTCAACAATTGGCGGTGTTTTACCTCTATTATCAACATACTTATCAATAACTTTTTTGAAAGGTTTTACTTCCCACCCCTCTGGTATCTCACCAAACTCAGAGTCTTGCATTGCAGCAGGAAACAGGGCGGCGGTTTGGGCAAGTTTGTTAAACGCCTCGGGATTGCTGGCTTTTAATCCGTTCAGTTCATCAAGGGGTTTGGCAGAAATAATACTCATTGCAGCGAGTTCAGCATCGTCAGCGCTACCACCAGTTGCTAAGGTTTCAATCTTGGCTTTGATCGGATCAAAATCCACAAACCAGCTTTTAAATATGGCTTTCGCGAGATGCTCTAAAGTCTGGTTGATTTTGGTATTTGCTTTCAACTTTAAGTCGTACGTTCTTAAAGCGCTACTAATCGTCCGTTGAACATTAGGTTCTGGTACGAATACTGTGTATTGCATTATCGCTGCTTTATCGCCTCTGGGCATCTTCGCACCCTTTGAGGTTAAAACAGTGTATTCAGAGAATTTCTTGTCACTGAGTAGATAGAATAAATAAGCTGGATCTAATACCTTAGGCTCCTTTGTTCTAAATACCAATACATCAGGTGAAGCTCCACCTTCAAACTCAGCGAACCAAACCTTTCTAAAATAAGTACGAATATTTGAAAACAGAGTGTCTGTAGGTTTGAAGTGATGAAACTTAGTAGCTGAAGGCAATTTTGTTGCTGTCTCAACTCCTCCACGATCAGTAATCATATTGTCTGTCGAAATGTACGTATCCAGAGAAATTTTAGTGGAGTCTATTTTTTCATTTACAAATTCAACCAAGTCTGAAAGAGGGTACTCTTTGTTAAATACGAAATCAGAACTCATAACCAATCCCCGCTAGGTTATCCTTAATCGCCTTTTCTAATCGGTCTGACTCTTCAAACTGAGATTTTAATTGCGCGGTTAATCGCTGCATTTTTTCTGGGAATGGTTCGCTATCTTCCTCCGCATCCGCTGCGCCAACATAGCGCCCAGGCGTTAATACATATTCATGTTTTTGCATGTCTTCAAGCTTGGCGCTGAAGCAAAAGCCTTTTTCGTCTTCATAGCCAGTACTCGATTGCCAAGCGTGAAAAACATCAGCGATTTTTGCAATATCATCGTTGGTAAAGTCGCGCAGCACACGGTCTTTCATAAAACCGAGGTTGCGGGCATCAATAAACAGAGTTTCACCACGACGATCACGTTTCCCTTGTTGACCTGGGAAAGTCCCGCCTTTCTTATTTTTGGTTAAAAACCAAATACAGGCGGGGATTTGCGTATTGGTGAATAGCTGCCCTGGCAGAGCCACCATACATTCGACTAAATCGGCCTCGATAAGCGCTTTGCGGATTTCACCTTCGTTGTTGGTATTCGAACTCATCGAGCCATTAGCCAGTAATAAGCCCATTGAGCCGTTATCGTTAAGGTGGTGCAGCATGTGCTGTATCCAACCATAGTTGGCATTACCTTGCGGCGGTGTGCCATATTGCCAGCGAGTATCGCCCTCCAGTTTGGCGTGCCACCAGTCTTTAATATTAAACGGCGGGTTTGCCATCACAAAGTCTGCACGCAGGTCGGGGTGTTGGTCATCTAAGAAGGTATCAGCATTCTTTTTGCCAAAGTTAAAGTCTATTCCGCGAATCGCCATATTCATGGCTGCAAGCTTCCAGGTCGTCGGGTTGCTTTCTTGACCATAAACGGAAATATGTTTGCGCTGTTCGGCGGCGTTGTAATGTTTCTCCGCAGCATGGGCTTCAATAAACTTGTCGTTACTGACAAAGAAGCCACCAGCCCCCATTGCGGGATCATAAACTCGGCCTTGATATGGCTGGAGCATTTCAACTATCAGCGTAACGATGCTTTTTGGCGTATAGTACTGTCCGCCTTGTTTACCTTCTGCTAAAGCAAATTGCCCTAGGAAGTACTCATAGACATGGCCTAAGATATCTTTGCTGTGCAGATCAAGCTTTTCGCCGTTGTGCACAGGGTTATGAAATTGGGTCTTAGAAAACTCATTAATTAATGCTGTTAAATTTTCATTTGATACTTCATAGCGTCCAACTCTCGGCAAAACACCTTTTAGCTTGGGGTTTGCCAACTTGTCGTCAACTTTATAGTTTTCGATGGCTTCTAAAGCATTGTCGATTAACTTGGATATCGAGGTAAGCTTAAATGTTTCACCATTCTCTAATTCAATGTCATCACCGATAGATCTTGCTGCGGTGTTTTTAAGAAACTCCCAGCGTGACTGTTTTGGCACCCAAAATACATTTTTCTCTTGGTAGTATTCGTGCAGCTCTAACTCTGCGTTTACTGCTTCGTTGTATTCTTCGTCTGAGTCATAATCTTCACGCGGCATAAAATAGATGTTGTCGTCGCTATCGTCCTGAGTAAACAACTGACGTAACTCTTGTTGGCGCTCTTCAAAGGCGTCTGACACATACTTTAAAAAGATGATCCCTAGCACTACATGCTTATAGTTAGCGGCATCGAGGGCGTTTCTTAGTTTTTCTGCTGAGTTCCAAAGTTTGATGTCTAATTCTTTTAAAAATTGTTGCTCTGCATTATTCATGTGTGGTCTCGTTATTAATTCTCAAAAAATTCTTCGTCTATTTTCTTCAGGTGCAAGACCTGCTCATCACGGCTGCCGATATTGTATCGCAACATGAGCTTGGCGAGCTCTTTACCGTTAATCAGTACAATCCGATTGCCTAAGTTTTGCGCGGTTTCGATAGCTGATTGGGTGAAAGCGGATGTGGTGATGAAAATGCCTTTTTGCGCCCGTTTGAGATTGAGTGCACCAAAGAAGTCACGGATATCACCGGCACTGACATTATTGCCCTCTGCGTAGCGCTTGGCCTGAATGTAGATTTGGTCAACGCCAAGCGGGTCTTGGTCAATCACACCGTCTACGCCGTTATCGCCGGTTTTCCCGAGTGCATGGGTTGCGCCTTCCCCTGTACCGCCATAACCCATGGCGAGTAATAAATCGATAAGCAGTCTTTCGAAAAACTCGGGGGTAACTTTGCGGGTTCTCTGAAGAATGTCTTCCGTCAGTGCTTCATTTATCTTTTTATACGCGGCGCGTAACGCTTCATCGGGAGTAATGTCATCGTCGTCATCGGCAATTTCCTGCGTAGGAAGCACTTCTCCTGATTCATTCGCATCGTCATTGCTCTTTGTTTTAAAGGCAATGAATTCGTCAAACTGCTTCAGGTAAGCGTTGTTAATTGGGGTGTTACTTTTAACGGCCTGTATGCCGCGCTCTGTGATAACAAAGTGCGCTCGGCGAGTGGCTTCGAGCAGCCCAGCCTTGGTCAAATAGGTACGTGCCCAACCTATGCGATTATCAATTACGAGTTGTCTACCACTGGGGAGGGTTTCGCTACGTTCTTCTTCGCTGAGCTGAAAGTGGTCGGCCAGGGCTTTAATCACATCCCGAAGCTTTACTTCATTTTCGCCTTGTTGCTTTGCTTGATAGGCAATTTCCAAAAAAGGCCGCATAAACTGCTGGTAGTTGGGTATCACTGACACATCCTTTCATCAAGAATACGGTGCTACGATAGTGTATTCGAATCATTCTAATTGTTTGATAGGGAAGTCATCCAATCCCCATAATCTATATTACACAGTTTTGTTATTTACACGACATGTTATAGAACGATATATCTTGTAATTTGTCGTGTATCACTTGGCCAAATACTTTACTCCAACCAGCATTCTATCTAGTGTAAAAGCGCATATCTATTGAAATTAAGACAAGAATTGTTTTATAGTTGTCTGGTTGTTTTTTGTTCAGTAGGCGTGGTTGGTAAGGCATGTTAATCGTGGTTGGGTAACTGGACAACGCAATATAAATATTAAGAATTATAAAAATTACGGAAATAAAATAGTGATTAAGGATATTCGTCACCACAAATTTCGTGGCGACTTAGGTAAAAGTATGTTCGGAGTGGCAGGTTTAATAGCGCCTGTTTTGGGAATCTTAATCGATTGGCAAGGCAAAATTAATGAAGCGACGCGCCCTAATTTAGCCTCAATACTTGGGTTTATTAAAGAAAACGCACTATATTTCTACTTTATTCTCATTTTGTGTTTAGTTGTTGGGTACATACTTTCTAGGGACGGGAAGCGCATTCAATGGACTACGCTGCAAACAATTTTAGACGATTTGCAATCGATATCGTATACATCTCAGGAAACTGAGAACGACAAGCACAGGGTTACGCTCTTTCAGTACAAGAAATGGTGCTGGCAACGCCATAAACTAAATGTGTTTGCGTGGTATAAGTCGCACAAATCTAGAAAGGTGAACCCCGGGTGTGGCTGGCTAGTACCTGTATTACGTTCAAATGATCAAGGAAAGAACACAAAGGTACTTTTCGCCGTAACAGATAGTAGTGATTTCAGTGAAGGGATTGTTGGTAGATGTTGGGCAACGAAAAATACTATTGCGTTGTCTGAGTTGCCAAAAGTGATTGTAACCTCAGCAAGTCAACAGCGGCAGCGTTATGCAAAGCGTTGCTTTTTGCCACAGGAATATGTAGACAGCGCTTTGGAAAAGCGAAAGTTACTAGCAAGAAGTTTGTTTGCAATACCTGTAATGGCAAACAACGGTGAGCAGTGGGGAGTTATCATTTGGGATAGCGTTAGCCCTACAGGTATTAATAGCTTAGAAGCTGAAAAAGCTTATTCTGCTGTCATGAATACTATAAGTCATCTTACAGAGGATCTTTAGTAATGGATAAATGGACAAGTTTAAATACTTCTCAGTTGGCACATGAAGTGGCGAGAGATAGTGTCTTTAACGCGCCGTATGAAGGTGAGATTGTTTTTTCACTTCCTCCTCACGATGTTCCTAATGCTATGCGAGTGTATATTGATGAAGTAAATGCTCATGTTTTAGTTGTTGAGTTCAAATATGGTGCGGTAAATGAAAGGTGGGCTAAAAAGTCTCCTCGTAAGGGAATAGACTTCTTTGTAGGTATAAAAACAGGAAGGATCCATAGAGTTGAACTTAACGGAGAGTTACTACCTACGGGGAATAGCTTTAAACTTGATGATAGTCATCTAGATCCTCTTGGATTTCGCAGAGCTATCGAAAGCTTATTAGGCGCAGAGCCTAAATTAAGTCAGTACGAAGAAAAGTACAAAGCCAACACCTCTGCAATTAAGCAGTTTAATGAAATTGCATACGAGGAGCTGACTCATTAATGCGTACAGAATTTTTATTGGCTGTCTAGTTGCCACGTGCTTGCCAGTTTACTGAGCAGAAATTTTTGGCGTTCTCTAATATCGTCGGGAGTCCACTTTTCCTGCGCTAATATCTGATTAGTAAGAATAAAGGCAGTATGACCATTGGCGGGATTGAAATACTCACTTTTCTTTTTAGCAAAATCATAGTTACTGGCTGCACTGTTTTTGTTTCGAGATAATAAGGCCAAGTTTCCGAGGCAATGTACTAACTCCTCGTGTGTCTCTTTATCTGGACACCACTCTTGCCACTGGCTAATTGGGTTAATGGTTTGTGGCATTACATGTTCCACAGTAACCTTAGAATGCTTATAGGTTGCCATTGAGTCACCTAGTTCAGAGTCCAACCGTAATAATACCATCACACGAATTCTTGAGAGTTTGTATATTGGGCCGTTCAGTTGTTTTAGGGCGTCCTGTTTTTCTTCTTCACTCAGGTATAAAGGCGCACCAGACTTATTTTCTTCAAATACAGTCCCTGCGTCTATAGCATTTAGTATCGATGTGTAACGGATTATACGATGGTTGATGCTGATACGATTTATCATTTGAACAGATGCTAATTTTTCTAATCTGTCGAGAAAATATGCCACTTTAGCAGGGTGGTTTCTAAATTTATTTATAAAATAAAGGGCTGGTGGAACCCAGTCATTATTGTCAATTCGAGTCAGCCAAAATAGGCTTCTGTTAATATCATAAGCATGTTCTTGACTACAGAAACTTTGATCTAATATCTCGCTATAAATACGGGTGTAGGGGGTTAGCTTGTTGTCAATAAAATCAATTGGGTATAACTCTGGCTTAATATGATTCTTAAAATCCGAAACCATGTTTGAACGGGACTTTGCACGCATCTCTATCATACGGATATGCGCAAAAAGTGCCCCAAATCTTTCACGACCTATTTCTTCTTCTAAGTCTTCCCATTTATTAGTATAAAACTCCTGTTTGCTATTAGTTTCTGAAATTGCACCTGTAACAAGTGATTTTAAGATATCTGTCGCGCTTAAGTCCATGCCGCGGTCGTTCATTACCGAAAAGATCCGGTAAGCCGAATCAATATCTGGTGTAGTGACCAAAACCACAAAGCAACCATTCATTATGAATTGAGTAAGTCGAATTAATTGAGCTTCGTCTAGCTTTACTAATTGAGCATGCATTGCCTTTGCGTTATTCAGAATATTTGATTGACTATCGTTAAGTTTGTCGTTGTTTTCAAATAGTGTCTCTAACCCGCCAAATTCTTGGATATGTCTTAAGAAGAACTGTTGGTCTTTGGGTCTTGTTTGTAATCTAGGCTTATCTTCAGTCAGCAATATTTCATCGCCTTTTTGAAGAATTGCTCCTTCTAGTACTGCTCTTTTAGTTTCAGGTAGGAGACTACGAAGAACCGATAACAGAATAGTTAATGTCGTCAGCCTTTGTTGTCCATCAACTACTTGGGCCAAAGTGCCGGTATCTTTGATTAGGACAATGCTACCGAGAAAGTAAGGGTTAGCATCTTGTATGTTTGGCGGTTGCTCGCTTAAAAAACCTATGAGATCAGAAACTAAAGTTTCTGCTTGTTCTACCTCCCATGAATAAGGGCGTTGGTAGCCAGGAATTTCAAATGAATAGTCGTCGCAAAAAACTTCTTTCAGTGGAAATTCATGAGCTTCGAGTGTTTTCTTTTGCATAATTCGTCTTTGTAAATCGTTTTCCAATTGCTCATTTATAAAGTCAAAAAGAAAACAAAGCAGAATGCTCAAACTTACTAATTAAGCTCTGCGTAGCAGTGTAAACTAAGGTTTGCTGAAGCAGCGCACCTTGGTGAGATGCTTTATATGTTATAGATTTACAAGTATATTCCAATACCACAGGCTATTTCTTCTCAAATATTGAATCCATTGAGTTTCACGATCGCAATCTATTTCTAGGTTGTATTCGCGCTACATAGCCTAATTTGGAGGTAATTCTCACACCCGTACACAATGAACC
>DJLT01000100.1 GCA_002435145.1 Neptuniibacter sp. UBA6509
CTAAGAGCGCTGTCATAGTTTTGAATACCTGAAATGCATCTCGCTTACGTAAACCCTCGCGACTATCCACCAGCCCATAACCTGGCGCTATCAATTGATGCCAATAAACTGATTCCACCCGTTTCGATGCCAATGCTTGTAAATAGTAGCGCAACATAAAATTCGCATAATCGCTTTCACTGACACACTCAGTTTCACTCGTGGGCGCCCAAGGAGCAGTCTTTTCGAGCGGCCAATTTGCTTCCGTTAGCAATAAGCGGCTCGATGTCTTCGGGCTCAATCGGGCAATACTATGTAGAAGGCCTATTTTATTAAGCGTATCAAACACACCCATCTGTGGATTCTCAGGTGCCCCTCTCCTATCTACATAGAGCAATGCTGCGATCTTATCGAAGCGAACATTAAAACCATTAAAAAGCGCTCTAATCAAATAAGGATATTCAAAATCGATAACAGAGGGACCTAACAACCTCAGTTGCGAGAATTGTTCATCTCTTACTGTCTGAACTACCTGATAAAAACGCAGGTATTCAGCAACAGAAAAGAAACCCCACTTAGAACGGTTAATGGTGGTTCCTATTTGGTATTGCTTAACAAAGGGGGAAAATTTAGTGAAAACGGTATTTATATCTTCCGCAAGAAGTTTTGAGTCATTAATATGCTCACGGCTTTGCACAACCAACAAAAGAACATCCTTCCCGTTAAACCCCTCGATAAAACGACAATATTCATCAATCCGATCCATCTCAGAGAGGAAAAAACGAACCTGAAGGCTTTCACAACCAAGCTCCTCTACAAGCTCATACTGCTCTTCTCCTTTGTCTAAATTCACGCATAAAGAGAAAAAATGACGTCCTGACTCTTCAGTCTTGCGATTAAATAACCAAGTCACTATCGCGATCGGAAAAACCAGGCAGGATGTTAAAAACGTAAACAGATAATCCTTGAGGTGCTTACGCTTCATACGCTTTTTGTAAGCTTTATCCCTAATAATATAGGGCTGATCTGAATAGGGGTCCCAAGGATGCTGACGATCTTCTTGTGACGGTTTATGGTCTGACAAAACGATCCCTCTTTAAAACCTTAATGACAATGCTTGCCTTGCTCAATCAATCCTAAAAGCGCGGTCTCGATCTCAGAATAGAGTTCCTCGGAGTATCCGCTTGAAAGAGTATAGTTGTGTTGATAATCCGTCTGATTGACCGAAGCCCAACGAGCGGGTGAAGCCACTTTGATATCACCAAAAAACGACACTGTCCGAATATTACTACCCGCTGCCAAATGCATAGGGCCTGTGGAGGTACTGACAAACAGCGAAAAACCACTCAGTAAAAGTGCAAAATCATAAACACTTCCCTGAGACGTATACAAAATGGCTTGATCACCCAGCTGTGAAGAAACATCCGCAACCAGATCGCCATCATCAGGCCCAAAAGTAAATACAACCTGACTACAGCCTTGCTGACTCACCGCTTTAGCTAGCTTTATATAGTGATCCAACGTTAAATTACCATCCGTACTTCCACCACTGCCGGGGTGAAACGCCACAATAGGAAGAGTACTTTCTATATCAAACTGCTGCCGAAACTTCTGTATTGCTGTTTCACAATCAGCTTGGGGCAATTCGAATAGAGGTTTAGTAAATTCTGGTTTAATGGAACTATCAAAAGCTTTTAATAGATCCAAGTTATAAGCAAATTCAGTTTTATTGACCTGGCTTCGGCGCTGTTTCACACGGCGATTAAACCAAATTTGCGCTAATTTCGTGGCAGGGCCAATCCTTGTTGGTATCCCCGCACGCCAAAGTAGAACACCTAACTGACTATCAATAAACGCTGAAATACTAACACTGCACTTAGCCTTTTTAATCGCGGCTAAAGTTGCCCCCATATCATCAGGTTTGTACTCAATCACTTCGTCTATATAGGGTAATTCACGTGCAAGACTGAGATTGATTTTCGCTACCAGCGCAATGACCCTTAGCTCTGGTCTTGCAGCCTTTAGGCACTTAAACATAGGCAATGCGACAACAAAGTCACCAATTTTGTCATGTCGAGTAATCAATACACTAGCGGTCATGAGATTCCTCTTTATTAGATCGATCACTAGCAGCTAATTTATTCAATTCATAAAGTTTCATGTACTTATAGAAATTGGTAGCCATATGGGAAAACGCAATAATCAGCCCAGCAGAACCATCCATAAAGCCACGTTTAAGCAGATAAGTTTTAAAAAATGAGAAACCGCCATTTAGGAAAGCTTTGAGTGGCGATGAACGCTTAATACCTTGTTTATCTTCAGCAAATAGAGAAGAATATTTATCCAACTTAATAATGAACTGGGATATATTTTGATAAGGATAGTGTCGAACAACGCCCTGTAACGCTTCAATTTTAAAGCCGTCAGTCACAATCAATTCATGGAC
Organism: Neptuniibacter sp. UBA6509; assembly: GCA_002435145.1. Lineage (GTDB taxonomy): Bacteria > Pseudomonadota > Gammaproteobacteria > Pseudomonadales > Balneatricaceae > Neptuniibacter. The sequence goes on from DJLT01000100.1 coordinate 2,426, forward strand.
TTTACTACTGTTAAAGTCAGTCTGGCTGCGATTGTATAATCTAACAATAATATCTTTGCCCCAGCAGTGCTTCACTTCCCTATCTTTATAGAAATTACTCCGGGTAATCGAATAAACATTCTGGTCATTCAATT
>DJLT01000108.1 GCA_002435145.1 Neptuniibacter sp. UBA6509
GAATCCTATCACTCCGACCACTTTCTTTTACTTCTCTTGTCTGTACATCTACTTCGCTTAAAATCCTGCAATAGTTACAGATTCATAACATTAAACACTGCGTTCGCTCACTACCTCAAGAATACGGTTAAATCACTCTCGTTTAGCGAATAGCCAATGCACACCTAAAAATACAGTATCTTAAGAACATTAGAATGAACAAAGAGCCCCCCCCCTTTTGCAGAGAGAATGAAAAAAACTCAAGTTTTGAATCATAAGCAAGACTATAAGGAAGAGACTCTTAAATCACGGCCTAGGCTTATATAAACTGAGCAATTGCTAGGTAATTATGCCTCCTTTTAAAAACCCTTGATACAAGCCCAAGCTAAGCAAACCAAAGTCAAACATTTACTTCAGTTCTTTGAGAGCACCAATCACTTTTTTGCGCTGAGTCATGACAATCTCAAGATTTTTTTGCAGGCTTTTTAATTCTTCTCCATCTGCAACTAAAATTTTCTCTTTTAATTTTTTCTGTTTCTTTTTCAATTTCTGCTGGATATCTTTAAGGCATTCCTTCCGTTCACCCTTTCTCAGCTTGTCATCATCGAGATATTTTTCGGTAATCTCTAATAGCTTAAGCAGTTTCACAGTTTCACCCCAGACTCTTGATACTTATCGATTCTTTTTTATCGCCTACAATTTCATCCACTTCATCCTCAGTAAGCGACACACTACGTAAAGCCTCTTTCATGCCTAAATCTCCACCAGCAAAAAGAGATTCACCCATCTGAATTAGGTTTTTAGCAACACCATAAGCATAGTTGGCATCATTCATCATTGAGGTTGCCATTAATGCTGTGATTTTATTAGCGCGAATCAGCTTTTCCATATCACCATTTACAGTTGCATCATTTTTCCTCATATCAAGCTTCAAGCTATCCAAAGAAAGAACATTCAAAGAATCTTCATCATCATTACGAATATTATCCAGTTCACGCATCAACCTTCCGAGCTGAATTCGGAACTTGTTGTATTCAGCACGAATATAAACGTTTTCAGAGAGAATATACTGTGAAAGATTCTTGTTCATGTGCTTGGTATCTTTTATTGCCTCCACAATGTCTCGCCCTGCTGCACGCAGCCTGAACAACTCGTCACCTTGCTCTGGAGTCATATTCGATTGAGCACTACTGATAAACTTAACAATATCGCTATACAGGCCTTTGATGCTCTTTTCATACTCATCATCAAAATCGACTGGAATTACTTTCTGACCTTGTTTAACGACATCTTCTAGGTCTTTATCCGACAAAATATCATATCGATGCAAGCTAAGGCCGTGAGCTATAATCGCAAAGGCATTGTCATACAATCGCAAAGTTTCTTTACGCACAGCCTCTATTGCCGTATCAGGCAACTCTTCAGCCGATTCATTAAGATACATAGGTTTCTCTCTGGACTGCTCCTTTTCAGGCATAGCTTTGGTCAAAGAGCGAGCTAGAGGGTTGATGAAAGGCATCATCGCAACAATTCCGATCGCATTGAAAATGGTGTGAAAAACCGCCAGCTTCAAAGTATAGTCATCTGCAGCAATACCAACCGTAGCACTGAACCCATCAACCATACCGGTGATTTGGTAGATAAACACAATGGCGATAAGCGCGGTGACCATATTAAATATCAAATGAGCGACGGCTAAACGCTTACCCTGCACATTGGCACTCATCGAGCCGATTATTGCCGTGATAGTGGTACCTATATTGGCACCAATCGCCAAGGCTAAAGCGTTCTCATAAGTGATCTGCTGTGCCGCTAGAGCTGTAATTATGATTACCAATGTCGCATGACTAGACTGCATAATCACGGTAGCGGCTATGCCAATCAGGGTGAAAAGCATAATCCCGGTATAGCCCGATACTGAAAAAGCGGTCAAATCAATGGTACCGCGAAATGCCTCAAAACCCTCTTTCATGTAGTGGATACCCAGAAACAGAAATCCGAGACCCGCAAGAATATATCCGATTCCATTCATAGTTCGCGATTTCTGAAAAATCAGAATAATACCGAATACCAGCATTGGCATAGCATAGGCAGAAATCTTTACCTTCATTCCCAAGCCCGCAATCAACCAGGCCCCCGTGGTGGTGCCAAAATTGGCACCAAAAACAATTCCGATTCCGGCGGTCAAGCTAATTAGGCCAGCACTCAGGAAAGAGATAGTAATCACGGAAACCAGTGAACTGGATTGCATAACAGAGGTACTTACAACACCAAATGTCAGTGATCTCCATGGACCATCGGTCGTTTTTCGCAGTATTCGCTCTAGAACTCCGCCAGTAAAGGATTTGAAACCCTCTTCAAGGGAAAGCATTCCAAAAAGGAAGATAGAAACCCCGGCAGCAATTTCCTTGAAATTTGGACTGATCCAGAAACCCAAGGCTAGAATCGCCAGCATGGTGCAAAAAATTATCTTCCTGAACATTAATGAATGTTACCCTTTTAGATTATAAAAAATACAATTTCCACCCATGATGGAATTTATACTTCCAGCATCATTCCTCGTATTGTAAAGAAAAGAATTGCTGCCATGACGCCTGCAGCTGGAACAGTGATGATCCAAGCCGCAGCTATTTTCAAGAGTGCTGAACGTTTGACCAACTCTGTTCGGTAGGTTTTTTTAAGTCTTTTGCGCTCTTTTTTATTCAATTCAGCAGAAGCTCTATGCTCTTTTAGCTGCTTAAGCATGCCTTCTTTCTCTTCGATGGTCGCATCCTCGAACGCTTGGATGAACTGCTGAACTTTATCTTCATCTCCTTCAGAATGATGTGCATGTATCTCTGCAATTTTCTTAGCATAGTTGGTTTTCAGGTATTCACGTAAGAAACCAACACCAAAAACCCCACCAACGGCAATATGGGTTGAGGATACCGGCAGGCCAAGCTGAGAAGCTATGATTACGGTAATAGCTGCTGACATGGCAATAGAGAAAGCCCGCATCTGATTGAGTTCTGTGATTTCAGAACCAACAGTTTTAATCAGTTTTGGACCATATAAAGCCAACCCAAGTGCGATACCAAGGGCACCAATCATCATCACCCATATTGGAATGCTAGCCTTGGCAGAAACCTCACCACTCATGATAGATTCATTTATTGCTGCAAGAGGGCCAACCGCGTTAGCAACATCATTAGCACCATGAGCAAAGCTCAATAGTGCCGCCGCAAAGATCAATGGAATGGTGAATAAAGAGTTAACCGAATCCTTACTGTTTTCAAGTTTATCTGCTGCGGCGCTTACCATTGGCCTGACCATAAGATAGACACAAGCTGCCGCCACAGCACCGATCAAAGTGGCCATAGCAAAATCAATCTTCCAAATTTTCTTCAGACCTTTAAGGGCTAAGTATGTAGAGAACGCCCAAGCCATTACAGTAACCAAAATCGGCACCCACTTTTTAGCGGCTGTGATCATGTCGGTCTTATAGGTAATGCTTTTTTTGATAAGCATCAGAAAGGACGCTGCGATAACACCACCCATAACTGGAGAAATAACCCAACTGGCAGCAATCAAACCCATTTTGTCCCAATTGGCTACAGCCACGCCACCTGCAGCCATACCTGCACCCAAAACTCCGCCCACAATGGAGTGCGTGGTCGAGACTGGAGCCCCCAAGGAAGTGGCGATATTAAGCCATATTGCCGCTGATAGAAGAGCAGCCATCATTAGCCAAATAAATGTATCCGCATCTTGAATTGTTTCAGGATTAATAATTCCTTTTTTAATAGTGCTTACAACATCGCCTCCCGCCAACAATGCACCTGATGCTTCGAAAACGGCAGCAATGATAATAGCGCCGGTCAATGATAATGCCTTAGAGCCAACCGCTGGCCCCACATTGTTTGCCACATCATTTGCACCGATGTTCATTGCCATATAACCACCAATCATGGCAGCGGCAACAAGCATTATTCCGTTAGGAACGTTACCCACCGTTGAGTAACTGTACATTATGACCCCAACAATAAAGAGGATTGCGTAGCCTAATCTCACGATTTCAGGTCTACCAAAGAGCGTAGCCTGCTCTAGTTTGTCGAGTTGGTTGATATCCACTTACATTTTTCTCCTCAGATTTACGCACCTAAAGTCGATTTGTTAGATCATCACGAAGTCTTTCAGATTTATGAAATTCAAAAGGTGCAGTACTCTTTTAAATTTAGCTCTCTGCTTCGTCAAAAACCATTGAACAGATCAATGAAACGACCTTTAAATGGATAAAATCAAAGCTATAAACAGTTTCATCAAAAATATGTGCTTATCGATAGTTTCGAGGATAAAAACCAGCTTGCTGTTTCATTACTAAGGAGCAGAGCGAGGACTACAATTTCTGCCTAGATTACAAAAGAATGACACCTAAAATACAAATATTGATAGGCACCTTTAACACGACCCAATCCTATAACTCCGACCAACGCCTCTATAGCCCAGCGTATAACAGCCTTAACTCGCTCATAATTAGCAAACTCCATTAAGACGTACCTAAGTTAATTCAACATGATTACATGAAATCGATAAACATAGATCCAATAAAGAATAAAAAAGCCCGCAGGTTTTATCCAGCGGGCTTAGATATAAAGCGGAGAACACAAAAAAAATCGTTAATTCTGCTCTATCATAAATACATCAAAGAACTTCGATAGCTCTTCATGCGCAGTAACAGGCAGAATAGTAGCAATATGCTGATCAGGTCTAACGACCACTATACAGCCGGCTGAACGATCAACTCCGCGTTGATCAAATATGTCATTGCTTTCTTCAGCGCGGAATACCTTTTCATAATCTCGTAGCCCATATTTACCTTTTGCTGGCCACAAGTAATCAGGCAGATCGTGCATTGATAAATCTTGCTGCTGGAATACAGCATAAGTATCAAAGACGGAATCAATATCAGCACCCTTCGGTGTGTATTTTTGTACCGGTGATGACTCATCATTGGCTAAAAAGTCAATGAACTTAAATGCCGCAGACGATGGATCTGTAGGTGTTTGAGTATCTCCAAACAGAAAGATCCTCCAGCGCCCATCAGCTTTAACTAAGTGCCCCAAGTGCTGGCTTCGGCCGTCAGCTACACGCGTTGCTTCAGCAGAGTGGAAGCGCTGACCAATCTTAAACCCAGTGGCTAACTGCTGATTTTCCTGACCTGTACAAATGTACGACGGATAATATTCAATTGAAGTTCCGGAAACGAAACCGCTTTGACGTTTCATAAAGGCTTCGATTTTTGCCGTATCAACTTTTGCCTGTTCAGAATCATCACCTGCATTTGGGCGAGTAGCTACTAGTCTGGAAAGTTCACGATCGGCATCAATTAACTGCTGCGCCACCTTGCGTCGCTCAGTACCGTAAGTACTAAGTAGTTTTGGATGACTTCGCCCCTGAAGCACTGCTGCCATCTTCCAACCCAAGTTAAAGGTGTCAGGTAAAGAAGTATTCAAACCCCAACCACCTTTCGGGCTGTGTGTGTGACAAGCATCTCCAGCAACAAATGCACGGGGAATAACATCCTCAGAACTACCTACGGGACGATTATCAAAACGCTCCGCAATACGTTGGCCGACCTCATAAATTGACCACCAAGCGACCTCTTTTACATCCAGCGTATAAGGGTGGAAAATCTTCTGAGCTTTAGCGATAAGATCTTGCTCGGTCAGATTAACATCCTTAGCTCGCTTGTCTTTTCCAAGCTGCTCTAGCTCTACATAAAACCGGCATAGATAACCACCTTCGCGCGGTATAGTCATAACCGCACCGTGATCTTTCGACTGGATAAAGCTTTTAACACGGATATCAGGAAAGTCTGTATTTAACAGAATATCCATGACTCCCCATGCTTTATTTGCCGAATCCCCTTCAAGCGGGATATCCATACTTCTGCGAACATTACTTCGGGCGCCGTCCCCGCCCACAATGTAACGTGCTTTTACTACCTCAGTTTTTCCTTCTCCGGCATCATCAACTCTCTTAAAGGTGGCCGTTATAGGATAGGCATCAAGATCCTGAGTAAGGTTTTCATCAACCTTCATCTCAACCAATTGGCGGCTGTAATGAGGACTTAGCTGAGTGACTGACCTCTCCATGCCATCTACTAGCAATTCATGTAGACGCGCCTGATTCACAATACCGTGCGTAAATTCAGAAAGCCCCGCTCGGGCATCAGCAATTTTATGCGTAAGCTTTATGTTTTCTGGATTTTCCTGATCAGGCTCCCAGAAGGTATTTTGTTTAAGCTGGTAGGTCTCTTTAACCACCATTTCACTACTATTAAAAGCTTCCATTATCTCCATGGTACGGCATGAGATACCGTCAGCTCGACCAAATAATAGGGGGCCTGACTCCATATCAACAATGCACGTTTTAATATCTGAAAATTCAGACAACTGCCTTGCCATGGTCAAACCTGCTGGGCCCGTACCAATAATTAATACATCCACTTCGTTCGGCAGATCCACGATTGGCGGCTCTGGGTAAGGCTTTCTAGCCTCATCAGGAACTTGATAGTTACCAGGCTTAAACCCATTCAAATGATATTGCATTATTCGGCCTCCTAATCTGGGGATCTACTCCTGATAAACCAGAAGTAGTTAATATATTAATAATATCCAGAAAATGGAGTGAAATGCAAGATGTTGATGACCCACTCTCTCACATGAGAGGTACGACCATGGGCAAATACCTTCCTTAAAAATGTCTATTGCGGAGGGTCAACCATATCCAATTTTTTGGTTAGCCGGCTGATAGCCTTACTCTAACTAAGTATACTGCCCGATCTGCATTCCGGCCGTACATATATTCAGAAAAGAGTAGAAACCCAACAAAAGCAGAAGGCCATAGACCTTTAGACTGTTAATCTATTGGTCGCT
>DJLT01000053.1:0-42906 GCA_002435145.1 Neptuniibacter sp. UBA6509
CAATGCTGTTCACTTAAGCGGTGCGGCGCGTCGATTTACTGGATATCGGGTTTTACTCATCTTCACCGTCCTGGGCCTTGAGGGTCTGGGACGGTAATTCACACAAAGCTCTCCAATACCTGACCTAAGATGGGCTAAGCGAGTGCCTGTTTTTGACACAGGATGTGCTTGAGCCATCACAATGAGTTGACTCGCGATATAGCAGCAAGCAGCTTTAAAGCTCATCTCACCAGGCGTTTTCTGATAAGCAATAGCCGCCTGTCCTGCCTCTCGGCGCACGACATTATATGCAAGCAATAAGCTCCAAACCTCCTGATAGATCAAGTCGACCTTTTTGCTACGTAGTGTCAGAGCATTGTGATTCATGGAACTTTTAATATCTCTGAAGCCCAACTCTATCTCCCATCTCTCATGGTATAACTCCGCCACCCTTTCGGTATCATATTGTGCGTAAGGCAATGAGGTATAAACGGTTTTCTCCACACCGTTGATGTCATAGGTCACTGCGCGAACGTCCCAGCTTTCGGGCAGACTCGGGTTACGTTTTCTTGCTTGAGCCGAAACCTTCATGCGAAGTAGCTTGTCGTGTGTGTTGTAACTCTCAACCTCCTCATAAACCAAGCCTTTACGTGCGGGAATCAACCAATGACGGTTATCTCCATGAATACCAATATTGAGTAAAAGATCCGCACCCCAAAAACCTTTGTCTAGCAACGTGACTGAATGATCTGGAATACGAGAGATAAAACTCTCTGCCATTCGTATTTCACCTTTACGGTAGGGGCTTATTTGAGCATCCAACATGATATGGGAGCGCGTATTCATGAGCCCAACTAAGCGCATCACAGGATACGGTGTTTTCCGATTAGTTGAGGTATTACCCGAGCCAAAATGCTCGCGTAACTCGGGCGTATCAGGGGTCCGAAACAGCGCACCATCAACCGCTAATACCTGCAACCCATTCCAATCATCATCGGGATATCGTTCTCGTCCCCAGTGTGAACCTGTTTTGCGAAATAGCCATTCAAGTGGTTGCGGCCCTAAGCGTTGGCGAGCTGTGGATATACCGCTTTTTGCCAGCAGGCTTTCATTAGCTAAGCCTTGTGCGCAGATGTTTAATCGCCGCGCCACATCAGACATAGGCTCATCCCTGAAGAGCGACATACCCAGCACCAACCAAAGCACTTGATCGGTCGGTAATCGTCTTCTGCGAATGGTGGCACTTTGAGTCAGGGTCAGGGCAGATTCAACCCATTCAACGGGAATATTCTGAGAGAAGGTGCTTTGATCTGAAAATTGATGAAGATCGTCAATATCGAGCAAGGTTTGGTGCAAAGGCATAAAAAAATCCAGCAGCCTGAATGGTTGCTGGATTTTAACTAATCATGCTGTTTTTTTCTTAAGTGAACAGCATTGCACTTTTTAGTGGCTTTTTTTGTGCTTCCTATTTTAGTTCTCTGTTCGAACAGCCTCTCTGGGGTATTCAATTAGAGCAATAAAGAGGCTCCCAGCCAGTATGCCTAATAGGTGTGCTGGGAAAAATAGAGTCCAGCCCTGAGATACAAAAGTGGCTTCTTGCGCGACGATCTCTATAAATGTTTTTGCTATGACCATCATAAGAGGCAATGCACCTAACAAGCCTCTATGCTCTTTATACCAGAGCCAACCCGCTAAGATCACAACAGTATAAAGAATGCCTGATAAACCACTGTATTGTGCAATCTCCGACCACGGGGAGAGTAGATAGCCATTTAATATCAAGATACTGCAAAGTAGGGCGATTTTGAAATACTTCACTCCTTTTCTTTCGACATAACAGCCACAGACTAAAAATGTGATTAGATCCCAAAATAGATGACTGTTGGAGCTGTGAACGATATGTCCCGTTAGCAATCGCCAGTATTGATGATCCTCAATAATGGCTCTGTAATCAAAACACAGTGATTGCAGTAGAGGGAATAGATTATCTATAGCGCCTATCACTAGGGCGATACAACCGACAGATAAAGATACCCAAGGCGTTGTTGTGCCACAGTGTTTAGCAATGCCACGACTACCGCCCCCAAGGGCGGTAGTCGTGGATAGGTTTAATCGACAGTTAGGCATGTGAGTCACCTGTAGGTTAACGTCAGTTTTCATCTGATGTCGCTCATGCTTAAAGCGAGTTTTGTTTGGTGCTTTTTTAAAAGCTTTGCTATTTATTTTTTAAAGCGATGTAGCTGCACCAGTGCAATCGCTGCGGCTATGAAGATTACTAGCCAGGGTGATACGGCACCACCACCTGAACCCGAACGGCTTGGCTGGACAGACGCACGCTGCTGGCTTTGTACTGGCTGGCTCGCTGCTGAATTGTTAGGCCTTTGTTTAGAAGAAGAGTGTTTAGAAGAAGAGTGTTTAGAGGAAGAGTGTTGTGAGGACGAAGGCTGAGCAGTTGATTGATCAACAAACATAGGTTTCTTTTGATCAACTCTATGCTGTTGAGATTGAATTGTGTTGTTTAAACGAAGTTCACGTGCTGTGTTTTCTTTAACCGTACGAGCCTTGTTTGTGCGCTGAATGTTAAGCGCTTTGAAAACCTCTTCACGAACAACCAGCATAGATGTGTAATCTGTCACAAGCCCGTACTCGACTGCTGTATCAACAATAGCTTGTTCGCTGTCTTTATCACTGCCTAAGTAGTCCAATTGGGCTTGTAACTCTTCTATCGCCGTGAATGCCCAAAGGCGTTCAAGTTCGGGATGATGTGATGCCTGTTCCGGTAGATTAAAACGTGTCATGTAAGTTTTCTTCTCTCCGTTGATAGTTCCTGTCAATTTTACGCTGGCTTCTCCAGCTTTATAGTAGTGGCCCAGAACAGTTAACTGTTGGCCGTGATAAAGCGTGTTCGATAAAGCGGGTGTTACAAGATCCTTGCTTCGTACGCCATCGACTTCAATGGTTACGTTACGCATGGCTGCATGGCTCATTTTTCCTTTGGCTAGCATTAACTGACCGCTAATATCATCAGCATTCGATATAGACATCGCAAAACCATTTGAAAGTTCAGTCATTCCCTCAAGTAGAGGACGGTTAGCGCTATTGCCCATTATGAAGGTGAATAAACGCACATCACGATTTTCAAGTAATTTAAGAAACTTTGACTTCTCAGTTGTACCGACATTAGCAACGCCGTCGGTGACTAGAACAACCGCAGTGCTTCGATCGCTATCTAGTTGATTAATACCATTCTTAAGGCCTGCATAAAGGTTAGTGCCCTTATTGGGTGTAACCTGATCAAGTTTCTGGATAATGCGATTCACATTGTTTTGATCTGCTGGAAGGTAGCCCTTGGTGAAGTTACTGGCTTGATCATTAAACAGAACCACTTTAAATCGATCTTGAGGGTTTAAATCACTTAAGCCTTGACGAACACCTTCAACCAGAGTGGAGAACTTACCCTGCATCGAACCAGAGATATCTAGAATGAAAACCCAATCACGCCCTTGTGTTAATGGCGGTAGATCTGTACCGGGTGTTAGGGTGAGTTTGTATGTGCCCTTAGAGTCATTTGATTCTTTATAAGCAATCATATCGACACTGGCTGGTAAATTTGGCGCATGCCTCCAATAGAGCAAAATGTCCTGATCGAGGCGCGTTACTGTTGTAGGGGCTTTTGTAGGTACAGCAGAGAACGATTCTGAGGTGACCGCTTGGGTTTGAGATTCAGAGCTATCAGTGGATGTCAGTTCACGCACACCTAATGGCAATGGAGCTACATTATCAGCAACATGGTTGTGATTTTGGCTTTCATGAGTGACCGTTATATCAATCGGCTGATCAGCTATTGCCGCTTTTAGAGCTCTTTGGTTTATGGATGTATCGTTTATTGAGTTAGTGTGATTGTTTGATGAGCTATTCATCTGTTTAGCAGAATTGATAAGACTCGCTTGCCACTCATGAGCGCCTGTTTGCTGTAATGAGGCGTTTGGGTGTTTAGGCATACGTAATCCATCTACTGGATAGCTGGTGCGTAGTTTAACGTTAAAAGAGAACTGCTCTTCTACTGTTTCGTTACGATCCCAAAAACTAAGCGCTTCCTGATCAACACCGCCATCTTCAAGCGGATAGACATAACGGCCAATGCCTGTATCTGTCTGTGTATTTTGCAGGTAGACCAGCCTGATTTTTACATCTTGATTGGCTTTGACAGGGAAGACTGAGATATCGAAGGTTTTATAACTGTCTTTTTCCACTAGCGCGGTTTCACGGCCTTGCTGTTTTTCTTGTTCATAGATCTGTCTGGCTTGTTTCTTTTCAACCACCTCACCTGTGACGGGCATACCATCGATCCAATAACTGAACTCTCCTACCGCTGCTTTGGCTGGAACTGGAAACGAATAAATTGCCTCTAGGTCTTGGGGGTTAGGGTTATGGAAAATCTGTTCTACTGTGGTGGTAGCGTACATGTCTTCGATAACAACATTAACGTGGTGCTCCTTAATACTGAGTTCTGAATAAGTAGAGTTACTAGGTTTTAGCAAACCTGCGGCTTCAACCGCAGGAGAATCTAGCAGCATCACCCCTAAACCAATACTAAGGCTGACGCCTAGAAAATGTTTGTAGCCGGAACTCTTTGGTTTTGGGTTTAAAGTTGTTTCATGTGAATTATTCATCACTGGCTCCTCGTGTAATCAGTGACTTCGAGGGTGATGGTTTTGACTGTTTTTAGTTACTATTTTTAGATAAGTGACGATGAGAGGGGCTTTAAGTATTGTATTTTAATACCTCAGTGTTTTGGCCTAGTTGATTAAAGCTACGGATCAAAGTGTGTATTAAGAAGTAGGGGCTTTCTTAGGGCGAAAAAAAACCGCTTATTAAAGCGGTTTTTTTTAAGAGGCAGTTCTACATCTGTTTAGCGTTTTAGGTACTCATTGAAGTCGATGTTACCGGCAGATAGAACGGCTTGAATTCGATTATGTACACCAAGCTTTCTCAAAATAGCTGAAACATGTGCTTTTACTGTCGTTTCTGCAATATTTAGGTTGTATGCAATCTGCTTGTTTGATTCGCCTTTAGACATACGTTCTAAAACAAGTAGCTGACGGCGTGTTAAAGATGAAAGAAGTTCCGGAGGGATCTGATTATCATCTTTACGCTGCATTCTTCTATTATCAGGCTGACTTGCTCGAATAATATCAGAAGGAAGGTAAACATTACCCGCAAGGATCTGCTTAAGAGCATCAGACATCTGCTCTCGAGGTGATGATTTAGTGATGAAACCTACAGCACCGTATGTAATAGCTTGTAGAACAATCTGTTTGTCTTCTTCTGCTGAAACAATGACGACCGGCACGGTAGGGAGATCGTTTCTTAATGTAATCAGGCCATTAAGGCCGTTCATCCCAGGCATATTTAGATCAAGTAAAATTAGGTCCAGCTCTTCTTCTTTTTGTGCAATCTCCAAAGCGCTATCTAAATCTTCTGTTTCAAGTGTTTGACATCCCTCGAAGCTGTTTTCGATAACATTACTAATGGCTTCGCGAAAAAGAGGGTGGTCATCTGCGATCAGGATCTTGTACACAATGTATCTCCAATCTCGTTATATTTATTATAAACACTATAAATAAGAGTCTTAACTCGTCCTGAGGTATCTTATCCCTAACATTAACGCTTACGCGCTAGTTATTACAGTAACTTTTAACGCTATTTTAATAAATTAGTTATTCTCTGCCTTAAATGGCACGGGCTGAGCAGTTACAGTGTCTAAATCATGCTCAATCCAGCCATCAGAACCGTTCCGATACCAATATAAGTTGGTGTAGCCCCAGGAAGACGCACGTTTTAGTGCATTCCAAGACATCCAGCAGTCGGCTCTACAATAAATGACTAATGGGTGCTCTTTGTTGCCTTTTGTTATGTTGACTAAATTTGAACGGAAATACTCTTCCCATGCAGGTTCAAGTTCGCCCAGACCGACATTTGGAGTCCATATACTCCCAGGAATATGTAGCCTGGGCTCTTTCTGAATGAAAACACGATTCCACTGAATGGGCTGTACATCCAAAAGAAGAACTTGGTCATCACGCTGAAGCAATTCAAGAAGTTCTTGAGTTGTCAGTGTAACTGCGTGCTCACTACTTTTAGGTGTTGGACTGCGGTATCGAACAAGTCGATAGCCATCAATGCTGAATAGCTCAAAGTTGTCTTCAGAGTCGTCAATATCTGCATACGCTGGTAGGCTGAATGCTCCTATTAGAGAAAGCAGAATAAGACATTTCTTGAGTAATATAATGATCACTTTCCCATCAACCTTTTAATGTCCCTATTACAACCTGCTAAAGTTGGGGTCAAAATTCTACCATCGATTAAAAAAACAGGTACGAAAGTATCATTTTGAGTCGTGAAGGGTAAGCATATGTTGGTATCTAGTTTTTTACATGCCATTAATAGCAGTTAGTAGGGCTCTTATGCGACCTTTCTTACCTTTGTTTTGTTCTTTGATCTTTTCCTTAATTTCGACCTCCTTGCTAGCAAAGGAGCTGCCATCATTGCGTATAACAGTTATTGCTTCTGGAACCGTTAATTGGGAATTACAACATATAAAAGATAATAAACTAGATCATAAATTTGGTTATGATCTAGTTATAAATAAAGTGGCAAGCTTGCCTGCTGCTCGAATTGCTATCACAGCAGGAAACGCTGATCTTATTGTTTCTGATTGGTTGTGGGCATCTGATAGAAATTCCAAAGGTGAAAATCTTCGCTTTATTCCATTCTCTAGGCAGATTGGGTCGGTTATCGCTGGAACAAGCAGTGAATTAAGAAGCTTTTCTGATCTCAAGGGGAAAAGAATAGGGATCGCAGGTGGGCCACTTAATAAGGGCTGGGTTTTGATCCGCGCAGCAGCGATGAATGATGGCGTAAATTTAGAGAAAGACGCTGAGATACAATTCGGTGCGCCGCCACTGTTGAATCAAGCAATGAAAAGCGGCCGCTTAGATATGTTAGTTACTTTTTGGCATTATGGCGCTCGTTTAGAAGCTGAGGGTTACAAAAAGTTATATAGCTTGAGTGATTTAATGAAAGGCTTAGGTCTTGAAAGTGATGTGCCAATGTTAGGTTATCTTTATGATGCTAAATTTGGTGATCAGAATAGTGAGTTAATTAGTGGTTTCTATTCTTCCATCAACGCTGCTAAATCTGAACTTCTTGAAAATGACAGTGCTTGGCAAGCGCTTAAGCCTATTATGAAGGCTGAAAATCAAGCCATCTATAGTGCGCTCATTAACGGTTACCGCGAGGGCATTCCAAGCAAGTTAAATGCACAGCAGATTGATGATGCCGTGCGTTTTTATGAAATAATTGATCGCCTGAAACCTTTCCCCGTGGGTGATTCACTCAATCCAGAGCTTTTTTATAAGGCTAATCAATGAATACCGGTCGTTTGTTGGATCAGGTCCTAGCGATTTTTGCTCTTGTCGTGCTGTGGTGGCTTGTTTCAGTACTTGTCTCAAGTCCCTTATTACCGACTCCTGCAGAGGTTGGTTTTGCTCTTAATAAAGAGTGGCAGCAGGACCGCCTTATGGAAAGTCTTGGTGTAACTTTACAACGAGTTGCGATTAGCTTTGTTTTCGCAATGCTGATCGGTGGAATCATCGGCGTGTTGATGGGGCGATACAAACTGTTAAATCGCGTTCTGGATCCGATACTCGTAATTTTGCTAAATATCCCTGCTTTAGTGGTCATCATTCTGCTATACATCTGGTTTGGCTTAATTGAAGTTGCAGCGGTTGCTGCGGTCATTATCAATAAACTACCCAATGTGGCTGTTACCTTAAGAGAAGGTGGAAGGATGTTTGATCATGAGCTTGAAGAGCTTGCGGTTATGTATCGCTTTACCTTTAAGCAAAAACTCTGTGATGTATGGTGGCCCCAGCTCTTTCCCTACATCATGATTGCTACACGCAGTGGTTTGGCTTTAATTTGGAAAATTGTACTGGTAGTAGAACTATTAGGGCGTTCTGATGGGGTGGGTTTTCAACTTCACTTAGCGTTTCAGGTGTTTGATGTTGCCACCATTTTAGCTTACAGCATTGCTTTTATCTCAGTTGTTCAGTTTATTGAATGGTTTATTCTTCAGCCCTTAGATCGCAGGGCATCACGCTGGCAGAAGGGTAGCAGCAGTGTTTAAATTTAGCGTTAACGGACAAATACTTTCTGGCAGGCAAGTTCTATCTGCTCTGGATGTTACGGTTAAGACGGGTGAGACTCACTGTCTACTTGGCCCATCAGGGAGTGGTAAAACTACTTTATTAAACTTGATGGCTGGGTTACAGAAGCAAAATAGTCAGCCCTATTCTGAGGGTAAAGATTCTGCTGATACTTTGTGGGGTCCAGCAAAACCTGACATTGGCTATCTCTTTCAGCAGCCTCGTTTGCTGCCTTGGCGCACAGTTTTACAAAACCTTTTGTTAGTCGAACCGGATAAACATATTGTTATCGACTTTTTGAAAGAGGTCAGGCTGGAGGAGTATGTTAATTATTACCCATCTGAAATTTCACTTGGAATGGCGCGACGTATAGCGCTTGTTCGCTGTTTGTTATTAAAACCTGATTTGGTTTTGATGGATGAACCGCTTACTTCGCTCGACCTTCCAACTGCACGAGAGATGAGAGGGCTGATCAAGCGTCTTATATGCGACGACCCGACACGTAGCATGATTTACGTAACTCATGATCTAGATGAAGTACTCGAGCTGGGTGATAGCGTCTCTATCATTGGTGGTTCTCCGTCCAAAATCATCTACGAAAATTCAGTTGAAGATGTTTCTCGCCAAGAGTTAGAGGATTTGCTTGAACATTAGTCATATTCTTAGACTGGATCTGTTAATGTCGAGTATATGAATACACGCCCTTGGTACATCTTACCCGCTATCGTAATGGCCCAGTTACTGGGAACTTCAACTTGGTTTGCTGGTAATGCTATATTGCCTGCGCTACAGGAGCAGTGGTTGTTACCCAGCTCTGCTGTAGCGGGGTTAACTAACTCCATACAGCTTGGTTTTATAGTGGGTGCTCTACTATTTGGCCTTATGGCACTTTCTGATCGAATCTCCCCCAGAATACTGTTTTTTATCTGTGCGTCAGGTACAGCGTTGTTTAATTTGCTTATTGCATTTTGGGGCAGTGATTTAGCAAGTCTATTGTTTTTACGATTTTGCGGAGGTTTGATGCTCGCAGGCGTTTATCCTGTGGGGATGAAAATCGCAACTGGATGGTATCCTGAAGGTCTCGGATTAGCGCTGGGCTATCTTGTAGGGGCGCTAGCGCTCGGAACTTCATCAGGTCATCTATTTGCTTCATTTCAATTTGAAAATTGGCATTTTGTTATTTATATGACCAGCGCCTGTGCATTAATAGGTGGATTGATAGTTTTCTTTGGGGTTCCTGATGGCCCAGCGCTTCATAAGGGAGCACCATTACGATTTAGAGATATGCTAAAGGCTTTTAAGCATAAACCCCTTCGTGCTTCTGCTGGTGGCTATTTCGGACATATGTGGGAGTTATACGCGGTATTAGCCTTAGCGCCTCTATGGCTGTCGGCCTGGCAAGATTTGACACATGTTGAATTCAATATCTCCTTATGGTCATTCTATATTATTGCTATGGGGGGATTAGGCTGTGTCATCGGTGGTTATGCGTCTCTTTTGTTTGGGAGTCGCAAGGTCGCAAGCTTCATGTTGTGCTGTTCTGGGGTCTGCTGTCTGCTATCACCGTTAATATTTAACTTCTCTTTTATCTGGGTGATTTTATTTTGGACTGTTTGGGGGATAACGGTTGTGGCTGATTCGCCTCAGTTCTCTGCACTAAGCGCGCAAACGGCACCTAAGGAAGTGATAGGTAGTGCCTTAACAATGATTACAGCAATAGGGTTTACTATTACGATGGTCGCAACACAGTTAACAGCGATGTTACTAGCAGTGGTGCCTGTTGAATGGGTTATGTTGTTATTGGCGCCTGGGCCGGTATTGGGATTGCTCAGCTTATATAAGCTTAAAAAAATACAGCCCGATCTTTGACCGGGCTGATAGTTGATCGTCTCTTTTACTTGGCTGATTTTTGTGGATTAAAGCCTGTTACTGCAAGCCCCGCAAATAACAGTGTTGCGCCGGCTGTAATCATTAACGAGTTAACATCTAATTTTACATATAGAGCGTGACGCACAAGCTCTACAGCATAAGTAAATGGATTAGCCATACAGATCCAATAGAGCCATTCGCTTGCTTCCTGCATCTTCCAAAGCGGATACAATGCTGACGATAGGAAAAACATTGGGAAAATGACAAAGTTCATAACTCCCGCGAAGTTTTCTAGCTGTTTGATTCGAGTTGATAGAAACAACCCTAATGAGCTAAGCAACAGTGCGACGAGCATCAGTGCTGGAAGTACAGTTATGTAACCTAGCAGAGGCGGCTCAACTTCTACCAATAGTGCGATTAACAAGAATGCGTAAACTTGTGTTAATGAGATCAACGCTGTTGAAACCATTTTACATAAGAGTAAATAGGGGCGTGGTAAAGGGCTCATTAACAACACGCGCATGCTTCCCATTTCACGGTCATACACCATTGAAAGACTGCTTTGCATGCCATTAAATAGAAGAATCATGCAGCATAAGCCAGGTGCAATATAGGTTTCATATGTAATATATGTCTCATAAGGTTCTATGATCGCTATACCTAGTGCTGCACGAAAACCTGCGGCAAAGACAATCAGCCAGAGAAGAGGGCGCACAAGGGCGCTAAGGAATCTAGAGCGCTGTTGTACAAAACGTAAGAATTCACGAACTAAAATGCCTTTAAAGCAATACCAGCCTGCCGTAAGGTTCATTTTGTACCTCCAAAAGAATCGCTATCTGTAAGCTGGTGGAAAGCATCAGTAAGGTTGTTTTCGCCTGATTGGTCAAGCATGACTGACGCTTTATCGTCTAAAAGAACCTCGCCTTTATGCAGCAGTACAACAGGATCATCAAGATCGATCTCTTCCATTAGATGTGTTGCCCAAAGAACAGTAAGGTTATCGGTTTTACATAATTGGCGAACATGTGTATTCAGCGAACGTCTGGTTTGAGGGTCAAGACCTACAGTGGGCTCATCAAGTAGTAAAATATCCGGATTGTGCAGGAGTGCGCGTGCAATCTCTACACGTCGACGGTGACCACCGTTAAGCCCTCTAACCTTTTCATTTGCTCTAGATTGCATCTCCATTCGCTCAAGTTCTGCGTCAATTCTTTTAGTAGCGGTACTTGTAGGAATACCATGTAACGATGCGTGATAAAGAAGGTTCTGCTTAACGGTAAGATCTAAATCTAAGGTACTTTGTTGGAAGACAACACCTATGCGTTTCATCGCACTAGCCGGTTGTTTTTTTATGCTTTGGTCATCAATTTGAATGTTCCCGCCTTGAAGTTCATATAAGCGAGTTAGTAAGGCGAATAGGGTTGATTTACCCGCACCATTTGGACCAAGAAGCGCATGAAACTTACCTTTCTCTAATTGAAATTCTACATCTTTAAGCGCAAGTTTAGGCCCATAACTAAAACTAAGTGACTCGGCTGTAATTGTCATTTTTATTCTCTAAAAGGAAAGGCCTCTATATAGAGGCCTTAGATATGACTAGGGTTTAAAGCGTTAAGGCTTAACGATAATACCCCAAGGGTAGCGTCCAACCTTAATACTTTTAATCGCTTTCATTTTGCTTACGTCAATCACGGATACATCACCACTGATACCGTTGGTGGTCAATAGGCGACTTTGATCACCATTGAATGCCATATGCCATACTCTTCGACCTACAAGTATATAGTCTTCTACCTCATAGGTTTTAGCGTTAACCACTGCGACATGGTTTGAAGGGCCTAAAGCAACAAATGCATAGCGACCATCATCTGATAGCTTGACACCTACAGGCTGAATTTTGTCTCTATGGACACCCTTTATCTCGAAATTAATTTTTTCGACAATTTGACGTTTTTCTGTATCTATAACCGATACTGTGCCACCAATTTCAGAGCTTGCCCAAAGTACTTTACTGTCTTTGCTGAATTCCACATGGCGCGGACGTTGGTCAACAAGTGTGTTGTCAATTAATTCATAGGTGGTTGTATCAATCCAGTGAACCATGTTGGTTGTCTCACTGGTGTTGACAGCGATTTTACCGTTTGGACTAACAGCCATGCCTTCAGGTTCAACCCCTACGTCAATTTGAGCAAGAACATCGCTTGTTTCTGTATCTACGATTGTTACAAGTGCATCATCTTCATTTGAGATATAGAGGTGTCTGTCATTAGGGTGTAGTGCGAACTGCTCTGGGTCTTCACCTGATGGCAACTCGCTAATTATCTGGTGAGTCTTAACGTCCATTACTTGAACGGTGTCAGAATCAGATGCGCAGATGTATAGCTTTGTATAATCTTTAGAAAAGATGATGCCGCGAGGGCGCTCACCCACATTTAGTGTTTCAGTAACCTCCATAGAATCCAGATCGATGACAGAAATAGTGTCATCCTTTTCATTAGAAACATAAACTGTTTCAGCATATAAAGATGTGGCTGCTAAAGTGCTGCAAATAGCCAGTGTTGTCAGTGTTTTTTTAAAATTCATAATTTTTCCAATGGTTAGCGACTTACTTGCAATCTACTTCTGCACGGTCGAAGCCTAAAGTATCAAGTTCATTTTTAGGATGCAGAAAGCCTTCCTGCGGAGATTGAGAAACCAAAGAGCGAGGATGGATCACTGGGATAGGTTGTCTTAGCTGCCCATTCCACTCTCTGTAATTTAATTTACGGCCTTTAAAAGCCGCTAGTTCGAACTGGTCCGATCTGATGTAGTCCCTGATATTAATAGCATCACTCTTATTTGTACGGGTGACTGCCTCAGCAACGCTTCGTACTGCCGCCCATGCAGCATAGTCCTTGTCATTCATCCAGCGGCTAGATAACTTATCAAAGCGGCTTTGTAGCTGTGCAGCACCATATTGCTCTACGACACGGTGCCAAGCTACCGGTGAAAGCCCTTGCGTGCCAATTACGGGGCGCGGAAGCCAAGTGTTATATAATACATATTCACCAAAGTCACCGCGTTCATCGGCAACAAATACAGCATCGTAACCTTTATGTTGAGTAAATAAAGGCATCTCTCTTTGTGCTGTACGGCGTAAATCAGTATCAAAGCTCCAGTTTTTCTCTTTTACAATTGATAAACCAAAGCGTTTAGCTGAGCGTTTAAAGGCATTGCTATAGGCGATGTCTTCAGGTTGCTCCCCAGTAATGACAAATATTTTCTGTAGTCGCTTCGCTTTAAGTAATTGCGCAAGAGCATCGTTCAACATTGCTCTACTGGCAGATGTGTGAAGCAGGTTAGGGCTGCAAAAGCTTTGTCTAAGGTCATCGTCTTGCGTCCCTGCATTAAAAAATAGAGCATCAGCAGGCAGGGCTTTGGTGATCTCTTTAAGGGTTTTAGCATCTGTGTTGAGAACGAAAAAACGGGTTCCCTCAGAATACTGTTGCTGTGCTTGCATCAATAACTGAGTTGCATCCGAGTGTGAATAATCTTTCAGATCGTATTTGTGCTTCAGGAAGCGTCCAGTTGTATTGCTGTCTTGGATGGCAAGCTTTGCGCCCTGAATACCGGCGTTCTCAGGTTCTGGGAGAATATTTGATAAGACGGGGCCTTTATCAATCTCTTGCTTAAGATAGCTTATGTTAACTTCTAGGTTTGCATATGCTTCGCTGCTGAGGAGCAAAGCCAGCGAGATCGCCAGAGTGTTCTTTTTTTTGTTTAAGCGCATAGGTATTAATGATTCGCTGTTATTATTTTAACCCCAGCATATGTGGGAATCCGTGAAGTCGGAATATGAAGAAAGTAGAAAACAATTACTACCTAAGTAGCATTCTTTTACCCAGTGCGACCTTTAGCATTAAGTCCATAAAAATTAAATCACCTTCGGAACCTACGAGCAAGTTCTAAACGGCTCTGTAATTGATAATTACCTATAATGCGTCATATTGTCTTGTTTCTGAGTCCTTATGAAGAGTTCGGGCTATTAAGTTACTTTTTCAAAATGAACAACTTATTACCAGAGTTAAAATTATCTGCTTTTATTGGGGTTTCCTTATATGCCAGAGGTTAAATATGAGTTTTGTTAAAACATTAGCAGTGAGTGCAATTGCATCGATTATGGCGGTTACAAGCGTAACCGCTGTTGCAAAGGGCGATCTGACTCGCCGTCCTGCGAAACTGCCTGATTTGGTATTGGGAACAGAGGACAACCGTTATCAGCTTTCACATAAAGACTATCAGCTAGAAACGGGTAAATCTTATAAGTTGAAGATAGTTTCAAGTGGTCAAACAGAATATGCATTAAAAGCTCCTGGCTTCTTCTCTTCAATTTTCTTACGTAAAATTGAAGCGGGCGATATGGAGATTAAAGCGACTAGCATTACTGAATTGGAATTTGAACAAGAAGGTGAGGCTGAGATTTATTTTGTTCCAATTAAGCCAGGTAACTTCGAGTTTTATGCTGAAGGCTTGGAAGAAAAAGGAATGGAAGGGACCTTCATGGTTAAATAGCTTCTTTGCTGTCAATCTCAAGCTTGTTACCCAGGCTTGAGATTTCCCTCTTTTTTTGTTCCCGACATTGTATTCACTGTATTCAAAAGATAACGCCTCTATTATTTCGTGATAGTATAGCTAGGCGCTTTTGCTTTATGGAGAATACATGAAAATCCTTATCACTGATGATCATTCTGTTGTACGTCAGGGCTATGCTAGCGTTCTTTCAACGGTTATTGACGATTGTGAAGTGCTTGAAGCCAGTGATAGCGATGAAGCATACAAGCAATTTTTAAGCGAATCCCCTGATCTTGTTATCATGGATATTAACCTTCCAGGGGTAAGTGGAATAGAAGCTGCGACGCGTATTCTTTCCTTAGACTCAACCGCAAAAATTCTATTTTTCAGCATGTATGATGAAGCGCCCGTAGTTAAGCAAGCGTTGGATGCTGGCGCTATGGGATATATCACAAAAACAGGATCACCTAAGGTGTTACTGGAAGCTGTTTCTAAAATAGCTGCGGGGGAAATTTTTATTGAGTATGAGCTTATTATGAAGCTTGCACTGAATAATCAGAACTTGTCTGATGGTGGCTTAAGGGATCTCACTCAGCGTGAGTTTGAGGTATTTATACTGTTGGCGCGTGGTAACAGTAATCAGGTAGTTGCTGAAACCCTTAATCTAAGCGTTAAGACAATCTCAAATTATGTCACGATAATTAAAAGTAAGTTGAACATATCTTCTACAGCGGAATTAGTTCACATCGCCGCTAATGCCGGCATTATTAAATTCATTACTTAAAGCGAATGAAGTTTTTTGCTTTGCTTCTTGGGTGAACTTCGGTACCTAAGTACAATAAAGTATACTCCTATGGAGGGGTACAGGCGCATCCCATAATCTCTGCATACTAGATGTCTGCATTATTAGATAATGATCTATGTGCAGATTTTTTTATTGCAGGTACATTAATGAACGCTGTTCTTCGTTTAAATCTAGTCGTCACTTTTGTTTTCATACTTGCTTTGTGTGTAACTCTATATGAGATGTTGCAGCAAGCGTCAAAAGATATAACAAGAGAAGTCTCTTCAGGGCTGACCTTTACACATCTTATTCTTAGCGCTGCAATTTCAGATCGAGAGCTTTTAGAGGAGGTTCTTGAGGGCGAAACTCGCCATGTAAAATTAACCATTCTGGATTCAAGAGAGTCCCCACTAATTAATTCGTCTGAAGAGGCATCATTGCTAAGTGAGGATGATGACATAACGTCAGAGTGGTTGGTTCAACTAATCCCAGATATCGAGCGTTTAGCAGATAAAGAGTATTTCAGGTATCTACCTGATGGAAGGGTTTTGAAGCTCACGGCTGATGTTCATGATGAGCTTGAAGAGGTATGGGAGTCTGTTGCGCTTGTCCTGATGCTGTTTTTAATGGGAGCGCTTCTTTCAAATATAGCTATCTATATCGGAGTTCGTCAGGGAATAAAGCCTATAACTGATTTTTTAAATGCGCTGAATCATATTGGGAAAGGTAATTTATCAGCTCGGCTTTCCGGATATTCCATAAAAGAAATCAATCTGTTATCTCAGTATTTTAATGTAATGGCTGAAGCGGTTGAGCTTGCGGAGGCTGACAATAAAAAGCTAACGCATGAGCTTCTTAATCTACGTGAATCTGAGCGCTCATACTTGGCTCGAGAACTACATGATGATCTTGGTCAGTACCTAACAGGTATAAAAGCACAAGCTTATTTAATAAAGGCTGCAGCGGATAAGCCAGAAATTATTGAAAAAGTAGGTGGGCAAATAGCCAGTAATTGCGATGCTATGCAGGTTAGCTTTAGGCAGCTAATTCACGATTTACATCCAGTCATTCTAGAGCAGTTAGGTTTCATTGAGGCGATAAAAGCGCTGATTGATACATGGCAACAGACTCATTCAATCAATGTTACATCCTCATTTATTGATGAAATGCCTGTAATGACCGATGAGCATAATACGCACTTATATAGAATCGTCCAGGAATCACTTAATAACGTTGCTCAGCACGCAGATGCGAGCAATGTTGATGTCACTTTAGCTATTGATAACTCAGAACTTGTCTTGTCTATACATGACGACGGGCGATGGAGCGAATCAAATACTACGAATGCAGGCATGGGGTTGCGCTCAATGAAAGAGCGCGCCCATTGTATGAATGGGAATTTCCAATTTACACATTCCGAAGCGGAAGGTACTACGGTAGTTCTTAGGATCCCGATCTTAAAGGAAGTTACATGAAAATTATTATTGCAGATGACCACGCCGTTGTAAGGCAGGGCTATGGGAGCTTGCTTTCGACAATGTTGGCACCTTGTGAGGTGATAGAGGCGGGAGATGGTGATCAGGCATATAGCCTTTGTCAGACTGAAACCCCGGACGTTGTTATCATGGATGTAAATATGCAAGGGATTAGCGGGATAGAGTCTACTCGACGTATTATGCAACGTAATCCAAACATCAATATTTTGTTTTTTAGTATGTATGATGAAATCCCTGTTGTCAGAAGGGCGATGGACGCCGGGGCTAAAGGTTATATTACTAAAAGCTGCACTCCTGATATTCTGATCGAAGCCGTCACAAAAGTTGCTTCAGGTAAGCTTTATGTAGAGCATGAACTTGCAATGAAAATTGCTGTAAACCGTCCAGAGCAAAAGGATCAGCGATTTAAGGATATGACTCAAAGAGAGTTTGAGGTGTTTGTAATGCTTGCTGAAGGTAAAAATATTAAGGAGATATCTGAGCAGCTGTGTATCAGTGCGAAAACTATCTCTAATTACACGGCGATTCTTAAAAGCAAGCTAGATGTTGTATCTACGGCTGAACTTGTTCATTTAGCAATAGAATCAGGACTCATCAAGGTAGGCGGGGAACTCGATTAGTTTTTTTTGCCGGTTTAAATAACTATAAAGGGGCATAATTCAGCCCCTTTTTTAGTCGCAGTGCGTTTGCTCCAAGAAGTTGTATTATCTGGCCCAATTAAATGGGCAGTCAGTACATCCATCCATATAAGTTGCTTGAAATGATGCGTAATGCTTCCTTACGCCAGTAAAAATAGCATTTTCCAGTGTCGCGCCATTCAGTTTTGCTTCTTGTAAATTAGCGTTCTTTAGATTTGCCCCTACCAGTTTTGCTTTTGTCATCCATGCCATTTCAAGGTTTGCTGCTTGTAGATTTGCATTATTAAATGTAGCGCCACTTAAACGTGAAAACTCGAGGTTTGCTCCAGCAAGGTTGGCGCTGGTAAAGTTCGCGCCTTGCGCAAATAATGCCCAGCCTTTAACTGATTCTAAATTTGCATTTGAAAGGTTGGCGCCTCTAGCCGTCGCGTGCCTTAAATCAGCACGTGCTAGGTTGGCATTTGCTAGGTTGGCTTTTTCAAGGTTCGTGTTTTTTAAAAGGCTGTGGCGTAGATTGGCGCCAGTTAGATTGGCCTTAGTTAGATCAGCCCCACTTAAGTCAATGTTACTTAAATCTGCACCTGATAAGTCAGCATTAGGGCATTGCGCGAATGGTTCGATAACGCATCCATTAATTGTTAATTTATCTTCGGCTAAAGAAGGGGTCGTAACTAATATTGTGCTTAAAATAATTGCTTTATACATATGTCATGCCCGAAAAGCCCCCTTAGCAAGACTAAGAGGGCTTTTTTGTGAGGTTAGGTTTTAGTTTTTAGTTAGTTTAAACACCCAGAACGAACCGCCTTGAGAAATTGGCTTAGTTAGTTCTGCCATATCTCCGCCCCATAGTGGTACAGCGCCACCATATCCGCTAGCGATACCGATATATTGCTCACCATCTTCAGTCCAAGTGATTGGGGATGATACGATGCCTGAGCCTGTCTGGAACTTCCAAAGCTCTTTACCTGTTTTAGCATCGAAAGCTTTAAAGTAGCCTTCACCTGTACCGGTGAATATTAGGTTGCCTTTAGTGGCAAGTACGCCTGACCATAAAGGTAGCTTTTCTTTATGAGACCATGCAATTTCGCCTGTTTTGGGATCAACGGCGCGTAATACACCTACGTGGTCATCATACATTTTACGGATACGGAACCCTTGTCCTAGATATGCAGCACCTTTGGTATAGTGAACCTCTTCAGTCCAATAATCTTCTTTCCAGTGGTTGGCGCCAAGGTAAAATAGGCCCGTATCTTGGCTGTAAGCCATAGGGTTCCAGTTTTTACCGCCTAGGAAAGGTGGAGATACCTCAATAGACTTACCTTTCTTCTTGCCTTTTTCTGGAAGTGCTGGGCGTTGGCCTTCAACTTCAACTGGACGTCCAGTTTTAGGATCAATATGTGTAGCCCAAGTAATATTGTCTACAAATGGGAAGCCTCGGATGAAGTCGCCATTTTGACGGTCAACAACGTAGAAAAAACCATTACGGTCAGCGTGACCTGTTGCTTTGATCGTTTTTCCGTTTTCTTCGTATTCAAATAATACGAGTTCGTTATTTCCTGAGAAATCCCATGCATCATTTGGTGTGTGCTGGTAGAACCATTTCACTTCACCTGTTGATGGGTCAACAGCAACCTGGCCTGATGTGTATAGGCTGTCGTAATCGGCTGGGTTGCCGCCTGGTGATGTACGTGCCCAGCCGTTCCATGGGGCAGGGTTGCCTGCGCCTACGATAATTGTATTGGTTTCAACATCAAAGCTTGCTGACTGCCATGGTGCGCCGCCGCCGTGGCTCCATGCTTCAACTTTACCTGTTGGAGAGTTTGGATCGTCTGGCCAAGATGGCGCTTTCGGATCACCAGTTGGTGTGCTCTTCTTGCCGTTAAGCGTGCCGTAGTGACCTTCAACGAATGGACGCATCCAGATCTCTTCGCCTGTTGCTGGGTCTCGTGCAAATAGTTTACCTACAACGCCGAACTCATCGCCAGATGTGCCATGAATAAGCATTACTTTGCCGGTTTTTTGGTCTTTGATGATGGTTGGGGCACCTGTCATCGTATAACCTTCAGTGTGATCTGCGAACTTCTTCTTCCATTTTACTTTACCGGTTTTCTTATCAAGTGCGACAATCGCAGCATCCAGCGTGCCGAAGTAAACTAAATCACCGAAAATAGCGGCGCCACGGTTTACAACATCACAGCAAGGGCGAATGTCATCTGGTAGTCGGTATGAGTAGGACCAGATTTTTTTGCCTGTCTTTGCATCAACAGCAAATATGCGAGAGTAAGAACCTGTTACGTAGATAATGCCGTCATGCACCAATGCTTGTGTTTCTTGGCCGCGCTGTTTCTCACCACCAAAAGAAAAAGACCAAGCAGGTGTTAGTTTGCTAATGTTTTTGTCATTAATTTGAGTGAGGTCACTCCAGCGCTGTGCCTTGGGTCCAATACCGTAACCTAGTACGTCTTCAGCTGTCGTAGCATCGTTTTTAATGTCGTCCCAAGTTACAGGTTTGGCCGTTACCGCAGTTGCACCTGTGATAAGGGTCATTGTGATAGCCGCGCATAATGGCTTTAATCCAGCAGAGATTATTTTTTTTGTCATTGTGTAAGCCTTGTTAATGGTTAAAAGCGATAGCGAGTGTTTATCGCGTCTTTTAATTCTCAGCTTCAAAGGTGATTTTCAGCAATAGATGTAATCCCGTCTGTGCTGGGCTCAAGTCATATGATCTAGGGAATGAATCCTAGCTGCTTGGGAGCTGTTGATATGAGAAATATACGCCGCTTATTTGTATTGATTTAAACCCACAACGATATCTTCGGTTCAAGAGCTATTTAGCAAGCTATTTACTTTAGGTTCATATATCAGATGGTATGTTCGTATGAATAGCATTGGTAATTAGTAGATCGCTTTGACGATATCTGGAGGAAAGGTGTTAATATGAAAATTATAACTGACTACGATAATTCGAACCACTCAATACTTATTTCGAGAATTGAGGGGGCGTTAGAACTTTGGAGGCGGCAGGACTGAATAATCAGATCAGACGGGTATTTGGCAGTATATTCATACAACCTAAGTCTTACTGTGAGGAGTTATTCATACCAAGGGAGTAGTTTATGAAACCCAAAGTACAATTCTTGCTGATTTTGTACAAGCAATATCATATAGGCCTGAAAACTGAAGTTGGGTGACATCAGTATTTCTAAGGATTTCTCGCCCATTGCAATTTGGATTGTTGCAGTGAGAAAAACTTGGTTGTTTGAAAAAATGTAATACCAAGTTGGCGAATCGAATAAAAACTAAGTGGTGAATAAGAATGTCTATAAATAAAAAATTATTAGGAATGGCTACTGCAGGTATGCTGACTGCGGCTCTTTCTACTCAAGCATTTGCTCATGGTGACGTAACACCTCAGAACGTTGATGTTGAAGGTCTTACACCACTAGGTGAAGAGTGGTTAGATCAAAACCCATACAATGCGGATTACGAAAACCGTGATCTTGCTGTGACAATCGGTACATCTGCTTACACGCAGAACTGTGCGCGCTGCCACGGTCTAGACGCAATTTCTGGTGGTATCGCACCGGATCTTCGTTACCTAGAACCAGGTATCGAAGGCGATGAATGGTACAAATACCGTGTTGTAAATGGGGCGGTTCGTGACGGTCGTGTTTACATGCCTAAAATGGCAGAGCACTTAAGCCAAGAAGCTCTTTGGGCTATCCGTGCTTACCTAGAGACTCGCTATACAGATGAATAATAAACGACTCTCAAAAGTCGTTATATTAACTTGCGCCAGCCTGCTTAGCAGCCTGGCGCAAGCGCGTTATTACGACGATGTAATTGATAGCGGGTATATCAAGGTTGGTTTCTATCGCGATTTCCCACCCTATTCGTTTCAAAAAGATGGGAAACCTGCTGGTGTCGATGTTGATGTTGGTAAGTTTATAGCCTCATCTATGGGTCTGGAGTTTAAACCACATTGGATTACACCGGATGAAAACCTTGAAGATGACCTTCGCAATAATGTCTGGAAAGGGCATTATTTAGATAAAGATGAAAAACAGGGTGCTTTGGCGCTTAAGAATATTGCAGATGTGATGATGCGTGTTCCTTATGATCGCGAATATTCTTATATGCAAGATTCAACGGGCGCGGTTATCAATGAAATGGTCGTGATGTTTGGGCCGTATCAGCGCGAGAGTTGGAAAGTTGTTTATGATTCAAGCAAACTAGATAACGTATCTACAGTTGCCGTGTTCCAATATCACCCGATCGGGGTAGAGATTGATAGCATGCCTGCTATGTATCTTACGTCTGCATTCGGTGGCCGTATGAGAGAAAAAACTCATCACTATGCAAATGCACGCAAGGCATTTGCAGGTATGGAAAGTGGTGAAGTTGATGCAGTGATGGCAATGAGGGCTGAAGTTGATTGGCTTGTAGCACAGTCGGGCAATGAAAGTTTTAAGCTCGGAAGTAACGGTTATCCGTCGATGGGCAAGCAAAAGTGGGATATTGGTATGGCAGTTAAGCATACGTATCGCCAGCTTGGTTATGCCATTGAAGAAGTTGTAGATGGCATGGTACGGAATGGTGATATGGAAAAGATTTATCACTCATACGGCTTAACTTATGAGATGCCTGAGTTTTATCAATCAGTAGAAAAATAGCTTTCAGCAAACTAACCTTTAACAATAATAATAGGGGTTTAATAATGAAAGGTCGATTAGCTGCGTTACTGGTGAGCGCAGCAGTGTCATTTTCAGCCAATGGTGCTGAGCCTGATCCGCTAGAGTCGCCTCTTTGGGACTATATGCGCACGCAATTTATTGGTGATGATGCCTATGTTTTTGATGATCGAGTCAAAGTAGGGCTTCCCGAGTTCGCTGAGGATCCAACACAAGTACCTATCATGGTTGATGCTTCTGCGCTTAGCGGTAACATTAAACAGATCATTACTTGGGCGGACCTTAACCCCATTCAGCATATTTTTACTTATTACCCCCATCCTGAAATAGTGCCCCGTATATCCTTAAGGATTAAGGTTCAGCAAGGAACTGCTGTACGCGCAGCCGTGCAAACAAAAGACGGTGTTTGGCACATGGGCGGGTCATACTTGGATGCTGCCGGTGGCGGTTGTACTGCGCCTAGCGCTGCTAATTCTGATCCTTATTGGGAAAGTCATCTTGGTGAGATGAAAAGCCGCTTCTTCGCAAAAGAGGAGGGTGGCCGTTACAAGTTTAAAGTCATTCACCCTATGGATACTGGTTTAGTAAATGCTATACCTGAATTCTATATTCAGCAGGTCGCTGTTCGAAATCAGCAAGGTGAATCTTTAGCGCGCCTGGAACTATCCCAGCCCGTCAGCGAAAACCCTGTAATCACTTTTGATGTGCGTGATAAGAACCAAAAACATAGTGTTTGGTTAAGAGATAATAGTGGTAATGAGTTTGGGCGAGATCTCTAGGAGAGTATCAATGTTTAATAAAAAGGCATTAACTTTAAGCTTGTTGCTTTCCGTCAATACCGCTGCTGTTGCCGCGCCGCTTACTTATGATTTAAAACCTCAGAAAATCGCAGAGAATACTTGGGTGCTAAAAGGTGCGCTTGAGGACTTTTCTAGAAAAAATGGCGGTAATATTGTCAATACCGGCTTTGTGGTAACGGAGGAGGGAGTCTTAGTTATTGATACGGGGCCTTCTTTAAAATACGGCGAAGAGATGAAAGCGGCCATAGCTGAAATCACTGATAAGCCGATTAAGTATGTACTCAATACGCACTCCCATCCTGACCATTTCTTGGGTAATCAGGCATTTTCTAATTCAGATATTTTGGCTTTACCCAAAACCAATGAGCAGTTAGCGCTGCACGGCGATGCTTTCGCAGGCAATATGTACCGTCTTGTTGGGGATTGGATGAGATCAACTGAAGTTAAACTACCAACCCAAGACCTTAAGGTCGATAAGCTTAAACTGGGTAGTCATCAGTTCTCA
Source organism: Neptuniibacter sp. UBA6509 (assembly GCA_002435145.1). GTDB lineage: Bacteria > Pseudomonadota > Gammaproteobacteria > Pseudomonadales > Balneatricaceae > Neptuniibacter. The sequence goes on from DJLT01000053.1 coordinate 23,524, forward strand.
TTGATGTCTTTTACTGGGCACACGGGATCCGATCTGGTTGTTTATGATCGTAAAACAGGGGTGTTATTTGCCTCTGATATGGTATTTTTTCAGCGAGCACTTACAACGCCTCACACACCGGGTCTCGATGTTTGGTTTAAAGAGATAGAAAAGCTAGAAGCAATTGATTATAAAGTTATCGTTCCAGGGCACGGGCCTGTCTCAAAAGATAAGGACTCATTAAAACAGATGAAGCGTTATCTTCTATGGCTCGATGAGACATTAATCGATGCTGCCCAAAAAGGTTTAAGCATGACTGAGGTTATTAGAATACCTATCAATGAAGTATTCCCAGATATTAAGCTAACGCGACATGAGTTCATAAGGACGGTTGCACATCTTTACCCCCTTTATGAGGATAAGTATTTTTGATAATGGGGAAAGGGCTGTAGTGCTGAAACTGAGTTAAACGACCGTTTCATTGTGGCTTTCTGTGTGTTTAGTAGCCTTTTATAGCCTATGGTCTACCCTTAATTAGCAAGAATTCCGAGTATTACTACCAAGTGATGAGAAAACTACTTCTGGGGTTTAATTGTTGTAAAACCCCTAAAGAAAAACAATGTGTTGCATGATTCGGGAATTTTTCCCGGCTCTCTCTGAACACCAATAATAAATATCCGTAGAGGAGCTTACAATGAAGAGATTCGCACTGTCTGCCTTAGTTACAGCAATGACTGTTGCAGGCGCGGCACAAGCTGGCGTTACTGATAAAGATATCCTTAATGACCAGATGAGCACAGGCGATGTATTGACTAACGGCATGGGTCTTCGCGCTCAGCGTTATAGTCCTATGGACAAAATCAATACAAAAACTGTTAAAGATATGCGTCCAGTTTGGGCGTTCTCTTTTGGTGGTGAAAAACAGCGTGGTCAAGAATCACAGCCAATGGTTAAAGATGGCGTAATGTACGTTACTGCATCTTACTCACGTGTATTCGCTGTAGACACTAAAACTGGTGACGAGCTTTGGGAATACAATGCACGTCTTCCTGATGGCATCATGCCATGCTGTGACGTTATCAACCGTGGTGTAGCACTGTATGATGACCTAGTTATCTTCGGTACTCTTGACGCTAAACTAGTCGCTCTTAATAACAAGACTGGTAAAGTTGTTTGGAAGAAAACTGTTGAAGATTACAAAGCTGGTTACTCTATCACTGCAGCGCCTATCGTTGTAAAAGGTAAAGTAATTACAGGTGTATCTGGTGGTGAATTCGGTATCGTAGGTAAAGTAGAAGCTTACGACGCTAAGACTGGTAAACTTGCTTGGACTCGTCCAACAGTTGAAGGCCACATGGGTTACATCTGGAAAGATGGCAAGAAAATGGAAAACGGCATTTCTGGCGGTGAAGCAGGCAAAACTTGGCCTGGCGACCTTTGGAAAAGCGGTGGTGCTGCTACATGGTTAGGCGGTACTTATGATCCTGATGTAGATCTTCTTTTCTTCGGTACTGGTAACCCAGCACCATGGAACTCTCATCTACGTCCTGGCGACAACCTTTTCTCATCTTCTCGTCTAGGTATTGATCCAGATACTGGTAAAATCGCTTGGCACTTCCAGACTACTCCACACGATGGTTGGGATTACGATGGTGTAAACGAGCTGATCTCTTTTGACTACAAAGCTAACGGTAAAACAGTTAAAGCAGCAGCTACAGCTGACCGTAACGGTTTCATGTATGTCTTGAATCGTGAAAACGGTGACTTCATCCGTGGTTTCCCATTTGTAGACAAGATCTCTTGGGCTAAAGGTTTGGATGCTAAAACTGGCCGTCCAATCTACGACGATGCTAACCGTCCAGGTAACCCAGCTGATTCTAAAGATGGCAAAAAAGGTAAATCTGTACTTGCTATCCCATCTTTCCTAGGTGGCAAAAACTGGATGCCTATGGCATACAGCCAGGATACTGAGCTGTTCTACGTACCTTCTAACGAATGGTCAATGGATATCTGGAACGAGCCAACTGCATATAAGAAAGGTGCAGCTTACCTAGGTGCTGGTTTCACTATCAAAGCACTGAAAGATGAATACATCGGTGTTCTTCGTGCGATGGATCCAAAAACTGGTAAAGAAGTATGGCGCTTCAACAACTACGCTCCTCTATGGGGTGGTGTTTTAGCGACTAAAGGTAACTTGGTATTCTTCGGTACTCCTGAAGGTTATCTACGTGGCCTGAATGCTAAAACTGGTGAAGTTGAATACGAATTCAACACAGGTTCTGGTATCGTTGGTTCCCCAATCACTTGGGAAGAGAACGGCGAACAGTTCTTGTCTGTAGTATCCGGTTGGGGTGGTGCAGTACCTCTATGGGGTGGCGAAGTTGCTAAACGTGTTAAGCACCTAAACCAAGGTGGCACAGTTTGGACTTTCAAACTACCTAAATAATTCTTATGAATTATGACTGAGTATTACAATTTGGTGATGCTCAGCCTGTCCCAGCAAGAAAAAGCCAGCTTATAGCTGGCTTTTTTTGTGCCTTTGATTTGTGTTGATCAAACGAATAACAGGAGGAGTAATTGATGACCAGTTAATTTATCTTATGAGAAATCTATAACGCTATTGAAAGCAATCACTATACGGTCAGCCTCTCCGAAATAAGGGAGTGCCGAATGCTTTAAGTAAGAAGGGAATATAACGAGTTGTCCCTCTACAGGTTCAAAATCCCAAAAGCCATGCTCGCCTAGATATGCTGTACCTACATCAGAATAGTGATCTGCGTTAATACGAGGGTCGTAGAAGCGATTTACACCATTCCTTGAGCCTAATTCACACTCGCCAGGCTCTAGGTAGTAGATGCCACACCAGGAGCAATTGGGGTGAGAGTGAATGTCGTGATATCCACCGTTTTTGGTTACGTGATACCAGGATTCAATAATTGTTGCATCTCCTTCACTTTCTTCTGGCCAATAGGGTGCATTTACCTCTGTCGCGATGGCTGAAACCACTTCCTCAAACAACCTTCTAACTTCCATCACCGCTGCATTTTCGGCTTCAAGGAAATTTAGTTTGCTTTCAAATAGCTGATGCTTAGCTGTAACTGCAACCTGGCTAGCGATTGGGGCTTCTTGACTCTCTTGATCCTTATAGATATATGAGAGCAGATCTTCTTTTAAAAAATCATGATCTGGATTGGTTGTTACAAATAGAGGTGATGTCCATGCATTAATAGGCTCAATGATAGGCGCTTCAGAATACATAAGGTTGCCTTGTAAAATTATAGTTAGCGATACCCATACGGACCGCTATTGGATTGGGCTATTCTAGCGATAGTCCATTTACAAGGCTATGTAATATGCAGTGATCTTATTAGCTAGGGTCTGGAAGAGCCAATCCAGCTAGCCTCAAGCTCATAAGAAATAGAGCGTGCAAGTCCGTCTAAGTCAGGAAAAAGTGTGGCATGACTAATATTCATTCGATATAGAGCTTCCATGGCTTGAGTCCTGATCTCTTTCGGAATGATTATTTTTGCAAGCAGGGGCTTGTCGTAGTTATAGCTGTTCAGGAGATCTTCAACGGATACATTAATTTGACCTGGCAGCATAAAAGTTCCTGCCTGAGCAACGATTCGACGATCCATTGACCATGGCTCTCCAGGCCAAACGACTGAATACTGATTGGATAAGTAGTATTTATCTAAGTGACCTCCGTTGCGGGGGCTGATCGCTTCCCTTGTAAGGTCGGGATGGTTAGGCGGTGTTGCTTCATGCCAAAGCGCGGGCGTATTAACTGCGAATACTGCCGCCGTTGAAATACACGAGTGTAAAGCAAAATAACTCGCGACAAATGGAGACTTGGTGAAATCAAGTAAGCGGGTGGGAGCGCCATGATGTTGCATGAGTGCTAAGCACCTGAAGTCATCGTCTAACACGCTTGTATCATCAAGAAAGTAATGCGCCTTACGTTTAAATACTCGAATAGCACGAGCTTCTTGCTCTGCCCATTTCTTTTCTGGCACATATTGCTTCAGTCGACGAGTCAGAGAGCTTTCAAGACTCCACTCAGCATCGCTTTGTCCGCGGAAGGCCCAGCCTCTAAATTGGTCAGACTCAACTAACTCTAAAAACTCTTGCCAGCTTTGAACCTCGTACCGTGATGTCATACGTATGCTCCTTAGTGAGTATTATCTGAGTATGCTCTAAACTGCATCTGTTTTGAATTAATGGCGGTTAGTATAATTTGAACCCGTTTTTCTGATTCAATTTCATTTAATAACCTTAAAATAGTTTAGTTCTTAAATATCAATAGGTTAGGATTTTTCTTGGTTGTGTTTGGGTGATTGTTATAAGGCTTACGTAGGGGGAGGGCCGCCATAACTACTACCAAATAAGTATTTTTTTGATGCCAAGGGATGATATCTGTGTTTCTTCCTGCGTAGCTAATATAGTTGGGTAAATAAACGATACTGTCCAACACTCCTGACAGTAGATAAAAACAAGAGGCACATAGAAGATGATTTACGCTAAGCCGGGTACAGAAGGCTCTGTTGTTACCTTTAAAGAACGTTATGGAAACTTCATTAATGGTGAGTGGGTTGCTCCTGTTAATGGCCAGTATTTTACTAACACTACGCCTATTACTGGTGAGTCTGTTTGTGAAATCCCACGCTCCGATGCTGCCGATATTGATCTGGCGCTGGACGCTGCACATGCTGCACAAATGACTTGGGGTAAAACTTCTCCAATCGAGCGTCAGAATGTTCTATTAAAATGTGCTGAACTAATTGATGCAAACCTAGAACGTCTAGCTGTATCTGAAACTTGGGATAACGGTAAAGCAGTACGTGAAACTCTAGCTGCAGACGTACCTCTAATGGCGGATCACTTCCGTTACTTCGCTGGTTGCATCCGTGCACAGGAAGGTACTATCGGTGAAATCGACGAAACTACGGTTGCTTACCATTTCCATGAGCCTCTAGGTGTTGTTGGTCAGATCATTCCTTGGAACTTCCCACTATTGATGGCTGCATGGAAAATTGCACCAGCACTAGCGGCAGGTAACTCTATTGTTCTTAAGCCAGCTGAAGCAACTCCGCTTTCTATTCTAATCCTAATGGAATGCATCTCTGAAGCATTGCCAAAAGGTGTACTAAACGTTGTAAACGGTTTTGGTGGTGAAGCAGGTCAGGCATTAGCATCTAGTACTCGTATTGCTAAGATCGCATTCACTGGTTCTACACCAGTAGGCTCTCACATCATGAAATGTGCTGCTGAGAACATCATCCCATCTACTACAGAACTGGGTGGTAAGTCTCCAAACGTTTACTTTAACGACGTTATGGCTCAGGATGATGAGTTCGTAAGCAAAGCTGTTGAAGGTGCTGTACTAGCATTCTTTAACCAAGGTGAAGTTTGTACTTGTCCTTCACGTCTATTGGTTCAGGAAGATATCGCTGATGAATTCCTAGCTAAAGTTGTTGAACGTATTGGTCAAATCAAACGTGGTGACCCACTAGATACTGAAACAATGGTTGGTGCACAGGCTTCCCAAGAGCAGTTCGATAAGATCCTAGGCTACATCGATATCGGTCGTGAAGAGGGCGCTGAAGTCCTTGCAGGTGGCGGTATTGAGAAGCTTGATGGCGAATATGGTTCTGGTTACTACATCAAGCCAACTCTTCTTAAAGGAACAAACGACATGCGCGTTTTCCAGGAAGAGATCTTTGGTCCAGTAGTAGCTGTTACTACTTTTAAAGATGAAGCTGAAGCACTCGCTATCGCAAACGACACTGAGTTCGGTCTTGGTGCCGGCGTATGGTCTCGTGATACTAACATTGCTTACCGTATGGGTCGTGGCATTCAGGCTGGTCGTGTTTGGATGAACTGCTACCACCTTTACCCAGCACACGCTGCATTCGGTGGTTACAAGAAGTCTGGTGTAGGTCGTGAGACTCACAAGATGATTCTTGAGCATTACCAGCAGACTAAAAACATGCTAGTAAGCTACAGCGAAAAACCACTAGGTTTCTTCTAAGGAATCCTCTGAAGAGCTAGTGTAGTTCCTATGCTGGCTCCCTATAGGCTATAAATTTAGCTTATTGAGTTATAGCGACCTTAGGGTCGCTTTTTTTATGCCTGATTTTTATTAAAGTGTTGTTGCTTTCTATTTTTAGAAACTTCAAAAGCCTATCTTACGTTTACTTTTTCCAATAGCGATTCACGCTCAAAGTAAGTAAATTCGGACTTTTCTGTTCCTCCGAATTGGTTCCATCACTGCAGGCAGAGAGAGTACGCAAAGGGAAATTATTAGATATTTCTTCTTAACTGCTGTTTTACCTATATCAGTACTTTATCTAGTTATAATCTATTTAGATAATTCCATCAAAGACATGAAAGGTTAAAACGTGTGGGCTGTAGAGTTTTTAAGTATGAAGAGAGAAGAGAGCAATCCATTGCATCTCTATACGTTACTTATCCTTGAACGTGATAACACTATAAATGAGCTATGTTACGGTTATGTGATGTTTTGATTATTCTTTAATCAATGCTTTAAGTTCTTCAATGATCATTTTGCGAAGCTTGAGTGTTAATGCACCTCTAGAGTCTTCTGTCTTAATGATGCCCTGTATGCTGGTTGCCACTGAAGGGTCGAATTTACGTTCGCTTCCTGCCTTCTCATAAAACAGATTAACTAATTCAGTCCCTTGTTTTGCATCTGCTTCTACCATTAGCATCGCTTGTGCGAGCACCCCTTGTTTAAGATGTTTAACGTTGGGGGGGGACAGCATTATTTTTTGTGCGGTGCCTGTGATTTTGAGTCCGCTAATATTTAAGTTATAGCGTCCATCGCAGTATGAACCTGGTGTTTCACCATATTCAGGCTTAAGACCTAATTTAATTAAAGCCCTGTTTATTGGTTCACACAAAGCTAAATACATATCATCAAGGTCGAACGTTGATATAGTTGTTTGCGGTACAATAATGGATAAATTTAAAATGCCCGGATGCAGAGGAACAGCTGTTCCTCCACTACTGCGAACGATAGGCGGCCATTTTCTTTTTGACATCTCAATGACGGCTTCATCGTAATTAGGAAATCGAGTCTCTTTTTTCGTGACAACTAGGCACGGAGGGGTCTCCCAAAGGCGAGCAGTTGCTCCTCGCTTACCTTTTGCGATCTCTTGTAACAAAGCCGTGTCGTGTTCAAGAGCTTGTTGAGGGTCACGGGAAAGAGGCTCATCAATGATCCGCCATCGATCATGTTCAGTATATAATTCTAAAAAACGACTATCTTGCTTCATAAACCATCAGGAAGATTATTTGTTAGGTTATAAGATGATGCTATCATCGCGATCCAATTTATAGCATAGCAATAACTCAGTCTAAATGAATAAGCCAATTCCAGCAGCCAATGTTGATGATTTACAAACATGGGTAAAGTATAAAAGTAAAATGTGTCAGTCTTGTCGCGGGACCTGCTGCAGCCTGCCTGTAGAGGTTAGGTTCAACGATCTTGTTCGTATGGGTGTGCTTGATGAGTTTGACTCTCACGAGCCCGCAAAACGCCTTGCAAAGCGTTTAATGAAAGAGGGTATTGTGGGGCACTTCAATAATAAAACTGAGGTGTATACGCTTTCTCGCTATGCCAATGATGATTGTATTTACTTAGAGCAGAAAAGCCGGTTGTGCAGTATTTATCAAAATAGGCCCGATACTTGTCGCAAGCACCCAATTGTTGGTCCTAAACCTGGTTTCTGTGCTTACCAGCCTAAATAATATGAATGATACTCTTCAGCCAATTTTGTACTCCTTTCGACGTTGCCCTTATGCAATGAGAGCGCGCTTAGCGATTGCCTATAGTCAGGTAAGTGTAGAGCTACGAGAGATCGTTTTGCGTAACAAGCCTCAATCAATGCTTAATATTTCCCCTAAGGGAACCGTACCTGTTTTGCTGTTAACAGATGGGACAGTTATTGATGAGAGTATCGATATTATGCGCTGGGTGCTCAGTCAGAATGATCCTGATTGCTGGTACGGGGCACAGTATGTTGCTGCCATCGATAAGCTAATAGATGAAAATGACACAGTGTTTAAGCCCTGTCTGGATCGTTATAAATATGCTGATCGTTATCCAGAACATTCGCAGGAATATTATCGCTCGCAGTGTGAACAGTGGTTTGTAAAGCTGAATGATTTGCTAGGATCGAACGATGGTTATCTGCTCACCAATCAGCCAACACTCGCAGATATGGCGCTCTTTCCCTTTATAAGGCAGTGTGCGCATGTTGATTTGGAATGGTTTGAAGCAACATCCTACGAACATTTACAGTGCTGGTTAGCAGACCTCAAATCCTCAGCCCTTTTTTCAAGTAGTATGACCAAGTACCCAGCTTGGAAATGTGGCGACCCTAAGACCTACTTTTCTGGTTGAATACGACTGAATAAATTATATGAATCTCACCTGTCATTAATCATGACACGTTAACTATCTGATAGTGTAATCACCACTTCAAAACCATCTGGGCGGCCCGTCGCGGGGGAGTTAAGCAACATCGATGCGCCTATGCCTGTTACGATCGCGTCAGCAATAGCTAAACCCAAACCAGAGCCATGTGCTGTTGTCTTTGATCGAACAAAACGTTGGCGTAGCTTTGCTAGATGCTCTGCTGGGACGATATTCCCTGCATTTACAATTCTCAATTCATCTTGTCTTGAAAAGTGTATCTCCACTGGTTGGTTTTGACTTCCATGTTTGATCGCATTATCCAGTAAATTTCTGACTAAAATAGCAAATGCATCGGGATCAATCTTTGACTTAATCCCTAAGCTTTCCGGCGGGAAATACTCAATAATTTTTACGTTCGAGGAGCGTCTTAGATCATCTGTAACCAGCTGTATTATAGATGTCAGATCATGTTGTTCATTCGAAAAAAGCCCGCCGCCTTCCGCTTTAGCAAGTTGCATTAATTTCTCAGACAGATTAGATAAGGTGCGCACTGTTTTTTCAATTTTAAAGGCCCTTTCTTTGCTATCTCCTTCAGGAAGCTCTTTTTCTAATCGCTGTATTTGTGCCAATGCGGTCGCAATGGGTGTACGTAATTCATGAGCGCTATTGGCCGTGAATGATCTTTCTGACTCAAGCGCTCGGCGCAAGCGATCTAGCAAATCATTGACAGGTTCTGCAATCGTCAGAATCTCAGTTGGTAGGCCTGTTACGCTGACAGGCGATAAGTCGCCACTACCTCGAGATTCAATTTCATTACGGTAGATCAAAATTCGACGTAGGCTGTAATGAACAAATGCCCATGTACCGATGAAGCAGAGAGGGATAATTAATATTAATGGCCATAATAGGGTAATCGCCATCTCTGTGATTGCGGCTTTCCTTTGGCTTAAAGGTTCAGCAATTTCAATATGTATTGTTTTCTGTACAGCCCAAGCACCATAGAGCCTGTGGGTGCCTGAAGTGTTAAACCCTTCAAGTAACACTTGATTGAAGATGCTAGGTTCAGCGTTATGAGATTGTAGTAATATCTTTCCCGACCGATTTCTCACAAGATAGGTCAGGGGCTCATCATGCGTTTCAAATGACATGATGTTCTGAGGCAGCCCAGTTTCATCTCTGTTCATTATCTCCACAACGGCTAGAGGCATGATACGTTGAGCCGTTTCTGCCAGAGCACTATCAAATAATTCATTCAGTTTATTTTGTGAAACAAGTATTGCGCCTGATATGGCCATTATCCACAGAAGAATAGCGCCCAGTGTTAATCCAATCCCTAGGGTTTTTTGAAGGCTGCGTGACTGTGTCATCAGGGAGTCATCCTGTAACCCAAACCACGTACGGTTTCTAACTGATTTTTGCCTAATTTTTTACGCAATCGGCTGATATAAACCTCAATAGTATTACTTTCGATTTCTGCTCCAAAGGCGTAAAGATGGTCCTCTAATTGTGGCTTTGAAAGTAAAGTGCCCGGACGTTGGATAAACGCCTCCAGTAAAGCCCATTCACGTGCGGTTAGTTCTATAGGCACTTGATTACGGGAAACAATATGTTTCGTTAGATCAATCTCTAATGACCCTATTTTTAGCAGAGGATTTGGATTGCCTGAGTACCGTCTCGTTACCGCGGCTATTCGCGCTGATAACTCAGTAAGGTCGAAGGGTTTTACGAGGTAATCATCAGCTCCGGCATTGAGTCCTTTAATACGATCAGAAATTTGATCTCGGGCGGTCATGATAATCACAGGGGTGATACTGCCTGAGCGGCGTAAATTGATTAAGAAGTCGATACCGCTCCCGTCAGGTAGCATAAGATCAAGTAAAATTAGATCGTAGTCTGTTGTCTCTTTGCTCGTTTCTGCGTAAGCAAGGGTTTTAACCCAGTCAACGGCATTCCCTTCATCAGCGATCTGATCATGGATTACTTCACCTAAGTCTTCAGCATCCTCGACCAATAATATGCGCATCTTCGACCTCTGAGAGCTGTGTCATGGTAATAAACGGCATCAAATCATATCAACACGCAGTCTATTTTGCATGCTCTCATCATCGGTGCTTTGCGTTCAGGTAGGTGTCAGTAAAGTCATTTACTATGAACAAAAATATAAAGGAGAGCCCTCATGAATAAGAAAATATTAACCATTTTTATCACTTCCTGCGTGTTAACTGGTGCAGCTTTTGCGAGCGAAGATTGCACGGACCCTGTGTCAGATTGGCAACCGCGCCAACACCTTAGACAAATGGTAACCGATAGGGGATGGCAGGTTGACCGCATAAAAGTAGACGACGGTTGTTATGAGGTCAAAGGATTGGACCGTAAGGGCAATCGTATTGAAGCTAAATTCTCACCTGCTTCGTTTAGTCTTATAGAGCTTGAGATTGAATTTGATGAGTCAGGCGATGCCTCGGATTACTTGAAAGGTTGGGATGGTGTTACAAAAACTGATGGCATGAATCCTAAGGCGCACAGGTCTAATAAACCTAAAGTCACGATTGAATAAAGCGTCTTCAGTTAGCAAGCAGAGAGATAAACAATGAAATATATAGCAATGACATTATGCCTGCTTAGTGGGGCATTTCTTACGACAACCGCTTCAGCTCGTGAAGTAAATCTAACCACTGAAATGAAAAATTATGGTGGTGATGGCGCTTATTTAGCGATTTATCTAACTGATGAGAAAGGGATATATCAAGAAACGGTTTGGGTTGCGGGTCAGAAATCAAAATATTACAAACATTTAAGTGGTTGGGTACGCGGTACTCGTAAGCGCGAGAGTGAATACGATGGATTGACTGGCGCAAGCGTCACTAGCGGTAAAACGTTAACGGTTACCCTAGACCTAGCTGATAGCTATATCGATTCTGGTTTTCAGCTTAGGATTGATTCCGCCGTCGAAGACATGCGTGATCACCGCAATGACATCGTTGTTCCATTTACGAGCGAGGGTGTAGGCCAACCAATTTCTGGGCGCGGGTACGTTAAAACCTTCACTTATTCGTTTTAGTGACAGGCCTGGAGTTATTACATGTTACGTAAATTTCATTCTGTTTTAGGCTTGATAGCAGCGGCTTTAGTTGTGGTGATCTCCATTACAGGAGGGATTCTGGCTCTTGATCCGTTTCTGGAACGAACTCAAGCCAAGGTAGTCGGTACCTCTTCTACTAGCGTTGCGGAATTGACGGCGAAACTTACATCGCGTTACCCGGGTGCTGAACAGATACAGCGAACCTCCTCTGGTACGGTTATTGTCTATTTTGCGAATGCTGATGGCACGGGTGCTGATATTATCAACCCGTTAACAGGAGAAACCATAGGGCCATATACAGCGTCGCCTGTTATGGTGTGGGTTAAACGTTTACATCGCTCATACCTACTAGATACACCTGGGCGAGTCGCTACGGGTATTGGCGCATTGCTGATGCTGTTGATAACGTTTTCAGGCGTATTTATGTTAGCGAATAGACTTGGCAGTTTTCGTCAGATTTTTCGCCCAATTAAAGGATCTTTTAAACAGCAATTACATTGTCAAATGGGTCGGGTAATCGTGCTTGGGCTACTGCTTTCTTCCGTGACTGGCCTATATATGTCAGCCGTATCCCTTGAGTTATTGCCTGAACCTCAATCGATCGAACCTTCTTTTCCCGAGAGCGTCAGTGGTGGTATTCCATTACCCACGGATAAGCTTCAAGCATTAAAAGAAATACCTGTCAGTGAACTAAGAGAGCTGGTTTATCCTTACGCAGAAGACCTGACTGATGTGTATACAATCAAAACAAAACAGGGCAGTGGTTTTATCGATCAATCAACAGGACAGCTACTTTCTTATCAAGCCTACGGTACAAAGCAAGCGTTCTATGAGTTGATTTTTATGTTACATACCGGTGAAGGGTTATGGTGGCTAGGCTTGCTTCTTGGTCTCTGTGCGCTTGCTGTACCTATGATGTCATGGACAGGGATTCAAATATGGTGGGAGCGTCACAAGTCAGATACTGAGTTGAATAACAATACAGCAATTCGTATGGCAGACACGGTTATATTAGTAGGTAGCGAAAGCAATAGTACTTGGGGTTTTGCTAAGACGCTGCATGACTCACTTAATAAGGCTGGGTACCTTGTACATACAACTGCGATGAACAATTTTGTGAATCATTACCCCCATGCTAAAAGATTGTTTGTTCTTACTTCAACTTACGGGGATGGCGATGCGCCTTCGTCAGCCAACCACTTTATGGCAATACTTGAGATGATAACCCACACACCCAACCTTCCAGTTGCCGTTTTAGGGTTTGGTGATAATCAATTTCCTCACTTCTGTCAGTTCGCCAAAAATGTAGACACTGCACTCAGGGCAAAAGGCTGGCAGGTATTACTGCCTTTTGAGACGATCAACCAGCAATCCCCTCAAGAGTTTGCGCGTTGGGGTGTCGAGCTTAGCAAGGTGCTTGGTACTGAGTTAGTGTTGGCGCACAGTCCCGCACTACCGCGTTGTAATAAACTCGTGCTTGCCGAACGGATTGATTACGGCGCAGAGGTTCAGGCTCCGACAACCGTGTTTCGCTTTAAAGAGGAGCCTCGTGAAGGTGTTGTTGGATTATTTGATAAGGTGGCAGGGCGTTCGGGCCTAAGCCATTTTGAGGCAGGCGATTTAGTGGGGATATTGCCTCCAGAAAGTAACATGCCTCGCTTTTATTCGCTCGCTTCTGCATCCAAGGATGGCATGTTAGAGATTTGTGTACGCTACCATTTGGGGGGGGTGTGCTCAAGTTATCTTCATGCGCTTTCGATAGGCGACAGTATCAACGCTTTTATAAAGCCTAATCCTAGCTTTCGGCCTTCATCAAGCAATGCACCTATTGTACTGATTGGCGCAGGTACAGGTATTGGCCCCTTGGTTGGATTTATACGTCATAATACAGCGCATCATGCTATGCACCTCTATTGGGGAGGTCGTTGTCCAGAATCTGATTTTCTCTACAAAGCTGAGTTGAACTCTTACCTTGAGGATAAGAGACTAACCAAGTTGAACGCTGTGTTTTCCCGTGTAAGCCAACGTGCCTATGTTCAAGACAAAATCACTCTTGACGGTGACGAGTTACGCAGGTTGATTGAGGAGGGTGCTCAGATACTTGTTTGTGGCGGACGGCGCATGGCAAACAGCGTTATGGCGGCATTAAATGAAGTGATCTTACCACTTGGAATCGATGTGCAAACGCTTAGGGAGCAGGATCGCTACCGCGAGGATGTTTATTAACAAATCGGATCATGCAAGTACGTATTTAATCGCGTATAAGAAAAAGCCCGTTATTCATACTGAATAGCGGGCTTTTTATCAAACGCTCAGAAATAGGGAGATTATTTCCGTTCCTGAATGAGCTGCTTCAGTTCAGCTATCTGCATAGAAAGGTCTTCGATTGTAAGCTGTCCTTCATCAAGGGCTTTTTGCTTTGCTTCTTCAGCATGTTCATTTTCCATAACATTTACCACGATGCCAATAACCATATTTAGAAAGGCGAAAGTGGTTAGGAAAATAAAGGTTAAGTAATACAGCCAGCTAAATGGATAGACAGCCATCGTTTCATACATGACATCCGTCCAATCCTCAAAGGTCATTACCCTAAATAGGGTAAGCATTGCAATTGATATATCACCCCAAAGATCTTCATTGATGTGCATAAAAAACGAAGCACCAATAGCAGCGTATATATAAAAAATTATAAACATCAATAAGATAACGTAGCCTAGTTGAGGTAAAGCTTTAATAAGTGAGTTAAGTAATAAGCGTAACTCAGGGACAATCGAGACCATCCTTAAAACACGGAAAATACGGATTAATCGACCAACTAATGCCAACTCACTATCTTGGATAGGTATTAAGCTGACGACCACAATTAAGGTGTCAAATATGTTCCAAGGGTTTTTAAAGAAATCTTTCTTGTTCGGCTCACCAATAAATCGGATGCATATCTCTATTAGGAAGAACACGGTTATAGCGCGGTCTAACCAGGTAATCATTGTTAGAAAGTGGCTAGGGATATTGTAAGTTTTTGCACCGATAACCAGTGCCGAAAATAGGATCACAGAAACTACAAAGAATTCGAATATGCGATTACTGCGTATCTTGTCGAAGTTTGCTTGAAGATTGCTGCTATTCATTATGGCTCTTTAATGCTTAGAAGTTTAGAAAAAGTGAACTGTACTTGTCTTTAACGTAAATGGGTAGCGCAAATCTGATCAAGATAAGCGGAAGTCTTAAACAAACCCTATTAGATATATATTTTAGAGACAGCCGTACTGTCTCTAATTATTAAAAGTTGATTAACACTGGGTAGATAACAGTACCGAAGTGGAATACTTTTTTTTGTGTCTGTTATGAAATTGTGGCGCCCTAAAGAGCAAATTTGATGAAAGGGAGCTTATTGAATCGTGAAAAGTCTAGAAAAAATATGTGGTCGTTACGCTGGGTCATATTGTTAACCGTTATGGCAATTATGGCAGGCGCGCTGCTTTTAGTCGGATTCGTTGTTTATGACTTTATACATTTGGTTGATGTCGCCATTAATAAAGGTTTAGGACTTGATGCTCGCATTGAGCTGCTTTTGATCTTAATTGAGATTATCGTTCAGTCGCTTGTCTTATGCTGATGTTTGGTTTTGGTATCTATGAAATATTCATCAGTAAAATCAAAATTGATAAGCGTTCCGAAGATCTGCATTCAAACCTATTGGTCATAAATAGTATTGATGAACTTAAAAGAAAACTGGGTTCTATGGTAATCATGATGTTAATACTCCAGTTTTTATCATTGACTACTAAGATGGTGATTGAGGAACCTTCTGATCTATTAATGTATGCGACATCAGTAGCGTTACTAGGCTTAGCTGTTTTCTTAACCAATGTTAAATTCAAAGCTTCTAAGTAACTCGAATTACCTAATAACTAACGAATTCTCGATAGTTATAGGTTCGCTGTTTATCGCTTATTCTTAAACAAGGCTCTATTATTTAACAAAGATGGATCTATCCGTTTTTTCTTTTCTGTACTAGCAAGCCCTCAACACTAAAAATTACAAGCGCTAACCAGATTAAGATAAAGGTTATAAGACGTTCCGAGTTCATAGGCTCATCATAGTAAAAAACAGCGATTAAGAATGCGATGCTTGGACCAATGTATTGTAGTAAACCAATAAGTGTAAGGCTTAAACGCCGCGCTCCGGATGCAAAGGCTAAGAGTGGAAAACTTGTCACTAAGCCAGCGCCTAATAGAAGCCACATTGTTGCATCGTCTTCATTAATAAACTGTAGATTTCCGTTGCTTAAGAGCCAGACCATATAGGCCAATGATATAGGGAGGAGCCATAAGGTTTCTATAAATAGACCACTGATAGAATCCACAGGAATTTTCTTTCGAAGCAAACTATAAATTGAAAAACTGAATCCTAACGTTAATGCTACCCAGGGCAGTTCTCCTAAAAGTATCACTTGATAAGTAACAGCAATGGCTGCCAGTGCAACGGCTGCCCATTGCATAGGTCTAAGGCGTTCACTGAAGATAAAATATCCGAATACGATATTAATCAATGGGTTGATGAAATACCCCAATGTGGATTCAATGATTCGATCTTGACCAACAGCCCATATAAATACTAACCAGTTAAGGGCGATGACCGCAGCAGAGGCCGCTAAGCTGTATATTATCTTTGGGCGATTAAACAGAGCGTAAATTTCTTTCATTCTGTTTGTGAGCGCAATAAAACCGGCTAGAAATACAACAGACCAAACAACTCTATGTGCAAGTACTTCAAGCGGTGATACATGCTCAATAGACTTAAAATATACAGGGACTATGCCCCACATCCCAAAAGCTGCGAGAGCAAAGTAAACACCTTTTTTGTGTTCGGTAGAGGTCTCTATATGTATCAAAGTTTGTCACCAGAGCTCACAGTTTCAGTGTGAGTCTTATCATTAGATGCAGGCGTTGATACATCTCTAAAGAGGTAGCGTTGTTGAAATTGAACACTGGTATTGAGTAGTAATCGAGTGATTAGGCTTACAACAATTAAGCTAAACAAAAGCCTTGCCCATAAGACGCCAGATAAATCAGCCCCCATAGTTAATACAAGTAGAGTATCTTCTATGATGCTGTGGCAAATACTTAATAGGCATAGAGCGGAAAAGCAGTCCTTAGGGCTTACACTACCGCTTTGTGCTTCTTTTATTAATAACCCACCTCCAAACGAGAGCCCAAGCGTGACCCCAATAATGGCAAGGGAGGTCGCCTGCCTGCCTATCCCCATTAGCTTTAACAGAGGTTGAAGTAGCCATATCATTAAGCGCTCAACGTGTAGCCATCGCAATAAACGCAGCAATGAGAGTAAGGCGGTGACAATCATAACGATCATTCCTAGACCTTTCAGCTGAATTATTACCCAGTCATAAAAGCTTTGTGGCCCAGTATTATCTGGCTGCCAGATCAGTTCTACCGGTTCCTGTAACCATCCCCCTATACGGTAGATATGATATAGCAGCGCGCCTAGTAGTAAGGCTGATAAAACACGCAGTAAAAATGAAAAAACAAAACGCATTCCGGCCATCTGAGTGATTCTCAACTCAAGTGGCAAGCTATGCGCCATTAATAGCATGCTGCTTAGTACAGTCACTTGTGCGACTGTCAGGTTTTCACTCGGAGCAATTTGAAAAAAGAGAAGCATTCCACCATAGATATTAGTGAGAAGTGTTGTCGTCCATATAATGCCCATGCTTTCAGGAAGCCCCACCAGCTGCATGAGTGGGGATAAAGCTGCGCTCAGATACGGAATGGCTCCAAGCTCTTCAAGCACTTTAACGGCTATGATGACAGGGATAGTGAGCTTAAATAATAAAAGGCAGACCTCATATATCTCTTTACCCAACCCGATGAGAGTCGCACGCATAGAAGTAAGAGAGAAAATAGGCGGGCGCATGATCTGTTTAGCCTTGATAATGTTAAATGAAGGCTCTAGTTTAAATGACTGGATTTAGTTAGGATTTCTTTTGTTTCTTGTATTAAGAAATAATATTCAATTATAAATTATCATTTTTAATATAATTAAAATTAATGAGTGTGATGTGTAATTTATGACTAATGCGTTGGATAGAATTGATCGTCATATTCTGCGTTGTCTGCAGCTAGATAATAAAGTCAGCAACTTACAGCTTGCAGAGGAAGTAGGCCTCTCTCCACCTGCATGTTTGCGACGTGTTCGTAGGTTGCGAGAAGAGGGTATTATCGTTGCGGATGTCTCACTGGTTAATCCAAGACTCCTTGGACGAGTCATAAATATCATTGTCGAAGTGGAAATGAACAGAGACCAGCTTGATGTGCATGATGCTTTCATGCTGAAGATGCAAGCGGCACCTGAAGTGACACAGTGTTATCAGGTTACAGGTGATGTCGATTTTGTGTTAGTGGTTATGGTGGCTGATATGGAGGCTTATGAAGCATTTGCACGCAGAGAATTGGCCAGCGATATTAACCTCCGAAAGTTTCGTTCTCTTATTTCACTTAAACGTAACAAGTTTTCAACCGCAGTAGATTTAGACCAAATTTAAGTTATCTAACAAAAATGTCATCAGGCCTTAATCAATCGGTCACATAAAAACGTTTTTATATGCTTGTTTGCTATCTACATGAATTATGTAGATGTCTGAATTTTTAATATTTCGGGAAAAGAGAATGAGCAGTAAATTGAGAATGGATGAGATTGTCTTTGATGACGAACTAGAGGGGCGCTTTAACTCCAATTACACTGAGACTCACACCAGAAGAAAGCCAGTTAAGAGTAAGCGCAAAAAGCAAGATTCAGAAAACTACATTTATGAAAGAAGCATGAAACGTAATGCTGCTGATCAGTTTGAGAATCGATAATTTGTATCAAGCTTATGCAGTTAGGATTTGTGCTTAACTACTGAGTATTAAATTCTTGAAGGTTATAAAGTACATAACCATGGGGTTAAGTTGTCCATTGATAGCTGTAGATCTTGTAGCGCATAGAAGCGGTTCTCCCGATTAAGAATCGCTTCATACTCGCTTGTAATCAAAGCGTGCGATACTCTTAATTAGCGTTTTTTCTTTTTTACGCTTGCTGTTTTGTTAGCAGAGCGCTTACTTATAATTTTAGTTCTCGTTTCTTTGTTAATGCGTTTTTTAGGGCCTTTTTTACTGATTCGCTTACGTAAGCCTTCTCTGCTTCCGACTTCAAACCCCTTCATATGAATACGACGTATGCGAGCACCGATCAGGTGTTCGATATTATCCAGTGCACTTTCTTCTTCACGACTCACAAATGAAATGGCTTGTCCTTTTTGACCTGCACGCCCAGTACGACCGATACGATGGACATAATCTTCAGCTAAGTAGGGAAGGTTATAGTTAACGACGTGTTCAAGGCCTTTAATATCTAGGCCACGTGCCGCAACTTCAGTTGCGACAAGGACTTGAACTTTACCCGCTTTAAAATCAGCGACTGCGCGACGACGTGCGCCTTGGCTTTTGTCACCATGACAGATAACCGCATCAATACCATCGTACTTAAGGTCTCTCATAAGCTCATCGGCTTGACCTTTAGTGCTTGTAAAAACTAAAACCTGAAACCAGTTATGTTTCTTAATAAGCTCAGCGAACAGATCAGCTTTGCGTTTCTCTTCTACTGGGTAAACCACATGATCGACTGTATCTGCAGTAATATTTGCTTTAGCAGCACTAATTGTTTCATGTCGAGTTAAAATCTGGCGTGAAAGCTTATGTACGGCGCTGGATAGTGTGGCAGAGAACAGCATTGTCTGGCGCTTTTTAGATATGCTTTCTAAAATGCCTAAAACGTCACCTACGAAGCCCATATCGAGCATACGGTCAGCTTCATCAAGTAC